>JAJZPF010000017.1 GCA_021811315.1 bacterium
CAAAGACGTCATAGTCCGCCGCGTTGTAACTTCTGTGGATTTGTGTCATGCTTCCTCCTTTTGGTGGTTTCCCAAATGTAGTTTACCATCTGGGGGAGGCATGACACCTCAACATACCATTCTTCCGGAGGCCGAGGCTTGCGTAGCGCCGAGGCCGGAGGAGGAGTGAGGCCACGGTGTGGCCGAACGCGTTTTGCGTTCCGGCCCGTACGGTAGGCCGCCACGCAATTTGATGAACGACGCCGGTTTTGCGTTCCTGCCCGCATGGTAGGCCGCCCAGCCGTCTGCTGCTTATAGGTGCGGGCCGAGCGCTTTTAGCGTTCTGGCACCCGCGGCACGCCTGCAACCCGAAACACCTATAAATTGTTATAATTTTTAGATGGAAACTCCGGAACCTAAATCTAATTTTATTCGCGAAATAATAGACGCCGACCTGGCCTCCGGCAAGAACGGGGGCCGCGTCCATACCCGCTTCCCGCCGGAGCCCAACGGCTACCTCCATATCGGCCACGCCAAATCCATCTGCCTCAATTCCGGCCTCGCCCGCGACTATAAGGGCAAGTTCAACCTCCGCTTCGACGACACCAACCCGTCAAAAGAAGAGCAGGAATACGTGGATTCCATCATCGAGGACGTGAAGTGGCTGGGCGGGGATTTCGAGGACCGCCTGCTTTTCGCCTCCGACTATTTCCAGCAGATGTACGACTTGGCCATGACGCTCGTCAAAAAAGGCAAGGCCTATGTCTGCGACCTGAGCGCGGAAGAGATGCGCAACTACCGCGGCTCGCCTATGGAACCCGGCAAGGACAGCCCGTTCCGGAACCGCTCAGTAGAGGAGAACGCCGACCTCTTCGAGCGGATGAAGAACGGGGAGTTCCCCGACGGCTCGCGCACCCTGCGCGCCAAGATAGACATGAAGCACCCGAATATCAACCTGCGCGACCCGGCCATGTACCGCATCCTGCACGCCGAGCACCACCGCCAGGGAGCCAAGTGGTGCGTCTACCCCATGTACGACTGGGCTCACGGCCTCGAAGATTCCATAGAGCAGATAACGCATTCCATCTGCACGCTGGAGTTCGCCGACCACCGGCCGCTTTACGACTGGTTCCTGAACGAGCTGGGCGTCTACCACCCGCAGCAGCTTGAATTCGCCAGGCTTAACCTGAGCAATACGGTCCTGAGCAAACGCAAACTGCTCGAGCTGGTCAGGGACAACCACGTGAGCGGCTGGGACGACCCCCGTATGCCCACCATCTCCGGCTTCCGGCGCCGGGGCTACACTTCTTCCTCCATCCGCGCTTTCTGCGAGGAGATAGGCGTGGCCAAGTTCAACAGCATCATAGATATCTGGGTGCTTGAAAATTCCATCCGCGGCGAGCTGAACAGGACCTCGCCGCGCGCGATGGCCGTGCTGCGCCCGCTCAAGCTGGTGATAACCAATTATCCGCAGGACCAGGTAGAGGAGATGGAGACGGCGAACCATCCCGACGACGCGGCCGCGGGAACGCGCAAAGTCCCTTTCTGCCGCGAGATCTACGTCGAGCAGGACGACTTCAAGGAAGTTCCTCCTAAGAAATTCTTCCGCCTGACGCCCGGCCAGGAAGTGCGCCTGCGCTCCGCTTATATAATAAAGTGCGAAACTGTCGTCAAGGACGCGTCCGGAAATATAACTGAGGTCCATTGCACCTATGACCCGGCCACGCGCGGCGGGAACGTGCCCGACGGGCGCAAAATAAAGGGGACCATCCACTGGGTTTCTGCGCGCCACGCGCTCCCGGCCCAGGTGCGGCTTTACGACGCGCTGTTCACAAAGCGCAACCCCGACGACGTAGAGGAAGGGCACGATTATAAAGAGAACATGAATCCCGCTTCGCTGGAAGTAATAAACAGCGCGTTCTGCGAGCCGGCTTTGAAAAACGCGGCGGCGGGCGCCCATTTCCAGTTCGAGCGGCTCGGCTATTTCTTCGCCGACCCGAAAGATTCAAAGCCCGGCGCGCCGGTGTTCAACCGCACGGTCACCCTGAAGGATACCTGGGCCAAGATAGAGCAGAAGGACCCGGCGGCCAAATAGCGGCAGGCAGACCGACTTATGAAAAGCATAAAGAGCATAATCCTTTTTTACAACTCCAAAAGCAGCAAAGCGGTTGGCTACGCTTCCGCGGTCGAGCGAAAACTGCGCGGCGCGGGGGTCAAGGTTCAGAGGGTCTGCGTTAACGACGCCTGCTGCGATATCAGGAACGCGGACGCTGCGGTTACCGTCGGAGGCGACGGCACGGTGCTTTACGCCGCCCGCCACGTGATAAAGCGCGGCATCCCGGTGCTGGGCATAAACGCCGGCGGGCTGGGCTTCCTGAGCGGCATGGAGCAGAAAGAGTTCCTGAAAAGCGCCGACCTGTTCCTGGCCGGCGGGTTCAGGAAGATCAAGCGCAGCCTGCTTTCAGTGAGCGTAAAACGCGGGAAGAAAGAGGTTTTCGGCCCGCTGCCCGCGCTCAACGACTGCGTGATACGCAGCCCCGAGGCCCGCGCTTTTACGCTCCGCGCCTCTTACGGCGGGCAGTTCCTGTCGGAATATTTCGGCGACGGGCTTATCGTCTCCACTCCCAGCGGCTCCACCGCCTACAGCCTGGCCGCTTCGGGCCCTATAGTGATCCCGGACCTGGAGGTCTTCCTGCTTTCTCCGATCTGTCCGCATACCCTTACCCACCGCCCCATAGTGCTTTCCGCGAAGGAAGAGCTGGAGGTCACCGTGGTCGGAGGCCGCTCCGGGCCGCAGCTTATGTCCCTTTCCATAGACGGCCAGGAAAACTTTATCCTGGAGCCCGGAGATATAGTCAGGGTGCTGAGGCACCGGCGCAGTTTCGAGATGCTTGCGCCCGAGGGCTTTTCCTATTTCGATATCCTCCGCCGCAAGCTGAGCTGGGGGGAGAGATAGGCGGTAAGCATGCTGAAGAAACTTTCCATAAAGAATTTCGCGGTGATAGAAGCCCTGGAGCTGGAGCCGGCGCCGGGACTTAATATTTTCACGGGCGAGACCGGGGCCGGCAAGTCCATAATAATTTCCGCGCTCGGCTTCCTGCTGGGCGAGCGCTCCGGGTCGGATATCCTGAGGCCCGGCGCCGCTTCGGCGGAGGTGGAGGGTCAATTTCTCGTGGAGAACCTGCCGGCCGCCCTCATAGAGCGGTGGGGCGTAAAAGCCGGAAGCGTGGCTATCCGCAGGCAGGCCGACGCTAAAGGCCGCACCAAGGCGGTTATAAACGGTTCGCCGGCCACGCTGGCGCAGCTTTCTGAAATAGGCGGCTTCCTCGTGGATTTCCACGGCCAGAACGAGCACCAGAGCCTGCTGAAGCCGGAAACCCAGCGGGACCTGCTTGACCGCTACGGCAAGCTTGAGAAAGAGGTCAAATCTGTCTTAGAGGCCTGGCAGGCGGCCCACGCCCTGGAGGAGAGCCTCAACGCCGTTTCGATGTCCGAGGACGAGCGCGCCCGCCTCCTCGACCTGTACCGCTTTCAGCTTAATGAGATAGAAGCCGCGAATTTAAAAGAAGGCGAGGAAGAGGAGCTGGAAGCCCTCTGGCCCCGCCTGAAGAATTCCGAGAAGCTTTTTACCCTTTCGGGGGAAACGCACGCCCTTGTTGATAACGCCGCGGGAGATACCGAAAAGGCCCTGGAAAAAATAAGGGCGCTGTCGGCCATCGACCCGTCGGCCGAGCATTTGACGGCGAGGCTGGCCTCGGCGTCGATAGAGCTGCGCGACCTTTCGGGCGAGCTCCGCTCCTACGGGAAAGGAGTACATTCCAATCCGTCCGAAGTGGACCGCTGCCTTTCCCGCCTGGAAAAATTTAAGACCCTTAAAAAGAAATACGGCGCCGACATCGCCGCGGTGCTGGCCAAGGCCGCCGAGCTTCGCGCCAAAGTAAGCAGCCTCGACGACCTCACGCTTGACCGCTCGGAGCTGGAGAAAAAGCTGGCCGCGGCCAGCGGGAAGCTGGAAAAAGCCGCGCTGGCCCTTCACGATAAACGCCTGGCGGCGGCAAAGAAACTTTCGGCCGAGATACTTAAGGAGGCGCAGGGCCTCGGTTTCAAAGAGGTCCGCTTTTCCGTGGACGCCGCCTATGACGAAGCGGGTATAACTTCCTCCGGCGGCGACTCCGTGGAATATCTTTTTACCGCCAACCCCGGCTACCCGCTGCGGCCGCTGCGCTATACCGCCTCCGGCGGCGAGATGGCGCGCATCATGCTCGCGCTTAAAACCGCCCTTTCCCGCGCGGACCGCATAGGCGCCCAGGTCTTCGACGAGGTGGATGCCGGCGTGGGCGCGGTCACGGGCCGCCTGGTGGGGGAAAAACTCGCCCGGTTGGCGGGCGACAAACAGATCTTCTGCATCACGCACCTGCCGCAGGTGGCGGCTTTCGGCGGGGCGCATTTCTTCGTCGAGAAAGCCGTAAAGAACGGGGTTTCGGCCGCCGCGGTGAACCTCCTCGACCCCGCCGCCCGCGAGCGCGAGATCGCCCGCATGCTGGGCGGCAAGAAACAATCCTCCGAACTTGGGCTTAAACACGCCAAAGAACTCCTGGAAGAAAGCCGGAAGTAATTCAGTCATCGTGAAAAAAGGAAACAATATGAACCGCGTAAGATTTGCTCCCTCGCCCACCGGCCACCTCCACATCGGCGGCGCCCGCACCGCGCTTTTTAACTATCTTTTCGCCAAGAAAGTCGGCGGAACCTTTATCCTGCGCATAGAGGATACCGACGAGGACCGCTCGACCGCCGAGTCCGTAAAGTCCATTTACGAGAGCATGCGCTGGCTGGACCTGGCGTGGGACGAGGGCGTCATGGCGGACGGCACGGAGAAGGGCGCCTACGGGCCCTATGTGCAGAGCGTGCGCGAGGCGCAGGGTATCTACCGCAAATACGCGGACCAGCTGATAGCGGAAGGCAAGGCGTACCGCTGCTACTGCACTCCGGAGGAGCTCGACGAGGTGCGCAAGAAAGCGGCGCTGGAAAAGCGCCCGCTCACTTACGGGGGGCGCTGCAGGAACCTTACCGAGGAGCAGAAAAAAGAATTCGAAGCCCAGGGCCGCAAATCGGTGGTCCGCTTCCGCATGCCCGACGCCGGCTATACCGGCTGGCACGACCTGATCCACAAGGATGTGAAATTCGAGAACAAGCTTCTTACCGATTTCGTCATGCTGAAGACTTCCGGCTACCCGACCTACAACTTCGCCTGCGTGGTGGACGACCACCTGATGGAGATCTCCCACGTGATCCGCGGCGACGACCATATCTCGAACACCCCGCTGCAGATCTGCCTTTACAAGGCGCTGGGCTGGACCATGCCGGAGTTCGCCCACCTTTCGATGATCCTCGGGCCCGACGGAACCCGCCTTTCCAAGCGGCACGGCGCCACCAGTGTGGGCGAGTACCATAAGCAGGGCTATCTGTCCGAGACCATGAAGAACTACCTGGCCCTGCTGGGCTGGTCGAACGCCGAAAGCCAGCAGATCTTCAAGAAAGGAGAGCTGGAGGAAAAGTTCGACCTGAAAGGCTGCCAGAAAAGCCCGGCTATCTTCGACCCTGTTAAGCTGGACTGGATGAACGGCGAGTACATCCGGCTGCTCCCTAAGAACGAAATGCTGGATTTGGTCATGCCCTATATAAAAGAATCGGGCCTGGACACTTCCGCGAGCAAGGTCCCGCTTATCGATATCGTGGCCCTGGAGCAGGAGAAATGCAAGCTGCTGTCCGAGCTTCCCGGCAAGATAGAATTCTTCTTCAAAGACCCGGTCTACAACCCCGAAGCCGTAGAAAAAACCCTCAAAGCCCCGGAAGTCCCGAAAATACTTAACGGGATAAAAGAGGCCTACGCCGCCCTTCCCGAGTTCAAGGAAGCCCCCATCGAAGCCGCCACCCGCGCTTTCGCCAAGGCCAACGCCCTAAAGGCCGGCCAGGTCTTCCATCCCGTCCGAGTAGCCCTCTCCGGCCGCGCCGAAGGCCCCACCCTCTTCAGGATGATAGAGTATATCGGAAAAGAGGAATCCCTGAAGCGCTTGGATAAAGCGCTGACGCTTATTTAGAGCTTTAGTCGGCTGGCGGCCTACCGTAGGGGCCGGAACGAAAAACACGTTCGGCCACACCGTGGCCTCACTCGGTATTCGCCTGCCGGGCTATGCAACCGGCAGGCAAGAAAGTGGAGCTTCGCTCCACGCAACCCGGTTTTTCTTATCCGACCCCTACGGTCTCCGCCAGTTTATTCGATTTGGTAAAAAGTGTGCTGACGCATAACTTGAGCGGAGGGGCGGCAAGGGTATGGGTTCGGAGCGACCTCTCGGAGGCCCGAGCTTGCATAAGCGCGAGGGCCGAGAGGGGAGGCGCGGCCACGGTGTGGCCGACGCCGTAAGCGACGGGCCCATACCCTTGCCGCCCCGACTGGGCATCTCGCGGTCCCCTTCCCTGCCTCAGGGGGGAAACCGGCCCGGGTTCTGTGTAACAATTTTGCCACATTCCTGTATTAAATCCTAAATAGGGAAAAGGTAAACTTTCCTTGTAATGAAATACTGGTTCTACTCGGAAGGCAATATCCTCGGCCCTTACGATCCGGCAGAAATGCTGGCTCTTCCCGCTTTTGCCGACGAAAGCCTGGTCTGCCCCGAGAGCGCCACCGGCGACAACCCCGGCGACTGGCGCCCCGCCTCGCAGGTGGGGGAAATAGCCGCCGCCATGAGCTTCGGCGCCGGCCGCACCATCACCGCTAACGCGGTAGCGGGAGCTTACGAATACGAGACCGGGTTCAGTTCCACCGTAAATTATTTCGAGAACAAAGAGCCCTCCCCCGGGGCTTCCTACGGCGAACTCCTCGACACCATAGACAATATCCTCGGCGCTTATAAGGATGGCCCTTCCGCTCCCGGCAGGCCTCCCGAAACTGATTACGACCTGGCCGAGAAGTTCGATATCCGCCTCTCCCATATACAGGAAGAGCTTGAAGCCGCCCGCTGGGAGAAGAACCTCCTGCTCGAAAAGATCCGCGCGAAGGATAATGAGGAGAAGAGGAACCGCGAGAAGATAGCCGAGCTTGAGGCCCGCCTCAAAAGCGAGATCGGCAAGACCCATGAAGGGTCCAAAGAGCTCGAGCAGGTGCGCCACCTGGCCGACCTCAAGGAAAAGGCCGAGACGGTGCGCCAGATAGAGGAGATAAAGAAAGAGGAACTTGAGCTAGCCCGCGATATCCCGCCGGTCAAGCGCCTCGGCCAGCCCTCCGAAGCCGCCCCCGCGCAGGCCGGAACCGCCCTCCCGGCCAACGAATTCCAGGCGCTTAAGCCCCAGTCCCTTTCCGAAACCCGCACGCCCGAGGAAAAGCCCGGCCCGAAAATAGAGGTCAAATCGTTTAAGAGCATGTCCCGCAGCTCGGAGGTAAAACTCGAGACTTCCCTTGGCAAGGAGCTGAAGGAAGAGGCCGACGACGCCGGGCTTACCAGCCGCAAATTCAGGAGCCTGGGCCAGACCCAGCCCCCGGCCTACGCCTATAGCGGTTCGCATCATGACAAACCCCTGCCCGGCCCTGAAGCCGCTCCCCCCGGAGCCTTCAAGCCCCAGGAAACGTTCGAGCCCCTTCCCCAGCAGGCGGGCGGCATCGTCTACGATTTTACGGTAGTTACCGCCAAGCAGCCCGAGACCTCGCAGCAGTTCCAGATAGAGACCCGCTACGAAGCGCCGGCTTATCAGCCCCCGCAGGCGCAGCCCCAGCCGGCAAAGCAGCCCGCTTATGATTTCGGCGCGGCGCAGCCGGCTCCGGCCCCGGCCCCGGCGCAGCAGCCGGCTCCCGCCCCGCAGCAGGCCCCGGTCCAGTACAAAGCTCCCCAGATAAACCAGGGTTTCCAATTCCAGCCCATGTCCCAGACGATGGGCGAGCAGCCGGCCCAGGCGCACAAACCCGCCCCGGCCCCCCGCGCAAGCGCGCCCGCGCTCCAGGCAGCTTCGCCCTCGGGCCAGCCTTCATCCGCCGCTATTCCCGCTTCCCAGGAAAAGGCCGCCGCTTCGGAATCTCCCGATACCACGATGCGCGTGCCGGTCCCCAATTCAAAAGGGAAGCCGGACGCGAAATCGCCCGATAAGCCTAAGAGAAAGGGCGGCAGGTCGGCCTTCCTGGCCATACTTGTGGTTTTCGGTTCTATGGCCGCCGGCGGCCTCGGCTATTTCTTCATGGGCGAGGGCCTTAGCTTTTCAGAATTCTCGATGCTTAATCTCGGCAGCAAGAAAAAGCCGGCGTCCATGGACAGCCAGCTCGAGGCCACGCCCGCCCCTGCCCCCGCCCCGGTACAGCAGCAGGCGCCGGAGCCCGAGCCCCAGCCGGCCCCGCAGCCCAAGCCCGCCCCGGCCGAGAAGCCGGCGAGCGAGAACATAAAGAAAGCGCTGGATATCGTAAAGGGCTATAAACTTTCCGGCGGCCGCGGCAACATCGCCACCTGGTTCGCCAACTCTTTCCTTTCAAGCGCCTCCGGCGGCGCGAACGAGGAGTGGACGGCGACCCCGCTGCACGGCGACATCCTGGTGGTGCAGTACCGCCTGCTCAGGCCCAGGCAGGAACCGCTGATCTACCAGTTCGAAGTCGACGCGGCCAAGCGCGATATCGTGCGCGGCATAAACAACAACGCCATAGAGCTCCTTGACCTGTCCTCTAAGGAAAAAACGGCGAGCGCGGCCCCCGCGAAAAAGCCGGCGCCCAGGCCCAAGGCGCGCAAAACTTCCGGGCGCGGGGAGATCCCCATCCTTCCCCTGCCTGACGCCCCGCCCGCCGGGACCCAGGCGGAGCAGGACCCTACCGGGTTCGAAACCTCCCCGGCCGAGGGCTCGGAGCAGGTAAAATACCTAAAGGCCCAGGAATCCGACGAAGAGCTGTTTTAACCTGAATTCCGCAGTTAAGATTGATTTTCATTATAAAAACCAGGGAATATGGTTATTCTGCGGAATTCCCCGCGAAGCGGGCGGAGGGCCAAGCGCTATGCGCGCCAGGCCCGACGAGGTGTATGCCTCCCGAAGGGCGCCCGCTATGCGGGCGGAAAAATTCAGCAGAAGTTTTCAGGCTAACCCGTTATTTTTAAATGTGCGTGGCCCGCGCGGGATACCGGCGGGACCGCCGGGCTAAATCGCCGGCCCCGCCGGCCTAATCTATCCTTGATAATAATAATAAAAATGGTAAAATACTGCAGTTAAAGGCAGGGGCCGGGTATCGGGTCGGGTCGTGAAAACTCCGCGGTCCAGCGGTTTTTTTTAGGAGCTATCTTTATGGTAACAATGAGCGAGCTGTTTATAATGATGCACGAGAAGAACGCATCCGACCTCCACCTTACCGCCGGCGCCACCCCGATGCTCCGCATCGACGGCGACCTGATCCAGACCCCTTTCGAGAAGCTCACCCCCGAGATGTGCCAGACCCTGATCTTCTCGCTGATGACCGACGCCCAGCGCCAGCGCTTCGAGGCCACCAACGAACTCGACTTCGCTTTCGGCATCAAAGGCATGGGCCGCCTGCGCATGAACGCCTACCGCCAGCGCGGCGTGGTCGGCGCGGCCATCCGCTCCATCCCCAGCAAGTACAAGACTTTCGAAGAGTTGAACCTGCCCCCGGTCGTCTATGAGCTTATGAAGATGACCAAGGGCCTGCTGCTGATCACCGGCCCGACGGGCTCCGGTAAATCCACCACGCTGGCCTCGATGATAGACTACCTCAACGAGCACCGCAACTACCATATCATCACCGTCGAGGACCCCATCGAATACGTGCACACGCACAAGAAGAGCATCGTGAACCAGCGCGAAGTCGGGGCCGACACCGAGACTTTCGGCGCGGCCCTGCGCCACGTGCTGCGGCAGGACCCCGACGTCATCCTCATCGGCGAGCTGCGCGACCTGGAGACCATCGGCGCCGCCCTGAACATCGCCGAAACCGGCCACCTGGTGCTGTCCACGCTGCACACCTCGGACGCCGCCCAGACCATCAACCGCATCATCGACGTTTTCCCGCCGCACCAGCAGGAGCAGATCCGCGTGCAGCTCTCCTTCGTCCTTCAGGGCGTGTTCGCCCAGCAGCTGCTGCCCATGGCCAGCGGCACCGGCCGCACCCTGTGCTGCGAAGTGCTGATCGCAAATTCCGCCGTGCGCAATTTGATCCGCGAGCAGAAGATCGAGCAGATCCCGACCATCATCCAGACCGGCGGCAAGTACGGGATGGTCACCATGAACCAGTCGCTCGTTGACCTTTACAAGAAGCAGAAGATCAGCTACCAGGAAGCCGTGACGCGCTCGTCCGACCCCGAGGACCTGAAGAAGCTGCTGCAGAAAACTCTTTCAGTAACGAGCTGAGAAGACGGGGGGCGTAATCAGCGGCCGGCGATCAGTATTTTGCGGCGTTCTGTCCGTGATTTCCGATTCCGGATTCCTGATTCTCGATTACTAATTTATGCAATTTGCCTATAAAGCCAAGGAAGCGGGCGGCAAGCTCAGGGAGGGCCAGGTAGAGGCCCCCGACCAGAAAGCCGCCATGGCCCGCCTGCGCGAACAGAAGCTTTCCGTTATCGAGATAAAGCAGTCCGCCGCCAAGAAATTAAAAAAAGGCAAAGTCGACAGCAAAGACGTCGTCATGTTCTCCCGCCAGCTCTCCACGCTGGTCTCCGCCGGCGTGCCCATCGTCCAGGGGCTGAACATCCTCGAGGCCCAGGCGGAAAGCCCCGCTTTTAAATTCGTGGTCGGAGCGCTGCGCACCGACATCGAGGCCGGCCTTTCCATAGCCGACGCCATGGGCAAGCACCCGCAGGCTTTTACCGAGCTCTACGTGGCCATGATAAAGGCCGGCGAGGTCGGCGGTATCCTTGATACCATCCTCGAGCGGCTTTCCGGTTTCCTGGAATCCGCCGAGCAGCTGCGGGCGAAAGTCAAGAGCGCGCTGATGTACCCCACGGTCGTATTCAGCGCGGCCGGCGTCATAACCATCTTCCTGATAGTTTTCGTCATCCCGATCTTCAAGGACATCTTCGGCAGCTTCGGCGCCGAGCTGCCCATGCTGACGCGCGTCATCATAGGGATCTCCGACTTCCTGCGCGCCAAGCTCCTTTATATGCTGCCTTTCATAGGCGGCGGCGTCTGGCTGTTCAAGAAGTGGATGAAGACCGCGAAGGGCCAGGAGAAGATGGACGAGATCACGCTCAAACTGCCCGTGTTCGGCATCCTGCTGAAGAAGGTGGCCATAGCCAAATTTACCCGCACGCTGGGCACGCTCATCAAATCCGGCGTGCCGATCCTGCAGGGCCTCGAGACGGTCGCCAAGACCTCCGGCAATAAGGTCATAGAGCGGGCCATCAATTCCAGCCGCGACTCCATCAAAGAGGGCGGCCGTATTTCCGACCCCCTGAAAAAAGCCAATATTTTCCCGCCGATGGTCATCCAGATGATAAGCGTGGGAGAAGAGACCGGCGGGCTCGATAACATGCTCAACAAGATCGCCGACTTCTACGACCAGGAAGTCGATACCGCCGTAAAGGGCCTGACCTCCATGATCGAGCCGATCATCATCATCGTCCTTGGTTTCGTGGTCGGAACCATCGTCATCGCCATGTTCATGCCCATGTTCGCGCTGGGCGACATGGTCGGTTGAAACTTTCCTCCAAAGACAAAAAAGCCCGGGTTGCCGGGCTTTTTTTTGTCTTTTAATCGCCGGGCGCCCCCCGGCCCTTGCGGAAAGCGCAGAGGGCTGATATACTTAATTCAGACTTGACGGTTTTAGGGAGGCTTTATGAAGAATAAAATTATCATAGGTTTGGCGCTGGTTCTGACCCCGGCTTTCCTTTTGACTTCGCGGCACCTGAACGCGCCTGACAAGCCGGCCGCTCTTCGCGACGCGGTCGCGGATACGCTTCAGCCCGATGCCGGGAAGGCTGCCGCCATCCCCGAGCCCGGGACTCCCCAGGCTTCAGGCAAAGAGGCCAAGCTCAGCCCGCTGGGCGGCCTTACCCTGAAAATGGTGGCGGTCAAAGGAAAGATGGAGCGCGCCGAGCTTTCGCTCTGGGAGGTTTCCCGGATCCTCGAGAATAAGGAAGGCGGCTCCGTGGACCGCGTCCTCCAGACTTTCATGAAGGACCTGAAAGCTTGCACGGCCGCGTCCAAGGAATTCAGCGCCCAGGCCGGGGACGCGCTGGCGAAGACCCCTAAAACCCCGGACACGCTGGCCACCGGCAAATTGCTGCTCGCCAATATCGCGGAATACACGGATAACGACGAGACCATAATCCTGATAAGGCTGGGGCATATTGCCAAGGAGTATCCGGATTATAAGAGCAGGATACAGCCCCATATCGACGAATACCTGAAATCCCTGGAAGCGCTGGGCAAAGCCGGTTCGAAGGTCTCGGCGTTCTCCGGGCTCCTTGAAAGCGAATAAAGCAATAAGCGGCTAAAAAAACAAGGGCGCTTCGGCGCCCTTGTTTTTTTGTCCCTTCATGCGGATCAGAGGGCTTTTTCTTTTTTCAGGAGGTCCAGCTTGGCCTTAAGGCCGCCCGGGGCGGAAAAGCCGCCCAGTGTCCCGTCGGACTTGATAACCCGGTGGCAGGGAACTGTCGGCGCGAAAGGGTTTTTCCCCAGGGCCGAGCCTACCGCCCGCGCCGCGCCGGGCCTTCCTATCTGTTCCGCTATCCACTTATAGCTGCGGGTCTGTCCCGCCGGGATCCTCATGCAGGCCCGCCAAACCGCCTGCTGGAAAGACGTATAGTCCTTCATTTTCAAGAGCACCTGTTCTTTCTTCATCATTCCTCCAGCTCGGCTTTGCCGCGCAGTTTCCTGTGGTAAGTCACCCCGAAGCGGTGCGCCTCGTCGCGCAGCGCCTGCAGGAGCCGGAGCCCCGCGTGCGCCCGGTCGAGCAGCAGCGGCAGCGCCCGCCCCGGCATAAAGATCTCCTCGAGCTTTTTAGCCAGGCCGATGACCGGGATCTTCAGCCCGGCCGCGCGCAGCGCCTTCATCGCCGCCGCAAGCTGCCCCGGCCCGCCGTCGATCAGCAGCAGGTCCGGAAGAGGCTCCTCTTTTTTCTTCAGCTGGGCGAGGCGGCGGCCCACTATCTCCTCCATCATTGCGAAGTCATTGCCGCCTTCGGGGGTGTTCTCGAAATTGATCCTGTATTTGCGGTAATGCGCCGGGTTCTTTTCACCGTTTATGAAGCACACGGAAGAGCCGACGGCCTGTTTGCCGAAAAGGCTGGAGGTGTCGAAGGCTTCGATATGGACCGGGGGGCGGGCCAGCCCGAGAGCCGCTTTAAGCGAGGTGACCGAGCCCGTGCGGCCGGTGGCCTGCTGCAGGAAATCCGGGTCCAGCTTGTGCACCAGGACGCGCTCTTCCATATGGGAGAAAGCGTCGAGGAAGTCGCGGTACATCGCGGCTTCCTCGTAGCTCAGCTTCGCGGCGGCGCGCTCCATCCTGGCTTTGAAGGCGGAGCGGAGCTTCTCGTAATCGCCTTTCAGGAAATCCGCGACCCGGGAAACCAGGGCGCCGTAGGCGGCTTTCGAGATCCTCCCGGCGCAGGGCGCCGTGCACTGGCCAGTGTGGAAGTAAAGGCAGGCCTTTATCTTGCGCTCGTCCAGCGGCTTCTCCAGCGAGAAGTCCCAGCGGCAGCGGCGGAGGTTGATGAATTTTATGCGCCAGAGATAGGCCGTGAGCTTTTTGAGCGGCTCCACTTTCGGGAAGGGCCCGAAGTAGCGCCCGCCGTCCCTCGTTTTCCTGCGCGTGAACAGAAGGCGGGGGAAATCCCCGCCGGTGAGCTCCAGGTACGGGTAGGTCTTGGAGTCTTTCCACATCTCGTTGAAGAAGGGCTGCAGGCCGTGGATAAGCTGGCGCTCGGTCAGGAGGGCCTCCCGCTCGCTGGCCGAAGCGATATAGTCTATGCTGCGGATGAGGGCCACCAGGTTGGGGATCTTTCCCCTGGTATCCGACGGGTTCTTCCTGAAATACTGCGCTACGCGGTGGCGCAGGTCTTTGGCTTTGCCGACGTAAAGCACCGTGCCTGTCGCGTCGCGCATCAGGTAAACTCCCGGGCCGTCAGGTAAATGCGTAAGGTCCATAATTTTAAAACTTGCCGCCGGTCACTAAATTTCTTTCTTCCACTTTAAGGAGCCTGAGGGCTGTGAAATAAACGGCTACCGCGGCCGGCACCGAGACTACCGTTACCGCGAGAGGGCCCGCGGGAGCCAGGAGCTCCCGCAGCGCGAGCGCGGCCAGGGCGCAGGCGCCCGCCGCAAGCGAAGGCCGGAAAAGCGGCATGGTCAAAGGGCTGAAGCCGGCTTCCCTCTTGAGCGCGAAAAGGAAAGCGAGGGCCGCGGCCCAGGAGCTCAGGGAGGTGGCCAGCATCAGGCCGCCCGCGCCCATCGGCCGCATCAGCAGCAGGCACAACAGGGCGTTCAGCGCCAGCTGTCCCGAGATTATCGCTATGGGCGCTTTCTGCCTGCGCATCGCGTACAGGGCAGAGGCGGCCACTTTGTTCAGGCCGTAAGCGGGCAGGCCCAGCGCCAGCCAGAAAAGCGCCCGCGCCGTGACCAGGCTCTGCTCCGGCAGGAATTTCCCGTGTTCGAAGAGCGCCCTGCAGATGGGCAGGGCCATAACGGCGATGCCCAGCGCGGCGGGCAGCATTATGAGCCAGGAGGCCGTAAGCGCGGGCTTGAGCCGCCGCCTGAAGCCTTCGGCGTCGCCGGCGGCCGACCTCGCCGCCAGCTCCGGCAGCGACAGCGTCGCGGCGGCGGCCGCGAAAAGGGAAACGGGGAACTGCACCAGGCGGGCAGAATTGTAGATGGCGGTGATGGAACCCGGCTCCAGGAAGCTGGCGTACATGGTGTTTATCAGCATGGAAACCTGGTCCTGGGCCAGCGTCAGGGCCGCGGGCGCCGCGGCCATCAGGGCGGGGGCCGCACCGAGGTTTTTCAGGGGATTATTGAACGCCAGCCCGTAGCCCTCGCGCCGGAGCAGCGGGAGCAGCGCTATGACCTGCAGCAGGCCCGACGCGGAAGCCGCCGCCGCCACGAGGATTATCTTCCCTCGCGCGTCCAGCCCTCCGAACAGCCCGTAATGGAAAGCCGCCAGCACGGCTATCACGGAAATTGAAAAAGCCGAGGGAGCCAGCGCCGGCAGGAAGAATTTGCGCGCCGAATTAAGCGCGGCGGTGAAAAGCGCCGCCGCGTTCACGAAGACCAGGTGCGGCATGAAGACCGCGGCGAGCAGCGCCGTAAGTTCAAGCTGGCCGGGCGAGGAGCGGAACCCCCGGGCCGCCAGCAGGACCAGTTCCTGCCGGAAGAGTATGCCGGCGGCGGCGGCCAGGGCGGAACCCCAGAAAATAATCGTCCAGGAGGAGGAGAAGAATTTCTGCCCGGCGGCTTTCCCGCGCGTTTTTTCTTTTTCAAGAAGCGGGATGAAGACGGCGTTGAGCGCGCCTTCGCCCACGGTGCGCCTGAAAACGTTCATCAGCCGGAAAGCAGCGTAGTAAGCGTCGGCCAGGGCCCCGCCGCCGAAAAAAGCCACCAGCAAAGCGTCGCGCGCGTAGCCGAGGACCTTGGTTATCAGCCCGGCTCCCGCCATCCCGGACAGGTTCCTCGCGAAGGCTCCGTGCCCTTCCTGCGCGGCCTCACCGGCCGGGGCCCACGCGGGGATATTTGCTTTTTCTGGCATAGAATGATAAACTATCGTTACTATGGCAAAACTAAAGACCGGAAGACATACCAGCGCTATAAAAGCCTGGCGCAAATCAGAGAAACTGGCCTCCAAGAACAGAGGCGTAAAAACCAGGATTCACGACACAGCGAAAGAGTTCGGAACTCTCGTCGCCAAGAAGGACATGGAAGGCGCGCAGAAGATGCTGCCCAAAACCTATGCCCTGCTTGATAAAGCCGCGAAGACCGGCACTATCCACTGGAAAGCCGCCGCGCGGAAGAAGTCCCGCCTCGCCGCGCGCATTAAGGCGATAGCCCAGAATCCTTCCGTTAAATAACTTTCCCTCAAAAAGAAAGAGCGGACCCCGGCGCAGTCAGCCGGGGTTCTGCTATTTGGCTCCGGTTATCTCGAAGGCCAGCTGCCTGATCACGAGGCCGGGGTCCCGCTTTGAGGAGGACTTCAGCAGCTCCTCGGCTTCCAGGCAGCGCCTCAGGGAGCGCAGCAGCTTTTCCTCGGTGTACGCTCCCGCGTCGCGCAGGGCCGCGTGGTACTGGCCGGGCGACATGCCGGCCTGGTAGCAGGCGGCGGGGCCCTCGCCCGCGGCGGACAGGCGCTTTACTTTAAGGAGGCGTTCCACCGAGCGCGAGATCTGCGAGAGCAGGGCCAGGGGTTCGGCGCCGGAGGCCAGCATGCCGGCGGCGGCCTGCGCGGCCTGGGCGGGGCGCTTCGCGCAGACGGCGTTGGAAAGTTCGAAAGGGTTCTGCGCGCGGGCGAAGCCGGCCAGCGCAAGCGCGTCGTCAGGGCTGAAGACCCTGTTCTGCCCGTGCATATAGATGGCGATCTTTTCCGCTTCCCCGTCCAGCGTCACGGAATCCGTGCCAAGCAGCTCCACCAGCGTTTCCAGCGCTTCCCCGTCCGTCTTCACCCCGCCCGCAAGAAGCACGGTGTTAAGGTGCTCTACGGCCTGGGCGGGGGACATCGGGTTGAAATTGACGATAGCGCATTCCGTCCCGAGCGCGGCGGGGATGGGGTCCACCTTCTCGCGCGGCCAGTCGGACAGCAGGAGCAGGCAGGCGCTGGGGCAGGGGTTTTCAAGGTAGGCCAGCAGGGCCTTCATCGGTTCTTTTTTGAGTTTTTCCACCCGCTTCAGCGCCACGAAGCGCACCTCGGCCAGCATCGGAGAGGTCTGCGCCTCGTCCAGGGCCTGGGCGATGTCAGTGGTCTCGGAGTCCCTCACCGAGAAGTTGAACGACTCCGGCTTGAAGATCGCTTCGAGCCGCTTCAGGGCCGACTCCTTCATCGCGGTTTCCTCGCCGCAGAGATAGTACACGGGGCGGGTTTTGCTTTTGGCCCATTCGTCGGCCAGCGCTTTCGGTGTTAAGGTCTGCATAGTTAAGGCGCTTCGCCTCTATCTGCCGTTCAGCGTTCCGGACGATTGCTGCACTTCAGGGTTGCCGGGGATCTTTTTCTGCGAGGCGCTGGAGACCGAGCCGAAGCCGGAGACCGTCCGCAGCACCACGTCCTTGGCCAGGATCTCCCACAGGGCTTCCCTGGCCTGCTCCTCGGTAAGGCCGCCGGGCAGATTGGCGGCGGAATACATCTTGGTGACCTGCAGGGCCGGCTCTTCCCAGAGGTAGCGGTTCTGTTCGCGGTCCAGGAGGCGCAGGCCCGCTATCACGTTAAGCTTGTAGACCGTGGGCACCAGGTTCACGTCGTATTGTATCGGGGTGAGGATGTAGTGGCTTATCTCTCCCACTATAACGCCCTGCGCCGCGTTCTCGGGGGACACCAGGTATTCCCCGTTCTTCAGGAATTCGTCTATCACTTTCAGCGTTATCTTTTCTTCCAGCCCGAACTGCTGCGTCTTGTTGGCGAAAGGGCGTATGGCGATGCGCTTGATGTAGATCGGCAGTTTCTGCTCCGCCGGTTTGTAGACTATATCCGGGCTTGACTGGCACGCGGCGAGCCCTATCGCCGCTGTTAGAAATATCAGTTTCTTCATAATTCCCCCGTAACTCCGGCCGCTACTTGACCACGATGCTTACCAGACGGCCCGGAACCACTATTACTTTCAGCACGGCTTTGCCGGCCGTATGAGGCGCCGCGGCCTCGAGGGCCAGGCGCTTGATCTCTTCCTGCGGCGTGGTTTCCTTCACCTTCAGCCTTTCCTTGACCTTCCCGTTCACCTGCACCGGTATTTCCAGCTCGCGCGAAGCTATAACCGACTTGTCCGCGGCCGGCCAGGGCCGCTTCATCAGGATGGTCTCGCCGCCGGAGAGTTCCCAGAGCTCGTCGGTGATATGCGGCGCGAAAGGGTGCAGCAGGGTCAGGAAAGCGCTGAAGTCCTCCCTGGAGGTTTCCTTCTGCTCGGTCAGCCTGTTCAAGTAGATCATCAGCGCCGAGATGGCCGTATTGAATTTAAGGCTTTCGATGTCCGCGCCAACTTTTTCAATGGTCTGGTGGCGCAGGATCAGGTCCGGGCCTGAAGCCGCGGCGTCCGTCAGCGCGGCCTGGCGCTCCAGCCCCCAGGCGTAAGCGCGCTTCAGGAAGCGGTAGACGCCTTCTATGGCGCGGAGGTTCCAGGGCTTGGCGTCTTCCAGCGGGCCCATGAACATTTCGTAAAGCCGGAAAGCGTCCGCCCCGTAGCGCTCGTAGATCTCGTCGGGGTTGATCACGTTCTTCTTGGACTTGGACATCTTCTCTACGACGGGCTTTATCGTCTCGCCCTCTGTCGTCTTGGCGGAGCCGTCCTCGGCTATGTCCAGTTCCTTATAGGTGCGGTAGACCCCCTTGGAGTCCCGGTAGGCGTAGGAAAGTATCATGCCCTGGTGCACGAGCTTCCTGAAAGGCTCTTCGGTGGAGACCAGCCCCAGGTCGAACAGGACCTTGTGCCAGAAGCGCGCGTAGAGCAGGTGCAGCACGGCGTGCTCGGCGCCGCCGATGTACAGGTCCACGGGCATCCAGGCCTTTTCGAGCTCTTTGTCGACGAAAACGGAGGGATTCTTCGGGTCGATGAAGCGGAGGTAATACCAGCAGGAGCCGCCCCATTGCGGCATGGTATTTGTCTCGCGCTTGGCCGGGCCGCCGCAGGACGGGCACTTGGTGTTGACCCAGGAATCGATGGCGGCAAGGGGGGATTCCCCGGTGCCGGTGGGCTGGTATTTCTCCACTTCTGGTAGCAGCAGCGGCAGCTCGGTCTCCGGCACCGGGACGGGGCCGCACTTTGCGCAATGCACTATCGGGATGGGCTCGCCCCAGTAGCGCTGGCGTGAGAAAAGCCAGTCGCGCAGCTTGAAATTAACTTTGGCCCGGCCTATTCCTTTTTCGCCCAGCCAGGCCGTGATCTTCTTCTTCGCCTCGGGGGTGGGGAGGCCGTCGATGATCCCGGAATTGACGGAGACGCCGTCGCCGCAGAAGGGGCCCTCGCCTTTCCAGCCTGCGGGGGCTTTCAGCACCTCTATGATCTTCAGCCCGAACTTTTCGGCGAACTCGTGGTCGCGCTCGTCGTGCGCCGGCACGGCCATGATCGCGCCGGTGCCGTAGGTGGTCAGCACGTAGTCCGCGGTCCAGATCGGGAGTTTCTCGCCGTTGACGGGGTTCACGGCGTAAGCGCCGGTGAACACGCCGGTCTTGTCCTTGGCGAGTTCGGTGCGCTCCAGGTCGGACTTGTTTGCGGCGGCTGCCACGTAGGCTTCCACGGCGGCTTTCTGGTCCGGCGTGGTCAGTTTGGCCACCAAGGGATGCTCTGGGGCCAGCACCATGTAGGTGGCGCCGTAGAGAGTGTCGGGGCGGGTGGTGAAAACGGTAAGCTTGCCGCCGTCGGGCAGCGCGAAGTCGACTTCGGCGCCCTCGGAGCGGCCTATCCAGTTCTCCTGCATCAGGCGCGTGGAATGCGGCCACTCCGTGCCGGCGAGGCCTGCCAGCAGCCTGTCGCCGTAGGCGGTGATCTTCAACATCCACTGCCTGAGGCTCTTCTTCTCGATGGGCGTTTCGCAGCGGTCGCACTTGCCCTGGAAGACTTCCTCGTTGGCCAGGCCGGTCTTGCATTTGGGGCACCAGTTGATGGGGCTGGTGGTTTCGTAGGCAAGGCCCTTCTTGAAAAGCTGCAGGAAGATCCACTGCGTCCACTTGTAATAGGCGGGGTCGGTGGTGTTGATCTCGCGGTCCCAGTCGTAGCTGAAGCCGAGCGAATTGATCTGGCGCTTGAAAGTGGCGCAGTTCTTCTCCGTGGTGATGCGGGGGTGGACGCCGGTGGAGATAGCGTAGTTCTCGGCGGGCAGGCCGAACGCGTCCCAGCCCATCGGGTGCAGCACTTCGAAGCCTTTCATCCGCTTGTAGCGGCAAAGGATGTCGGAGGCGGTGTAGCCTTCGGGATGGCCCACGTGCAGCCCGTCGCCGGAAGGATAGGGGAACATGTCGAGGCAGTAAAATTTAGGCTTGCCGGGCAGGCGCTCCGTTTTAAAGGCTCCCTGCTCCCGCCAGCGGGCCTGCTGGCGGGCGTCTATTTCCTGAAAAGTGCGGGCGTCGGTTCCTGTTTTCACTTTGAAGCCTCCGTGCGTTTTTTGCCCTTCTTCCTGTCGAAGATAATGCTGACCACGCCCTTCGAGGCCTTGACCCTGTATTTGGCGGGATCCGCGCCTTTAGGCACCGCCATCACGCGCTGGTTCCGCTTCATGAAGGAGGAGGAGGAAACGCTGCCGTCCGGGTTCGTGACCTGCCGGTTCTCGGCCTGGGCGTAGTTGATCTTGATGCGCTTGCCGTCTATATTCACTTTCATGGAATCGCTGTCCGCCCGCGGGGCTTTGAGGTTCACCGTGACATGCTCGTAGTCAGAGATCACCTCGGGCTTCAGGTCCGCCGGGGACATCTTCCCGGCCACCCATTTGCCGTAGGAGGCGTCGAAATCTTTCTGCTTCGCGCCCAATTTCGCGCCGATCTTTTTCTGCGCCGCTTCTATGTCCCGTATCGGGTCCTCGGAGCCGGAAAAGAACGAGTCGCCGAAGAGGGAATCGAAATCCTCGGAGCTTACCGGCTTGTCGGACTGCAGCTTAGTGTTCACCTGGCCTATCCAGGCGTCTATATTCTTTATCAGGTCCTGCCCCAGTTCCTCGGAGTCCGCGGCCTTGTCCTGCTGCTGCGCAGGCGCCGGCGACGCGGTAATGAAAAGGAGAAAGACCAGTGCGGTGCATGAATTTCGCATATTTATACTTATTTTATCAAATAAGGCGGCGGGAGTGGAGGCGGCTAAGCGGCAAGTTTTTTCAGCAGGGCGGCGGTCCTCTTGTTCATCGCCCTGCGCTTCGCGGGGGTGGCGTCGTCCATCCCGGCCAGGTGCAGGGCGCCGTGCGCCGCCAGCACCAGCAGTTCCGTCAGCAGGGAGTGCCCCATAGCGCGCGCCTGCCTTGCGGCGACCGGCAGGCAGATATAGATCTCGCCCCAGTCCGCGCCCGGGACCGGCGAGGGGGGGAAATTGAAAGCGATGACGTCGGTCAGGCGGTCCTTGCCGAGGAAACGGCGGTTAAGCGTCTTGATCCCGGGGCCGCCGGTGAAGACCAGGTTGACCGGCTTCCCGGCGTTTCTCGCCCCCAGGCCCAGCGCGGAGGCGCGGGAGAGCAGCGGCCCGGCCGCTCTCACTTCCCTCGGAACCTCGGTTTCAAAAAATACGGAGATCGGCACCGGGCGTTTTCCTACTGCCACTTCGAGATCCCGCGCGGTATGACGACTATGCCGTCGGGGTCGATGTAATAATGCTGGGCGTCCTGGTCCTGGTTGTACCCTATCGTGGTCTTCGCCTCGATGGTGTTATAGCGGTCCATGATGACCTTCTTCAGGCGCGAGCCGGCCTTTATCTCGCAGGCGTCCATGATGATGCAGTCTTCCAGCTGGCATTTCTCGTGGATGATGACGTCGTTGGAAAGGATGCAGCGCTTAAGGGAAGACTGGCTTATCACGCAGCCGTCGCAGATCATGCAGTCCTGCAAATTGGACTCTATGATCTTTGCGGGCGCGGTAGTGTTCCGGGAGTCCTGGATCGGCCAGGCCTTGTTGTTCAGGTCCAGCTTGGGCTTGGCGCCGAGCAGGTCCATGTTGGTCTGCCAGAAAGCCTCCAGCGTCCCCACGTCGCGCCAGTAGCTCTTCTCCTCGTAAGTCTTCATCCCGGGCAGCTTCTGTCCGTCGAAATTGTAGGCGAAGACGCGGTAGCGCTTGAGGATGTTGGGCAAAATGGTCTTGCCGAAGTCCAGCGCGGCGGTCTCTCCGGATTCCTCGTGCAGGACCTTCACCAGGGCGTCGTAGCTGAAGATATAGTTGCCCATGGAAGCCAGCGCCGCGTTCGGGTTGCCGGGCATAGGCTTGGGGTTCTTGGGCTTCTCCTCGAAGCCGGTGATGCGGTTCTTCGCGTCCACTACCACGGTGCCGAAGCGCGAGGCCTGCTTGAGCGGCACGGTGATGGCGGAGACGGTCACGTCGGCCTTGTTGGCTATGTGGAAGTCTATCATCTGGCGGATGTCCATGCGGTAGATATGGTCGGCGCCGAAGATGGCCACCAGGTCGGGCTTGTAGTCGTTTATGAGGTTCAGGTTCTGCTTCACCGCGTCGGCGGTGCCGCGGTACCACATCTCGCCCAGGCGCATCTGGGGGGGGACCACGGTGATGAAGTGCTCCTTGGTGATGCCGCCCAGGTTCCAGGTGGAGCGCAGGTATTCTATCAGGGACTGGGACATGTACTGCACCAGCACGTAGTTGGAGTAGATGCCGGAGTTGATGAAGTTCGAGAGCACGAAGTCGATGATGCGGTATTTCCCGCCGAACGGGACGGCGGGCTTGGAGCGCTCCTTGGTGAGCGGGTAAAGCCTTTCGCCCTTGCCGCCCGCCATGATGATGCCTATGGTTTTCATAAACTTTCTCCTTGGAAATTATCAGCTGATCGCGTCCAGTATCTCGGTCAGGGGCTTGCCCAGGCACAGGAACACAGGCTTGTCCACAGTCGTGTAATTCTTTATGCGCAGCTGCCTGAGCTCCTGCGTGGCCGAGATCAGGTCCTCGAGGGCTTTCGCCTCGCGCGCGACGATGATCTCCTGGTCGTCCAGGCCGTAGGAGAGGAAAAAATTCTCGTGGATCTCCTTGTAGCGGTTCACTACGATCCGCCGCTCCGCCATGAGCTTCTCCCTTTCCGCCTCGGAAAGCTCGTACCAGGTATGGGCTTTCACCACCGGGTGCAGCAGCATGTAGCGGTAGCGCCCGAAAGTGTCCTTGGGGAGGAAGCCGAAGTCCAGGTCCTTTTTCTGCGGGGCGGAGTCGGGGCCGTGGTTCACGCCCAGGAAAGAATGCACCGGGGTGAAATATTTGCCGGCGCCGGCGGAAAAAGTGCGCGCGCAGATCTCCTGCAGGTAGGCCAGGTCGTCGGACATCCGCCAGAAAAGGATGTCGGAATCGGCGCGCAGGCCCGAGACCATGTAGGTGCGCAGGAAGAGCTTCTCCTGGGAGGCGCCCACCATGTTCTCGAATTCCTGCTTGGCCGCTATCTTTTCGTTGGAAATAAGCCGCCGGAAGTCCGGCTGCAGCTTTACGAACAGGAAGCTGGAGTAGATGTTAGCGGGCTTTTTTGTCTTTTCCATCTTTTGCCTCCGCCGCCGGCCTGAAAGGTTCCAGGTACAGCGAGCTGTGTCCGAGAATTTCCACCTCGTCCGCGGTTTCCAGGCCGGTCTGGATCTCGGTGATCAGGAAGCGCCTGCCGCCGGATTCTATGATGTGCCCGCGCGGGGCCAGCATGGCGTTGTCGCTCTTGCCCACGAAAAGTATGCCGTTGAACTGTTCGCCTATCTTTATGCCGTCCTTAAGGTCCAGCACTTCCAGCCAGAGGCGGTTGATCCGGTTGGAACCTTTCACGTGCAGGAAATTCACCAGCCTGGTCTCGAACTTCTCGTCGGGGTTGCGGGCGTGCTCCAGGTTCGCGGTCATGCCGGGCGTCAGCTTGGAATAGAGCGGCTCCGTGTTCCTGCCCACTATCACCACTTTCCTCGCGACCGTGAAAAGGCGGTCGCCCTTGTTTATCCGGGTCCTCGGTTCGACGTAAATATTCGAGATCACTCCCTGCGTCTCCGGCATGATCTCCGTGTAGCTGTACACGTCCTGCCAGCGGCGTTCCGTCTGCTTGCGCGACTCCTCCGAGCTGGAGTCCAGCAGGGCCGCCATTTCGGTGGAGACCATTTTCGTCAGCACCGTTTTCGGCGTGACGAAGCTGAAAACCTCGGTCTGCACTTCCTCTATGCGGCCGTCGAAGGGGGCGAAAATGTCGTAGGTGTCCTGCGCGGTGCTGATGCCGGTGACGGGCGTGTAGACGGCTATGGTCCCGGTCTTTATATTGCGCTGCGGCAGCCCGTCCCACGGGGAGGCCTTTGGAGCCCCGGCCGTCTCCGACTTAGGAGCGGCGGCCGGTTTGGCTTTAGGCGCTCCGGCGGGCTTAGCCGCGTACGCGGCGCAAGCCAGCAGCAGCAGCGCGGAGACGTTAATGAGGTTTCTTTTCATTCAGTTTCGACCAGGCCTCCCAGGTCCAGGGCATTTTGGCGCGGAAGATCTCCGTTATCGCGTCCGCGTACTGCCGGATCTCGTATTGAGCGTGGGCGTCGGCGCGCAGGTTTATGAAGTTGAGCAGGCTGCGCGCGTTTATGGTCCAATGGAACTGCGTATACTGCGCGACCGGCAGCACCATGCGCGCCATCTCCCGGGCGGCGCCGGCCTCGAGGAGCTCGGCGTAGGCGGCGTAGGAAGCCTTTATGGCCTTGTCGTAGACGGCCAGCAGCTTTTCCTGGTCGAGCGCGCCGGAGCGCACCGAGCCCTGCCGGTTCATCTTGTCCTGCACCCTGAAGGCTTCGGGATAGTAGAATTCTTCCTTCACTTCGGTATAGCGGGCGGAAATTTCGTTGTAGGAGGCTATGCGGTGGCGCATCCACTGCCTCGCCACGAAGATGGGGCATTTAATGTGGAACTGGAAAACCGAGTGCTCGAAGGGGCTGAGGTGGCCGTTGGCGAGGAGGTATTCCAGGAGTTTCCTGTCCTGTTCCGTCCCTTTGGAGACCGAGCCGAAAGAGACCCGCGCGGAATCTACGGCGCGCTGGTCCCCTCCCATGAATTCCACCAGTTTCACAAAGCCCTTGTCGAGAGTTTTGTAAAGGTCCTGACCTGCTTTGATTTCGGTTTCAGACATGCGCCCTCCGCGCTCCGCCTTCTGCCAGTTTGTTTAATTGATATAAAATTATATACTTTTAAAACTTCTAATGAAAGATAAGGCCGCCATGAAACCTAAATTTACCCGCGAAGCGTCCCGGCTCGCGCGCAGCTCGTCGCTCGGGTCCCTGGATAAAATAATGAAAATGCTGCTGGCCCCCGGCGGTTGCCCGTGGGACCGCAGGCAGACCCATTCCACGCTGGTCAAGTACCTGCATGAGGAGGCCGGCGAGGTGGGCCGCGCCGTGCGGAAAAAAGACTGGAAGAACCTCCAGGAAGAGCTCGGCGACGTGCTGCTGCAGGTGGTGTTCCACAGCGCGCTGGCCCGCCGGGACGGGCGCTTCGGCCTTGGCGACGTGATAAGGACGATAAACGCCAAGATGGTGCGGCGCCACCCGCATGTTTTCGCCGGCGGCGGCGAGAAATTCTCCACGCCGGCCCAGGTTCTGCGGCAGTGGAAGATAATAAAGAAAGGCGAAAAAGCGCGCGCCGCGCGGGGAAAGAAGGCTTGAACCCTAAAAAACTTGCGCGCCTCATTTATCCCGGTTTCAGGTTCGGGTCCACCGACCCCGCCCTGGCGCTGCGGCTTGTTGAGCTGGGCGTGGGCGGTTTTTGTTTTTACGGCGGTAAAGCCGCCGAGGTTTTCGAAATGTCCCGGCTGCTGCGCTCCGCCTCCGAGACCCCGCTGCTGATAGCTTCCGACTACGAGAACGGCGCCGGGCAATGGGTCCCTGGCGCTACCGAGCTGCCCTCCAATATGGCGATAGGCGCTTCCGGCTCCGCGGCGCTTGCCCGGCGCAAAGGGGAGATAACCGCCCTCGAGGCCAGGGCCCTCGGCGTGGATTGGATCTTCGCCCCGGTAGTCGACCTTGGCTCGAAAGCTTCGAACCCGATAGTTAACGTGCGCGCTTTCGGCGCCGACCCGAACCTCGTCGCGGCCATGGCGGGGGCCTATCTTTCGGGGATAAGTTCGCAGGGCGCTCTCTCCACCCTTAAGCATTTCCCCGGCCACGGCGACACGGAGGCCGATTCCCACGTGGAACTGCCCTCCGTGAGCAAAAATCTGCAGGAGTTGTCGGACTCGGACCTGCGGCCTTTCGCGGCGCTCGCGCGGCAGGCGGATTCGATAATGGCAGGACACCTCATGCTGCCCGGGCTGGACCCGGCGAACCCCGCCTCTCTTTCGAAGGAAATTTTAACCGGGCTGCTGCGCGGAAAGCTGAAATACGGCGGCGTGATAGTTACCGACGCGCTGGAGATGAAGGCTGTTTCGGCCGACGGGCAGGCCGGGGTAAAGGCCTTCCTCGCCGGGGCCGATATCCTTCTGGTCCCCGACGATCCTTTCGCCCTGCACGAGGCGCTGGTCCGCGCCTCCAACGACGGACTTATAACCGGGGCCGCGGTGGAGCTTGCGCTGGCCAGGCAGGACCTGATGGCGCGCAAACTTTCTCCTTTCCGCCTGGCTCCGCCGCCTCTTGATTCGGTGCGCTGCTCCGAGCACCTGGCTTTTAATTCCGAGGCGGCGCCGGCCTGCCTGGCCTGGGCTTCCGGAGCGGGAAAATTCAAGTTGAGGCAGGGAGAGACCGTGGGCTATTTCGAGCCGCTTACTTCCCCTGAAAACTGGAGGGGCGCCGCCTTCGCCGAAGAACTCGTCCGCCTTGGCGCGCGCGTCGTCCCTTACCGGCCCGGCAGCGGCATGAAGCTTGCTGCAGGCTGCTTTTCCAGGCCGCGGGCCGGCAGCGGCCGCATAAACCTGGCGGCGGAAGAGAAGGCCGCGCTCGCGGCGGCGATAGCCGGCGCGGCCGATTCGGCGGCGCTGGCCTTCGGGAGCCCTTTCGTTCTGAACGGGCTCCGCGCTACGTCCGGGCTTTGCGCTTTCTGTTCGCTCGAGGAGTTTCAAAGGAGCGCGGCTCGCGCGCTTTTCGGTAAAGCCAAGGCCGGCGGCACGATGCCGGTCAATATAGGGGAACTATCATGAACGAAACCGCCGCGCTGCAGCAAATTACCGGGCTTGCCCCGCTGGATTACGGCCTGCTCGGAGTCGCCGTCATAGCTTTCTTCCTGATAGCCTATTTCAAGGGCAAGGGGGAAAAAGACACGCAGGACTATTTCCTGGGCAACCGCAAGACCCCGGTCTGGGTGGGGACTCTTTCTTTCGTCGCCACCGAGATAAGCGCCATGACCATAGTGGGCATCCCGCCGATAGGTTTCACCGAGAACCTCCAGTACCTGCAGTTCTTCATCGGCTCGGCTTCCGCTCGCATCCTGATCGCCTTCTTTTTCATCCCTGCCTTCTACAAGTTCAACTGCACAACCATCTATGAATTCCTGAAACACCGCTTCGGCGCTGAGACGCAGTACGCCGGTTCGGCTTTCTTTTTTGTCACGCGGCTCTTCGCCTCCGGCGTGAGGCTTTACGCCGCTTCGCTGGCCGTTTCCGTGATCATGGGCTGGCAGCTTGGCTACACGCTGGCCTTTTTCACCATGTTCAGCATCCTGTTCATCGGTTTCGGCGGGATCAAGGCCGTTCTTTGGACGGGCGCCTTTGAAGCGGTGACTTTCTATATCGCCGGCGCGGCGGTGGCCGGCTACCTGATCCTGCACATCGACGGCGGCTTTTCCGGGGCCTGGCAGCTGGCCCACGACGCAGGGAAGCTTTCCATCTTTAATCTCGGCTGGGGCGTTAAAGATCCCAATCTGCTGTGGGTGGCCGTGCTTAACGGGATCTTCGGCTCGATGGCGGCCTTCGGCACCGACCAGGAACTGATGCAGCGCCTGCTGACGCTGGAGACGCGCAGGGAGAGCCAGAAGACTATCATAGCGACTATCTTCACCAGCTTCCCCGTGACAGCTCTTTACCTGCTCATCGGCACGCTGCTCTTCGTCTTCTACAAACAGCATCCTGGGCTGCTGCTGCCGGACAATCCCGATAAAATACTGTCCCACTTCACCGTCCACGTGCTTCCCGCCGGGATCAAAGGGCTGGTGCTTGTCGCAGTAATAATGGCCAGCATAGACTCGCCGCTGAACTCTCTTTCTTCTTCCTTCGTCACGGATATTTACCGGCCGCTGATAAAAAAGGACGGGGAGGAAAAGCATTATCTCCTGGTCTCGCGCATCAGCGTGGCCTGCTTCGGCCTGCTGCTCGCGGTCATCGCGTGGCTGTGCGCCGCCGGCTCCGGGCGCATGCTCTGGCTGGCCTTCAAAATAAACGGCGTCACCGCCGGCAGCCTGCTCGGCGTCTTCCTCCTCGGCCTGCTGACCAAACGGGTCGCCAACCGCGTGAACGTATTCGCCATGATCTTCAGCGCCGCCCTCGCGGGGTTCACCCTTTATCTCTCCGAAAAAGGCATAGCCCCCATCGGCTGGAGCTGGGTCATAGTAATAGGCACGGTCTCTACCTTCACTTTGGGCTGGGTGCTTTCCCCGTTAGAGGCAAAGTTGAATAAATAGCAAGGGTCGGCTGGGCGGCCTACCGTGGGGGCAGGAACGCAAAACGCGTTCGGCCACACCGTGGCCTCACTCCTCCTCCGGCTTCGGCGCTACGCAAGCCTCAGCCTCCGGAAGGTTTTGCTAACCCTGCCCCCACGGTCTCCGCCCAGGCTGCTCGATTTAACGCTAGACGTGTTGCCTGCAAAGTTGAGTGGAGGGGGAGACCGCGCGGGCCGGATAAGAAAAACCGTCGTTGAGCCCGACGCTTGCGTAAGCGCGGAGGGCGAATACCGAGTGAGGCCACGGTGTGGCCGAACGTGTTTTTCGTTCCGGCCCGTGCGGTAGGCCCCCGACTTAACTTCTCGCGGTTCTTTCCCTGCATAAAATAAAAACCCCGCGCTTTGGACGCGGGGTTTTTGGCTGGCGCAACAACGATTAGTTGGTGTGCTTGAGCAGCTGGTCTTTGCGGTGCTTTATCTCGTCTTCCAGCTTCTCGAATTTTTCCTTGGCTTTTTCCTTGGTCTCGTCCATCCAGTCGCCAAGCTCCGCGCGGGTGGCTTTACCCGATTTGGGGGCGAACAGGATCCCGAGGGCCGCGCCGATCAGGCCGCCGACCACGAACGCGCCGATTATTTCTCCGCCTTTGTTATCAGACATGGTGTCCTCCAGCTAAATTTAGTTGAACCTTATACCTAATCTTATACATTGCCGTGCCCTTTGTCAAATCCAATTAAAGGACTATAATATTCCGTAATGAAGACGGGACTTTTATTCCTCGCGCTTTTGGTCCTGCCGGGTTTTGCCGGGGCCTACCCGTATGACGCGCGGCTGAGCGCAAAATTGAAGAAAGAGTTCGAGCTTCAGCTCCGCGCCGTTCCCGCGGGCAGGGAACTTTACGCCAGGCTGGAAAAATCAAAGGGTTATAAGACCCTCCGCGTGCTCGTCCGGCGCGACGCTTCGCCCTGCTTCGCCTGGTTCGACCCGGAAAAGAACGCCGTCTACTTTAACTCCCGGTTCATCCTTAAACTATTCGAGGCCAAAGGGTTCAAGGACTCCAAGGTGGTGGAGGTTCTATGGGGCAATAAAGAGGTGCGTGCGGAGCTGGTGAAGTACTCAAATCCTATTTACCTGCACGAGCTGGTGCACGCCGCGCAGTGCTATCTCTACCCTGAATACCGGCAGGACGCCGGGGCCAATCCGCTCGAATTCGAATACGAAGCCTACCTTACGGAGGATATCTACGTCCACGAGCGCATGAAGGCGGACCCGGCCCTGCTTAAGAGCTTCATCCGCGGCACTTATACGGACCTTTACACGGACAATATTTTCGGCAGCTACTTCACGCTGTCGCTGGATATGAACCGCTACAAAGAGAAGATCCGCAGATATTACGAGGAGCAGCTGGGGGGCTATCTCAGCCTGGAGAAGGCCGAGACCCTGCAGAAGAACCGGGAGGCCGACTCTAAAATATTCGCCTACGCCTCCGGGAACGTGGGGGATTACGCGCGGAGCGGGGCCTCCCTGGCAAGGCTGCAGAAGGAAAAGGCCGAGTACGCCGAATTCCTGGAGGATTTTTACAAGACCCGCTGGCCCGCCTTCGGCGCGGACGCGCTGCTTTTCGTGGGCACGATAGCGCTGGAGGGAAAAAATTACCCGCTTGCGCTGGACTGCCTGGCCGTGGCTGACGTGAACTCCGCCAGCTACGGGCTCGACCCGGAAGTGCTTAATTCTCTTAAAACGAAGGGCGCCCTGGCCATACTCGAGGCGGCTTCCTTCCTGCGCGATAATTCCAAAAAGATGGATATAGAAGTTCTGAGCCAGCATTTAAAATCGCTTGAAAAAGCGTGCGCCGCCACGGGGCGCCCTTTCCCGGACGACCTGCTCGAGCTGAAAGATTCCGCCTATCCCAGGGCCATGGCCTACTACGATAAAAAACATTCCGCCGAAGCGGACCCGGCAAAAAAGGACTACTACAAGGAAAACCTGGACTACTTCGCCGCCGCCGCGAAGGCGCCCCCCGGCCAGTAAATGAGGGTTCCCTTTTTTGCTTGAATTACCATGTTTAATTGAGTAGATTATCATTAGAGGCAAAGCCCTAATCTTAAAGCGGAGGAACAATGATCGACATCACAAAGAATATCGCCACCGCCCCCAGGCGCACCAAAGCGTCCGTGATCCGTGAACTTCTGAAGATAACCAATAAACCCGGGGTCATCTCCTTCGCCGGCGGCCTCCCGGACCCCCAGCATTTTCCGTACGATTTTGTCGCCGAGTCCGTGAAAGAAATAATGGCGAAAAAAGGGCGGGTCGCCCTGCAGTACGGGCCCACCGACGGGCTGCCGGAGCTGAAAGAGGAGTTCGTTAAATTCCTGAAAAAGCACGAGGGCGTGATCGCCAAGCCCGAGAACCTCATTATCACCACGGCTTCGCAGCAGGCGCTGGATATGGTGGGGCGCCTGTTCATAGACGCCTCCGATCCCGTGCTGGTAGAAAAGCCCAGCTATATGGGCGGTCTCCAGGTCTTCAAATCCTACGGCTGCGAATTTGTAGGCGTAAAGCTGGAGGACGACGGGATAAGCACCGAGGAGCTTGAAGAAAAGCTTATCTGGCTCAGGGCCCAGGACGAGCACTATAAGTTCCTCTACCTGGTCCCGGACTTCCAGAACCCCAGCGGCGTGACCCTTTCACAGGAGAAGCGCGAAAAGGTCATCGAGCTTTCCGAGAAATACAATGTGGCCGTAATAGAGGATTCTCCGTACCGCCAGATCCGCTTCGAAGGCAAGGCGCCGGAGATGCTTTACCGCATCGACCAGAACAGCCGCAAGACGGACAATATAATCTCGCTGTTCACTTTCTCCAAGACCTTCGCGCCCGGCCTGCGCCTCGGCGTCATCCTGGCGCATCCGCAGATCATCAAGAAGATGGAGATCCTCAAGCAGTCGCTCGACCTCTGCACCTCCAGCCTGAACCAGCTTATCGCGGCCGATTTCCTGCGCTCCGGCTACTTCGAGAAGCACATAGAGGTCATCAAGAAGACCTACAAGCTCAAGAAAGACACCATGGTGGCCGCGCTCGAAAAATACATGCCGGAGGGCGTCACCTGGACGAAGCCGGAGGGCGGCCTGTTCCTGTGGGTGCGCCTGCCCGAGACCATGAGCGCCGACGAGATGTTCGCCGACGCCCTCAAAGAGAACGTGGCCTATGTGATAGGTTCCGCCTTCCATTGCGACGGCTCCGGCAAGAACACCATGCGCCTGAATTTCTCCTATCCCACCCCCGAAGATATAGACGAGGGGATAAAGCGCCTCGCCACGGCCGTCAAGAAGCGCATGGTCGCGGTAAAGTAGTTTTCCAAAGTCACTGATGTCCGACTTCTCAGCCGAATTCAGCCGAAACCTGCGCAGCGCCGGAGTTGTAGGGGCCGGCGGCGCGGGCTTTCCCACCTACGTGAAAGCGCAGGGGCGGGCCGAGTACGCGCTGGTGAACGCGGCCGAGTGCGAGCCGCTCCTTAAAAAAGACCAGAAGATCCTGGAATATTTCCCCGAAAAGGTTTTCGACGGGCTCGAGCTGCTGATGCGCGCCGTTGGCGCGAAAAAAGGGATCTTCGGGATAAAGAAGAAGCACGAGAAGCTGATCCCGCGCCTTGAGGAAATAGCGAAGGGCAGGAAGAACATCTCGGTCCTGAAGCTGGGCGATTATTATCCCGCCGGCGACGAGCAGTGCCTTGTGCTGGAGGCTACGGGCCGGGTGGTCCCGCCAGGCGGCATCCCGCTGGATGTGGGCTGCGTGGTCTGCAATGTGGAGACCCTCTACAACGCGGCCTTCCCGGGCAGGCCGGTTACCGATACTTTTGTGACTGTGAACGGCGCAGTAAAAAAGCCCGCCACATTCAGGGTTCCCGTCGGGATAACCTGGCGAGAGACCGTAGAGCTCTGCGGCGGCTTCACGGTAAAGGACCCGGCCTATATCGACGGCGGGCCCATGATGGGCAAGGTCATGACCGATTTCGAAGCGCCGGTAGTGAAAGCCTCGGGCGGCATCGTGGTCCTCCCCAAAAACCATCCCCTTATCGTTAAAAAAGCGCAAAGCCGGCCCGTGTTCACGCGCGTGGGCCGCTCTACCTGCGACCAGTGCTCTTTCTGCACCGAGTTCTGCCCGCGCTACCTGCTTGGGCATAATGTGCAGCCGCACCGCGTGATGCGCACCATGCTTTTTTCCGGCGGGCCGGAACATAAACTGCACAGCCAGTACGGCCTGCTTTGCTGCGAGTGCTCGCTGTGCACTCTCTACTCCTGCCCCGAAGGTCTCAACCCGCGGGAAGCCTGCGTGGCGGCCAAGTCGGACCTGCGCGAGCTCAAGACGGGCTTTAAGAATTCCCCGCTGAATACCGGCCGCCCCCCGCAGGTGCATCCCGTGCGCGATTTCCGCAAAGTCCCGGTTTCAAAGCTGATCAGGCGCCTCGGTCTCGAGGACTACAATAAAGACGCCCCCTGGACCGACGTCTCTTATAAGCCTGCCAAGGTCCGGATTTTAATGAGCCAGCATATCGGCGTTCCCTGCAGCCCCTCCGTCAAAGAGGGGCAGCGGGTCGAGAAAGGCGCGGTGGTGGGGGACGTCCCCGCCGAGAAACTGGGCTGCCCGGTGCATGCGAGCATCTCCGGCGCCGTCGGCAAGGTCAATGAAAAATACGTGGAGATAATCGCTTAAGGGTTATTATGTTAAACGCAATCGGCGGGGTTGAACTCTCGAGCGTGGCGAAGGGCCTGGAAGCGGCCGACGCCATGCTTAAAACATCGAATATAAAGCTGCTGCTCTCGCGCTCGATCTGCCCCGGCAAGTATATCATCCTGCTGGCCGGCGACGTTGGCGACGTGAACGCGGCCGTGGAAGCCGGAACCTCGAAAGCCGCTCACGCCCTGGTGGACAGCTTCGTTATCGCCAATATCCACCCCGACGTTTTTCCGGCCATAGCGGGAACCACCGTGGTTGAGGGCCTGGAGGCTCTCGGAATAATCGAGGCTTTCTCGGTCTCCGCTCTTGTAGAGGCCGCCGACGCCGCCGTAAAGGCCGCGCCGGTAAAACTCCTTGAAATACGCCTCGCCATGGCGCTGGGCGGAAAAGCTTTCGTCACCCTGACCGGCTCCGTGGCCGCCGCCGAAACCGCCGTGGCCGCCGGCGCCGCCGTGGTCGCCAAAAAAGGCCTGCTGGTGGAAAAAGTAGTGATCCCCCAGCCCAGGCAGGAGTTGCTGCGTGAGATAATTTAGGCATCGCAGGGCACTTGACAATCTTCATGGGGGAATGTATACTCAATGTAGATACATTTGGAGGGCGTTATGACAACTATCGTTCAAAAATGGGGAAATAGCCTGGCGCTGCGCATTCCAAGCGCGCTGGCCAAGGATATTCATTTGCACCAGGGCTCCATGGTTGATATGGCCGTGGTGGAAGGCGAGATGGTTGTAAGGCCCAGGAGGCAAACCAAACTCTCGCTCTCGAAGATGCTTAAGGGCATCACCAAAAGCAATCGGCACTCCGAGCAGAATACCGGCGGTGCGGCCGGACGGGAAGTCTGGTAATGTCCGGTTCTTATTGTCCTAAGCGCGGTGATGTTGTCTGGTTGTCCTTTGAACCCCAGGTTGGACACGAGCAGGCGGGCCACAGACCGGCCTTGGCTCTTTCCCCCGAAGCCTATAACCGTAAAGCGGGCCTCGCCATCTTCTGCCCCATCACTTCGCAAGTCAAAGGCTATCCTTTCGAAGTTCCTCTCCCTCCTGGTCTTAAAGCTTCCGGAGTTATTCTGGTGGATCAGGTCAAAAGTCTGGACTGGCAAGCAAGGGGAGCCCAATTCTGCTGCAGGATTCCCGGTGCGACTTTGTCAGAAGTCTTGAAGAAGCTTAATATTTTGCTGGGTGATTGATCCCCTGTTGCTACATATCATGAAACGTACGCAAATATATCTCACAACGGAGGAGTGGGAAACTTTGCGCGCCATGAGTTTACAGACGCATCAGTCCCTGTCGGACCTTGTAAGGGCCGCGATTGACTGTAAATATCTGCGCCGCCGGCCCTCTAATTTGGAGTCTTCTGTAAGGGCGGCGTCCGGCATATGGAAAGACCGCAAGGATATAGGTGATACTGCGGCTTATGTGCGTGCGCTACGCAAGAGTACCCGTTTGCAGCAGCATGGAAGTCTGTAGTAACTTTCGGGATTTATTGGGAAGAGGTCACCCGTCCTCTTCCCGGGGAAGCGTCTTCGATGCATCGCAATAGAAAGATTTTTAGGGGCTATAAATGAAAAAGATAATCGCTCTTATCCTGCTTGTAACTCCGGCTTTTGCTGGTGCTCAGGCGACACCTGAAAAGAAACCCGGTGTTTACCAAACAATCGCTGACGAACTCCTTAAAAACTGCGAGGGTGCGGATAAAAAAATAGCCGTAGCCGGCTTTTCCTACTCTGACGGCCGCGATTCCCGCGACGGCGGCGTAGTAGCCGAAAGAATAACCACCGAACTGGTCAAAGCGAAAAAATTCAAAGTAATCGAGCGCAAAGAAATAGAAAAAGTCTTCGAAGAACTAAAACTCCAGCGCTCCGGAGCCATAAACCCCGACTCCGCCAAAGAAATAGGCAAAATGCTCGGCGCCGACTGGGTGGTAGTCGGAACTCTAACAGAACTTCCGGATAAACAACTAGAACTAAATGTCCGAATGGTTGGTGTGAAATCTGGAGAAATAGTGAGTGCCGCAAACACTTCTATAAAAAAAGACTGGTTAGACCAGTATAGAAAGATGCTCGATGAGCAGAATGAGGCAATTAAGAAGAATCCAAAGAACCCCAATTTCTATTATGGATTAGGAGAACTGAATATCATGCTGGGGGCATATGATAGCGCCGTAGGCAGCTTTGGTATAGCGATTAGTATTGATCCGACGCATTTGAGTGCATATTTTGGCAGAGGAATTGCCTATCTCGAAAAAAATGAGTATGACAAGGCAATTGAAGATTTCTCCAAAGTGACAGCGCTTGACCCACAGTATGCTAAGGCATATTCTAACCGCGGAAGTGCCTACTATGGAAAAGGCCAGTATGCTAAGGCAATTGAGGATTTTTCTATGGCGCTGACCGTTGACCCGCAGGATACTGAGGCATATAATAGCCGCGGGAATGCCTACAGTGAAACGGGTGAAAATGACAAGGCGATTGAGGATTATTCCAAAGTAATAGCTATTGATTCGAAGTTGGCTACGCCATATTACAATCGCGGTAACAGTTACAGGAATAAGGGCGAGGAAGATAAAGCAATTGAAGATTATTCCAAAGCCATAACCATCGACGCTGAGTTTCTCCAGGCATACATTAGTCGAGGGCTTGCCTATGCTGTGACCGGTGATCATGATAAGGCGATTGCGGATTATTCTACGGCGATCTCAATTAATCCCATGGATACTGAGGCATATAATTACCGGGGCAATGCCTATACGATTAAGAGTGAATATGATAAGGCTATTGAAGATTATTCCAAGGTGATTGCAATTGACCCGAAGGATGCGTTGGCCTATAGCGGTCGCGGGGGAGCTTATGCGATGAAGGGCGAGATGGAAAAGGCAATGATTGATGTGAAAAATTCCGAAACTTATCACGAAGCCTATTTCAAAAGATTGAAAAAATAATTGACGTGTGCAATAGGCCGCGGAGCCGTTCTCATGCAATAAATAACCATAAGAGCCTGATAGGAGTTCGGAATGATAGAAAAGTAAAGTTTTCGGGGAACAATTCATGGCGTGTGTGCGATTGCCGGAAACAGTATTGAAAAAACATCACGGATTACCTCCCGGGCGGTCTGTTACCGAGATAAACCACGGAGTCAAAAAAATGAGGCTAAATGTTGTTGGAGTGCTCTGAAAATGACAGGGCACTTTTTTCTACTATGAACAACCCCCTAACGCGAGAATTTAACGAGAGACTTTCTAACTTGAAAAGTCTTGTTGGAATAGTGGAAGAATCATTTGTGCAAAAAGTGATAACGCTTAATGGTGAAATGACGAAATCTGTAGAGAAATTACCTGAATCTCAAAAACATGATCTCTATGAGTCGTACGGGGCGGACTGTTATGAGTTGGATACTCAACTCCCAACTGTTTTCCGCTATTCAATTGTAACCGCAAGCAATTCGGCTTTTGAGAAATATCTGGCAGATACTGCCGACACCTATGCGAACGTGCGAAAAGAACTTGTGAAAGTTCGTGATTTTAAAGGTACTGGGATTATCCGGAGTAAGCAATATCTCGAAAAGGTTGTTCGTATGGATTTCCCAGATAAGGGTCCAGCATGGCAAGGAATTGTTAAAGTCAGAGACTTGCGGAATTGTGTCGTACACGATGATGGTTATATCACGGAAGAGAAAAAAATCTTTTAGTGTGGATAAAAACAACACCTGGTATTCATTTAGAGAACGGTTGTGTGGTAGTGATAGAGCCAGATTTTATTAATACAGTTTTTGGCTGGTATAACAGCTTTATGAATGACTTCGATAATGCTTGCCCTTTAGGGCTATGGGACTCTGTATTCCCTGAAAAAGAGTAGTTGGTTGGAAAAAGCCTGTTGATCCGGTGACATAATACTAATACCGAACAGCTGTTATTGATCTTACCGTAGTCCGTCTGCGGCGTCTGAATAATATGCCTGATCTTAACGTAAACCCGGCCTTGGCGGTGAATCCGCGCGGACATCTATACTGGGACCCCTCCGGCGGGGAAGAGGCCTGGCCGGACGCGCCGGCCGCGCGGCGCACAGGCGAAGCTTTTTCCGCGGGAAACGCGCAGGGGCTGCTGCACCTGGTTTCGCGCGAACTCGATACCCCGCTGCCGGCAGGCGTCTCCTTCTGGCGGGAACTGGGCCGCCGGTATCTTTCCGCTTTCTGCCGGGGTATAGCGCCTGGGACGACAGGCATACCGCCCTTCCCGCAGCCGCCGGAGGACGAGCTCCTCTCCTGGCTTGAACGCCTGCCGCCCATGAAAGGCGGCGAGTATCTCGCCGCGGCGGCCCTGGCCGAGATCTGGACCGGCTTTGACGCGTATGTAAGGGCGGCGGCCGCCGCCCACCCGGGCGGGCCGGCGGAATTTATAAAATTTCTGAACCCCGCCTGGCATTCCGTGGGCCGGGTGGTTTTTCACCTGGCGGAAAACCGCAAAAACGAGAGCTATCCTTTCGCCTTCCTGGCCACCTACGCCGCCGGGATGTCCGGGCACGGCCGGCTGAAATACCAGCCGCTGGCGGAAGCGCTTAAGGAATACGCCGGGGAAGACAATAATGCGGCCCTGCTGCGCCTGTTGTCCCCGGTGCGCTCGGCCTCGGAAAAAAGCGCGCTGGCCCGCGAACTGCTGGAAACCGGGGCGCTGTTCAAGCCTTTGGCGTGGACGCCGCCCCAGGCGTACCGCTTCCTTAAAGAAGCGCCCGTTCTGGCGGAGGGCGGGGTGGTGGTGCGCCTGCCCGACTGGTGGCGCGCCGGCCAGGCGCCGAGGGCGCGGGTAAACGTAAAGCTGGGCAACGCGGCGGGCGCGGCGCTGGGGCTTAATACCCTGCTGGATTTTACGGTGGAAAAAAGCCTGGACGGACAGCCGCTGACGGACGCGGAATGGGAAGCGCTGATGAGCTCTTCCGGCGGCCTGGCGCTGATACGCGGGCGCTGGGTGGAAGCCGACGCGGAAAAACTCAAAGCGGCGCTTGAACACTGGGAGAACATGAAGCGCTCGGCCGACGACAGCGTCACCCTTGCCGAAGCGATGCGCATGCTTTCCGGCGCGGCTATTGGTGGCGCGCCCGAAGACGGCGCCGGGAACGCAGCGATAAGGGAATGGAGCGGGATCAAAGCCGGCGCCTGGCTGGAGACTACGCTGGCAAAGCTCCGCGAGCCCGGCAGGTACGGCAAGCCGCCCCCGGCTCCGGGACTGCTGGCCGAGCTGCGGCCTTACCAGCAAACGGGCGTGGGCTGGCTGCGGTTTATGACGGAACTGGGGCTTGGCGCCTGCCTGGCGGACGATATGGGCCTGGGAAAAACGGTGCAGGTGCTGGCGCTGCTGCTGGCGCGCAAAGCCGCGCGCCGCGCGGACCGCCCGAGCCTGCTGGTGGCCCCGGCGTCGCTGCTGGCCAACTGGCGGGCGGAAATTCTGCGCTTCACCCCCGGACTTAAACATCGCATTCTGCACCCCTCGGAATTATCGGCGGAAGATTGGAAAGCCGCGCAGAAGGATTTCGGCAAAGCGGCGGCCGGCTGCGACCTGGTTTTAACTACCTACGGGCTGGTGGCAAGGCTGGAAAGCCTGCGCGAAACACAGTGGGACGTGGTCGCGCTGGACGAAGCGCAGGCCATAAAAAATCCAGCGGCCCGCCAGACCCGCGCGGTTAAACGGCTTAAATGTTCCCGGCGTCTTGTGCTGACCGGCACCCCGGTTGAAAACCGCCTTGGCGATCTGTGGTCTATCTTCGATTTCCTCAACCCCGGCCTGCTTGGCTCCGCCGCCGGCTTTGGCGAGTTTATCAAGTCCGGCCCGCGGGACGGCGGCGCGCCGGGCGCTCTGCGCGCGCTGGTTAAACCATACATCCTGCGCCGGATGAAGACGGACAAAAGCGTCATAGCCGACCTGCCGGAGAAGACGGAAGTGAAGGCTTATTGCGGGCTGGCGCCCAAACAGGCCGCGCTTTACGGGCAGGCAGTCCGCGAGCTGGCCGAAAAGGTGGAAAACACGGAAGGGATGGCGCGCCGCGGCCTGGTACTGGCGTACCTGACGCGCTTTAAACAGATCTGCAACCACCCGTCGCACTGGCTGCGGGACGGAAGCTACACGGAGGCCGAAAGCGGCAAGTTCCAGCGCCTGAGGCAGATAACCGAGGAGATAGCCTCCCGCCAGGAAAAAGCGCTGGTGTTCACGCAGTACCAGGAGCTGACCGGGCCGCTGCTTGAGTTCCTGGCGGGAATATTCGGGCGGGCGGGGCTGGCGCTGCACGGCGGAACCCCGGTTAAAGCCCGCCGGGGCCTTGTGGACGCTTTTCAGGCCGAGAACGGCCCACCGTTTTTTGTGCTTACCGCCAAGGCGGGCGGCTCCGGCCTGAATCTTACGGAAGCGTCGCATGTGATACATTTTGACCGCTGGTGGAACCCGGCCGTGGAAAACCAGGCTACAGACCGGGCCTTCCGCATAGGGCAGAAGCGCAACGTGCTGGTGCATAAGTTCGTCTGCCGGGGCACACTTGAGGAGCGCATTGACGAAATGATAGAGGATAAGGCGCGGCTGGCGGACAGCGTCGTAGGCGGTGGCGGGGAAAAAGTGCTTACGGAAATGAATAATCAGGACCTGCTTAAATTTGTGTCGCTTGATATCAACCGCGCCGCGGAGGCGCAATAAGGAGAACTGCCATGAGCTGGGGATACCGGGATTATTACTACAAACCGTACGTGAGCGCGGCTGAAAAACGTCGCCGCGCCGAAAAGGCGGCCGCTAAATTATTTAGGAACGGCGGGCCACAGGCGCCGGTCAGACCGGAAGGAAGAACTATCGCCCGGTCTTTCTGGGGCAAAGCGTGGTGCGCCAACCTGGAATCTTACAGCGACTATTCGAACAGACTGCCGCGCGGTCGCTCGTATGTGCGCAACGGGTCAGTGGTCCATCTCGAGATCCGCCGGGGGGAAATTGAGGCGCTGGTCAGCGGCTCGCGCTTATACAAGGTTAAAATAACGATCGCGCCGGTGAAGGAAGAGCGCTGGAAAACTTTATGCCGGGAATGCGCCGGGGGCATCGGCTCCCTGATGGAACTGCTCGGCGGGAAGCTTTCGGAGCGGGTGATGGGAATTATGACGCGCGGGGACGCCGGTTTGTTTCCCTCTCCGAAGGAGATTGAACTGGATTGCTCTTGTCCGGACTGGGCGGAGATGTGCAAACACGTGGCGGCGGCGCTTTACGGGGTCGGCGCGCGTCTCGATGAGAAACCGGAGCTGCTGTTTCTGCTGCGCCATGTTAACCACCATGACCTGGTAAGCGGCTCCGCCGCGGTGGCTGCGCTGACCGGGGCAAAAACCTGCGGGGAACACGCCACGCTTTCAACGGCGGAGATAGGAGAGGTCTTTGGCATAGAGCTGGAAGCCGGCGCGGCGGCGGCGGGCGTTCCGGCGCCGGGGCCCTCCCTTCCCCGTACCGGCAATAAGGCAAAAACAAAACCGCCGCTCCGGAAAACCGCGAAAAAGTCCGCCGCCGGAAAATCCCTGGAACATCTAAAAAAGCGGAAAGCGAGCATGAAATCCGCGAAAAAACGCAGCCTTGTTATTTCCCGCGCTGTTGAGAGATCCCGGCAGAAGAAATTTAATGCCGCAGGGGCCGGCGTTAACGCCCGACACGGGAAAACCCTCCGTAAACTCGCACAATGACGGCCCTTTGTTCCTTACGCTTGCAAGCGCGCAGGGGAAAACAGCATCCGCATACGCAATATTTTCAGCGCGAGGTCGAGCAAAGGAAGAAAGTCAGGGGTGATTAAAATGAAAGTAATGACGATAGGGATCAAGAGCGAGAAGGACGCGATGGGGGAATTTGGGCGGGCTTTTGAGGCCGCGCATAAGCGGACTCCGTTCACTCTGGTTAAAGGCGCTTACTTCACAAGTTTGGAGGCCATAAGGAATCTCCTGACGCCTAAGCGCCTGGCTTTGGTCCATATAATCAAAGAGAAGTCGCCAAAAAGCATCTACGGGCTCGCTAACCTGGCGAACCGCAGCTTCCCGAGCGTTTTAAAGGATGTGAACATCCTTTCAAAACACGGCCTAATAACGCTGAGCAAAGAGAAGGAATCCCCCCGGCACACTGTCCAGCCGAGCGTAAGCTACTCCGCCATTAATCTGTGGATCAGTCTTTAAGTCCTCGCAACGGTCCTCTCGCGGTTACCTGTCCTCTTCCACAAAGAACCCCTGTCTTGAAGTGCGGAGGCAGCCCGCCGCCGCCCTGCGGACTGTGGGCTACCCATGAGCCTCAAGATTTGTATAATATTTTTAATTAATTAAGGAGACTCGAAAATGGCTTCAACTAAACGGACGCCCATGATAGCGGGGAACTGGAAGATGCATTTGACCTCGAAAGAGGCCGCGGACCTTGCCGCCGCTATTAAGAAGGGGCTGGATCCCGACCTGAAGCATGAGGTGCTGCTCGCCCCCGGTTTTACCTGCCTTCACGCCGTAAAGACCGCTTTGGCCGGTTCTAAAATTTTCCTTTCCTCGCAGGACGTGGCCTGGGAAGAAAAAGGCGCTTTTACCGGAGCCGTTTCACCTTCGCAGATCATCGACGCGGGCTGCACTCACGCTATCATCGGCCATTCAGAGCGCCGCAAGATCTTCCTCGAGACTGACGAGGTTGTGAACAAGAAAGTGAAAGCCGCCATAAAGGCCAACCTCGTGCCCGTGCTCTGCATAGGCGAAACGCTGGAAGAGCGGGAGAGCCAGCGGACTTACCGCGTGCTTGAGACCCAGCTCAACGGCGCTTTCGCCGGCATCACCGCCGCCGAGGCTTCCAAAGTCGTCATTGCCTACGAGCCCGTCTGGGCCATCGGCACCGGCAAGACCGCCACCCCCGACCAGGCGCAGGACGCCCACGTTTTCGTGCGCAGGCAGATGGAGCGCATTTACGGCCAGCCCTATGCCGAAGCCGTGCGTGTGCTGTACGGCGGTTCGGTGAAGGCCGATAATGTGGACGAGCTTATGGCCCAGCCGGATATCGACGGCGCGCTGGTCGGAGGCGAAAGCCTCAAGGCCGACAAGTTCCTGCGCGTGATACATTTCCAGGCGGTGCTTAGCAGATAAAATGGACGAGAAGCTGCTGAAAGAGATACTCGAGGACCTGAAGCTCCGGCAGGAGCGCTCGAACACGCCCGTGCCGGTGGGCGTTTCCAACCGGCACGTGCACCTGACCAAGGAAGATTTTAAGACCCTCTTCGGCGCGGACGCGGACGACACGCAGCTCAAAGCTGTGAAGCAGCCCGGCCAGTACGCCTGCAACGAGCGGGTTACGGTAGAGGGGCCCAAGGGCGTTCTCAAGGACGTGCGGATGATCGGCCCGTACCGGAAATACAGCCAGGTAGAGGTGTCGCTGGGCGACGCGCGCCGCCTGGGCGTGGAGCCGCCGATCCGGGACTCCGGCAAGCTGGACAATTCTCCGGGCATCAGGCTCGCGGGGCCGAAAGGCTCGGTCACTATCAAACAGGGCTTGATCCTGTCCAAGCGGCACATCCATTTCAACGTTAAAGAAGGCGCGGCGTACAAGGTCAGGGACGGCCAGGAAGTGCGCGTGCTCTGCGGCCAAGGGACGGAGCGCGAGACGATTTACGAGCGGGTGCTTTGCCGCGTTTCCGACGCGTACTCGCTGGAGCTGCACCTGGATATGGAAGAGGCCAATGCCGCCGGGCTCCGGAACGGGGACGGGGCGTATATAGTTTAGAATTTCGGTAATTTAAGCGGGACGTTTACAGGAGGATACAATGGACGCACTTGGAATGATAGAGACGAAGGGCCTCGTGGCCTGCGTGGAAGCGGCCGACGCCGCCGTGAAAGCCGCCAACGTTAAAATTGTCGGCTACGAGAAGGTCGGGTCCGGGCTGGTGACCATCCTTTTCAGGGGCGAAGTGGCCGCCTGCCGCGCCGCCTGCGACTCCGGCGCCGCCGCCGCCCAGAAAGTAGGGGAGCTCGTGAGCGTGCACGTGATACCGCAGCCCCACGGCGACCTGGAAGGCAAGCTGCCGATAAGCGAAGCGAAGAAAAAATAAGTCAGAGAGTCAGGAGTCGAGAGTCAGGGGTCGGGAGAAACTGAATTTAAGTTTCCCGTTCTTCGGACTCCCGACTCTCAGACCCTCGACTCTCGACCGTTTTCGGAGGTTTTATGCTTTTTGCAAGAGTGGTGGGTAACGTGGTCTGTACCCGCAAGGACGACAAGCTTGTGGGGACGAAGCTGCTGATGGTGCAGCCGGTGGGCCTGGACGACAAGCCCCGCGGCAATACGCTGGTCGGGATAGACGCCGTCGGCGCCGGCACCGGCGAGCTGGTCCTGCTGGTTCAGGGCTCCAGCGCGCGCCAGACCTCCAAGACCGAGAACACCCCGGTAGACTGCACTATTTTCGCCATAGTGGACACCATAGAGAAAGAAGGCAAAGTGGTGTTCACCAAATCCGTAGGTAAGATGCAGTAAAGCGGAGCTCTTATGCCTATCAGCGAAGAAGAACTTAAAAAAATAGTGGCCGAGGTCGTCAGGAATCTCGCGCCGCGGGCTGAGGCCGCTCATGCCGCCTCGCCGGGCGGGCCGGTGTTCGACACCGTCGACGAGGCCGTGGCCGCCGCGAAGAAGGCGCAGCCGGGTTTCCAGGACCTGGGCCTGGCGGCGCGCGAAAAGATAATAGCCGCCATGCGCGAAGTCTCCCGCGCCAACGCCAGGCGCTGGGCGGAAATGGCCGTTGCCGAGACCGGCATGGGCCGCGTGGAAGACAAGGTCGTTAAGAACATGGTCTGCATCGACAGGACTCCCGGGGTGGAGGACCTGCGCGCCGTGGCGTATACCGGCGATAAAGGCCTGACCCTGGTAGAGTACGCGCCTTTCGGGGTGGTGGCGGCGATAACGCCCTCGACTAACGCCGTGGCCACCATAATCAGCAATGCTATAGGAATTTTAGCCGCCGGCAATTCGGTGGTCTTCTCGCCGCACCCGGCCGCCAAGGGCTGCGTGGCCGACGCCGTTAGAATCCTTGATAAAGCGATAATCGCCGCCGGCGGGCCCGCCAATCTGGTCTGCACCATGGGCAAGCCCACGCAGGACGTGACCAAGCAGCTTTTATCCCACCCCGACACCAATATGAACATCGTGACCGGCGGCCCGGCCATAGTAAAAGTCGCCATGACCTCGGGCAAGCCCTGCAAGACCATCGCCGCCGGGCCCGGCAACCCGCCCGTAGTGGTTGACGAGACCGCCGTCTTCCCGGACTGCGCCAGGGAAATAATTTTCGGCTGCGGCTTCGACAATAACGTGCTGTGCATAGCGGAGAAAGAAGTTATCGTCGTCGAGGCGGCCCGCGCGCGCTTCCTGGAAGCCATGCGCTCCGACCCGCGCGCTTACGAGCTCAGCCGCGCCCAGATGGACCAGCTTTCAAAGCTGGCCATCCTGGAGCCGGGCCGCGAGCCCAAGGTAAACCGCGACTTCATCGGCAAGAACCCGTCGGTGATAGCCAGGGCCATCGGCCTTAACCTTTCCGACGACGTCCGCGTGCTCTGGGCTGAAGTTCCTAACGATCACCCCTTCGTGCTCAGCGAGCAGCTGATGCCGGTGCTGCCGGTCACCTTCTGCCGGGACGTAGACTCGGCTATTGAACTGGCGCGCTTCGCGGAGGGTGAAAATCACCACTCAGCGGGGATGTATTCCACTAACATCAGGAACATGACCAAAATGGGCCGCCGCATGGCCTGTTCCATCTTCGTAAAGAACGGCTGCACCCTGAACGGGCTCGGCCTGGGCGAAGGCTACGCCTCCATGTCCATCGGAACGCCCACCGGAGACGGCATCACCAAGACCAGCCATTTCGTGCGGCCGCTGCAGTGCAGCGTGGTCGGGGACTTCAGGATAGCGTAAAGAACTAACCGGGGATCAAAAAATCGGGAATCGGGAATCGGAACAGCGGGATCTAGGAGAATTTATGCAGGCAAATATAGCGCTCGGACTTGTTGAAACCTCGTCGATAGCCAGGGGCATCGAGGTCCTGGACGCAATGTGCAAGGCCGCGGGCGTAAAGCCCGAAGTGCACCAGGCCATCTCCAAGGGAAAATATATCATAGTCATCTCGGGCCCGCTGGGCGAGGTGGAATCCTCCCTGGCCAAAGGCAGGGAGATAGGCGGCAACACCGTGATCGCCAGCCATATCATCCGCAATGTCCATTCCGGGGCGCTGGCCGCCCTCAATAAAAAAGTGAAGGCGGAGAAGATAGAGGCCGTGGGCATCGTGGAGACCAAGGAAGCTTTGCCCGCCCTGTTCGCCGCCGACGCCGCCGCCAAGGCCGCTTTCGTGCATGTGGCCGAGGTGAATACCGGCAAGGGCATAGGCGGGAAGGGCTTCTTCACCGTAGTCGGGGAGCCGGGCGCCGTGCGTACCGCGGTGGCGGCCGGCGTGAACGCTATCGGTGAGGACGCGGTGGTAAGCCGGATAGTCATACCCAACGCGCACGCGCATCTCGGCGCGGCGATCTAGGAGCTATTTATGAGATTAGTAATAGGCGCGGACCACGCCGGTTTCGAGGCGAAGGAAAAACTTAAGAAGTTCCTCCTGGGCCTCGGCCATGAAGTGATGGATTTCGGCTGCTACTCCACCGAGCCGGTGGATTTCCCGGATATAGCGCTGCTCGTCAGCGAGGCCGTGCGCAAGAAAGAATTCGACAGGGCCGTCCTGGTGGACGGCTTCAACGGCGCGATGCCGCTGGCCGCCAACAAAGTGCGCGGCATCCGCGCCGTGGCCGCTTACGATATCATCTCGGCGCGCTTCGCTTCGGCCCACGAGGACTGCAATGTGCTGTGCCTCGGCGGCAAGACGCACGGCGAGCTCGCTTTGCAGGAAATGGTGAAGGTCTGGCTGGCCACCCCTTTCGAAGGCGGCAAGTACCAGAAGCGCCTGGACAAGATAACGGCGATCGAGCAGCGCTGCTGCTAAACCCTAATGAAACAGGCAAAGGTCATCGGACGCGTTTTCTGCTCGCAGCAGTGCTGCGGCATGGAGCAGAAGACGATGCTGCTTATCCAGCCTTTGGACTGGGAAACGGATAAACCGGCCGGGGACCCGCTGGTGGCCTGCGATACTGTCGGCGCCGGTTCCGGCGAAACGGTTTTTTTCGTGGCTTCGCGGGAAGCCATACTTGCTTTCGAGGGCTGGGAGGGGGAAACGGCCGTGAACGCGAACCCGCCCCCGGTAGACGCGGCGATAGTCGGAATAATAGACGGGAAAACTATAAAGGTCTCATAAAGGCGCTCCGTGATTTTTGATCCTCGATTTCTAATTTTATGTTCATAGCAAAAGTTATCGGCAATGTCTGGGCCACCCGCAAGCACCCGGGCCTGAAAAACGCGACCATGCTGCTGGTCAAGGCCGTGGACCCGATGGACGGGAATAAGCTCGTGGGCGAGGCCACGCTTGCTATCGACGGCAACCAGGGGGCCGGGACCGGGGACACCGTGCTGATAGTGGACGAGGGCGGCTCCGCCAGGAAGATCTTGAAAAACCCGAAAGCGCCGGTGCGCACCGTGATAGCCGGCATAGTGGACAAGGTTCACATTACAGGGAAGGAATAAATATGAACGACGAAGATATAAAGAAGATAGCCGCCGAAGTGGCCAGGATAATGAAGGCCGGAGGGCAGCCCGCCCCGCGCCAGACCCTCGGGGATTCCGTAAGCATCGGTTCCGCCGGCAAGGTTTTTCAGCACCCGCTGCTGAACCCGGCGGGGAATTTCAGCGGGCCGGCAAAGCCCGCCGCTTCCGCGTCCAAAGCCTGCTCCGGCCAGGGCGATTGCCGCCTCGAAGAGAACACCTGCAGTTCCTCCTGCCAGAGCTGCAACCCGCTGTCCAATTATACCGCCCAGCAGGTGAAAGCCAGCGTGGACCGCGTCAGTTTCTGCAACCCTAACGAAGCCAGCAATTCTATCGCGGGCATGATAGACCATACCCTGCTCAAGGCCAACGCCACCCAGGAAGAGATCGGGAAGCTCTGCGAGGAAGCCCGCAAATACCGCTTCGCTTCGGTCTGCGTCAACCCCGGCTACGTAGCGATGGCGTCCCGCCTGCTGCGCGGTTCCGGCGTGATGGTCTGCACCGTGATCGGTTTCCCGCTCGGTTCCACCACCCCGACCGTCAAGGCCATCGAGGCCCGCGACGCCATAGCCAACGGCGCCGACGAGATAGATATGGTCATCAATATCGGCGCGCTCAAATCCGGCAGCGACCACCTCGTGCTGGACGATATAAAGGCCGTGCGCGAAGCTACCCGCGGCAAAACGCTCAAGGTGATCCTGGAGACCTCCTACCTTACCAGGGACGAGAAGGTCCGCGCCTGCAAAATGGCCAAGCTGGCCCAGGCCGATTTCGTGAAGACCTCCACCGGTTTCGGCTCCGGCGGGGCGACCCCCGAGGATATCGCTTTGATGCGCGAGACCGTGGGCCCCGAGATGGGCGTGAAGGCCTCCGGCGGCATTAAGAACGCCGAGGTGGCCGCGGCCATGATAAAAGCCGGCGCTAACCGCCTCGGCACCAGCGCGAGCATAGCCATCGTCTCAGGCGGCGAAGCCGCGAAAGGACAGTATTAAGAAATCGAGGATCGCGGGTCGAGAATCTTGAGAGTTTTTGATTCCCGATCCTCGATCAATAGTTTCCGTTCGTAGTTATCAAGGAGAAATAATTATGTCAGAACCGAAAGAAGCGTTGGGAATGATAGAGACCAAGGGTTTCATAGGCATGATAGAGGCCTCTGACGCCATGTCTAAGGCCGCCAAGGTGCGCCTGCTCGGCTACGAGAAGATAGGCTCCGGCTACGTCACCACCCTCTGCGCCGGCGAAGTCGGGGCCGTGCGCGCCGCCGTGGAAGCCGGCGCCGCCGCCGCCCAGAAGGCGGGAGAGCTCGTCGGGATGCACGTCATCCCGCGCCCTTCCGACGACCTGGACAAATACCTCGCGAAGATCTCGGTAAAAGTAAGCTAGACGGCCCGCTGTTCCCGGCCAGGCGGTTTTTAAGGTGTTCCGCATCTTAGCCGTCTGCCCGCAAAGATCGCTATATGCTTACCAAAGGCGCCGTCGAAGACATTATAATGCAGCACCTCGCCGGCAAAGCGGGGGGGGCGGCGCCTGCGGCGAGAAAAGCGCCCGAACTGAAAAAGAAGGTCTTTATCAGCGATTGGGAACTGCGGCGGATATATATCCCCGGTTCCAGATCCGTCCGGGTCCCCGCTGATTCGATAGTAAGCCCGCTTTCGCTCGACTGGCTGGAATACGAAGGGATAAAGGTCGTGCGCGGATAAACCGGCTATCTTCCGCCCGAAATTTATCGCTATAACCGCAACGCTGGAGAATGAATTATGATTAAATTGAAACCCCTGTTCCTCACGGCTATCTTAACGCTTGCCTGCGGCCTGCCCGCGGCCGCGCAGAAGGCCGACGCGCCTAAAGCGCCGGCGCCCGCCGCCCGAAGTTCCTCCGGCCAGCTCGCGGAACTTGAATGGAACTTCCTGAAGGCCGCCGGGCAGGATAAGAACGAGGACGTCCTGGAGCTGGCGCTGCCGCAGCTTGAAGACTGGCTGGCCCGCAACCCCGTAAACCCGAACGCGCCGGAAGCGCAGCTGCTTAAAGCCAACCTGCACCAGAAGCTTGGCGACTACAAGGCCGCCCAGGTGGATCTGCTCAGGTATTTCCACGCCTATCCGCAGGGCTCGACCCTGGAAGAGGCAAAAAAACTTTTCAACGAGATCCTCGGGAAAAAGGCCGATAAAAAGACCCGGCCCGCCCTGGAAGAAGCCGCGCTTATCCCCGAGTCGGCAGAGGCGGACGAGAACGTCTCTTCGATGCTGGAGAAGTTCTCCGCGCAGGTCGGGGAAGTTTATTACGAGCCCCTGACGGCGGAGTTCCGGGCTTTTTTCAACAGGTTCCCCGGCTATTCTAAAAACGATTCCCTGCTTCTCGCTCTGGCGGACCTGCACCAGAAAAAAAACAAGTACCTGGCCGCCAGGCTGGACTATGAGAAGATGATACATCTGTACCCCTCGAGCGCGCTGCTGCCTCAGGCAAAGCGGTCGCTCGGCGGCCTCCTGGCCGATAACCTGAGGGAGTACGACAGGGCTATCGAGGTCTACCAGGACGTCGCGGCTTCTTTCCCGGGGTCCGAGGAAGCCTGGGCGGCCTACGGCAGGCTGCCGGCGCTCGTGGAAAAACAGAAAAAGTACGACCTGGCCGTGGAAATTTACGAAAAGATAATACAGCTTTACCCGGACCGGGACGAGGCTTATAATTCCTATAAGGCCGAGGCGCGCGTGCTTCGCGAGGAGCAGAAGAAGTTCCCCGAGGCCGTGGCGGTGCTCAACAGGATCGCCGACAAATACAAGGACGCGAAAGCCATAGAGGCCCTGCTGCTGGCGGCCGAGATCTACAGGAAGGACCTCAAGGATCCGGAAGGCGAGGTCAAAATGTACGACAGGATAGCCGCTGAATACGAGGCGGACCCGCAGGCCCCGAAGGCCCTCTTTGCCGCCGGGGACGTCTACAGCAAGGCTAAAGACGCGGAAAAAGCCAGGGAGTATTACCAGAAAATACTTGAGAAGTACCCGGATAACCCCCTGTCGAAGAAAGCGGAGAGCCGCGTTTCGGCGATCATTTCCGGGAAGATCTAGGCCAGAGGAACATTAATGAACACTAAACTTGGCGTTATCGAGGGTTTCTACGGCGAGCAGTGGAGCTGGGGCGAGCGGGTGGATTACGCCGGCTTTCTTAAAAAGCACGGGTTCTCCTTCTACATTTACGCGCCCAAGGCCGACGGCTATCTGCGCAAGAAATGGCGCGAGCCCTTCCCCAAAAGCCTGGAGGAGAAACTCGCCAGGCTGGCGGGGCAGTACCACTCCGCGGGCCTCGAGTTCGGCGTGGGGTTCAGCCCTTACGAGATCTACCTCGCCCCGTTCGACCTCGAAGTAAAGAGGCTGCTGCAGCACCGCCTGGACGTGTTCAACCGCATCGGGGTCAATAAGCTCGGGATCCTGATGGACGACATGAAGGGCGACCTTCCGGGCCTCGCGGACAAGCAGATAGAGATAGTCAACTGGATAGCCGCGCGCTCGAACGCCAGACAGTTCGTTTTCTGCCCCACTTATTATTCCGCCGACCCCGTGCTGGAAAAGCTTTTCGGCAAGATGCCGGAGGGCTACCTGGAGAAGCTGGGCAAGGAGCTGGATAAAAAGGTCAGCATCTTCTGGACCGGCGAAGAGGTCTGCTCTAAGTCTTACAGCGCCGAGCAGCTTGGCGCGACCGCGGGGAAGCTTGGCCGCAAGCCTTTCCTCTGGGACAATTACCCGGTCAACGACGGGCCGCGCATGTGCAAGTTCCTGCATTTGAGGCCGGTCACCGGCCGTCCCGCCGAGATCGGCGGCAGCCTGGAAGCGCATGCCGTCAACCCGATGAACCAGGCCGCCCTTTCAAAGATAGTCCTCCTCACGCTTAAGGCCAGCTACGACCAGGGCGCGGCGTATAACCCGGCCAAGGCCTTCAGGAAGGCCGCCGACATGGTTACCTGCCGCGAAATGACGCTCCTGCTGGAAAGGGACCTGCCCGCCTTCATGGACAGGGGCCTGGACGCGCTTACCTACGAGGAGAAAGCGTCTTTGACCGACGACTATTCCGCTTTCCTGGATTCGCGCGAGAACGACACCGCGCAGGCCGCGAAAGAGATCACGGGCTGGCTGGCCGGCCGCTACACCGTTACGAAAGACCTTTTCCTCACGCAATAGGCGGGCGCCGAGCCCGCTGCCCCCGCCGCCCGCTCCCGGGAGGCGGGCCGATATCCCGTGCCGGGTCCCCGGCCGGCCGCGCTCGCTTTCCCCCGTGACGGAACGCCGCTCTTTAAAGCGGTAACGGCCTGCGCGCCCCCTGGCGATGCATATTTAACATGAAGAAAAAGTCAGGTCGGGTTCATATAAAATTTACCCGGCCGCTATAGACTTTACCTGAGGACGAAGCGGTCCTGCGGAGAAGGAGGATACAGGTATGAAAACTTATAATGGCGGTTCCGGGAAGTGGGTTCTGATGCTTGCGGGCGCGCTGGTGTTGCCGGCTCTTTTCCCTGCGGGGGTTTTGGCGCTGTCGGCTAAGTCAGCTTCTGTTAAAAAGGCTGAGATAGCGGAAACCAAAGTGGCCGCGGAAAAAGAGGCCGTAGAGGTAAAAGAAGTCAAAGCGGTCAAGGAAGCCAAACCAGCTAAGGAACAAAAAGAAGTTAAAGAGGCCAAGGAGCTTAAAGCCACGAAAGAGGCCAAGGAGCTTAAGGCCCCGAAAGAGGGCAAGGAGCTTAAGGCCCCGAAAGAGGCTAAGGAAGCCAAAGAGGCAAAGGAAATAATGGAGAAGGACTCCGTTGCCGGGGAAAAAGGCGGCAAGGAAGAGAAAGATCAGGCCGTGGAAAAAGAAATCTCCGGTCAGAAAGAGATGGACGAGAAAGACGCGGAGGAGAAGGACCTGGACAAGGACGCCTCCGGCGGGAAAGAGCTGGACGAAGACATGGCGGATGAGAAGGAAACCGCGGAGATAGAGAACGAACATGAGGACGCCATGGAATCCGACGCGGACGACAAGGGCGACGAGGTGGAGAAAGACGAGCCGGAAATGATGGAGACCGGAGACTAGGCGACAGCGGAGGCGCAGCGCCCTGAGATCCGACGGCGCTGCGCGGAAGGCGGCACAGGCAGGCGCCTCACGGGAAAAGACAAGATGCGGCTGAGGTGGCGGTATGAGTTGTTTAAACAGGATTTTCAGGGCGGTACTGGCGCTTGTCCTGACGGCCCCGCCGGCTTTAGCTGGGAACCAGGAGGACTTCCCGGCGGCTCCGGAAACGCCTCCGGACGGAAAAACGGAGATCACTTCAACCGCCGAGGCGGAGCTGAATACTGTTCAAGAGGACGACCTTAAAGAGAGCCCGCTGGCGGGTAAGGAGACCCTGGGAGCGGATGGTGAGAACAAGCCGCAAGTGGATGCCGCGGACAGACTGGCCGCGCTGGAGCTGGATGAGAAGGAAGTCGATGACGATGTTGACGAAGATCCCGCCGAAATGAAAGAGGTCCTGGAAGCGGCTATAGAAGAGGAACTAAATTCAGAGCCGGAAGATGAGAAAGAGACGGGAGCTGTTGAAGCGGATCAAATCAAGCAGGAGGAATAAAAAATGAAAAACATAATAATACTCGCGGTTCTGATGTCGGCCGGGGCGCGGACCGTATCGGCTACAGACATCACGCTGAGGCCTTACCTCGGGTACGGTTTCGGCATGGCCCGGGAAAGCAGAGGTTCGGACCAGGCGG
>JAJZPF010000042.1 GCA_021811315.1 bacterium
CTAAATTATTCAGAGAAGTGCTGCCAAGTGGCACAAAAACATTCAGAAACGGAGGCTTAGCAAAAGAATTAACGACGGACTACCGACGAGCTATTTCACCATCATGTTAGGATTAGAAAATGCTCGGCCCGGTTTCCCCTCCCCCTTCCCGACTCCCGACTCCCGACTCCCGACTCCCGACTCCCGACTCCCGACTCCCGACTCCTGATCTAGTCTTCTTACTTGTCGTTGCCGGTCAGGGCCTGGATTATTTTCGCGGCGATGTCCCGCGCGGCGTGCGGCCGGGCGTGCCCGGCGAGGGCGCGCGAAGCCAGCGCCAGCGCCTGCGGGGCCGCCAGGTATTTTTTTATCAGCGCCGGCAGCTGCTCCGGCGAGGCCGCCGTTACCGCCAGCCTGTGCCGGCGGAGGAAGCTCGTGTTCCGCTCCTCCTGTCCGGGGAGGGGCGAGTAAATTATAAAAGGCTTCGCCAGGGCCATGGTTTCGGCCAGGGTGACGCCGCCGGGCTTTCCGACCACCAGGTCGGCGGCCGCGTAGTAGAGCGCCGGCGAGTCGGTAAAGTCCACGAAGCGCAGGAATCTTTTTTCATCCAGCTCTTTTTCCGCCTGCCGGCAGAGCCGGCGGTTGCTGCCGCAAAGCACCACGGCCTGGATCCTGCCCAGGAGCGGCTTTACGGCCTGCGCCGCGGAGAACAGGTCCCCGAGGCCGCGGCTGCCGCCGGTGATGAGCACGGTGAAAAGATCGGGCGCCAGGCCCAGCGCTTTCCGGGCGGCGGCTTTGCCTGGCTGCGGCCCCGTGAACTCTTTGCGCACCGGGATGCCGGTGAGGAAGACCTTTTCCGGCGGGGCGCCTTTTTCCTTAAGCGCGGCGGCGGCGCTTTTTTCCGGGGCGAAATAAGCCGTTACGCCCCTGGGCGGCCAGTAGGCGTGGGCGCAGAAATCCGTAAGCACCGAGAAAAGCGGCAGGCGGGCGAGGTCCCTGTTCTTCGTGATCAGCAGCGAGGAGAAAGCCTGCGTGGAGATCGCCGCGCGGATATTCTTTTTTACCAGCAGGTCGGCCAGCCGCTGCGAGGAGAAAGGAAGGATGGATTCTCTCAGGGCGCTGGCGGCGAAAGCGACGAAGTCGTTGTCGTAGACGTAATCCCAGACGGCGGGCGTCTTGCTGAGGAGCTGCAGGTAGGTCCTGGCCACTAAGGGCCCCAGGTCCGGATAGACCTCGGAAAGGTCGACGAAGACCGGCTCGATTATGCTGGGCGGCAGGAATTCCGCCACGGCCTTGGCCGCGGCATAGTGCCCGGAGGGCCTGGCCCCGTAGATGAGCGCGACTTTTAAAGGGTACCCCGGCGCCGCTGTTTCCATGAATGAATTATAGTAAAAAGGGACAGGCTGCTTTTTCCAGGAAAAGGTTTTTACATAAAAATAAGTAGCCTGTCCCCTTTTCCCGGGTGTATAATACTGGTATGAAAACAACGATAAAAGTAAAAGGGATGAGCTGCGGCGGCTGCCGGGCGGGAGTCGAGAACGCTCTCAAGCGGGTCCCCGGCGTCCTTTCAGTGAACGTCAGCCTGGAGCAGGCCGAGGCTTCCGTGGAGTTCGACGAAAACAAGGCCGCCCTCAAAGATCTGAAGGCGGCCATTGTAAAAGCCGGGTTCTCGGCGGAGTAATTACTCGCTCTTCGGCTCTTCCATCCTGCCCATGAAAAGTATGAGGCCGGTCTTCGCGTCCTCTATGAAGAACAGGAAAGGCCTGTCGGCGCGGAATTCGAACATGTCGAAGGACATCGATTTTACGCCCATCGCCACGCCGGTGGCGGCGGCGGCTTCCGTTCCCTCCTCGTTAACTTCCACGAAAGCTTTGTGGAAGGCCGTCTGGATATAAAGCTTCTTCGTCCCGTCCATCCCGGAGAAGTCGGCCGCCCCCTCGGTGAAAGCCGCCGGCATGCCCAGCTCCGAAAGCGTGTCGTTCAGCGTGAAGCCGGAGCTGAAGGTGAACCTGGGCAGGAAAACTTTTACCTTTCTCTTTTCCAGGCCTTTGCGGATGGCTTCCAGCTTTTCCGCGGTCAGCGTCTTTTCGGTTTCGGCCAGGGTCTTCCCCTCGCGCGGCAGCAGCACCAGCATGGAGAGGCTGCCCCCTTTATAAGGAAGGCGCAGGGCCTGCAGCTCCTCGCTCTCGGAATACTCCGCCTTGCGCGCGGCGGGCGCGGCCATCATTTTCACCTTTACTTTCTCTCCGCCGGTCTTCGTGAAGTCGGCGTCCGCGGTCATGTCTTTGCTGAAGGGCTCCAGCCAGGTGCCTTTGAAATAAACCGCGTTCACCAGCACCAGGCGGCTGAGCGGGTTGAGCGCCCCTTTCGGGAAAAGCTCTTTTATTTTCCCCTTCGTCCGCTTCTCGGTCCAGCCGTTTATCTCGCCGCGCGCCGCTTCCGTTTTTGCCGCGAAGTCCACCTGGACCGCCTCGGCGTCATAATGTGCGCGCAGGCTCTTGATGTAGGCCGGGCGGAACGTGTAACCCTCCTGGGCCCAGAAAGAATTGGCCTGGGTGAATTCCGCTCCTTTCGCGTCTTCGGCCAGGTCTTTTTTCAGGCTTTCAAAGGAGGCGCGCCGGTCCAGGGGGCCGGGCTGGAAAGCGAATATCGACGCTATTTCCTGCGCCGTTTTTCCGCGGGCCCCCTCGTAGACCATGGCGAAAGCGGTGTGGATGCTGTACGGGGAGAAGAAAATATTCCCGGGCTTGCCGGCGGCCTTCGAATAGAACTTGAACGCGATGGCGTTGGCGCGGGCCGCCGGGGTGAGGGCGGGCGCGGCTTCTTTCGTTTCCGCGGCCGACAGGCCCTGAACGAGCGCCGATAACAGGATCGCTGACAGCAGGTTTCCGAGTTTCATTTTAATCTCCTTGCCCCTGATCTCTATGCGGATATTCTACAATACTTGCGATAAAAAAAACCGGCGGCCGGCCGGTTTTTAACCCGCAGTTTTGTTTGACCAGCCTCATCGGGGCGGCGGGAATCGGACCCGCAGTCTCTCGCACCCCAAGCGAGCGCTCTACCATTGAGCCACGCCCCGGTGGGGCCGGTCAAACTCTGCGTATTTATTATAGCAAATAAGGAAAGCGGGGCGGGGAGCTACAGTTCTTTTATCAGCTGCTGCAGCTCCTTCCTGACTTCCTCGAGCAGGTCATGCTTGGCGGTGGCGGTCGCCGCGACGGCCTTGACCGACCTTTTCTGCCGCTTCTTCGCGGCCAGCGCTTTGCGGGCCCCGTCGAGAGAATAGCCTTTTATGAAAACCAGGTCCTTGATCTCCAGCAGCGTGTCTATGTCGGCGCGGGTGTAGCGGCGGTGGCCGCTCGCCAGGCGCAGCGGCCTCAGCAGGCGGAACTTCTGCTCCCAGTAGCGCACGGTGTATTCCGGAACCTGCGCCTTCCTGGAAACTTCCGCCATCGTGAAATAAGTCTTCTCGGTCATCTCTTCTTTCTTCGATCCCCGACTCCCGACTCCCGACTCCCGATTCTTAATTACATCCCTATCGTCAGTTTTTTCGACGGCTTGAAGCGGATGCTCTTGCGCGGCCCCACCATCACGCGCTGGTTGGTCTTTGGGTTGCGCATCTGGCGCGGCATGCGCTCCTTCACCTTGAAGGTCCCGAAGTTGGAGATGACGACCTTGCGGTTCTCGCGCAGGGCCTCTCCCATGATCTCGAAAGTCTTGCAGACGGCCATCTTGGCGTCTTTCTCGGTGGTGAGGTGTTTCGTGAGTTCTCTTATAAGGTCAAGTCTGTTCATCTTCTTCCTCCCCCTCCTGCTTCTCTTCGTCTTCGCCGCCCTCGTCGGAAGCGCGGCCCTGCAGCCCGCCGTTCAGCAGCTGCCCGATGATGTCGTTGGGCTTGAGGTTCTTCAGGTCCTGCTTGAACTTCACGACCTCGTCCTCGGTTATGGGCTTGCTCAGCACCTGGGTCTTTTCGAAAACCTGCTCGTTGATGAAGATCGGGCAGCCGAAGCGCACCGCCAGGGCCACCGCGTCCGAAGGGCGCGAGTCCACCAGGCGCAAATTGCCGCCGCCCGGCTCCGTGATATGGAGCTGGGAGTAGTAGGTGTTCTCGACGATGTCCGTGATGGTCACGCGGCTGATCGTAAGGCCGAGGGTTTTTATGACCGAGAAGATCAGGTCGTGCGTCATCGGGCGGGGCGAGGGATAGCCGGAAAGCCTTATCGCGATGGCCTGCGCTTCCATCGGGCCTATCCAGATGGGCAGGATGCGCGTGCCTTCGGTCTCGTCGAGGAAGATGATGGACTCGGTCAGGCTGGTGGCTATGGAGTAGATGCGTACCTCCACTTCCTTGCCGGGAGTTTTTTCAGTCGACATTATTTCTTCTCCCCGGGGCCATCCGTGCCTTTATGCTTGAACGAGAGCTCCGCGCCTTTGAGGATGCGCCGGATATTGGCTATATGCGTGTAAAAGATCAGGCCGCACACCGCGAGGGCGAGCAGGGTGAAGGGACGCTGGGGGGCGTCCGTCAGGAACAGGCACAGGATCGGGAGCGCCACGGAGGCGGACATGGAGCCGACGGAGATATGGTGCGTAATAGCCACGGCCAGCGCGAAAACCACGACGGCTCCCGCGGTAGGGACGGGCAGCAGCGCCATGAAGACGCCGGCGGCGGTGGCCACGCCTTTGCCGCCGTGGAAGCTGAGGAAAACCGTCCAGATATGGCCCGCTATGGCCAGCGCGCCGGCGGTCACCGGGATCCACCAGTGCCCTTTGCTGAATTCCGCGGCGCCTTCCGCGTAGAAATAGTGCATGGCTATCATGGCCGGGATGAAACCTTTAAGGAAGTCCGCTATGAAAGTCAGTATGCCCGGCCCTTTGCCCAGCGTGCGGTAGACGTTCGCGGTCCCGGGGTTCCCCGAGCCGTGCTGGCGTATGTCTATTCCTTTAAGCCGGCCTATGATATACCCGGTCGGGATGCCGCCGAGCAGATAGCTCGCGGTAAAAAGCAGGCCGATTTTGATATTGGTCATTATTTAGATTATATAAAAAAGAAAGCTGTCAGGAGCCCGGACCGCCGGCCCCGCCCGGGCAGGAGCGCTAATTCCCCGCCGCTCTCTTTTTAAGCCGGGCGTAGTTCTCCGGTGTGGCTTTGAATTTCAGGGTCGCCCCTTCGGTGCCATAGGAGGCTTCCTTGACCATGCAGGCCTCGTAAATTTCTTTTATCAGGCCCTTCGAGCCGGCCGGGACGGTGAGCTCGTAATCCCCCCAGCGCAGGGCCAGGGCCCGCTCGCTGGCGGCGAGGAGCCCGTTCACGCCGGTCCCCGTAAGGGCCGAGACCAGCACCGGGCGCAGGCGCTGCGGCGCCCAGGCCGCGACCGCCGGGTCTTTAACCGCGTCGGCTTTATTGAAGACGTTGATGACGGGGATGCCCTTGACGCCGAGCTCCTCGAGGGTGGCCTTCACGGCCTCGTGCTGGAGCTTCGCTTCCGGGGACGAAAGGTCGTGGACGTGCAGGATGAGGTCGCTGTAAAGGATCTCCTCCAGCGTGGCGCGGAAAGCGGTGATCAGGTCGTGCGGCAGCTTCTGGATGAACCCGACGGTGTCCGTGAAGAGCGCCCAGCCGCCCGACGGCAGGCGCACGCGCTTGGTGGACGGGTCCAGGGTGGCGAAAAGCTTGTCGTCGGCGTAGATGCCGTGGCGGTTGCCGGTAAGGAAGTTCAGCAGGGTGGATTTCCCGGCGTTGGTATAGCCCACGATGGAGACCTGGGGCATGGGGACGGAATCGCGCTTGCCGCGCTGGGTGGAGCGCTCTTTTTTTATGGCTTCGATCTCGCTCTCCAGCTCGCTGATCTTCACGCGCAGCGTCCGGCGGTCGTAGTCTATTTTCTTCTCGCCGGAGCCCTTGCCGCCTATCACCCCGCGCTGCTGGTCCATGGAGCCGCCCTTGCCGGCCAGCCGGGACAGGGAATAATTGAAGCGGGCCAGCCTGGCCTGGAGTTTTCCTTCCCTCGTGCGGGCGCGCATGGCGAAAATATCTATGATCAGCCGGGGGCGGTCGGCCACCGTGACCCCGAGCGCGCGCTCGAGGTTGCGCTGCTGCGCCGGGCCCAGCTCCTCGTCGAAAATAACGGCGCCCGCGCCGGTTTCCTCCACCAGGGCCTTCAGCTCTTCCACTTTGCCGGAGCCGATGAAAGTGGCGGGGTTCCAGGCCTGCACGCGCACGCTGATCTTTTTCACCGGCTCGAGGCCGGCCGTCTCGGCCAGGCGCCAGAGTTCGTCCAGCGAACTTTCGCCGGCGGTTCCGGGAGTTCTTTTCTTCAGCTCGGCCGCCACAAGTATCGTCTTCATGAATTTATTATTTTCTCCGCCAGCGCCGCCGGTTCGTAATCCTCGAATTTCAGCAGCTCTATCTTTACGGCGTTGCGGTAGCGCGCGAACCAGGTGTTCTGCCTTTTCGCGTAAGCCATCGAGGCCGCTATTATGGTCCGCACCGTATCCGGCTTATTAAGGCGGCCCGCCAGGTGGTCCATCATCTGCGGGTAGCCGAGGGTCTTCAGGCCGGGGCAGTCCTCGGCGTAGCCTTTCTCAAGCAGGGCTTTGGTTTCCTGCGCCCATTCGTCGAAACGGGTCAGGGTCCGGCGCTTGACGCGCTCGGCGAGCAGGTCCTTCTGCCACTTTAGGAAAATGAATTTACCCTCGTGCGCCGGGAGGGCGTTGAAGAACCTGCCGGACCAGATCTGCGAGACCGGGCGGCCGGCCAGGCGGGTTATCTCGATGGCGCGCATCACGCGCTGGATATTGCCCGGCGGGATGCGCGCGGCCGCCTCCGGGTCTATCGAGGCCAGTTCCGCGTGCAGGGCCTCCTTCCCGCGGACTTCGGCCAGCGCGGCCAGCTTCTCCCGCATCACGGGGTCGGCCGCCGGAAGCTCGTCGAGACCGTTCCAGAAAGCCTGGACGTACATCCCGGTGCCGCCCGCCATGACGGGGACCTTGCCCCGCGCCTGGACTTCGGGGATTAATTTTTTAGCCTCTTTTACGAAACTGCCCGCGTCGTAGGTGGCGCGGGGATCGAGCGTGTCCACCAGGTGGTAGGGGACGCCTTCCACCAGGTAGACCCGGCCGGCCGGCGTCCCCGTCCAGGTTCCGTGCGGTTTGGCTGTGCCCGCCTCAAGGAATTTGTAGATCTGTTTGGAATCGGCGGAAATTATTTCCCCGCCGAGGCGGCGGGCCAGCTCGAGGGCTATCTCCGTCTTGCCGGAGGCGTTGGCCCCCATCAGGGTGATCGGTTTAAAGGATTCGGGGGACATTGTTTTTGGCGGCTAATAAAAAGCGGCTAGTGGCTTTGAAGCCGCCTAGCCGCCTGGCCGTCCTGCTTCGGTCACTTCTTCTTGAAGATAGACTCGTCTTTCTGCGGCTTATTGCACAGGCCGTGGGCCCGGCAGGTTTCCACGCAGACTTCCGGCAGCTTAAGCGCGGTGCGGGTGTCGCAGTCGGAATAGTCCTCGGCCATCTCGTTGATACGCTTGCGGTCGTCGTGGCTGATATGGGAGAAGGAAATGCCGTTCATGAAGACGCCGCCCTTGTCCTTGACCCAGGAGATCTTCCCGGTGACGGGCATCTCTTTGGAGCCGTCCAGCTTAAGGATGATATTGAGTTCCTTGGTATGGGGCGGGGCCATGAAGGTGATCAGGCGCATGCCGCCGGCGGAGAGGTCCGCGAGGATGGCGGGCTGGGGCACGGATTTGCCGTGGTCGGTGGTGGTATAGAATTCTATTTCCACGGGCTCGAGGATGCCGTGCAGCATCGGCAGGCGGACGTGCTGGCGCCTTTCTTTAACGACTTTGCTGTTTTTTTTGATCATAAGAGTTTTCCGTTCAAAGTATTTTTATCGGCCTTTTCCACCAGGACACCGGCCATCTTCCCGGGCGTTCCCCCCGCCTTGACCCTGACCGCGAAATTTCCCGAGGCGCGGCCGTAAGTTTCGGTCTCAAAAAGAACTTCCTCTATTTTACCAATTCTTTCGTTTAAAATTACGCGCGAATTTGTTTTGACGGCGGCCAGCAGCTTCCCGAGCCTGGCTTCTATTTCCGGCTCGCCCAGGGTCGCGGCCATTTCCGGCCTGTCCGAGCGGGGCGAATACTTGAAGCAGTAGGCCATGGTGAACCGCCCTTCCTCCACCAGCTTCAGGGTGTCCTGGAAATCCTCCTCGGTTTCCCCGGGATAGCCGACTATGAAATCGGTCGAGACGGCCAGGTCCGGCGCGCCGGCGCGCAGGCGGGCGAGCAGGGCCAGGTACTGGGCGCGGGTATAGCCGCGGCGCATCAGCTTAAGGATCCGGTCTGAACCGGACTGCACCGGCAGGTGCATATAGCGCGCGAGCTTCTTTTCCCGCGCGAGCAGGGCGGTGAAATCGTCTTCGAAGTAAACAGGGTGCGGGCTCATGAAGCGCAGCCGCTGAAGTCCGGGCAGGGCCAGGGCTTTTTCCAGGAGTTCGGAGAACGTGGTCTTGTCCTGCCGCCAGGCGTTCACGGTCTGGCCCAGCAGGACTATTTCTTTAGCGCCGGCCTTTATTTTCGCTGCGGCGTCTTTAAGGATAGCGTCCGCGGAAAGGAACACCGCCGGCCCGCGTACCGCCGGCACTATACAGTATGAGCATTTAAGGGAGCAGCCCCGCATGATGGTGACGTAGGCGGTCTGCGGCGAGCGGAAAAGGTTCTGGTGCGCGGTCTCGGTTTCAGGGGAAGGCCCGAGCTGGTTTATAAGGGAGTCTTCAAAAGCTTCTATGGCCTTGGCCCCGACGACCTCGTCCACGAAAGGGAACCTGTTCTTTATGGCTTTCCCCCCCAGCTTCTGCGCGGCGCAGCCCACTACGAACAGTTTTCCTTCCGGCCGTTTCTCTTTCCAGACGCGCAGGCGGCCTATCTGCGAGATGGCCTTGTCCTCGGCGCGCTGCCTCACGGTGCAGGTATTGACCACTACGGCGTCGGCCTTCTTGATCTCGTCGGTAAGTTCGTACCCCCGCCGCCTGAAGGCCGCGGCGATATTCTCCGAATCCGCCTCGTTCATCTGGCATCCGAAAGTGATGATACAGACCCGGGGGTTGCCCCCGTGCGGAGAGCCGGCAGATTTTGAATTTTCCGATTTCTGCATTTGTTTTTTTCCTCAAAAAATAAAAAATTAAATGGCGCAAAAAATACTGCATTTTTAATTTTTTTGTCCGAAATTTTAATGTTCCTGAACACCAGGCCGAGCAGCCGCTTTGCCTTGGCGGAGTCCCGCTTCGTTTTCTGCGGCCTACCGTCGGAGATATAGGTGTGGACCTGCGTCAGATAGTCCGCGGATTTTTCGCGGTCTATCTGGCGCAATTCGCAAAGGGCGGAGACCTTCTTAAGTTCTTCCCCTTCGGTCATTAAATCTTTATTTTTAGCCTCAAAAACTTCCTTGGACAGGTGGCCGTCTATGTAGGCGTCAGTCAATTTCGCCTGTTTAGTGAAATTGTCTGACAGGTGTTGTGAAACCTCTCTTTTGGCTTCATTCTGGTCTTCCGGGAGCCTGATGGCCGGCAAAGTCATGTTCGGCCATTGGCTCCTTAATTTGGGGTTGCAAAGCAGTATCTCGATCATGTCCGCGACCTGGGGTTCAAGGTCTTCGGCCTTTACGCTTTTGTTGCGGCAGGTCGTATAACTGTGCGTTCTTGAAGAACAGCGATACCACTTCTTGGTGGCCTTGGTGCGGTGGTTGGATACTGAAGAAGCGCCTATAAGCTTATGATTGCAGTTGCCGCAAAACAGAAGACCCGATAAAAGATAGTCCCCCGGCTTGGCCCTGCGGAGCGCTATGCGCTTCTCAGCGCGAAGCTGTTGCGCTTGCGCAAAGGCTTCGTCGCTGATTATATGCGTGTGCTTGCCTTGCGCGGTAATTACCTGATTGGCCGGGTTCTTTACATATTTGTAGCCCTTGGCCGTTTTCTTGGTCTTGTCGTAGTGGTGGGTATTCCAGACGATCTTGCCTGTATAAATGGGGTTCTTAAGGATATCGCCTATAGTCTTGGTACCGAAATAGTTACCCTTGCGGTTCCTTACGCCTTTCTTTGTAAGGGCGGCGCCTATGGCTAAAGTGCTTTTGCCTTCAAGGTACAGGGCGTAGATGCGGCGCACTACTTCCGCCTCATCAGGGGCTATCTCCAGTAACTTGGCGACCTTGTTATAGGTGTAGCCGTAGGGCGCGTACCGCGCGCCCTGCCAGTTGCCCTGCTGAACGCCTTTAACCATGCCGGGGAATACGCGCTCCGCTATGCGGTTGCGCTCGAACTCCGCGAAACTGCCAAGCTGCTGAAACATCAGCCGACCGGCCGAGGTTGTGGTATCAAAGGGTTCCCCCGCCGACTTAAAGCCCACTCCATAACTGCAAAGCTCGTCCACTAAATTTAAGAGGTCGCGCAGGTTGCGGCTAAAGCGGTCTGTTTTTGCTACCAGCACCAGCCCGAACTTGCCGCCTTTGGCGTCAGCCAAAAGTGCGGCAAGCGCGGGCCTGTCCGTGGTGGCCCCGCTAATACCGTCGTCCGAGTAGACCTTGTACGTTTCAAGGCCTTCCCGCTTAATAAAGGCCTCAAGGGTTTCCCGTTGCACTTCAAGGGAATAGCCTTCCTTGGCCTGGTCTTCCGTGGAGACTCGCAGATATAGGGCTGTTTTCATGGCTACCTTATGGTCTCTTTCCAATTTTTGATCTTGCGCATGTCCGCCTCTGTGAACACCGGGAAGTTCTTGTAATCGCGACCGGGCTTTACCCAGCCGCGGTTTATCCAGTTGTAGAGGGTCTGCCGCGTTACGCGCAGCAGTTTGGCGGCCTCAACCATGTTGTAGCGCTTCATAGGTAAATTGTACAAAACTTTACACTTGTTGAGACCCGCCGGGGAGGCGCGACCGAACATTAACAGAAAAGCCCGCCAGGGCGAGCGCAGCGAGCCGGGGCGGGTTTTTAATAAACCAAGGTGCGCCTCCCCGGCGTGCTGTTCAGGAACATCAAAATCTCGGGCAAAAAACTCCGAAATGCAGAATTTTTTGCGCCATTTAATTATTATTTCTTTGAGGAAAAAAACAAATGCAGAAACCGGAAAATTCAAAATCGGCCGACCTCGGCGGCGGGGCGGCACCCTCGTCCAAGCGAGTCTGCA
>JAJZPF010000018.1 GCA_021811315.1 bacterium
ACTATTTTTTCAATAATCTGACTATTAGTGAGCATGGGTGTCCTCCGTGGGGTATCTTCTCGTAAAAGTAATTCTACGAGATACCCATGCTCCTTACAAATTTACACCCGTTATTCTAACACAACCACGAAACCCTGCGCGCGAGCGCCGGCCGCCTGCTCGACCACCTCACCGGCAGCCTCATCGCCCAAAACGTCGCCACGGGCAAGTATTCCCCCGTCAAAGGCCTCTCCTTCTACTTCCCCGAATCTTATATCGATCCCGCCTTCAACCAACTAAAATTCGCCCAGTCCATCAACTGGTCCGACTGCGCCCTCCTCGGTAAATAAAGTGTACTGCGGCTTATAACAGAACCGCGAGATGTGAAGTCGGGGGCCTGGCAAGGGTATGGGCCCGCAGGGCACGGGCTCTCGCACACCGTGCTCGGCCCTCCTCTCTCGGCCTCCGCTCTTACGTAAGCTCCGGCCTCCGAGAAGGCCCTGCGAACCCATACCCTTGCCACCCCTCCGCTCAATTTATGCGTCAGCACATCTTTCGCAAATCAAGAGATCCGGGCGGAGACCGTGCCGATCGGATAAGCAAAACCCTCTCGGAGGCCGACGCTTGCGTAAGCGCGGAGGCCGAGAGCGGGAGTTGCGAGCACGGTGTGCGGGTGGCGCAGCGCCACTGCAGTGACAACGTTTTTGCGTTCCGGTCGGCACGGTATGCCGCCCGAGCAAGTATTAACTGTTTCTATTTTTACTTCTGAGCGGTCACTCTTTTTTGTATTTCGAGGCGGAGTTCGAGGATGACGTTGACGTAGTTGGCGGAGTGGTTGTAGCCGTACAGGGCTTTCCAGGGGCCGGAGTTTTCGGCGAAGCCGGGTGAGGAAAAATAGTCGTGCTTGACCAGGTAGTTGGAGATGCTGGCCAGGGCGTCCGGCCAGGTGAAGAGGTCGGGGTAGGCGTCGCCGTCGAAATCGGCCGCGTAAGCGTTGTAGGAAGAGGGCATGAACTGGCCCAGGCCGAAAGCGCCGGCGTAAGAGCCGAGCAGAGAGAGCGGGTCTTTCTTCCTCGAATAAGAAAGCTTCAATAATTCCGCTATCTCTTTGGACGCCCAGGCCGAGCGCCGCGGGATCCTCTCCGCGATAGTGTTCAAAGCGTTGAAAACGAGATATTTGCCTTTGTTCTCCCCGTAATTGCTCTCCACCCCGACAAGGCCGGAAAGAAGGAAAACGTCGACCCCGTACTTCTGCGAAACGGCGGCCAGGATATCTTTATTGGCCGTATAGAACTGCGCTCCGCCGGCTATTCTTTTCTCGGTCAGGAGCAGCTTCCTGTATTGTTCGTAGGTAAGGCTTTCGGCGGGCTTGTTCATCGCCGTCACTATTTCCTCGTGGATCTTCACGCGCGGGTCCGCGAAAGCCGCTTTCACATAGCCTTCCGGCACGCCCGAACCTTTAAGCGCGGCGAGAACGGCCTGGTAAACGCCGGCGGGGACGGCCTGGGCTTTATCGGCGGAAACCTGGGACCTGTCGAAGGGGGGGAAAAGGTCTCCGGCCGTCAATTCTTCGGCCCTGGCCGCGGAAGCGAAGGCCGCGAACAGGATAAGCGGCAGAAATGTTTTGAATAAGATCTTCACATCTATAGTGTAGCCCGCGGCCGTCAAACCTCCAAGTGCCGAAAGTCCTACTTCCTCTTCGCCAACCGCCCTTTACTGCCCACCCGGCATATCCTAGAATCTGGTTATGGATAAAGGCATAGCGGCCAGGGAGATCCTGCTCCTGGGGGCATTCGAGGAGGCGCGCGACGTCGCGCTAAAGGCCGGCATAGAGATAATACCGCTCAAAGGCGCGGCCCTCCTCGAGCTCGGCATCTACAAGGTCGGCGAACGCGGGATGAGCGACGCCGACGTGTTGCTGCGTCCGAAGGACCTTCCGCGCTTCGAAAAGATACTCCACGGGCTCCGCTACCAGCCGATGCCTAACAGCGCCGACGGCTGGCTGCGGCCGAGCCGGAACGACGCGCCGCCGGCCATTCTTGACCTGCATACCGGCCTCTGGCACATAAAGCGCACCGAGGAACTGTTCAACTGGGGCCTCGAACCGGGCCCCGGCGGGCTCGCGCTGAACCTGGCCGACCTGTTCCTGCACGCCGCCGCCCACCCGCTGCTGCACCACGGGGAAGTCACGCCGCGCTCGCTGGAAGACTGCGCCCGCATCGCCCTGCACGCGCCGGGGGACGGGGAAAAGTTCTGGGCCGCCGTGGCCCGCAAAACGGAAATTTATAATATGCGCCCTGTGATCTGGCCGGTCATAGAGCGCCTGGCCGCCGGCCCGCTGGCGATCCCGGAGGCCGAACGGCGGGCGCTGGCGCCGCGCGGCCTGGAAAAAATAAAAGCGGCTTTCTTCGAGAAAGCCGCCAAAAAACATTCTACCGCGCTGGAATATCTGCTGCCGGTGCTGCACCGTCCCGGCTTCCTGCTTAAATACGCCGTCCCCGAAAAACATTTCATGCTGCGCCGCTACGGCGCCGCCAGCCTGGCCCTTTACCTGCTGCGCCCGCTAAGGCTGCTCCGCTCCGCCCTGAGGCGCTAGCCCGCGCACCAGCGTGTACATCTTCAGCATATTGGCCAGCCGCTCGAGGCCGGGCGGCTTCAGCACAAAATCGAAAGCGCCCTCCTTGACGGCCTTGGCCGCCATGTCCACGTTGTCCAGGCCGGTGATGAGGATGACACAGGCGTCCTTGTTCGTCTCCCGCGCTTTGAAGGAAAACTCGAGGCCGCTGGCCCCGCGCAGGTAAATATCCGCGATCACGACGTCGAAAGGTTTTTCCGCCAGGAGCGCGCGGGCTTTTTCCGCGTCGTCCAGGCGGGTAACTTCAAATTGGGGGAAAGCGGCCAGGATCTCGTCGACGCGGGCGATGACGTAGCCCTCTTCCTCGAGGAACAGGAGCTGTTTTTTCTCCATCACCACTCCACCCACCACCTGGCCATCTCGAGCCTGGCCGCGAATTTGGGGTTGCGGGCGGCCAGCTCTTTAAGGCCGATGGAGCGTTCTATCGAGGTAAGAGGGTGCTCGAAAAGGTCCAGGTGCCGCGGTGGCAGCTGCTCGAACTGGGAATCCAGGATTATTTCCACCAGCGGCTTGGTAAGGAAGCCCTTCGTCACCCTTATCACGCGGGCGATCTCGCCGGAGGAGAGCTCCACCAGGGAACCGGGGGGATAAATTGAAACGGCGGAGAGCAGCGCCTTGATAGCCGGGGCATTGAAGCCTTTGCCTTCTTTCTCAACGAGTTCTTTGACCGTGTCGGGATGGGAGGCGGCTTCCCGCCAGGCCCGGGGATGGGTCAGCGCCTCATAGGCGTCGGCTATGCTTATGAACTGGGCGAGCGGGTCTATTTCCTCGTCCGAGAGGCGGTCGGGATAGCCGGTTCCGTCCGCGCGCTCGTGGATCTGCAGCACTATGCGCTTGGCCCGGTCCTTTATCCTGTAATCTATGTCTACTATCCGGTCCAGCTTGGCGACGCCGGCCTCGGCGTGCAGGGACATTTCCTGGAATTCTTTCTCGCCCAGGCGGTCCGAGCGGTTGTAAAGCGAAGTATATTCCGTCATGCCGATATCGTGCGCCATGGCGCAGAAGCCGAGCAGAAGGAGTTCGGACTCTTTCAGGCCGGCTTCCAGGCCCATGGCCAGCGCTATTATGGTCGTATTGGCCGTGTGGCCGCGCAAATAGTCTTCGGCGGTGGAATGATCCGTATAGCTGAAAAGAACGCTGCCGGGCTTCAGGTTTTCAATGACCAAGCGGCAGACCGACAGGACGGCCTCGTACTTTTCCGTATAGGGCTGGTCGACGCTTTTAAGGAAGGTTCCGGAGAGTTCCAGGACCCTGGCGTAAACTTCCCTGGCCCTGGCGTCGAGCTCGTTGAACGGGACGGCCGGGGCGCGGGAAAGGGCCGCGGCTTCCCTCCGGCTCCTGGGGCTTCCGGGGGCCGGCTGTTTGACCGGGGCCGGGGCATAGGAGGGGAAATAGGCCTGCAGTTCCTGCGTCAGGGCGGAAATTTCATCTTCGCGCGAGGGCGCGGCCGGCCTTTCTTTTTCACTTTTGGAGGGGGGGGCGAACCTTGAAGGTTTTTGGGTTTCCCGGGCCGGGGCTTCCTCTTTGGCGGCGGGAATGACGGGCGGTTCTGAAAAGTTGGAAGCCGCCGGGGGGGCCGGCCTCTCTTTTCTTGGAAGGGGGGCGAACCGCGCCGGTTTTTCAGGCTCCGGAGCCGGAGCTTCCTCTTTTAGTCTTTTCAGATCTGAAAAACGCATATCTAGATTGTAGCAGAGGAGGGTTAAGGAAAGATTACGGAAAGATTAACTGCGGCTACATCTTTTTCTCGTAGATCCTGTACTTTTTGTACGGTTTCCCGCCGACCGATTCGATAGTGTTGTTTATCAGGGTATTGTCCTCGAGGGTCCAGGACATTTCGCCGTGCTGCCAGCCCATCTTTTTGCCGGATTGCATGGCTTTGTTTATAAGGAGCATCTCGAGGCCGCGGCCGCGGAATTCTTTTTTCACTCCGAGGGTCAGCATGCGCCCGCCGCGCACCTTGAACAGCATCTTGTGGAGGAAAGGGACGATGGTGAGGAGGTTCAGGCTGCCCCGCGCGGCTTTGAGCGGCACGTTGAAGTCCGGCAGCATCAGGCAGAAAGCTGCCGGCTTGCCGTCCACCCTGGCGAAGAACAGATAGTCGGGCTTGAGCATCGGCTTCAGCATCTTGCCCAGGTCGTCAAGCTCGGCTTCCGTCATCGGCACGAAGCCCCAGTTCTTTTCCCAGGCGGAGTTGTAGACGTCCTTGAGTTCCGCGATAGCGGCGTCCAGCTTCTTTATGTCCACGAGGTCCACGGTTATGCTCCCGCTCCTGCCGATGCGCTGGATCAGCTTGTTGAAGCGCTCGGGCAGCCCGGCGGGGACTTCCATGTCGAAAGCCAGCAGGTCCTTGGCCTTGGCGAAGCCGGCGGCCTCGATCAGCGCCGCGTAATACGGCGGGTTGTAAGTCATCATGATCATGGGCGGGGAATCGAAACCCTCTATCAGCAGGCCGCAGGTCTCGTTGGTGGAGGGGTTGACCGGGCCGCGGATCATGTCCATGCCCTTGGCGCGCAGGTATTTCTCCGCGGCCGCGAAGAGCGCGGCGGCGGCTTCCTGGTCCTCGGAGCAGTCGAAAAAACCGAAGAAGCCGCAGTTCTCGCCGTGGAAGGAGTTGTGCGCGCTGTTCACTATGGCCGCGATCCGGCCGGCGGGCCGCCCGGAGCGGTAGGCCATGAAAAGTTTCCGCTCGCCGTGGCGCCAGAAAGGGTGGCCGAGCCCGAGCAGGTGCAGGGTGTCTTTTTTCAGTTCCCCCACCCAGTGAGGGTGGTCCTTGAAAAGGTCGTAAGGGTAGTTGATGAAGTCCGCAAGTCCGGATTCCGGCAGTTCTCTGATTTCTATGGGCATAAATTAAATCGCTGGTCGGCTGGAGAGCCGGGCCTCTGAATGCTGCTCCTGACGGGAGTTTCTCTGCCGCCGCGCGGGCGCGAGCCGCCCGGCAGGCCGGCGCGGCGGCGGCTTTATTTTACCAGGACCGCGGATTTTTTCTTCAGGATCTTCTTAACGCAGGTCTCGAAAATATCCAGGGCCCGGTCCAGCTGCTCGCGGGTGTGGGTGGCGGTGGCCACGATGCGGATGAGGGCGCGCTTCGGGGGGACGGCCGGGCTTACCACCGGGTTGGTGAAAAGCCCTCTGTCGTAAAGCATGCGCCAGAGCATGAAAGTTTTTTCGTCGTCGCCGATGACCACCGGGATGATGGGGGTCTGGGTCTCGCCGGTATTGAGCCCCATTTCCTTGAAGCGCTTCATCAGGTACCGGGAATTGTCCCAGAGCCGCTTCAGGCGCTGCGGCTCGGCGTCGATGATGTCTATGGCCTTGGAAATAGCGGCGACGGAGGCGGGCGGGAGGGCCGCGGAGAAGATCATCGAGCGGGAAACGTGCCGGAGGTAATGGATAATATTCTCGTCGCCGGCGGCGAAGCCGCCGACCGAGGCGAAGGATTTGGAGCAGGTGCCTACGACCAGGTCCACTTCCTTGGAAGTCAGGCCGAAATGCTCGCAGGTCCCGTGGCCGCGCTTGCCTATCACGCCGCTGGCGTGGGCGTCGTCCACCATCAGGCGGGCGCCGTATTTTTTGCAGATCTTGGAGATCTCGGGGATAGGGGCGATATCGCCTTCCATCGAGAAGACCCCGTCCACTATCACCAGCTTGCCGTGCCGGGGCCCGATCTTCTTGAGTACGCGCTCCAGGTCGGCCGGGTCATTGTGCTTGAAGCGGGCTAATTCTCCCTGTGAAAGCCTGCAGCCGTCCAGGATGCTCGCGTGGTCCAGCTTGTCTATTACCGCGAAATCGCCTTTGCCGACCAGGGCGGAGATGACGCCGAGGTTCATCTGGTAGCCGGTCGCGTAGATAAGGGCGGCTTCCCGGCCCTTGAAAGCGGCGAGCTTCTGCTCCAGCTCCATGTGCAGGACCGTATTGCCGTTAAGGAAGCGCGACCCGGCCACGCCGGTCCCGAACTGCTTCACGGCGTCTATGGACGCCTGCTTCATGCGGGGGTCGTTGGCCAGCCCAAGGTAATTATTGGAGCCGAACATTATGAATTTCTTGCCCTTTATGGTTATTTCAGGGGCTTGTTCGGATTCAAGCTCTTTAAAGAAAGGATAGATGCCCGAAGCCATCAATTGGCGGACGATGGTGAAGTTCCTGCATTTGGTAAAAAGGTCATTCATAATATCCTAATATTTTATTAAATTGGGGGGGCATTGTGTAAAAATAATAGCAATGAAGAAAGGGGGAATTCGAGGGCGGCTGAGCGCGGGAAAGAGCTTGAAAGCGGGGGGAGGAAATAGGGACTAAAAAAACCTCAAAAACCTTACTTTTTGCCTTCTTTTGCCATCTTTTTGGCCAAAAGAGTGGTCGAGCGCCCTTTAAGCAGAGGTATCAGGGCCACCCGGCCGGCGAATTCCGCCCCTGCGATGTTCCCTTTATGGTAATCGGCGCCTTTTGCCAGGACGTCCGGTTTCAGGGCCTTGATCAGTTCGAGAGGGGTATCCTGCCCGAAAATTATAACGGCGCCGACGGCTTCCAGGGCGGCCAGGACCACCGCCCTGTCGGCGGCTTTGTTTATAGGCCGGCCCGGCCCTTTCAGTTTGCGCACAGAGGCGTCTGAATTGAGGCCGAGGAAAAGGAAATCCCCCAGGGAGCGGGCTTTTTCCAGCGAGGCGATATGACCGGCGTGGAGCAGGTCGAAGCAGCCGTTGGTGAAAACCGCTTTTTTCCCGCGGCGCTTCAGGGCCGCGCGCAGGGCCGCGGCTTTCTTAAGGGAGATTATCTTTACCGAGGTCTTCATTGTGCAGTTTCGGGTTTGGCTGGGGCTAGTGGCCTTTCAATGAAGTCTTTATGGAAAGCTCGCTCCCGCTCGCAGTCGCCGCGACGGGTTCAGCGGGGGCGAGCAGTCTTTCCATGAAGCCGGTGTCGGTCTTCCCGGCCTTGAAAGCCTCGCTTTCCACGATCAGCTTGTGGGCGTCGATGGTGGTCTTAACGCCGGTCACATGGAAATCCTGGAGGGCGCGTTTCGACCTGGCCACGGCCATCTCGCGGTTCTGGTCCCAGACTATCAGCTTGGCCAGCATGCTGTCGTAGTACACCGGCAAATTGTAGCCGGAATAGACGTGGGTGTCGATGCGCACGCCGGGGCCGCCGGGGACTATCCATTCGTCTATCCTGCCCACGGAGGGGGCGAAATTCTTGGAGAAGTCTTCGGCGTTGATCCGGTGCTCTATAGCGTGGCCGCGGTAAGGGACGGTGTGGCCGCCGGTATAGGAAAGCTTCTCGCCGGAGGCGGCGAGCAGCTGCTCGCGCACCAGGTCGAAGCCGGTGATGAACTCGGTCACGGGGTGCTCCACCTGCAGGCGGGTGTTCACTTCCATGAAATAGAACTCGCCGGTCTGGGTCAGCAGGAATTCCACGGTGCCGACGCCGACGTAATTGGCGGCGTTCGCAAGCTTCACGGCGGCTTCTTCAAGCGCCTCGCGCAGCTTTTTGTTGACCGCGGGGGAAGGGCTTTCCTCCACCAGCTTCTGGTGGCGGCGCTGGATGGAGCAGTCGCGTTCAGGGAAGGCTATCACGTTCCCGAAAGTGTCGCGGGCGAACTGCACTTCTATATGACGGGGCAGCTCGATGTATTTTTCGAAATAGACGTCGCCGTTGCCGAAGGCCGCTTTTGATTCGCTCTGGGCCATGTTCATCTCATTGGCCAGCTGGGAGGCCTCGCGCACTATGCGGATGCCTTTGCCGCCGCCGCCGGCCGCCGCCTTGATCATGATGGGGAAGCCGATCTTGGCCGCCTGGGCCGCCGCGTCCTTGTGCACGCATTCCTTGGTGCCGGGGGTCACGGCTATGCCGGCTTTCACGGCCATTTTCCTGGCCTCGGCCTTGTGGCCGAGCTGCTGTATCGATTTCGGGGAGGGCCCGATGAAAGTGATGCCGTTATCGCGGCAGGCGGCGGAGAAATCGGCGTTCTCGGACAGGAAGCCGTAGCCGGGGTGGATAGCGTCGGCGCCGGTCACCTTGGCGGCCGAGATTATCGCCGGGATGCTCAGGTAGCTCTCGCGGGCCATCGCCGGCCCGATGCAGACGGCCTCGTCGGCCAGCCGGACGTGGAGCGAAGAGCGGTCCGCTTCTGAATAGACGGCCACGGATTTTACCCCGAGCTCCCTCAGCGTCCGTATCACGCGCACCGCGATTTCGCCGCGGTTGGAAATTAAAACTTTTTTAAACATAGATCCTCCTAAAAAACAGTCAAATTCCGATACCGTCCCCGCTCCCCCGACCATGGATTCTCGATTACCCGATTACCCCCGTCCCGGCGCTGTCCCCTGGGGCGTCTGCGGGGCCGGCGGGGCTTTCTCTATTTTGGCTTTGGCGGTCCACAAATTAACCAGGAAAATAAAAATATTCTGCGTTTCGGCTTTGCGGGTCTGCGGGTTAAGGTGGGACTGGCGCAGAAAAACGCGGTATTCGGGGCCGGCCACGTGCACGGCCAGCCATTCGTCCTTGGGCATAAGCTTGGCGTTCTTGGGGCCGAGCTTGGCTTTAAGGATCTCCATCTGGCGCCGGTGGGCCTCCAGGATCGGGGGCATATCCGGCCTGAGGCGTGATTTCTGGGCGAAAGCGATAGCCTCGCTGCCGGCGCTGCCGCTCATATAGCCCAGCCTTTTCTTGGAATCCTCTTTCTGCGGGCTCTGGATGCAGAGGCTCTCCGCTTTCATGATGTCGTGCAGGGCGTTCTCGTAGTCTTTTAAGGCTACCCCGGAGTCGGCGCGGTTAAGATGGATGACGCAAAGCTCCGCGGAGGCGAGGCCGGGCCAGCTGAGGAGCTTGTCGAACTGCTGCAGGGCTTCTTTGTCGCGCCCCAGGTAGCGCAGGCTGTCGGCGTAATGCATGTTGTACCAGAAAAGCTCTTCCCTGGAATAGCCCGTCGGATAGCTCCCGGCGGTGTCGATCGCGCGCTTGCAGGATTCCGCCGACTTCTCGTAAAGCTCCATGAAAAATTCCGAGACGCAGAGGTAGGCGGAGGTCCGGGGGTGGACGGGGTCGGTCAGGTAAAGTTTCTGGGACAGGAAAAGCGCGTGCGGGAAGTCCTGCTGCTTGAGCGCCTCCTCGATGGGCTGGAAAAGCACCCAGATATACGGCCTGGCCCAGCGGTTATTCTCGCGGATGAAGGAAATATAGTCGCTCTTCCAGGGCTCGTTCCCTTCTTTGAGCTGGTAGCGGATGAGCGCCGTGTCCTTCTCCAGGGAAAAGACCTGGATATCCTTGAATTGCCAGGCCGGGACCTTGGAATAATATTCTTTGCTGTTCTTTACGTATTCGTCGAGGGTGCAGATGGCCTTTGAATTCGAGGAAAGAAGTTCGTAGGCTTTGTCGAATTTATTTTCCGAGATATTGGTCAGGTAGGATTTCGCCGTCATCACCAGCCGCAGGCGCGGCAGCGAGGGGGCGACTATCATGTAAAGTATGCCGAGCAGGACGGAGACCAGGAGAAGGGTGACGGCGGGGCCGGCTATTTTCTTAAGAAGGCTCGGCTGCAGCGACTTCGGGAGCCCGGCCTGGCCGGGCAGGCGCGCCGAATCCGGGGAGAGCGTGGTCGTGACGGCGGCGTGCTTCTGTGGCGGCTGCGGCGCGCCGGGTTTCCGGGTCTCGGAGCCCGGCGGCGGCGGGGCAGCGGCGGCCGGTTTCGGCGGCACGGTCCCGGCCGGCGGCGGAGGCAGGGGCGCGGAAGGCTGGTTCTGCGCGGCCGCCGCGGGCTTCTGCGGAGGTCCGTCCGGCGGCCTGAGCCTGAAAGAAGTGGCCCTTTCCGAGACCGTGTCCTGTATCGACTCCATCTCCAGGATGAAGGAGCCCGGCTTCGGGCCGCCCTGGGCGGGGGCCGAAGGCGGGGGCGGCTGGTTCTCGCTCTTGGGCGGCGGCTGCAGGGCCAGGACCGAACCGCAATTACCGCAATAATTTTTTTCCACCGGGTTGGCAAAGGAGCATTCCCCGCAGACTTTTTCAAGCGGGGTATTGCATTTAAGGCAAGTGTCCCCCAGCATGTTCGGCAGGTAGCCGCACTTGGGACACTTGATCACGGATTGCTTTGCCATCATCGGGCGCGCTTATTTGGGCTCTATGAAGAAGAGGGGCTGGCCGTATTCCACGGGCTTGCCGTCCTGTATCGAGATTATTTTCAGCAGGCCGTTGGAGTGGGCGGTCACGGGCTTGAACTCTTTGCCCACTTCAACCAGGCCGAGCTCCTGGCCGGTCTTTACGGCGGCGCCTTCCTTGAGGAAATTGGTCTTGCCGGGGCGGGCGAAGCGGAAGATCCCGATGGACGGCGAGAGCACCGGCTCCATGTTGGAAGAGAAGTTCGCGCTGTGGTCGGGATTATTGTTCAGCTTGAGGCTGATCTTGTCGTCCCCGCTGCTCCAGGTGATCTCCTCGAGATCGGTAGTTTCCATCCACTTGGTCAGTTTCGTCAGTGTTTTTACGTCCATTTTGTTAGTACCTCCGTTAAATTCTACAGCCCGGCTTCCGAGGGGTCGAAAGCGTGCGGCAGCAGCTTGCCCGCCTTGGTGATAGTGACTTTTTCCTTCTTTTCCAGCGGCTGCCAGTCCAGGTAGATCATCTCGGCGTCCTTGTCCGCGAATTCTATTATCACCTGCCGGCAGGCGCCGCAGGGCTTGGCGGACTTGGCCGCCACGCAGAGCGCTTTTACGCGCTTTTCCCCGTGGCTTACGGCCTTGAAGATAGCCACGCGCTCGGCGCAGATCGCGAGCCCGAAAGAGGCGTTCTCGACATTGCAGCCGGTATAGATCCGGCCGGAATCCATCAGGACGGCCGCGCCCACGGGGTAGCGGGAATAGGGGCAATAGGCTTTTTTCTGGGCGGTCTTGGCCGCTTCCATCAATTTTTTGCGGATGACCGACTTCGTTTCCGCCTTGGCCGGTCGCTTCTTCGAGGGCTGTTTAGCCATTTTACCCCTCCAGTATCAGTTTCAGCTTTGCGTAGGTCTTGGCCGGGAAATTTTCTTTGTGCGTCAGCAGGGAGTTCTTCGTGAAGGTAGGGCAGCCGTTGCGGCAGCCGGTCTTGGCCACCAGCGGTATTGCTTTTACCAGCAGGCGGCGGATATTTTCCACGTTCGCGTGGACGGTCTCGGAGACCTTGTGCTGGTTCACTTCCTCGCCTTCTTTCCAGCAGTCGTAATCGGTGACCAGGGAGACGGGGGCGTAATGCAGGCCGGCTTCGCGGGCCAGCTTGGCCTCGGTGGCCATGGTCATGCCGATAATATCGTAGCCCATAGCGCGGTGGAAATGGGATTCGGCCTTGGTGGAGAAACCGGGGCCTTCCATGCAGCAGTAGGTCCCGCCTTTATGGCAGACTATGCCGAGTTTCTTGGCTTCGGCGTACATCATGTCGGAGATGTCCATGCAGAAAGGCTCCGCCAGGGGGACATGGCCCACTATGCCATTGCCGAAGAAAGTGGAGGGGCGGCCCTTGGTCTGGTCGACGAACTGGTCCGGGAAAACGAAATGGGTGGGGGCGAGTTCCTCTTTGAGGGAGCCCACGGCGCTGGCGGAGATTATGGTCTTTACGCCTATGGACTTGAGGGCCCACATATTGGCGCGCTGGTTGATCTCGCCGGGGAGCATCGCGTGCTTGCGGCCGTGGCGGGGGAGGAAGGCTACTTTTATGCCTGAAAGGGTACCGAGTATTATCTTGTCCGAGGGGTCGCCGAAGGGGGTTTTTACCTTAATTTCCTTCAAGATCTTGAGTTCCTGCATTGCGTAGAGGCCGGTTCCGCCTATCACGCCTATTTCCGCAAGTACTTTGTTAGCCATTTCCTCTCCCAGGTCTTACATTAGTATAAAATCGTATTGTGGCCGGGCAACCAGAAGGTGAATCCCTCCACTATATTTATTTTATAATAAATAAAGCCCTTAAACACGTCATTTTTCCCTCAAAACCCAAAAACAGCAAAAAGGCAGCAGGAGCCTTTTTAGGGGAAAGAAAAAGCCGCGCTTTGGGCGCGGCCTTCTCTTTTTTGGGCTTCCGGGCTATTTCTCGAAGCCGGGGTACATCGGGAAGCCGGCGCAGAGGAGTTTTACCTGCTCCTTTATGCCTTTCAGGGCTTTGTCGTCAGCGCTGTGCTTAATAGCTTCGTCTATCAGGCCGGCCACCAGGACCATCTGTTTCTCTTTCATCCCGCGGGTGGTGATGGCGGGGGTCCCGAGGCGGACGCCGCTGGTTATCATCGGCTTCTGGGGGTCGTAGGGGATGGTGTTCTTGTTCACCGTTATCCCGGCTTTGTCCAGGGCCTTTTCCGCGTCCAGGCCGGTGATGTTCTTCGCGCGCAGGTCCACGCTCATCAAATGGCAGTCGGTTCCGCCGGAGACTATCCGGTAGCCGCGGCCCTGGAGTTCGCGGGCGAGCTTGCGGGCGTTCTTGAGGACCTGGCCCTGGTATTCTTTGAAGGCCGGGGTCAGGGCTTCTTTGAAGCAGACCGCTTTTGCCGCCACCGCGTGCATGAGGGGGCCGCCCTGGTTGCCGGGGAAGTTGGTGCGGTCTATCGCTTTGGCGTAGGGGGCCTTGGACAGGATCAGGCCGCCGCGGGGGCCGCGGAGGGTCTTGTGGGTGGTGGTGGTCATGATGTCGGCGTATTCGACCGGGGAGGGGTAGACTCCCGCGGCGATGAGGCCGGCGTAATGGGCGATGTCGGTGACGAGGAAACATTTCCAGGCGTCGGCGGCGCGCTTGATGCGGGCCCAGTCCCATTTGCGGGAGTAATTGGAGGCGCCGGCCATGATGAGCTTGGGGCGGAACTTCTCTATGTCCTTCTCCATCTTTTCATAGTCTATCAGCTCGGTTTCCTGGCTGACGTCGATGGTGACTATTTTGAAGTAGCGGCCGGAGAAGTTTAAGGGGTGGCCGTGGCTGAGGTGGCCGCCGTGGCTGAGGTTGAGGCCCATGACGGTGTCGCCGGGGTTGATGAGGGAGAGGTAAGCGGCGATATTGGCCTGGGTTCCGGAATGGGGCTGGACGTTGGCGTGGTCGGCGCCGAAGAGTTTTTTGGCGCGGTCTATGGCGAGCTGCTCGGCTACGTCTACGTGCTCGCAGCCGCCGTAATAGCGTTTGCCGGGGTAGCCTTCGGCGTATTTATTGGTGAGGACGGAGCCGAGGGCTTCGAGGACGGCTTTGGAGGTGTAATTTTCGGAGGCGATGAGCTCCAGGTTGTTCTGCTGGCGCAGGACTTCGCCCTGGATGGCCTTGTAAAGCTGGGGGTCGAACTTGCGTATTTCGTCGTACATGTTGTTCTCCTTTGTTAGCGCTGAATTAAGAAAACTGAAAGACCGCGAGATGCTGAGTCGGGCAGTCAAGGGCAGGGGCCCGTCGGGCACGGGCTCTCGCACACCGTGCTCGGCCCTCCTCCCTCGGCCTCCGCTCTTACGTAAGCTCCGGCCTCCGGGAAGGCCCGCCGAACCCCTGCCCTCGCCTGCCCTCCAAGAAGGGTCAGAAGTCTATTAACCGCTTAAATTCAGCGCACTGCGGTCGATTTTATTATTCTACTTCTTTTTTAGGTTTTCGAGCGCTGCTTTTACGGCTGATTTTATTAATTTGAAGACTTCGAAGTAGAAGAGGTCGTCGCGGCGGTAGGGGTCGGCGATGTCGCCGTTGCCGAAGCCGGCGTAGTCGATGAGGGTGCGGGTTTTTTTGGCGGCGCGGGGGTAGCGGGCGATGAGTTCCGACTTGTGGGCGGCGGTCATCGTGAGGATGAGGTCGGAGCTTTTGACGAGCTTGCCGGTCATGGGGACGGGGATATGGGCGAAGTTCTTTACGCCTTCTTTTGCGAGGAGGTCGGCTACTATTTTGGGCTGGGGGATGTCTTTGTGGGCTTCGAGGCCGGCTGAGGAGAATTTATAGGGGAGTTTGAGGTCGGCGGCGAGCTTGGCGGCGTAAAAATGGGCGAGGACGCTGCGGCAGGTATTGCCGGTGCAGAGGAAGAGGACCTTTTTCACGCCAGGCCACCGTGCTCGTCGGGGCCGGCGGACTCTTCGTCTTCTTCGTCTTCGGCCCCGGCTTTTTCGGGGGGGCGGAGGAGGACCACCACTTCGCCTTTTACTTCGCCGGCGGCTTCTATTTTGGCGATGGTGTCGTCGATGGCGCCGCCGGTCCATTCTTCGTAGATCTTGCTGATCTCGCGCGCCACTACGGCGGTGAGGCCGGGGCCGAACTCTTCGCGGGCGAGGGCCAGGAATTTTTTAAGCCGGTGGGGGGATTCGAAAAGGACGACGGTCTTGTTCAGGGCGAAGGCCGCGAGCAGGGCTTTGACTATTTTGCCGCGGGAGCGCGGGAGGAAGCCGAGGAAGACGAAGGAATCCGCGGGCAGGCCGGAGCCGGCGATAGCGGTTATTACGGCGGAGGGGCCGGGGAGGGCGGTCACTTTCATCCCGGTCTGCCGGGCGAGGGCGACCAGCCGCCTGCCGGGGTCGGAGATGCAGGGGGAGCCGCCGTCGGTGACCAGCGCGGCGCTTTTGCCGCCGCGCAGCCACGCCATGGCCGAGGCCACTGAGCGCTCGTCGTGCTCGTTGTACCGGAAGAGCTTTTTCTGGATGCCGAAATGGTTGAGCAGCTGGGAAGTGCGGCGGGTGTCCTCGCAGAAAACGGCGTCGACCTCTTTAAGCGCTTCGAGAGCGCGGAGAGTTATGTCTTTGAGGTTCCCGATGGGGGTGGGGACGATGAAAAGCATTTAAGCTAATTTCTTGGGAAGAGCGCTGTCGAAAGGCGGCCAGTCCGTGTTTTCCAGCTTCAGGAAAGCTTTTACCACGTCGGGGTCGAACTGGCGGTTGGAGCCTTTGGTCAGCTCGCTCTCGGCTATCTCCCGGCTGAGGGCTTTGCGGTACGGGCGGTCGCTGCGCATCGCGTCCCAGGCGTCGATGGTGGCCACGATCCGCGCGCCGAGCGGGATCTCTTCGCCCTTGAGGCCTTCCGGGTAGCCCATGCCGTTGAACCACTCCTGGTGGTAAAGCACCATCTGGGCGACGGGGCCGAGGAAATGGATGGGGGAAAGGATCTGGTAGCCGATAGCGGGATGCTTCTTTATCTCGTCGTATTCTTCCGTGGTCAGCTTGCCGGGCTTGGAGAGGATGCCGCCGTCGATGCCTATCTTGCCGATATCGTGCAGCAGCGCCGCGTATTCCACGTAGCGCAGCATCTGGGCGGGCATATTGAGCTCCTCGGCGAGGCGCCGGGCTTTCATCCGCGCGCGGCCGGCGTGGTCGCCGGTGTAGGAATCTTTCGCGTCGATAACGCGGGCCAGGGTCTGCACCATCTCGAGGTAGAAATTCTCGAGGCTTTCGTAAAGCTTTATATTCTCCAGGGTTATCGCGGTCTCGCCGGCCAGCAGGGTCAGGAACTTCAGGTCGTAGTCGGTGAAAGATTCTTTTTCGCGCGAGAGGTGCAGGTTGAGCACGCCGAAGGGCTTGTCTTTGAGCTTCAGCGGGATGGCGATGAAAGGGTCTTTCTGCTCTTCCATCCCGATGTAATCTTTATACTGGGTATTCTGCTGCGGGTCGGTCACGAAGATGGTCTCGCCCGTCTGGAAAGCGCGGCCGGCTATGCCCAGGCCCGGCTTCACATGGGTGTTCTCTATCACTTCTTTGGAGATGTTCTTCGAGGCGACTATCCTCAGCTCGTCGGCCTGCGCGTCGTGGATCATCAGGGAGCCGCGGGGGGAGATGATCAGCTCGCAGGCATTGTCCACCACGGTCTGGTAAAATTCCTCTTTTTTTATCGAGCCGGCGTTCACTATGCCTATTTCATGGATGGTCAGCAGGCTGGTGAGCAGCTCGTCGAACTTGCCCCAGGTGGTTTTAAGGGAAATTTCCGCGCCGCCCGCTTCGGAAGAGGGCTTGTCCAGGCGCAGTTCGTAGATCTTCCGCAGCAGCGCGCCGAGGACGAAAAGGAGCAGGACTATGACCAGCGAAAGCAGGTATAACATCGGCTTAAAGAATAGCAAAAGACTATATACGCTATCAATTAATATATAACGGCTATTATTGTGTCCCCAATCCCATAAAGTTTATAATTAAGCCATGAAAAGAAAGCCTTTAAGGGTGCTTGTCAGCGGGGCCGCCGGCCGCATGGGCCGGGCCGTGCTGGCCGAGATGGAAGGTTCGGAGGCTTTCGCCTGCGCCGGCGGGGTGGACGCCGTCGCCGGGGCTGGGGTGGAGGGGCCGGCGGCTTTCAGCTACCTGCTGGGCTCCGCGGACGTGGTCGTGGATTTCTCTTCTCCGGCGGCCGCCTGCGTCTTCGCCGCGGCTTGCGCCCGGGCCCGCAAGCCTTTCGTGAGCGGGACCACGGGTTTTTCCGCGAAACAGCTGGCCGCGCTGAAAGCCGCGGGCCGCAAGACCGCCGTTTTTATTTCTCCTAATATGAGCCCGGCCGTTAACCTGACTTTCGCCCTGGCCGCCCTGGCCGCGAAGCGGCTTAAAGGTTTCGATATACATATAAGCGAGGCGCACCATACCGCCAAGAAGGACGCGCCCAGCGGGACCGCGCTGCGCTACGCCGGGCATATCGCCGCGGCCGTCGGCGGGGCGCTCCCGCCCATAACCAGCGTCCGGGCCGGGGATATCGTGGGCGACCATACCGTGCTTTACGCGGGGCCTCACGAGCGGGTGGAGCTGAAGCATATGGCGCATTCGCGGGCCGTTTTCGCCGCAGGCGCGCTTAAGGCGGCGGCCTGGGCGGCCGGCCGCAGGCCGGGCTACTACGATTATTTCGACCTGCTGGACCTGAAAGGCCTGGCCGCCTGATGAAAACGCCCGGTAAGTCTTCCAAAGGAAAAAAATGAGCAAGGTTGAACTTCTGAACTGGTTCCTGTTCGCGCTGGGCTCCCTGGCCGCGCTGGTGGTCTACGCGTCCTACCTGAAGAGCTCGGATATTATAAAGCCGGCCCGCTCCGGCGCGCTGGCTTTTTCCCCGGACCAGTACAAGCTGGCCTACGAGGCGGTGGAATTCTGCACGGCCGACGGCGTGCGGCTGAAAGGCTGGTTCATCCCGGCGGTCGGCGTCGAAAGCGGCTGCACCATAATTTTCTGCCACGGCTGGGGCGCCAACCGCGGGGAGATGCTGCGGGATACCTGGTTCCTGGCCGAGAAAGGCTTTAACCTTCTTTATTTCGACTTCCGCGCCTCCGGCGAGAGCAAGGGCTCCGTGTCCAGCGTGGGCTACCTCGAGACGCGCGACTTCGACGCCGCCTACGAATTCCTGAAGGCCAACCGCCCGCAGGCGGCGGAGTCGGTGGGGGTGTTCGGGATCTCCATGGGCGGCTCGGTGGCGGCTTACGCGGCGGTGAAATACCCGGAGCTCGTCTGCCTCCTGGCCGAGAGCACTTTCCTTTCTTATAAAAAAGTCGTGGCCAACTGGGGCTGGCACCGCCTGAAGACGCCGTACTTCCCGCTGGTGGCGCTGACCATGTTCTTCGTCAGGCATAAGCTCAAGGCGGACCCGGAGCCCTACAGCCCCCTTTACAGCGTGGGGAAGATAAAGATCCCGGTCATGTTCATCAACGGGGACCACGACGACCTGGTCCCGCTCCCGGAGGCGGAAGCCCTTTTCGGCCTGTGCCCGTCGGAGAAGAAACAGCTGTGGATCGTGGCGGGCGCTTCGCACGCGAAGTGCGCCGAGGTGGGCGGCGAGGTTTACCGGGGCAAGGTCTCGGCGTTCTTCGCCGAAAACCTGCGCGAGCCGGCCGCGGAGCAGGCGGTTAAAAAATAATTCGAAATTGGGTATTGCATTTTCCGTCGGCATAGTGTAATATTTACCTAACATCCCCGTCGGGGATGAAATACTGCCCCGGCGGTAATCGGGGGGAATGCATAACTGGAGGAAGTAAAAATGGCAGAAATGATACAGAAAGTCGGTCTCAAGCGCGAGAAGGGTTACCTTTATTTCATCGACAAGAAAGGCGACATCTCCTGCGCCCTCATGGCCCGCGGCAAAAAGAAAGGCGGCAAGGCCAAGACCGCAGTGAAAGTCGGGATCAAGAAAGAGAAAGGTTATCTCTACTTCATCGACAAGAAAGGCAATGTGTCCCGCGCCATCATGAAGAATTCCGGCAAGAAGAAGAAATAATATTTCTTTTCCTTGACGAACCGCCCGGCCTCAAAACCGGGCGGTTTTTCTTTTATGGTTTTTGGTAGAATAGTTTTATGAAAATTTTAATTATGGTTTTGCTGGCTTGCGCGCCGGTTTCGGCGCAGTGGGGGGCTTCCGAGGGACGCGTTGCGGCCGGGCTGGTTTCTAAACGCGCGGAGACCAGCGTGATAAGCGGGGTTCCGCTGCTCGACCTGCTGGCGGCGCGCGACAAGGCCGCGGCACCTTTTACCATGGGCGGTAAGAATTTCCTGGCCTCCGTGGTGTTCGACGCGAACTGGGACAGCTGGTTCACTATCAAGCCCGCTGGCGGCGGCTTCGGGGCCGGCGCTTGGAAAGAAACGGACCTTGCGGCGGGCGCAGAATATAAGTACGGGGACCTCGTGCTGAACCTGAAAGAGACAGGCGGCCTGGTCGCCGTGGAAGCCGCGGGCGGGGAAAGAACGGAGTTCTCGGTGGACGCGCTTTTCTACCGGCTCTATAAAGACTCGATGCAGGTCACTTTCGGGGACGCCGTCACTTACGCGGTTTTCCGCAATTTGGAGCCGCTGACCGAAACCGAGGGGACCGTCACCCTGCGCGTCGGTTCGGACGGGCTTTATTATTTTTCGGTGACCCCCGACGCCCAGATCGCTTCGGCCACCCGCTGGCTGCTTGCCGTGAACGGCGTGCTTTACGGGCTTAGGATCGAAGAGGGCTCGCTTCTGTTCGTTTCAAAACCGATAGAGATGGGCAAGCCGGTTTTCGCCGCCGAGCGCTCCCGCGCGCGCTGAGCGTACGGCAAAAAATGAGGGGCGCCACCTGGCGCCCCATTTTTTTGCCCGAGAGAACGTTGCGGACCGTTATTAAACCTTCTTCTCTTTTTCCTCGAGCTTTTCTTTTACTTTCTCCTGGCGGGCTTTGCAGCCTTCGGAGAGACCTTTGAGGTTCTTCTGCAGGCAGTCGCGCACGCGGCCTTCGCCCGGCTTCACCCCGGCGCAGAATTTCTCGCGGTCGGCGGCGCAGGCCTTGCCGGCCCCGGCGAATTTCTTCCCGTCTTTAGCCCCGAGCCCGGCCCTCATCCCGAAGCCGCGCTTGAAGCCGGAAGAGAACCCCTTCTCGTAGGCGTTGACGCAGGCGCCGCCTTTCTTATTCCCGCGTTTCCCTCCGCGCTTCTCCGCGGACAGGGCTTTGCGGTCGACGCAGGCCTGCGAGAGCTCCTTTTCATGTTCCTTAAGGCAGGCGGCCACGCGGCCCTCGCCCGGTTTCACGTCCTTGCAGAACTTCGCGGCGTCCTCGGCGCAGGGGCCTTTGCCCTTTTCCGCCGCGGCCGGCAGGTTGAGCGCCAGCCCAAGTCCCGCGCTCAGCGCGAATACAGCTATCAATGTGTTCTTCATACAGTGCTCCTTTCTCCCGTGCACTCATACAACGCGGGAGGAGCCGGTTTTATTGCAGGTCTACGAAGATAGAGCCGTTTTCCGTCTTAACGGGCCAGGTCTTGAGGTCTTTCGTTGCGAGGGCGGGGTCGGCGGGATCGGGATGGGCGCTTTCCGGGGCTTTAGGGGCGGGGCCGCTCAGGGCGGAACCGCTGCGGACGTCGAACTGGGCGAAATGGAGCGGGCAGGTGAGGATCCACCCGGTGAGGGCGCCCCGCTCGAGCCGCGCTTTCGCGTGGCCGCAGGCGCGCTCCACGGCGTAGAAGGTTCCGCCGTAATTGCAGAGAACTATTTCCCGGCCGCTAAGAGCGACCGCTTTCATCCCCCCGGGGGCGATATCTTTTTCTTCGGCGGCTTTAATGTACATATATGGAGGAACCGCGGCTATTTTCTGCCGGCTTTGAATTTGCTCTCCGAGATCTGCACCAGTTTATCCGGGTCGGTGACGTCTTTGTGGACGAACAGGCCGCACCAGCAGCGCTTCATAGCGTCGTAATGTTCCCGGTGATAAGGGATGCAGGGGCAGACTATCTTCATGTTCTCCGCGCGGTCGTCGGTGCGCGCCTGGCAGGGGCAGTAAGGGATACCGGTCAGCGCCTCTATTCCCGCCTCCTGCTCCAGGAGGAAGTCGGCGTCCTCTTCGGCCGGCGTGAACTTGTAGCCCAGCTTGTCCACGAGCGGCTCGAAAAGGAAGCGGAGCGCTTTCTTGCGTTCCTGCGCGTTCATTTCTTTTCCATGAGCCGCTCGAACTCCGCCGGGTCGTAGCCCTGCGTGCAGGTCCCGCCGATCTTGATGAAAGGAAAGGAAGTGTCGCAGCCGGCGCTTTTCATCTCTTTGCGGATCTCCGCCTGCTTTTCCGGGTCCTGCTTGTCGTAGTCCACCGCTTCGAACGGGACCTTCTTGTCTTCGAAATACTGTTTCGTCTTCCTGCACCAAAGGCAGGTGCTCAGCGCGTAGATGGTTATTTTTTTCATGGTAGCCTCACAAAAACCTTTCCGTCCCTGATCTCCGCCGGGTAAGTCCTGACGGACAGCTCCGGCGCCCCGATGAACTTGCCGTCGCGCACGTCGAAGCGCCAGTCGTGGCAGGGGCACTGGAGGATATGCCCGTCGAGCTTTCCCGCCGCGAGCGGGCAGCCCATGTGGGCGCAGCGGTTCTCCAGCGCGAAGACTTCCCCGCCGCGGCGTATCAGGAGCACCGGCAGGCCGAGCGGGAACACGGCGGAGGGTTTTCCCTCGGCCAGCCCGGCCAGCTCGGTCACTTCGCAGTTAAACGCCATTTTTTGATTATATAAAAAACGCGGCGCGCATAATCCCGCGAAAAAATTTAAAAAAACGAAAATAATTAAAAATAACTATTGCATTATATTGAAACAATAGATAAAATCAATTCACAGCGCAAAGGCGCAAGGAGAAAAAACAATGGCCGCTAAAAAGAAAGCTGTAAAGAAAGTTGCGAAGAAAACCGTAAAGAAAGCGAAGAAGAAATAGTTCGTTTCTTACGTCGGAAGGCGGCACCAGGGCGCGGTTCAAAGGCCTTCGGTGCCGCCTCTGTTTTAGGCGGAAAAAAACAGCCGCTTCCCCTCCCCCGAAAAAACTTTTTAGATTTATAAAAAAACCGGCGCGCGAAATCGCGCGCTAAAAAACGCCGGCGGATATTTTTTATTCCCGGCCCGGCGGCCTGGCGGGCGCCGGCCGCGTCCCGGATCGCGCCGCGCGCGGCGCCGGCCGCCGTTCTCCGACGGGGGGACTGGCGAAACCGCCCGTTTATTATATATATCCTTTAATATGCCGCAAGCGAACAAAACATACCGGACCTATTTCCTGGGCGACGCCTGCCTCTGCTGGGAGCTGGGCGGCGCGATAAACAGGCTCACTTCCCTGCAGGTGCTCTACGTCTTCCGGCAGCTCAGGAAAGACCCCGCGCTCGCGCGCCTCGGCGCGCACGACGTGGTCCCGTCCTATACCGCGCTCGCGGTCCACGCGCACCCGCTCTGCGACTGGGAGGCCGTGCGCCGCCTGGTGAACGCCTGCCTCGCCGCCATGCCCGCCGACGAGGCCCGGCTGAAAGAGCGCTCCGCGCTGCACGTGCTGCCGGTCGCCTATACCGGCGAGGACCTGCCGCGCGTGGCCGGCCGTGCCGGGATCACCGTCGAAGAGGTCATCCGCCGCCACACGGCCCCGGAATATCTTGTGGCCATGATAGGCTTCCGCCCGCACTTCCCCTACCTGCTCGGCCTGGACCGCAGCCTGGTCATGCCGCGCCTGGACTCGCCGCGCGCGGCCGTCCCCGCGGGCGCGGTGGCCATAGGCGGAGAGCAGACCGGGATCTACCCGGAAACCTCGCCCGGCGGCTGGAATATCCTCGGCATGACCTCCCCCGAGCTGCTCTACTCCATCGAGCCCGGCGACTCCGTGGTCTTCAGGAGGGCCGAAGCATGATCCAGATAAACTGCGATATCGGGGAGAAGGGCCCCCTGCACGAGGGGGACCGCAAGCTGATGGAGTTCGTCCACATAGCCAACCTGGCCTGCGACGGCCACGCCGGGGACTGGGAAAGCGTGGAAGCTTTCCGCGCCCTGGCCGCGCAGCGCGGCGTGGGCGTGTCGGCCCACCTGTCCTACCCGGACAAGGCCAATTTCGGGCGGGCCAGCATGGCCATGCCGGAGGCCGACCTGCTGGCCGCGCTGGACGCGCAGTTAGCCCTGCTGCCCGGCGTGAAGCTGGTGAAGTTCCACGGCGCGCTTTATAACGACGCCTGGCGGGACGCCCGCCTGGCCGAATCGCTGGCCGGCTGGCTGATGCGCGCCGGGATAAGCGGCGTGCTGGCCCCGGCCGACTCCGAGCTGGCCGCCGCCGCGCGCCGGCTGGGCATAACCGTGCTGCGGGAAGCTTTCGCGGACCGCCGCTACGCCTGGGACGAGGAAGGCGGCCGCCTGCGCCTGGCCTCCCGCGCCGAAGCCGACGCCGCGATCTCCGGCGTGGAAGAAGCCCTGGCCCAGGCAGAGGAGATAAGGCGCGGCCGCGTGAACGTCAGCGGCGACCCCGCCAGGCCCGACTGGCGCGAGATAAAGGCCGACACCGTCTGCATCCACTCCGACTCGCCGATAGCCCTGGAGCTGGCCGCAGCCCTGCGCGCGGCGCTCGACGCCGCCGAGAAAGCCGCGGCCGCCGCCGGGGTCAGGGGAAATATCCGCCTGGTGAAATCCGGCTTTTGCGGCACCGCCGGCCTCCCGGTCTACGGCAGGCAGCACCTGGCCGTCACTCCGGGCGGCGCGATGGACTGCTTTTCGCTGCGCCGCGGCAATTTGATGCTTGGCAATCCCGAGGGCAGCCAGGCGCTGGAAATAGTCGGCCCCCCGGAGATAGAGATCCTGACTCCCGGCCGTTTCGTCCTGACCGGCGCCAAGCTGGAGGCCTTCCTGCGCCGAGGCGCGGGCGAACCGGCCGCGGTGGAGCACAGCCGCGTCTACGAGGCTGAAGCCGGGGACAGGCTTACTTTCGGCGAGAAGCGCTACGGTCTTTACACCTATTTCTGCTTCAGGGGCCGCGCGGGCGGCGGCCGGGCGCCGGAAGAGGCCGTGCCTTTCTCGGCTGTGAACGGCTGGGCCGACCCGCAGGGCCGCATCCGCGTCCTGCCGGGCCCGGAATACGGCTCTCTGAAAGATCCCGAACAATTCTTCTTTACCCAGTGGCATACCACTTTCAAGATGGACAAGATGGGGATGCGCCTGGCCGGCGAGCCCGGCCTGAAGTGCGACCTTGGGAATATGGTCTCCGCCGCCGTGGCCGACGGGACCGTGCAGCTGACGCCGGACGGCCCTATCGTCCTGCTCCGCCACCGCCAGACCACGGGCGGCTACCCGCGGATCTTCAACGTCATCTCCGCCGACATAGACCTGCTGGGCCAGTACGGCCCGAACCAGCAGATCCATTTCGTCCAGGTTACGCTGGAAGAAGCCGTCGAAGCCGCGCGGCAGAAAGAGAAAGCGCTCGGGCATGCATAAAAAAGAATTCGTCAACACTTTGACCCACACCGCGGGCGCCGCGCTGGCTTTGGCCGGCCTGGTCGTGCTGGTCGTGAAAGCCTCGCTCAGGGGCGACGCCTGGCATATAGTGAGCTTCAGCATCTACGGCGTCACCCTGCTCCTGCTCTACTCTTCCTCCGCGCTTTACCACGCCGCGCACCAGGGGCGCCTGAAAAGTATCCTGCGCATGGTGGACCACCAGGCGATCTATCTCCTGATAGCCGGGACTTACACCCCGTTCACTTTGGTGACGCTGCGCGGGGTCTGGGGCTGGTCGCTGTTCGTCGTGGTCTGGGTCCTCGCCGTTTTCGGCATAGTGCTGGACTCCCTGCACAAGAAAGGGCACAGGATAGCGCAGCTTATTATTTACCTGATGATGGGCTGGATGATAATACTGGCGCTCGGGCCGCTCGCGCGGGCCCTGCCTTTCTGGGGGCTGGCCTGGCTGATGATCGGGGGCTTGTTCTACACCTCGGGCGTGATCTTCTACATTATGGACGATCTCTACCCGCACTACCACGGCATCTGGCACCTCTTCGTCCTCGCCGGCAGCCTCTCCCACTACTTCGCTATACTTTTTTACATCTAAATATTCACAAGGGGCAGCGCGCGGGCCGGAACGCAAAACGCGTTCGGCCACACCGTGGCCTCACTCCGTGTTCGCCCGCCGGGCTATGCAACCGGCGGGCTCTCCGAGGGTTTTGCTAACCCGGCCCACGCGCTGCCCCAGGTGGCTATTAGTCAGGAAAGAGAGGTCAGCGCGACTTCCGTGACCGGAAGGCTTTCGGCTTTGGCGGAGGCAGAGAGGGTCTTGTCTTTAGTGAGGATTATTATCTGCCAGCCGGTGTTCCGGTGGAAGGCGCCGAGCAGCTTCAGCGCGAGGCGCTCGCGCTCGGCGTCCATGGTATAGAAGGGCTCGTCCAGGACCAGCAGCGCCGGAGCCAGGCCCTCGGGCCCCAGGCGGGCTTTATGCGCTATCGTAAGCCGCGCCGCGAGCATGAAGAGGTCGCGCGTGCCCGAAGAAAGGCTTTTCACCGGCCGCGTGATGCCCGAGGCGTCCGTGACGGCGGCGCCGGCGGCTTCGAAACCGCGGAACTCGGCGTGCGCTTCGGGCAAAATGGCCCTCAAAGTCCCGGTCACTTCTTTTCCCAAAGCCTCGAAAGCTATAGCCGAAGACTCGGCGAGCTTTTTAAAAACGCCGGCGGCCAGAGTATAGGCCTCGGCCTGCAGCTCCAGGTCGGCCAGCTCGGCTTTATCCAGCTCCAGCACGGTCTCCACCTGGTTCAGGCGTTCCGGCAGGCCGCCCAGCCTGGCGCCGGAAACGGCTTTATTGGTCTCGAGCGCGGAATTGACTTTATTGAGCGCGGCTTCTATCTCGCGCGCTTCGGCGGAGAGCGCCGCCGCTTCGTGCTTCAGGCGGGCCAGCTCCGCGTCCGCGCCCTGCGCCGGAATTACGCCGCGCCGCTCCAGGTCGCCGTTCTCGGCGAAAAGCTTGTCCCTGAATTCGTTCTCGTTCGCGCAGCCGCTGCCGCCGGCCAGCGCAAGCACGCGCTGCTCCCTGTCGGCCGCGCGCGCCGACCGCTTATTGTATTCGGCGACCTTCTTCTGGTAATCGTCCTCGCTGAGGCAGCCGCGGGCTTTGAGCCAGGCCTCGATCGCGCCCAAGGCCTCTTTCACCGTCTTCCCCAGCTCGGCGCTGTTCTTTTCCGCCTCGGTTACGAGCACCGCCAGGACGCCCGACTCCGCTGACCTTTCCGCCGAAGTCCTGACCGCGGCTTCGTATTCAGCTTTGATCTTGGCCAGGAAGGCGCGCGCGGCTTCTATATCCGTGGTCGGGAAGGGTGAGGGCGAGACTGTCTTCCAGTCCGCTTCAAGAGCGGACAGCAAGTCCCAGACTTCTACCGAAGTATGGCCGACAAGGGTCTCTATGATAGAGAATTTAAAGCCGGCCCAGAGCGCCGCGCCCAGGATAAGGGCCGCCGCGCCGTAAGCCGCCGCGCTCCGGCCTGAATAAGCCACGAAGGCGGCCAGGACCGCGCCGCCGGCGAAGATCCCGAAGCGCATATTCGCGTTAACGGACCGCGATATTTTTTCCGGCTCGGCCGCGAAAGCCCCAAGCCGCGCGGCCAGGCCGTCGGCGCGCTCGCTCTGCAGCTTCAGCTGCTCCAGGCGCTTGGCCATTTCGCCGGAGGCCTCGGCGGCCGCGGCCACGGCCAGCCGCTTTTCGGAAAGGGCGGCTTCGGCTGCGGCCGCGCTCTTTTCGGCTTCCGCAAGCGCTCTCTGCAGGCTCCTGAGATCAGTCGTTTCGTCGGAAGCGAAAGCGGCCATAGCCGCCGCGGCCGAGCGCGCTTCTTCAAGCTCGCGCACCGCCGTTATCCCGGCCATCACCACGGCGCGCCGCGCCGAGGCTGAAAGTTTTTCGAGCGCCGCTTCTTTCGCCTTGAGCTCGGCGGTCTTCGCGGCCAGTTTGGCTTCCCTGTCTTTTTTCTCCGCCTCAAGCCTGGGGGCCTGCGAAGCGTCGGCCAGGACCGCGTCGCGCTCCGTCTTAAGGCCGGCTATGGCCTGCTCATGGTCTTTGAGCGCCTCGCGCAGGCGCTTGATATTGGCTTTCACCGAACCTTTGCGGCCGCTCTCCGCCTTGTCGGCGAGCGCGGCGGCCAGAACTTCAGGGTTCAGCCCGGCATTGAGGAGAGCGTTCTCGGCGGCCAGCGCCCAGGAGGAAGCGCCGCTATTGTCGGCGTGCTTCACGCCAAGCTCGCCGCCGCGTATCGCGAAGATCTCAATGAATTCATTATCGCCGAAGGAGAGGGGAGCGGCGCCTTCCTCCCAGAGCAGGGAGGATTTGCGCAGCGCGCCGTAGCGGCCGGCCAGGTTCTTCCAGAGAGGGTGCCCTTCATGCCGCGACCCCGCGCAGAGCGCGTCGAACAGCGCGTCGAAAATAGTGGTCTTGCCGGCTTCATTGGGCCCGGTGATGATCGTGAAAGGGCCGAGGTCCAGCCCGTCTTTTTTGAACTTGCCGTAATCCACCATTTCCAGGCGCTTTATCATTTGCCCTCCGCGAGGTGGGAGGCGAGTTCTTCCAGCCCGTACTGCCGCGCGAGCAGCCAGCGGTCATACTCCGCGCCCTGCGCGTCTTCCGGCTCGAGCTTGTCGATCTCGGCGAGGAAAGCTTTGGTAAGACTATTAGCTGAAAGCGCCGCGGCCACTATGGTCTCGGTAGCTACGATGACCAGCCGCGCTTTCTCCTTCAGCCGCGCGCGCAGCGCTTCGGCGGAAGCTTTGGCCGCGTTCTCGTCCTCTACCACTCCGGTGAGGACCACTTTAACCAAATCGAGGGGGGCGGCCGAGCCTGAAATTTTATCGGCGGCGGCGGGGTTCACTGCGCCGGCCAGGTCCAGGGGAAGGCGGTATTCTTTAAATAAGCCGGCGGACTGAAGTTCTACGGTGCGGACGTCCACGGCCGCGCCGAGCTCCACCACGCAGGCGCGCCGGGGCCCGGCTTCCCGCGGATGCGCCCGCCAGACCCGGGCCGAACCCGGGTAGCAGGCCACGGCCCCGCCCAGCTTCTGCTGCCGCCCGGAGTGCACATGGCCCAGGGCGGCGTAATCGGCCCCGAGGTGGGCGAAAAGATCGTCGTCGACGACGCCGGCGCGGGAATCCGTTTCCTCGTCCGGGCCGGTATAGATGGCGGAGTTAAGCGCGTGGGCCACGACGATCCGCGGCGTCCCGGGCTTATTAGGCGGGACCTTCCAGTCGCGGTAGCCGTCGTAGCTCTCCGCGTGCGGTATGCAGACGAATTCGGCGCCGCCGGCTTCGATAAAGGAGAAAGGTTTTGCCGCAGCGAAGGTGATCGGGTCCAGGTTGTAGGCGGAAAGATCGGCGGTGGCGCCGCGGGACTCGTGGTTGCCCGGGATATAGAGCACGCGGCAGCCCGCTTCGGCCAGCGGCCTGAATTTAAGGCAGACCTCGGAGCGCAGCGCTTCGAAATCCCCGAAAGAATTGAAGAGGTCGCCCGCAAGCACTAGCGCGGCGGCTTTCTCGGAGAGCGCCAGGGCGATCACCTCGTCCAGCACGGCATAGCAGTAGCCCTTCTCTTCCCCGTCCTCGATATGAAGGTCCGCCGCGTGGATTATCTTAGAAGCCATCCGGAAACCCCTCCGCGCCTGCAAGCGCGGCTTTTGACCGGCTGCGGCGTTGCTCCTCACTCACGTACCGCCAGTATGCTCGCTCGTCGCGCCTTGCATCCGGCGCAAAATCCGCGCTTTCGCGTATCAAATGGGTTTCCGGATGGCTTCTGTTCATTTTCTTCAGCTACAATTATATTATTGTGAAAAGGCGGCGGCTACCTTTTTATTTGTTCAGCTCGCTGATATACCAGTCCTCGAGCGCTTTGCGCGCCCAGGGGGTGTCCCGCAGGAAAACAAGGCTGGATTTGACGCTCGGGTCGTACATAAAACAGCGGACGGGGATGCGCCGCCCGAGCTTGCTCCAGCCATGCCGCTTGAGAAGAACGATAAGGATGTCCTCCAGCGTGATCCCGTGCAGAGGATCGCCTGGCTTTGCCGCAGGCGCGGGTTTAACGGAACACTCGGCTATAGCCGCCGCGTAAGCGTTGTCCGAGCAGCAGACGCCGAGCGGGTTGGTCTCCGCGCAACGGCACTTCGGGACGGCTCCGGTTATCGTCTTGATCACGGCGGCCCAGCGGGTGGACCGGGTCCTGTTTGCGGCTTCCACTACCTGGGCTTTGGTGACCTTCGCGCAGTAGCAGGCGTAGACCGGCTCGGCCCCGGTCTTGAAAAATACCGGCACGGAAACATCCGCCTGCTTATAGACCAGGCCTTTCCCGTCGAAATAGACCGCGTCGCAGGCGGGCTCGCTGCAGAGAAAATATTTATCCCCGGCGGCCGGAAGACCCGGCTTCAGGAGTTTCCGCACCGTGTCCCCGGGCACGAGGTCCACGGAAGCCTCGCCGCAAAGAGGACAGGGAAGGCTGTGTTCGCCCTTGGGCTTGCCGCAGGCGGGATCCCCGCAGGCGCAGATCTTCTGGGTCATAGTTCTACCAATCGGTCGGCTTATAATCTTTCAGGAATTTTCCCCAGACATGGACGCCGGTATTGAAGCCGGAGATGATAGGGTCCACTATGCGTGCCGCGCCGTCCACGATATCAAGCGGCGGGTGGAAGCGGTGTTCCTTCACTTTGCGCTCGGCTATCTGGACGGGGTCCTCGTCCGTCACCCAGCCGGTGTCGACGGCGTTCATATGGATGCCGCAGGACTGGTAATCGGCCGCGGAAGTGCGCGTCATCATATTGAGAGCGGCCTTGGCCATGTTCGTATGCGGGTGCCGGGTGGTCTTGAACTTCCTGTAGAACTGGCCTTCCACCGCCGAGACGTTCACTATATGCTTGTCGCGCTCCGGCGTACGGAGCATAAGGGGTTTAAGCCGCGCGTTAATGATGAAAGGAGCTATAGCGTTCACGAGCTGCACTTCAAGGAGCTCCACCGCCGGGACTTCGGCCATCAGGAGGCGCCAGGAATTCCGCTCGCGCAGGTCCACCTGCTGCAGGTCCTGGTCCAGCCTGCCTTCCGGGAACAAAGCTTTCTGGGCCGCCGCTTCTTCGGGCAGCATAGGGACCTGCGACAAGGCCGCCGCGTGGGTCAGGCCCGGTACCTGCGAAACGCCCGGAAGAAGCGTCGAGGTCAGGGCGCCCGGCGCGCCTTCCGGCAGGATATGGTAGCCGCGCAGGCCTTCGTAAGCGCCGAGAAGTTTGCGCGCCGCCTCCGGCATATCGTTCAGGGAGCCATGCTCGCCTTCCATCATATGCGCGTAAAAATCCGGCGGGCGCCGCACCGTCTGGCAGGCATTGTTGATTATAAAGTCCAGCCGCGACCGCGTAGAAAGAAGATGCCGGCAGAAAGCTTCCACGCTCGGCGTATGGCGCAGGTCCAGCCCGAAGATCTCTAGGCGGCTTCCCCAGTCCTTGAAATCCGGCTCGGCCGCGTAGCGTTTGGCCGAGTCCCGCGGGAAGCGGGTGCTTACTATGAGCTGTGCGCCGGCGCGGAGCAGCTTTATCCCGGCCTGGTAGCCTATCTTGACGCGCCCGCCGGTGAGCAGGGCGACGCGCCCCCTCAGGTCGGCGGTCTCGGTGCGCTTTAGAAAATTAAGTTCGGCGCAGGGCGGGCAGAGCTGGTCGTAGAAATTATGCAGCTGGTTATAGTTCTTTTTGCAGACATAGCAGTTCTGCTCTTCATGGGCCTCGCGGAACTCAGGGTTATCCGTGACTTCTTTCTGCTCGAAGCCGAGCGGCGGGTGCACATTGGGCGTGGTAAAAACGGTCTGCCGGCGGAGTTTGCGTATCCCGGTGTGGTTAAGCTGGCCCTCGGCGCGCTCGGTCTTCGCCGTTTTGCGCTGGCGCGCGTATTCTTTCACCAGCTGCCGCCGCGCGCGCGAATCGGGGCGCGAGATCTGGCCGGCCGCTTTGAGCAGGCGGTGCTGCTCCTCCACGGAGACTTCCGCGAGTAGCTCCCGGTTGCCGGAGACGGCCTCGAGCAGTTCGACTGCGGCCCTTATCCTTTCGGACAATGCGGGCTGGTTTGATTTGTCTTGTTTCATTGGTCGCGGCGAATAAACAGCCGGCCCTGCGCGGGCCATAGTCAATTTTAGCAATTTGCGGGGTCCCGCTCCCGGCCAGCGCCGGAGGAGTACGGTTTAGCCGGCGGTTATTTAAGCGTCCAGTGCGTTCCGTCCGGCTTTTGTATCGCGCGCCAGGCTTTTATTATGCGCGAAGCGGCGACCGCGAGAACGACGGCCAGCGCCAGTATCAGGGCGGAAAGCTCTATCTGGCCCCGAAGTTCCCGCTTCCGCTTTATTTTTTCGGCTTCCGCTTTCCTGTTATGCTCGGAGCGGAGCCTTTCAGCTTCTTTGTCCACCGCGGAGTAGCGCTTTTCCAAAGAGGCGGAGACCGGCCGCGCCCCGCCGACTTTGATCTTCTTTGTCAGGGCCGCTTTGGTAAGGGCTACTTCGCCGTCGCCCGGGCCGCGCGGCGCCTCTTCCCGCTCTCGCTCCTGAAGCGCCCCGGAGCCGGCGGGACGGAAATCTATTTTCGCGAACCATCTGCCGGAGGCGCCGGAGGCCAGGCGCGGGATAGGCGCTTTTTGCCGGGCCGGCGCGCTTGTCGTGCCGCGCGGGGCCGCTTTGACCAGAGCAAGGCTGTCGGCCTGGGGCGGCGCGTATGCCGGCACGACCGCCATCTGGAGCTCCTGCCGGGGCCGCTGTACCGCCAAAGAGGGCTTTTTCGCCGCGGCGACGGTTTCCGGCCTGAAAGCACCTTCGTTTACGGCGTAGGCGAAGCAGGCGATCAGGATCGCCGTCCAAAGAGCGGTGCGCAGCGCAAGCAAAGAATAATACCTGCCCGGGCGCAGGGTTTTGCGCGGCCCGGTGGAAGGCAGAGCGCTTTTACGCGTTTTGTTTTCGGGGAGGTCCGCGGTGTCCTGGTTCTTCAGCATAGTGAGCTCAAGTCCCCTCGTCCTCGTCCGGTATCCTGGTGAAGGCTATCCGGAGGGGGACCAAACCCGAAGATTCGTGGGTAGCGCCGTAGTGCAGCACGTCTTTGCCGAATTTATCGTTCAGCAGGTCGAGGGTTTTCGTGAGCTGGTTGCGGCGCTGGTCCTCGAACAGGGAGGGGGCGTGGAAAGCTTCCGGGACCAGGCCGGACATAGCCACGCCCACGGAGAAAACCTGGCCCTGCGGCAATTCTTTCCAGAGAGTTTTGATAGCGTGGATAAAAGCCAGGGTGTCCTGCGTTTCCATAAGGTTGCAGCGGGCCTGCCAGGCGCTCTGGCCCGTGAACCTGACATAAATATTTATCCCGGAGGCGAAAAAGCCTTCTTTGCGCAGGCGGGTGGCGGCTTTATCGGTAAGCTTCTTCAGGATCCGCAGCGCGCCAGCCCTGTTGCGGAGTTCCGGCGGGAGAACATGGGAGTGGCTGATAGATTTCTGCTCCGTCTCTTTGATCTCGAGGTTCTCGCCGCGCAGAAGATGCCACATTTCATCGCCGAGGACGCTGCCCCAGGCCCCGTTCATTTCTTTCGGGTCGAGCGAGAGCAGTTTCTCCATCGTGTGTATGCCCTCCCGGTTGAGCCGCTCCTCTGTTTTCTTCCCGACGCCGGTAAGGTCGCGCAGTTTCAGCGGGTAAAGCGCCTGCGGCAGGTCGCAGGGCCGGATGACCGTGAAACCGTCCGGCTTTTTCATATCGGCGGCGATCTTCGCGAGGTACCGGTTGGGGCCGAGCCCGATTGAGCATTTAAGCGAAGAGCCGACTTTCTCTTTTATAGTGGCTTTGATCTTGAGGGCCAGGTCCGAGGCGACTTTCACGTCCATCTGGTAGCCGGTCAGCCGGCAGGCCATTTCGTCTATGGAACAGACGGAATCCACCGGGACGCAGGACTCCACGGCCTCTACTATCTTATTGTGATACCTGACATAATGCGAATGGTCGCCCACGATGAACTTCATCTTCGGGCAGAGCCGCCTGGCCTCGCCCACCAGGGTCCCGGTCTTCACCCCGCAGGCCTTCCCCTCGTAGCTGACCGCGATGCAGCAGGTGCTGTCGGCCAGCAAAGGAACCACCGCCACCGGCTTCCCGCGCAAAGAGGGGTCCATCTCCTGCTCGACGGAAGCGAAGTAGGAGTTCATGTCCAGGAAAAGCCAGCTTACAAGCTGCGCGGGGTCGCTGTTTGCCATTTCGTAAATTTACAGGAACAGGTCTTTTATCTCCGTGAAATATTCTTCGGGATAGTCGAAGCCGCTCATCGCGCAGCGCTCGAAAGGGGGGCCGTGGAAATCGCAGCCCGCCGTGACGAAAAGCTCGTGCCGCTCCGCCAGGGCGATGAGGTCTTTCGTCTCCCCGGGGCTGTGCGAAGGATAAAAAGCCTCCAGCCCGTCCAGCCCCGCGTCTTTCATCGCCGCCAGGTCGGGCGCAGTGCCTTTTTTAATGGGATGAGCGAGGACGGCTTTTCCGTCGGCGCCTTTTATGACCCGGATCGCTTCTTCCACGGTGGGGCCGGCGGACGGCTCATAAGCCGCCGTTAACGGAGAGAGGTAAAGCCTGAAAGCCTCTTTGATATCGGGCGCCAGCTTGCGCCGCACCAGCAGGTCCGCCAGCTGTCCCCTGCCCGGAGAGACGCCGCCGCGCGGCTTGAGGTCCTCGAAGTTTATCTCTATCCCGAGGCCATTCAGCCGCTCGAGCATCTTCTTTATCCTGGCCGCGCGCCTTTCGCGGAACTCGGCGAGGCTGGCCACGAAGCCGGGATCGGTCGGGTTCACCCCGTAGCCGAGTATATGCAAATTCCCTTTCTCCCGGGTGCTTATCTCCACGCCGGAGCAGTACTTTATCCCCGCTTTTTCCAGCTCCAGCCCCATCTCCGGCCAGCCGTCGATAGTGTCGTGGTCGGTAAGGGAGAAATATTCTATCCCGGCGCGCGCGGCTTCTAGCGCGAGCGCCTTCGGGGCGAGCGTCCCGTCCGAATAAGTGGAATGATTGTGGAGATTTATCAAAGCCATTTTTGTGGGTCTAAAAGCGCGGGGTTAAAACCGCTTTTCATATATTATAGTATGTCAAAAGCGCGCCGGGTTGGAAACGGGCTTGGCATGTGGTAGGATTATAGATACCTGATGAACAGATATTCCGGACTCTCCAAAATTTTGCTCCCCGCTTTCCTCGCGGTCCTTTTCGCCTTCCCGGCCGGCGCGGGTTCTCCTGCCGCCCCGGCCGCCGGCGCTTATGTGAACGATTACGCCGGCGTGATGGACCGGCAGGCCGCGGCGAAGCTGAACGGCGTCCTGGCGGAGCTGGACGCAAAGGCCAAAGCCCAGGTGGCCGTCCTGACCGTGAAAAGCCTCGGCGGCTCCGATATAGAAACCTACGCGGTGGAAACCTATAAAAAATGGGGCATAGGCGATAAAAAGACCAGCCGCGGCGTGCTTTTGCTGGTAGCGGTGGAAGACCGCAAGTCCCGGATAGAAGTGGGTTACGGCCTGGAAGGGATACTTCCCGACGGGCTGACCGGAGCTATCCAGGACAAATACATGGTCCCGTATTTTAAAGCCGGCGATTATTCCTCTGGGGTAGCCCAGGGCGCAATGGCCGTCGCCTCGGTCATAGCCGACGACAGCGGAGTCGCGCTTTCGGGCGGCTTCTCCCGCGGCGGACAGCGCGAGCTCCCGCCGCTCAGCCGCGGCCAGAAAATATTTTTCGCGATAATGCTGGCCGGCTTCGTGCTCTTCGCCATCCGGCATCCGTATATGGCTTTTTTCCTCCTGCAGGCGATGACAAGGAGCTCCGGCCGCGGCGGCGGGGGCGGCTTCGGGGGAGGCGGCGGTTTCGGCGGCTTCGGCGGGGGGAGCTCGGGCGGAGGCGGAAGTTCACGGAGCTGGTAGGAGAGACTATGGCTAAAATGACACCTGAAATTTTATCGGAAGAACTTAAGAAGATCTGCGGAGCGAATCTCGGCTCCGTAGTTTTGTACGGCTCCTCGGCCGCCGGCGATAAAGTGAAGACCTCCGACTATAACGTCCTGGTCGCGGTGGACCGCCTCGACGCCGAAGTCCTGACTTCCCTGACCGAACTTTGCTCGGCCTGGAGCAGGGAGGGGAACCCGGCCCCGCTTCTCTTCGCGAAAGAAACTCTCCTGCGCTCCGCCGACGTTTTCCCTATCGAATTTTCAGACATCATCCAGTCCAACAAGATAATTTACGGCGCGAACCTTTTCGAAGGGATGAAGATAGAGCCTGCCAATCTAAGGCTGCAGCTCGAGCATGAGCTCAAAACAAAGCTTATCGTCCTCCGCAGCCGTTTCCTGACCACGAAAGGCTCGGCGAAAGAAGTGGAAGCCCTCATGGTCTCCTCGATCTCGGCCTTCCTCACTCTCTTCAAAGCGATACTCAGGCTTTACGGCGAGAATCCGCCGGCGAAAAAAATCGAAGTCCTCCCCCTGCTCGCGGAACATATTAAAATAGATATCGAGATATTTACGATAGTCTGGGACCTGAAAGAGGGGAAAAAGTCCCCCGACCTGACTTCGGCGCAGCTTTTCAGCCGGTATCTGACGGCGGTGCAGAGCGTCACGGACTCCGTGGACGCCTGGCTGCAGAAAACGGCAAAATAGCGGAAAAAGAATAGGAGAAAATCATGAAAAAAGCATTATTGATAGTTTTCGGTCTGATCGTGGTGGTCGGGCTCTGGGCCGGTTCGGGCTATAACAGGCTGGTTAACACTTCCGAGGCCCTGCCCAAGGCCTGGAGCCAGGTGGAGACCGTCCTCCAGCGGCGCTATGACCTTATCCCCAACCTCGTCAATACCGTGAAAGGCTATGCGAAGCATGAAAAAGACCTGCTCACCGAAGTGACCGCGCTCAGGAGCCAGTGGGGCGCCGCGAAGAACCAGAGCGAAAAAGTGGCCGCCGCCAACGGGATGGAAAGCGCGCTGAGCCGCCTGATGGTGGTGGTGGAGCAGTACCCGCAGCTTAAAGCGAACGAGAACTTCATAAGGCTGATGGACGAGCTGGCCGGGACCGAGAACCGCATCTCGGTGGAAAGGATGCGCTATAACGAAACCGTGAACGCCTACAACCTGGCGGTCCGCGGCTTCCCCACGAACATCCTGGCCAAGATGTTCGGCTTCGAGAAAAGCAACGATTATTTCAAGAGCGAAGAAGCCGCCAAGCAGGCGCCCAAGGTGCAGTTCTAACCTTAAGTTCCAGCATAGCCGGGCGCCGCTGCATGGGCGCCCGGTTTTGCTTGGCCGCAAAAGCCGCGGGCCGCCCAAAAACATATAATTACGGCAGCGGCGTAAAATCAGGATGGAAACGGACTGGATTCTATGAAACATCTGATCGGGCTCCTTGGTTCCCTGGCGGTTTTCGTCTCCCTGGCCGGCGCCGCCGGGCCCGGCGACCTGGCCGCGCTGAAGAAAGACCAGCTGTTCGCGGAAAACTTCAGGGTCCGGGCGCTTTACCTGGACCCCGCCGGCGCGCCCAAGGGCGCGCGCTTCGAGCATGACCGCGGCGCGGTGATAGACCTCCTGTTCTTCGAATCCGTGCCGCAGGTCTCCGTGAATTTCCGCACGGTCCCCTCCGACGATCGCGGCGCCCCGCACACCCTGGAGCACCTCCTGCTCGGCAAGGGCGCGGCCGGCCGCAAGCTCAATACCCTGATGCCGATGCGGATGGGTGATTACACCGCCGGAACCTATACCGACCGCACCAATTACCAGTTCTCAAGCGCCGCCGGGCCGGCCGAGTTCTACGAGCTGCTCGGGACTTTCCTGGACGCCCTGGTCCGCCCCGATTTCACCGACGAAGAAGCCCGCCGCGAAGTGGCCCATAACGCGGTGGTGGAAGAGGGCGGCCGCCTGAGGCTGGAAGAAAAAGGCACGGTCTACACGGAAATGGTGGCGCGCACGGAGCGGGCCGATTATCCCCTCTGGGACCAGCTGCAGCGGGCGGTGTACGGCGCCGGGCACCCGCTGGCGCTCAACTCGGGCGGGGAACCGGCCGAGATCTGGAAGCTTAAGCCGGACGATATCCGCGCTTTCCACGCCGCGCATTACCGCCTGGACGGGAACATGGAACTGGCCGCGGCGCTGCCTTCGGGCTGGGACGCCGCCGATTTTTTGAAGCGCCTTAACGGGGAGATCCTGCGCCTGGAGCCGCAGGCGTCCGCGCGCGCTTACGCCGGGCTGCCCCCGCCGGTTCCCGCTAAAGACAGGGAGATAAAGATAGGCCGCTACCCGTCCGACGGCACGCCCACCCCGCAGGACGCGCTCATGGCCTGGGCCCCCGTGAGCACTTTTTCCGGGGCGGATAAGACCCGGGTGCAGTTCGCCCTGGGCCTGCTTGGCGGCGGCCAGACCTCCTATCTTTACCGCGACCTGGTGGACCAGAAAACGCGCAAAGTCGAAGCCGGCCCCACCGGCGTTTATACCGGCGCGAACGTGCTCCCCGTTTCTTACGTCACGCTTTCGCTTTCCGGCCTGCCGCCGGCTTCCGTCAATCCCGCCGGCCTCGGGCGCCTCCGGGATATAATCATGGAGCGCGTGCGCTGGCTGCACGACCTCAAGCCCGGCAGCCCGGAGCTGGCCGAGGCCGCCGATAAAGCGCGCTCGCTCATCCGCGCCGGCCGGCGCTCCACCCTTAAGTCCATGGAAGGCCCGCCTATGTTCGGCGAGCGCTCCACCGGGGACGGCTGGAACCAGTACCTGGACGAACTGGCCCTGGAGCCTGAATTCGCAAAAGAGCTGGGCGAAGGCGCGCAGTCGGACAGCCTCCTGGCGGAACTCGACGCCGGCCGCAACCCGTGGGCCCAGGCCCTGGAACGGGCCGGGCTGCTTGAACAGCCTTACGTCTCGGCCGTCCTGCCGGAAGCCGCGCTGCTTGAAGCCCAGAAGGAGCAGAAACTCAAGCGCGTCGCCGCGGCAACGGCGGCGCTGGCCTCCGGTTACGGCCTGCCGGAGGCGCAGGCCCTGGAGCGCTACCGCGCCGAAGCGGCTTCGGCCACGGCGGTGCTTGCCGGGCTTGAAAAGAATGCGGCTAAGCCCTCGTTCCTCCGCGAACCGCCCCTCGAGCTGGACTCGCTCGACTGGAAAGAAAGCCGCCTGCCTTCCGGGCCGCGGCTCCTGGCCACTCAATTCCAGACCCCGTTCACGGATATCAGCGTTACCTTCGACCTGAGCGGCATCGCGGAGGGCGACCGGGAACTCCTGCCGCTGCTGGGCGGCGCCCTCGGCTCCGTTGGCGTTACGACCCGCTCCGGGGAGCGCCTCGATTACGTCCAGGCCAGCGAACGCCAGATGAAAGAGATCTACGGAGCCGGCGTGGGCGTGGACGCCTCCGCGCGCAGCGGCCGCGCCGGGCTGAGCTTCAGCGGTTACGCTTCCTCGCCCGAAGAGGTGGACCGGGCCGTGGAATGGATGGAGAATTATCTTCTCCGGCCCGACCTTACGCAAGCCTCGCGCCGGCGCCTTATCGACACGCTCAACGACGGGATACAAAGCCTGCGGGGGATCTTCGAGCGGGACGAGGAAGCCTGGGTTTCCGAAGCCGTCGCCGCCTATAAATACCAGGACAAGCCTTTATATATGCATCTCAGCAGCCCGTTCACCGAACTGCGGGACCTGAACAGGCTGCGCTGGCGCCTGGAAGAACCGGCGCCGGCAGAACTTGCCGTGCTCCGCGCCACGATGACCGCCGTAGAGGCCGCGGCGAAGACCCTGGAAAGGCCGGCCGCGGAAAAACTCCTCGCCGGCATCGACGGCGAACTTGGCGAATACCTGCGCTGGGAGTTTTCGCATTTGCCGGAGAATTCCTGGCGCGGCGACCTGCGGGAGCTCTCTTCCGACCTCCTTGCCGACGTGGGCCGGTCCACCGGGACCATCCGCCGGCTGCAGGACTTAGCTTCCAGAACTCTCGTGCGAGCCGGGGCGCGGGTGCATATCAACGGCAGCCCCGCAAATACGGAACGCGCGGCCCGCCTGGTGGACGCGCTGCTGGCCCGGCTGCCCGAAGGCCGCGCTTCAGCCGCGCCCCCGCGCGAAGACCTTGTCCTGGGCCGCCTTCGCCAGCGCTTCCCCGGGCTGAAGCGGCCGGCGCACGTCGCGCTGGTGAACAATAGCGGCAAAACGGGGACCATAAGCGTGTGGACTCCGGCCGCCGACTATCACACGCTCGACCGCGAAGCGCTGCTGGACACCCTCGCGCTCGGGGTGCTTTCCGGCGGCGGCGCGCACTCGCTCTTCATGCGCACCTGGGGCGCCGGGCTGGCCTACGGCAACGGGATGTCGCACAGCGCGGCTTACGGGCAGGCCCGGTATTACGCCGATAAATGCCCGGACCCGGCGCAAACCCTCCGCTTCGTGGCGGGGGTCGCGTCCGCGCAGAAGATCGACGACCCTTTCCTGCTTGAATACAGCCTGGCCACTTCTTTCGGCGATTACCGCGCCCTGGGCGGTTTCTCCTCGCGGGGCGCTTCGCTGGCCTACGACCTGGAGGAAGGCGACCGGCCCGAAGCGGTGCGCGCCTACAAAACCGCCCTGCTGAAAATAGCCCGGGAGCCGGGAATCCTGCCGCTGGTCCGCGCCAGGTTCCTGAAGACCCTCGGCCGCGTGCTGGTGGGCTTGCCGGGCGGCCGCGTTTCCGCCTCTCCCAAGGCGGGAGCCGTTATCATAGGCCCCGACGACCTTATCCTGCGCTACGAAAATTTCGCCCGCGAGCTGGGCGAAGCGAAAGAAGTCGTAAAGCTTTACCCGCGCGATTTTTGGCCCGGAAAATGATCCGGCCGCGGTAAAAAGAAGATGGAGGAAATAATGTTTAAATTCCCTGAGGGTCTTTACAGCGACGTGCGCGTGGAGAAAGTGCGCGCCACGCTCGTTCAATATCTTAAAGGCGAATTGCGCGAGATGCGCGAGCGGGATACTTCCGGCGCTTTCATCCGCGTCTACGACGGGAAACGCTGGTATTATTCCTCCACCACCTCGCTGGACAAGATCCAGGAGGAAATAGACCGCCTCGCGAAACTGGCCGCGCCTTCGAAGAACATAGCGGAAGATAAAGTGGTCGCGAAGATGTCCTCGCGGAAAGGCGTGCCGCACGGCTTCGCCGGCAAAGACCTGCGCAAGACCTCCCTGGCCGGGAAGAACGCTTTCCTCTCCTCTTTCTTCCCGGCGGTGACCGCAGAGAAGACAATAACCATGTGGTCGGCCTCCTACAGCGACACTTTCACCCACAGGGAGCTTTACAATTCAAAGGGCGGGCAGTCCGTCTGCGAGCAGCAGCTCTGCGGCATCCGCATCGGCATGACCTTCCTCGAGAACGGGCATACCTTCACCGAGGGCGCGATGAAAGCCGGCGGGGAATTCAGCGAGCTCGGCGATTTCAAGGAGATCCTCGAGAAGCGGATCTCCCAGTCCCTGGATTTCCTGCGCAATTCCGCGCGGGTCGCCCCCGGCAAATATACCGTGGTGCTCTCGCCGCTCGCCGCCGGGGTCTTCGCCCACGAATCTTTCGGCCATAAGAGCGAGGCCGACTTCATGCTGGGCGACGCGGCCATGATGAAAGAATGGCATATCGGCCGCCAGCTCGGCCCCGACTTCCTGCATATCTCGGACGACGGAGCGCAGGCCGGCAGCGGCTTCACGCCTTTCGACGACGAGGGAACCCCGGCGAAGAAGACCACGCTTATCAAGAACGGGAAACTCGCCGGCCGCCTGCACAGCGCGGTCACGGCCGCCGCGATGGGCGAAGAAGCCACCGGGAACGCCCGCGCGATCAGCTTCGAGTACGAGCCGATAGTCCGGATGACCACCACCCACTTCGAAGCCGGGAATATGACGAAGGACGAGCTTTTCGCCGGCGTTAAAGACGGCCTTTTCATCGACACTATAAAGCACGGCTCCGGGATGAGCACTTTCACCATAGCGCCTTCGCTTGCTTATTTCATAAAGGACGGGAAGATAGCCGGCCCCGCCCAGATCTCGGTCATCTCAGGAAGCGTCTTCGATACTTTCGGGCTGATCGACGCTATCTCGGATAAAGTCGAGCTGCTCTCTTTCGTGGGCGGCGGCTGCGGAAAGATGGAACAGCACCCGCTCCCCGTCGGCTTCGGCGGGCCTTTTGTCCGCGTGCGCGGAATGTCGGTTCTGTGAGGACCTATGACAAAAGAAACCTATACCCTTATTAAAGACGAAGTCTCGGTGAAAATTTCAGCCTCCGTGCCCGAATCGCTTCGAAATAAGCGCATCAAGCGCACCGGCGTCCGGGTTTACAAAGACGGCTGCCTCGGGATCTCCGGCTATATGGGCGAGGAAGGCGCCGGTGACGCTCTCAAGCGCGCCGAAGCGGCCCTTGCTTACAAGATCGCTTATCCCGGCCAGCCTTCGGGGAATTTGGTCCGCTCGCTTACAATAGGCGGAAAGCCTTTTACGCCGGAAGCGCTGGACGCGGAAGTAGCGGCGATCCTGTCCGCTCTGCGTAAAGATTTCCCGCAGTTCGTTCTTTCCTCTCCCTCGGTCAAAACCGGAACCTATACCGAAGCGCTAAAGAACGACGCCGGGCTGGACCTGCTTTCGGCTATCACCCTGCACGAATTCGTCTTCCTTTACAAAATGAATTCCTCCTCGAGCATCATGGACGGCTGGTTCGCCTATGCCGGCCAGGAATATAACAGGCAGGCTTTCCTCGCCCATGCCGGGAATATCCTCGGCGCGCATCTGCGCGAAGTTTCGCTGCCGGCGGAAGGGAAGCTGCCGGTCTTCTTCGACGATTCGGAATTTTTGGTAAAAAATATTTTCGCGCGCGAGCTGGGCGGGATGACTTTCGGCTCCGGCGGTTCGCTGTTCTCCGGCAAGACCGGGCAGAAGCTTTTTAACGAAGGCTTCACCCTGTACAGCGGCCGGCAGGAGGAACACCTCCCTTTCTTCGACGCCGAGGGCGTCTGCGCCGAGGGTTTTAAATATATAGAGAACGGCGTCCTGCGCGCGCCTTTCGCCGATAAAAAGACCGCCGCCAAATTCAATTTCACGCCGAGCGGCACGGCCGACGCGGCCTATGACGGCACGCCCACCGCCGGCCTTGGCGGGATGAAAATACAGGCCCAGGCCAAAACCGTAAAAGAAATGCAGGGCGGCGCCCCCGCTATCTTCGTAAGCATGGCCAGCGGCGGCGATTTTACGAGCGAAGGCGGCTTCGGAACACCGGCGCAGGTGGCTTTCCTGATGAAAGACGGGAAACTCGTCGGCCGGCTGCCAGAGCTGCAGCTGACCTCGCACGTCAACGAGATGTACGGCAAAGATTTCCTGGGCGTGTCGAGCGACAAAATAATGCCGCTCGCGAACAACCGCTGGCTCGGTTTCATGATGAACGTCCGCAAGATGTAAAAAATGAAAATAATCGTACACCGCGGGGCCGAAGAGATCGGCGGGAACTGCATCGAGCTGGTTTCCGGAACTTCCAGGATACTCCTGGATTACGGCGCTCCTTTGGGAGCCTCGCCGGAAGAAACAGTATTGAATATCCCCGGCCTTTACGAAAAGTCAGCGGACCCCGTCCTCGGGATAATAATCTCCCATACCCACCACACCCATTACGGCGCGCTCCTGGCCAGGCCGATAGAGCCCGGCGTCAAAGTTTACATGACGGAGATAATGGAAGACGTCATCCGGATAACCGCAAAGATGCCGCGCGACGGGAAAAAGCTCCCCGCGAATATCCACTATTTCAGGAAAGGCCATAAATTCATAGTCGGGCGCTTCGTGATAACTCCTTACCTGATGGACCATACCGCGGCCGAGTCTTTCGCTTTCCTCATCGAGGCCGACGGGAAAAGAATAATTTATACCGGAGATTTCCGCGAGCACGGGAATAAAGCCGCGGCTTTCAAACAGTTCCTCGCCGCGAAGACCGGCCCCGTCGACGCGCTTATAACCGAAGGCGTCCAGGCGGACATAGAGAAAGGCCCCGCCGAGCAGGACGTGATGGCCGAGATAGAATCCAAACTTAAAGACCGGCGCGGCGCGCTTTACGTGATGTGCGCCGGGCAGGACATCGGCCTGCTCGCCAGCATGGCTATGATAGCCAAGAACACAAGGCGCTTTCTGGTGGTGGACGGCTATACCGCGCTTCTGCTTGAAAGGGTGAAAGCCCTCGCGCAGAAACAGGGCGTGGACCTAAAGATCCCGAGCCTGGAGACGAAGTTCCTGTGCATCATCAGGAACCTCGCTACGCAGCGGATCTACCAGCTGTCGGAATACAATGAGACTTTCGTCCGGATGCGCCCCAAAATGTACGGCTGGGACTGGGTCAGGGACAACTTGCCCCGCCTGATAATTCCGGTGCGCGCGAATTCGCAGCTCTGGGTCAAAGAACAGATAGACGACCTGCGCGGCGCGGCTTTCCTTTATTCGGACTGGGAAACTTACACCGAGGAAGCCGGCATGATGGAAACCCTTAAGTGGTTCAAAGCCCGCCCTTTGGAGGTGGTCCCCACCCCGTCAACCGGCCATGCTTATTTCTCCGCTATCCGCAAACTGGCCGAGAATAAAAAACCGCGCTATATAATCCCGATAAACACCGAACACCAGGAAAAATTCACTGCCACCTTCGGCAAGCGCGCCAAAGTCCTGAAGAACGGCGAAGAATTCACCCTGGATTGATCTTGCCGGGCTTGACAAGGTGGAACACTTGTGTTACACTATTTCAAGAGGTAAATATGCCCGCCAAAAACCCGAGAGTTAACATAGTCCTGGACCCGCTGCTTTACAGCACGCTGGGCAGCATGGCCGCGCGCGACGGGATCTCGATGTCGCTGGAAGCCCGCGACCTTATTAAAGAAGCCCTGGAAGCCAGGGAAGACATCTACTGGGGCCTGGTCGCCGCCGAAAGGGCCAAGACCTACTCCGCCAAAAAATCCGTATCCCACAAGGATATCTGGAAATAATGCTCTACGAGCCGCGCTATCATCCTGAAGTAGCCGGCGATATCGCAGGCTTTCCGAAAAACATCAGGGACCGCATCCGCAAAGCCATAGAAGAGCGCCTTATCCTGGACCCTGTAAAATTCGGCGAACCGCTGCGCCGCAGCCTGGCCGGCTTCCGCAAACTGCGGGTAGGCGACTACCGCGTTATTTACCAGGTGCATGGCGCCGTGGTGGTGATCCTCAAGATCGGCCACAGGAAGGAAGTCTACAAGAAGCTCGGCCGCTCCTGAAATCCGTCCATTGAAAGATAAAACCGGAGGCTGATCCTCCGGTTTTTTTCGGGCTTTCACTTAAACAATTTCAATAAGGTGTTCAAGGATCTTTACCATGGCCAGGGTGTCCTGGCCGCAATAAATTTTCAGGTCCTTACGGAGCCGCTCAACTTCCCCGGGGGGGAGCTTCCCGGAAAGTATATTATAGTAAGCCAGCTGCGCGTCGCCGCCATTGGCCACGGCCAGGCCTTCGTAAGTCATGTCCGGTATAAGCGCCGGCAGGATCTTCTTAAGCGAGAACCGGCCATGGCAGTCCGGGTGCACATAAGCCCTTTCCAGGAAAGGTTTCATTAGGTCTTCGAAGCGGTCGATCAGGGCCAGTAAAGCCGCGCCCGAAGCCGGGAAATCCCTCGCAAGTTCTTCTATCCTTTTCATCTCGAAAGATGAATTAAAAGCAAGAAGCGTGCCCTCCGGGCCGATCTTCTCAAGCATAAAGCTGATAAGGCCGGGCCGCGGGTCGTTCAAACCGTCGCCGAGATATTCAAAGTGCAGCGGTTCCGCGCCCGGGGCCGCCTGGACATGGAGTGAAACCTGGAAAGGCAGCTGCTGGTAAGGCCTAGTCCCGTCATAAAGCGGCAGGCCCGGCATCACGGTCTCGAAATCTATGTGGTACAGAGGATATTTTATCTTCTTCAGGAATTTCGCAAGCTTTTTCCTGTCCAAAAGAGCCTCGCCGCTTTTCTCGACCTTCAAAGCCAGTTTCTGACCTTCGCTCAGGTCGAAGCTGTCGGGAACATTCTTGAAGAGCAAAATGCCCATAGCCTTAAGCATGTACTTCTTTTCCCAGCTCAGGCGCGGGATATCGTAAATAGAATACTCCGGTATCCCTTTCCAGCAATGACCGCGGAACTCGCAGTCATAAGGCGTGGAACAATGCCGGCCTATGCCCGGTTCCGGCGCTTCCGCGGAGGCCAGGGTTTCCGTGAACCGCTCCAAATCCCGGCCTGTTTCAGGGAGAAGGGCGGAGGTTTCTTTGGTTATATCCTCAAGCGCGAATAACTTCCCGGCTTCCAGCGGACCGGACTTGATAAAACTATTGTCGATGCGCATCAGAAGCGTCTTCCTGAGCCTGAGCCCCGACCCTTCAAGGACATAGCGCTGCACGGCCACGTCCCGCAAATGCTCGTCCTTTAACTCCGTAGAGCCCTTGGCTTCTATCAGGTCCCATGACCCGTCCCGGTTCCGCTTCAGGATGTCGCAGCGAACCAGAACATTTCCAAAAACAAAAGTTCCCTCGTAGATAATATCCGCGCCGCCCCCGGTGAGTTCCGCGGTCCGCTTAAGAGCCTGCGGGATATGCTTATGATCGGCGTCGACCAGGACCCCGCCCGCGAAATATTCGCGCGCGAGCAGGCCTATAGCATGCCCCTGGTCGAACAGCTGCTGCTGCTCCGGCCCTACGGGCGGCATGAGGTCCCGGCGATGGTTATAAAGCCAGAGCCTTTTAAGGCACTGCAGCCCCATCATGAACTGCGATTTTGAGATGCGTTTCTTAAACATAAGCTCCCACCTTCCCTAATAGTATACAACACGACCCCGACAAGGGCGTGTCGGGTTGGTTAATGAATAATAATTTTCGTCCCGACAGCCCCTTGTCGGGTTCGCCTGCTATGCTATTTCAGGTAAAGCGGGGGCATTGACTATACAACAATTATGATGTAGGCTATTTACATCAAAATAGATGTGTATGCCCCGCGGGGGGGCGCGATGTACACTGTTATTTATTATGTTTCCCGGCGCGGCGACAATTATGCCGCGGAATTCGTCCGGGGGCTGCCAAGAAAGGTAGGCAGAAAGATAGCGGAACATGTCGGGTACCTGGCTTCCGCCGGGCCGCTGGCCAGGCCTCAATATGTCAGTTACCTGGAGGACAGGATCTTCGAATTGCGGGTGACCTTCGCGCATTATGAGCCGAGGATACTGTATTTCTTTAACGGCAGCGAAATAGTTCTTACGTATGGGTTTCTGAAGAAGACCAGGGCCGTGCCGACAGGGGAAATCGAGAGAGCGAAGCGGATACGCGCGGAGTACCTGGCCCGCACAGCGGAGGAAAACATATGAAGCGGAAAGTATATACGCACGATGATTTCGTGAAGGAATATTTCAAGACTCCCGCCCAGCGCGGCGCCTATGAACGCGGCGTTGAGCGCCTGCTGATCGCACATAAGATAGCCGACCTGCGCGAGAGGGCCCATATGACGCAAGCCGAACTGGCGAAAAAGCTCCATACCAAGCAGCAGGTGATCTCAAGGCTGGAACAGGACAAATACAAGCCTTCCTGCAATACGCTTGAGAAAATAGCCCGTGTATTCGGCAAGCGGATAGAAATAAACTTTGTTTAATCTACCCTTTTCAGGGTATAGCCTCTTTTTCCCGAATATCGCATTCTATTGATAACTATATTGATTCAATGCGACCGAATTGTGTTTTGTGTCTGGGTAGGACCGGGGAAAAGAGGTAGAATCTGGACAAAGGGTCAGGCAACAGGGGGCGGAATGAGCGGCATCGAAAACCTTACTAAAAAGATAATCTCTTTCCGTGACGCGCGCGACTGGGCGCAGTTCCATAATCCCAAAGACGTCGCAATCTCCCTCTCCCTCGAAGCCGCCGAACTGCTGGAGCACTTCCAGTGGAAGAACCCCGCCGAAATAGAAAAACACCTCAAAACCCATAAAACCGAAGTCTCCGAAGAACTCGCCGACGTCCTCTACTGGGTCCTCCTCCTCAGCCACGACCTTAAAATAGACCCGCTCGCCGCCCTCTCCAGGAAACTCAAGAAGAACGCCAAGAAATACCCCGTCTCCAAAGCCAAAGGCCGCCACACCAAGTATACGGGGTTAAAGTGATAGTTTGCTCTGCCATTGTATTAATAAACATACGCATGCAAATTAGTATTGACTAGATTGCATGTATATGCAAAACTGTCAACATGACTATTAAACGCCACCTGAATCATATCGCCTTCGCCGAAAAACTCGGCAGGCAGATGCGCTTTATAACCGGGCCCCGCCAGGCCGGGAAAACCACCATAGCAAAACAGCAGCTCGCCCATGCCGGGGGCGGCCTTTATTACAACTGGGACAATAAAGAGGTGCGCGCCCGGTACCGGGAGGGCGGCGATCTGATAGCGGCCGACCTGCTTAAGTCCGGCCGCCGCGCCACTTGGGCGTGTTTTGACGAAATCCACAAGATGCCGCGCTGGAAGAACATCCTTAAGGACTATTTCGACGCGCACGAGGGTAAAGTGAAGTTCATCGTGACAGGCAGCGCACGCCTGGACATGTTCCGCAGCGCCGGCGACAGCCTCTCCGGCCGGTACTTCCTTTTTAATTTAAACCCACTTACGCTTTCGGAGGCCTCCGGCGCGCCGTTTTCCGCTATGCTTCCCGGCACTGACGCTCTCGCCCACCTTGAGACCGCTGCGGCCCGGTCCGTTTCGCCCAAGGCGGAGCTTGCCGGCCTGCTTAAATTCGGCGGTTTCCCGGAGCCTTTTCTGAAAGCCAGCGGGATCTTCCATAAAAAATGGACGGAAACCTACCTGGAGCAGGTGGTGGACCAGGACCTGCGGGACCTGACGCGCATACAGCAGCTGGAATCGGTAAAACGGCTTTTGCTGCTTATGCCTTCAAAAATAGGCTCGCCGCTTTCCATAAATTCGCTGCGCGAAGACCTGGAGGTCAACTACCTCACGGCCCGCAACTACATCGATCACCTCTGCAAAACCTGCGTGCTGTTCAAAGTGCCGCCTTATTCCCAAAAGATCAGCAGCCTGGTTAAAAAAGAGCAGAAAGTGTATTTTTACGACTGGACGCTTGCCGGCGACGAAGGCGCTAAATTCGAGAACTACACCGCGGCGGAGCTGAAGGCCCGGGTGGACCTGTGGAACGACTCGCAGGACGACCGCTACGCGCTGCATTTCGTTCGCAGCCGCGACGGCCTTGAGACGGATTTCCTTATCACAAAGAACGGCGCCCCGTGGCTGCTCTGCGAGGCCAAAGTCTCGGCCCAGGGCGTGGCCAGCCATCACCACAGGCACTCCGCCATGCTGGGCGGCATCCCCTTTGTGCAGGTAGTACTGAAAGAAGATATTTTGAAGGTAGAGGGGGGAAAGTTCTTCACTATTTCCGCCTCAAAATTATTCGCATGATAGTCTACAGCGCCACCAAGGCCAAATTCCGCCAGGATGTCATGACCAATGACATCGGCAATATCATCCTCGGCGCCTTCAAAGGCGCAACCGGCAAAAGCACACAAAAGTCCGAAATAAATTCCTGGGTCAATTCCCTCCAGTACATGGACCGCGTCCTGAACGACCCCGCCATCCCCGGCGACGCCGGCGTGGCCATCGAATACCACATCCCCAAATCCAACAAGCGCATAGACTTCATCCTCACCGGCGCCGACGCCGGCAACCTGGAAACCGCCATCCTGGTGGAGCTCAAGCAGTGGCAGCACGCCGCCCTTACCGACAAAGACTCCATCGTGATCACCGAGTTCATGGGCCAGCCCCGCGAAACCACGCACCCGTCCTACCAGGTCTGGTCCTACAAGCGCCTGCTCGAAGACTACAACGCCACCGTGCAGGAAGAGAACGTCCGCCTTTACCCCTGCGCCTACCTGCACAATTACGAGCAGGACGACGTGATAGGCAACAAGTTCTACGGCGAGTACACCCGGCAGGCCCCCGTCTATTACAAGGCCGACGCGCTGAAGCTGCAGGTGAGGCCCGGCTTTAGAACGAGGCATAATTATGCCTCGCGTCCGGGCCGCAAGGCCGGAGGCGATTTTTCAACGAAAATCGCCGAGGCGGGGTCGCGCAAAACCGCTATGCGGTTTATGCGTGACTTCATAACCGCCCTGGCCCGGGCGGCCAGGGCCGGCAGCGGCGCAAAGCACGTGCTGATAGTGGAAGGCGGCCCCGGCACCGGCAAGTCCGTGGTGGCCATAAACCTGCTGGTCGCCCTCACCGACCGCGGCCTGGTGGCGCAGTACGTCACCCGCAACTCGGCCCCGCGCATGGTTTACGAAGCCAAACTCACCGGCTCCTTCAAAAAGTCCCATATAACCAATATGTTCAGCGGCGCGGGCTCGTACCATACCGCCAGGCCCAACGATTACGACTGCCTTATAGTGGACGAGGTCCACCGCCTTAACCCTAATTCCGCTTGCGGAATTACCCGCGAAGCGGGCGGAGGGCCAAGCGCTATGCGCGCCAGACCCGACGGGGTGTATGCCTCCCGAAGGGCGCCCGCTATGCGGGCGGAAAACTTCATCAGAAGTTTTCAGGCGAACGCCAAGTCCCGCTGGGCGCGCCGGCAGAACGCCGCTATCACCGATCTGAAGCTGAGTCCCATTCCGCTGCAACGGCTCGGACGGCTACCTGGCCTGGCTGGATAACACCCTGGAGATCTCAAAAATCACCAATCCGACGCTGCAGCTCGAAGATCACGATTTCCGCATAATGGACGACCCCGCGGAGCTGAACGCCCTGGATCCGCCGCAAGAACCAGACAAAGAACTCCGCACGCATGGTGGCCGGCCTATTTATTATAAAGAGCAGCTCGAGGTTCCCGTTTTATTAGAAACTTTAATTCCATGCGGTGATAGCATTTATTATCGCATCTGCTGCCTGGGCGGCCGTAGACTGAAAGCCAGGTCCGGACTTCCGGGGTGAATTCTTTTGTTCCGCTTCAGCGGCCGCTTTCCCGGCAAATCTAATTATCTTTTTGCTGTTTACGATGTGAACAAATCCGTCATACACACCGATCTTTGCTTTCCCGTCTTTTAACATAGGCAGAACGGCCGCGGCAAATTCCGGATACGTATCACAATATGCCAGCAGGATACCGAGCAGCTGCTTCTGGAGGGCGGGCTGCGCCGCCGCCGGCGTCTTTTTAGATTTAACCTTTCTCCCCGCCTCGCCCTGGACGGCGTTTGCGCCCGGATAGCACAGCGCCATCCCCACCCAGGAGTTCGGATTCGTTTCTTCGCAATTAAAACCACCAACACCGCCTTCCTGTTCCCATATAGTGTACCAGGGGTCGGGTTTGCAGGAGCAACCGCCGGTGACAGACCCATAGGTGTACCCGTACGGGCAATACATAGCGCAACCGCCGGAAAGGTAGGAAGGGATGGGGGTCGGCATGGGGAAATCCGGCGCCGGGACTTGCGGCAATGTGTAATCGGGGATATTACGCCGCGCCTCTAAAGGCATTGATCCTGCCGCCTCTATCGCCGCCGCCAATATTTCAGAAGGAAGACTGGTGCCGCAGGCCATAAGGCCTCCGCAATTGTCCTCGGAAAAGGCAGCCGAGTTAATAAGATCCAAAAGGCTACTTTTAGAACTGCCTGAAGCCTGGTTGCCGGATGTCCTGCCGTCAAAATCAACCGTCATTTCTGCGGCGAAGGCCGCAGTGGCCGTCACCAACACCGTGAACACTACTATCAGCATATTGCTCGTTTTCATATTTATTTTGCCCTTCCCGTTTATATTCTGTGCCGCTACACCCGATACAGAGCAATAAATATGCCAGCGTGGGCGGGAAGAGGATCTTAAGCGGTCGCTCCTTGGAGAGCATATGTTAACAGGGGTAGGGAGTGGGGGGGGAACAGGTAATAATATTTTCATATGAGAATATTATTCTCATATGAAAATGGCGGCCGGGTATCCCGGCCGCCCTCCCAATATGCTTCAGGTGTTATTTGTTATCCGGCAACCGCGTCCGCATTTGAAGCAGCCCCCCTAGAAGGATGCCGCTGCTTATCTGGAAGCAGGTGACGATATTGCGCATCTCCACTTTAAAAAACAGCAGGGCGTAGAACACCAGGAAAGTTACCGCCACACCCACCGCGTACCATTTTAAAGTGTCAAAAAAACCGTTCTTTTTGTTTTCGATATCAGTCATATGAGTCTTAGACCCGCCATTCCAGTGGTTCCCATGCTGCTGCGCTAATGACGGTCCGGTTGAGCCGGACCCCGGATCATTCTCTTTAACTTTATTTGTAAACAATTTTACCACGATTGGGAACTTGAATACCCAGAGTATAACTATAATACACACGAGCAGAACCCACATTCTTGCCTTATCAGGGATGCCAGGCAGCAGGTGTATCCCAAGTGCTATAACCGTTCCCACAATAATTCCGAGCAGTTGGTTGCGAGTTTCAATCTTCATCTCATACCCCTTTCCTTGCTTGTTGAGTATCCTCTTTCCGGGCGGGGCACATATTCAATGTGCCCCGGTAGTTTTATGTTGTCCTGTCCAGTTTAATCTGAAACATTTTTTCGCCTAGTTCTGTTGACAGATTCTAGCATCTTCCGGTTCTGCTTCCCATTCTTCAAGTAACATCCACTTTTTCAACACAGCTCTTACCGCCCTG
>JAJZPF010000019.1 GCA_021811315.1 bacterium
AACCGAATTGAACCGAGAGCTAAAAAACGACGAGCTAAAAATTATCAGTTGCTTAATAAACCGCGCAGATTGTGTAAGGAAATACAGCACAGAAGTAAATACAGGAGGCCTTAAGTTAGTGCCATTCGTGTCTGTCCCCTATTTCCCTATGGTGAGCACATGCCCCAGGGGGCCGGTCCTTTCAGCTCATTCTCCCGGTTCCCGGCGGGATTCTATCTCGTTTATAACCCTATGCGGCTCGCCGCCCGCCACGGGCAGCTTTGTCACAAAACGCGGGTGGATGTTCCAATGCGCGTCCTTGGTGCGGATGCTCAGGGTTTTTGAGTTCACCCTTAGCACGACGCCTTCCACGGCATGGCCGTCGCTCTGGAAACTTATCCTGTCGCCCGGCTCGAACCTGTCCAGGTGGGCGCGGGTTTTAAGGCTGTGCAGGTAATCTATCCGTCTTACCACGCGGCGGTTTAGCTCCAGCAATTCTTCAAGCGAAAGTTTTTCAATATCTATATGCACAAGCGCTCCTCCGGCCGGCCCGGCCGGTTCATTCTTTCCCCGTCATACGGTCTTTCCAATCCTGAACCCGCATTGCCGCACGCATTAACCGCTGCCGCCAGCCGAACCTGGGCACCCCCCTGGACAAGTCCCGGCCCCAGAGACCCTCCAGAACGCCCGCCAGGTTTACACGCGCCCCGGGGCGCAGCCTGTTGTAGCGGTCAAACATTACCCGGACCATATCTCTGAATGCCAGGCTGTCTTCGGTCGAAGCGCACAGCCGGTTCTCTATCCAGGCCAGCTGCTCCCCTACCGTTTCCGCGCCGCCGGTTTCGGCGGAAACGGCCACGTTCCAGATCATCATGGAAAATTTAAGGGCTTTATCTATCTCTTTCTGATCATCACCGGCCGCTTCCAGCAGCGGCTGCGCGAATTCCAGTAAACCGGCGGCCATTCCCCGGCCGCCGCCGGGGCCGCTGAACAGGCCGGCGGCGGAGTCCGGCGCCAGCGGGCCTCTTTCCCCGGGAGGCATACAGCACTTCTTGTATTTCCGCCCCGAGCCGCAAGGGCAAAGATCGTTTCTGGCGGGTTTCTTTGTCATGAGCCTCGTTTCCCTTTTACAACCCGGCGGCGGCTCCGGCCGGAGGCGGCGGCTTGCATGAGCTGGTCGTAAAATTCTCCGGATGCGCCCGCATGCTTCATGATAAGGGCGATAAGATCTTCTTTATCCAGAACGGCAAGGCTGGCGCGTATATCATTATTTTAGTTTACTCCGGCCCCTGCCTTAGCCTGAAAGTTGCAACCGCGGCTTTCAGGCCAGGGTTGTTTTTTCAGTTTTGATTGGTTTTTGCCTCGGTTTCTATCGAAATTAATACTTCGATCGCCGCGCTTAGTGCCGTACTTGCCATACAGATCCGTTCTTTGGTGATTAAACCCATATGGCCCATATAAAGATCATAAACCAAAGATTCGACTTGTTTGAGTTTATTGGTTGTATCCTTTACTTTTCGACCTGATTGAACCATTTCTTCCTCCTCTCGTATCCCGGATCCTCACATAATAAATAAAGCAAGTCAGGACGGAGCTACACGGGCTCCCGGCTGAGAAGGCCGGCTTTCAACAATTCCCTGATAAAATTCTCCAAGTCGGTACGGGCGGTTTTTTCGTCCACTTCGTATTCGGCCGTGAGGGCCGAGAGCATGGCTTTTTCAGCTTTCCCAACGGCCAGACCTTCCCAGATCAGGGCGGCGGGGCCGTTAAGCTCATGGAGTTCGGACTTGGCTGCATCCACGATAAAAACCTCTCCGGCTATGCGCCTGTAGGCCAGGTCTTTTCTTATTTTAAGGTTCATATAATATCCAGGAAGCCGCCGTCGGCTTTTGAGAACTCAAGGCGGCCGAATTTCGCCTTTGCCTGCAGCCGGGCCGCGTTTTGCATTACCAGCACGGCCGTTCCCGGGCTTTTGTCGAAATTTACAAGGCAGCGCAGCAGAACCTTCAAAGCCTCCCCGCCGGTCACTTCTCCCGCGCGGTTCGTTTTGGCCTTTTTCAGCAGGAAGATCCCGCCCAGCGGCCAACTCCCCTGCCTGCCGTCCGAGCGCATCTCCCCCCAGAAAGGCGAGCCATAAACCCGGAAGCGGCCTTTTTCGAAGCGGAGAAGATTTATCTCGTCGCTTATCACTTCTGTCCCGGCCGCCGCCGCCAGCTTCGACAGGGTGGACTTGCCGGCGCCGGACTTGCCCGGGAACAAATAAGCTTTACCCTTTTTTACCAGCCCCGCCGAGTGAAGCATAAAACCGCCGGAGCGGAGCAGCAGGAAGCTTATCAAAGAGCGCAAAAAAGCGTCGAGGCACTGCTCATTGGCCGCCGCGCTGAGGGAACCGGCGCCTGTGTCCAGGTCCAGTCTGGAATTAAAATCGCCCCGTTCGATTTCCAGCCTTGAGCCGGCCAAAAGGACAACCGGTTTGAACGGGTTTTGCCTGCTGCGTGCCCCGGAAACATTTAAGCTGAAGCCTCCATTTCCAGCAGTCCTGAATTTGCCATATCTGAGCTTCAGAATTGAAATAATACCGCTTTGGTCCGATTTAAAATTTAATCTAAAACCGGCGATTTCCAGCCCGAACCGCCGGGGAAAGGCGGCAGGAGCCTGCGTGCGGGTTACAATCCGGAGGGCCATACGGGCGGAACTTCGTACCAGGAATACAACCTTATATTGACCCCCTGCAGCAGGATGTCGGTCGCCACCCCGTCGTCATAGTAAACCTTAAAACTGGAGGTTTGCATTTCGACCTCTTTCCCCACCATCAAAACGCCGTGTACTACTCCGCTGCCTCCGCCCGTAAGCTCATGTTCCTTGCCGGCATACAGGAAACCGTGTACTATCACTTCGGTAAGCGGGTAGGTTTTATTCGTCGCAATGTAGTTGGAGGCGACGGCGGCGGCATAGGTGGCCGGGGTGGCCGGCGAACCCGAGCCCGCCGGGTCGAAGGTGAGGTAGTGTGCCCAGTTAGCCCCGTACTCTTTCCAGGCCATGGGAGGGATATTAGCGTTATAACTGCCGTTTCCGCCGCCATTCCCCTGAACAGTGACCTCCCCCAGGGATAAAACATTGCCTACAATAAAATTCCCACCGCTGCCGGGAACAAAATCAACGTTCCCGGTTATATAGTAGGTTTTACCGCTGGTATCGTTACAGCCTTTGAATGTGGCGTTCCCCACTCGATAGTAGGTGGAAGAGTTCCCGTTGCCGCAGCCGTTAGGGGCGTTGCCGGAGTCTACGGCGGAAGCCAGGTAAACGGAGAATTTCACATTTGGAGTCGGCGGGATCGCGTAATAAGACCACCAGTAAACCCCGTCCGTAGAGGCGGAGCTTGAACCGCCGTCCTGGGGGGAAACATGGCCGGCGCTGAAATAGCGGGGGTAAGTCATTCCCGTAGCGTTAATACTGTTACCGGAATAAACAGGGCCCCATTCAATATGCGCATTGCCGGTATTTTCAATCTGTACACCGGACCAGACGGAGAAATCCGCCGCGCTGTCATTTATCAGCACGGCCCTTATACGGCGTGTCTGGGCGCCGGTTTTATCCCTCCCAACGGACTCTACTATGCGCCTGTCTCCGTCCGCCGGATCCGAGGTGATGTTGATAGCATAAGTGCCGCCGTCCTCGGTCGTGTAAGTCTTGTCAAAGTGGTAGCCGGAGATGGTTCCCGTCGAAGTGATGTTCCACATGTCGGTATTCTCCAGCAGTTTCCAGCGCGCCCTGTCGACCCCGGCCTCGGCCAGGTGGAAGGCCTCCGTGGCTTTTTTTTCCTTTACCGACCATTTGGCCTCGTTCTGCACGAACAGGTTCATGACGGGGAACATCAGCAGCAGGAAAAGCAATATGCCGATGACCATCATAACAGCCATCTGTCCGCGGCGGGAAGCGCGGAAAAGTGAGGGGAGAAGGAGGAGTGTCATCAGTTCATTATCCTTACTTTCTCAACTGCCATCTGCAGTGCCTTGGTGCCGCCCTCATAGGTGGCCTTTTCAAAGGTCAGGGAGATGGAAAGTATAGTGTCGTCGTCTGTGCGCGGGTACGTGAAGGCGATGTAACGAAGATTCCTGGCTATCAGCTTGCCGGCGGCGCCGCCCCGGGCCTGGAAAAGGTCGGTGCCGTTCTGGTAGTAGGACATCCCGACCAGGCTGCCGGCGGAGTCGTATTTATCGAAGGTTATGCGCGAATGCGGCGGCTGCCCGGAAACGGAATCTATGACAATACTGCCGGCCTCCGCCTGTCGCAGGTCCCTGTTGATATTGGCCAGCGCGCCGCGGGCGTTCTTCTGTATTTCCACCCTTGCCGTCATCAACTGCACGAACTGATATACCTTGGTAAAGGTTTTTGGCGCGGCCAGCATGACCACCCCCATGATGCCTACCACCACCATCATCTCTATCATGGTAAAACCGCGCCTTGAAATTACGGTTCTCATACAGTTCACCAGAAAAAATCAACCGTCTTTGCCTCGGCCGGGTTCACGGTCACCGCCAGAGATTCCTTGCGCGCGGTAGTGGGCGTGGCACCTCTCCAGGTAGTATACCAGGCGTAAACATTATAACTGTAGCCGCCCTTTACGGGGATACTATAATTGCCCAGCGCGTTGCTGGAGGCGGCGTAATAGACGGCGGTGCCGCCCCTTAAAGCGTCCGTTATATCAGGAGGCGCGGCGTTTGCCGCCAGTGTGGAGGTGGTAATATAAACGAGCACCCCGGTTGTGATAACCGGGCCGGAGGGGCTGCCCGTACGCACGCCGCCGCTCACAGAGCCGAAAGCGCCCGAGATCGTATAAGTGGAGGCGAAAGCCGTCTGCCCGGCCTGAAGCAGTACCGTGGTGCTGGAGGGGGAGGAATTCTCGCCCGTCTCAAGCTGAGGCGTCACAACATAGGTGCCGGTGGAAATGCCCGAGCCGGAAATCATAAAGTAGCCATTGGAATCGCTTATGCCGCTGCCCTGCTCGACGCCGGCTTTAAATCCCACCACCGGGATATTAGGCAACGGATCCGTGCCGTTAGTGGTGACCCGGCCGCGTATCCTGCCGCCATAATAAAGCGAAAAATCCACGTCCTTTACGATTGCGCCCAAGGCGACAACCACGCCCGCTGAGGAGAGTTCCACGTAACTGGGGCTCTGGCTCTGGTAGTTGGCTACAACGTTGACCATACCGGCCGTCACCGGCAGAGTATAGCGGCCGCCGGAGTTGGTGGCTACCTGGGAACTGCCGGTTGAGAACATTTTTATACCGGAAAGCGCGGCCCCGCTTACATTGACAACCCGCCCGGTGACGTAGCCATAGGTGGTGGCGGAGGAGATCCGGAGGTTTCCCGCAGCGGAGACAAAGTTGGCGGAGGCGCCGCCGTAATAGGCCACGCTGGAAAAAACCAGTCCGCTGGAAGCGTAAACTATCCAGGAGCCGGTGGAAACATTGGTGAGGTTGAAAGCGCCGGCGGAATCTGCGGTCACTGGAGCTGAAAGTCCGTCGTCGGTGAATACCAGCGCGCCGGCGGCCGGGGTGCCGGTAGCGGCGTTCTCGTGGGTAGCGGAGTTTTTGGGCCCATAAGTAAGCGGCATGACCATAAAGTCGCTGTTATTACTATTTGTGTTGTAACCCCTGCCGATTCCGACGGCCATGGAACCGGGGCTGGTCTTACGGATGTACTGTTCGTCCAATTCAAGGCCGGTTTCCTGGTTTATAGGAGTTCCCATTGACAGCCCGGGATTTTGCCCCCCCGTTTTCCAGCCCGCCGCGTCTATATCCGTCAAAGTGGCGCACCAGTTGATCGCCACTCCGGCCGCGTCATTGCCGGCATCCGTATTGATCTTAATGATATTAGGGTAGCCCGCCGCCGCGGTATTGTAGACGGCGTCCGCGGTACGATCAAAGTTGGCGGCCATGACGGTGCCTGTGTTGGCAAAGAGGTAATAATGCTGCGGATCCAGTGTTAATGTTGAGTAATCAAGGGGGATGATCTGCTTGGCCTGGTTGCGCAACTGATAGGCGAGGCCTATTACCCCCGCATTCAGGCCGGTAGCCATGGTCCAGGTCCAGGTAGTGGGATTATAGACCTCTACCCATTCCTGGGAAAACCCGCTGCTATTAACGGAGCTTCCCACCACCTGGCTGACCAGTAGGTGGTCGCTGATATAGACAGTGCCGGTTATTGTGCCGCTGGACATTTGCGCAAGGGTAAAATCCTTACCAGTGATAGTTTGGGCGGTGAGGACGCCGAAAGAAGGCAGCGTGGCGGGGAAATAGGCGTCCTTGGTGGCCAGCAGGGTATAGGTGCCGGGTTCGATAGTAAAAGAGTAGACCCCTGAGGCATTGGTTTCACCGTACTTCGAGGGATTTTCCTGGGCGCGCACCACGACATCCGCTATGGCGGCGCCGCCCGTGTCGCGCACGGTGCCGCCTATGACAGCGCTCTCGTTTACGCGGGCGGGGTTTTCACGGAGGTTCCTGACCTCAAGTTTGCGCCATTCGCCGCGTTCTTTCCAAACCACATAAACCTTGATCTCCTTCAAGCCCGGGTCAGGCTCGTCCCAGGCAAGGTAGTCGAGGTTCCCGCCGGAATCCTCGTTAACTTTCCGTATATAGACGCGCCTGATAAAAGTTATGCCTCCGACGTTCACCGTTTCCGGGCCGTTGGGCGCCACGTCGTAAACCATTTCCCCCACGGAGAAATTCGGGTCGGAAGTCGAAGCAGTGGTGACGAGCACCCTGTAATAGGATTTATTCTTCAGAAACTCGATCCTTTCCTGGGCTATATTATTGGCCAGCGAGCGGGTTTTAGCGGACTGCACTCCCACGTTTAAGAACTTAAAGGCACCAACCATGCTCAATATAGCTACGGACATAATGACCATGGCCACCATCAGTTCCGTAAGCGTGACCCCGGCGCGCCGGGAGACCGGCACGCCGAAAAATTTCCGGCTTAATTTCATCATAGCTCGAACGATTCCCCGCGGCTCATCCTCGCCTCATTATAAATACTCTAACACCCTGAAATCAAGGGGGCGACAAATTAAGTTCAAATTTCCGCCAAATCCTTTACGGGTAGGAACCGGCGTCGTCCTCTTCGCCGGCGGCTTCCTTGCCGGTGGGTTTGGAGCCGGCGGGCTCTTCGGCTTCGGCGGCCTCGGCCTTGGGCGCCGGCTTCCTCTTCAGGACCTTCTTCTTCCTGGGCGCGGGCGGGGCTTCTTTATCCACCATGGTCTGCCCGGCCTCTTCCTCCGCGGCGGCCGCTTCCCCGGCGGGGAGTTTCTTGCGCCTGAGCAGCTTCTTCTTTTTCACGGGCTTCGCGGCGCCCTCGTCGCCGGCCGCGCCCTGCTCTACGGCCGCCGCGGCCGGCTTCCTGGCCTCGAGCAGCTCGTCATAGCTCTGGCGCTGGTCGTCGTCCAGGAACTCGCGGATGGCGTCGGGCAGCTCCCTGTTCATCTTGACCATCTCGTAGCGGCTGGCGTTCATCTTGTAGCGCCATTTTTTTTCTTCGCCCAGGTTCTTCTCGTATTCCTTCAGGAGCTTGTCGAACTGGTCCGTCCTCTTCTTTATGGCCGAGGAGATCCTGTCCTCCTGCTTTGAGCTCAGGCGCAGGGCCGCCGACAGCTCCGACATTATCTTCTGCGCGTCCGGCCTCTGCACGGGCTCGAGGCTTTCCGCCGCCGCGCCCTTCGCCGAGGGCGTTTCGTCCAGGTCGGCTTTGCTCAGCTCCTGGGACCAGGCCGCGGCCGGAAGGACCAGCAGCGCCAATATAAGAAGTTTTTTCATCGTTCCTCCAATTAATTTATTCCACTAAATCGGCTATGGCCACGCGGCTGGTATGCTCGGTGCGGCCCCAGAAATCCGTGCCGCGCAGCACGCCGGCCACGAAGATCGGCAGGCGCAGCAGCCCGAGCAGCGGCTGCAGGAAATAAGCGGCCGCCAGGTCCGGCCTGGCGCGCTCTATCACCAGGGCGACCGCGGGGTAAAGCAAAAGCGGCACGATAGAGAGCGCCTTCATGGTATGCTCCATGCCCGGCAGGCGACCGTAAAGCCAGACAAGGAGGTTGAAAGAGTCCCGGGTATACCAAACCAGCCCGGCGGCCAGCGTCACTATCACGAACCGGTAGGTCTGCGAGCAGTAAAGAGCGCCCTCGAAAGCCCGGATATCGCCCAGGCGCAGCGCGCGGGAGAACAGCCCGGGCAGGTGACGGCGGGCGGTGTCGAGCGAGCCGCGCGTCCAGCGGATGGTGCGGCACATGTACTGGCTCAGCGTCTCGGGCTCCTCGTCGTAAACGATCGCGTCCCGGGCCCAGGAGATGCGCACGCCGTGGCGGATCAGGCGCATCTGCATCTCCAGGTCCTCGGTCAGGCAGGTCTCGTCCCAGTGGTATTTCCGCGCTACCGCGGCGGTAAAGCACATCCCCTTGCCGTGCAGCGTGGCGGAAAGGCCCAGCGCCTGCTTGGGGAGCTGGAAGAACCTGTTGGTGATGTAATGCCCGGAGGCGAGTATCTTGGAGAGCAGGCAGCCGGTATTCTTGGCCAGCTGCCGGCCCTGGACGGCCTCGGCCCCGGCGGCCAGGGAGGCGTTCATGGCTTCGAGGAAGCCGGGGTGCGCCAGCGAGTCGGCGTCGAAATAACAGAGCGCGTCGTAATCGGCCGCGGCCAGGATCTTTTCCGTCGCCCATTTCATCGCGCGGCCTTTGCCGGCTTTAAGCCCGGGGCCCGCGTGCTCAAGCACCTTAGCGCCGGCGTCCGCGGCCGCCCGCACCGTGCCGTCGGTGCAGTGGTCGGCCACTACGTAGATATCGAAAAGTTCGCGGGGATATTTTATGCCGGCCAGGCTTTGCACGGCCAGCCCGACCACCCCTTCCTCGTTATGCGCGGGCAGCAGAAGCGCGAAGCGGCGCCGCTCCCCGGCCCTGGCTGGCTTTTCGCCGCGCCAAAAGCCGCGGAAGCTCAGGAAAAAATAAAAAAGGCCGGTGGCGAACAGGAAGACCTGCGCCAGGTTGGAGATCGTTACCAGGATCAATTTCTGCATAGCAATCCTGCCGGCGCGAAAAGACGCCGGCTATGGATATCGTTAATAATACAAAATGACCGCCTCTATAGCAATAAAACGGATCGGCGGGCCCCGCCCCCGCTGTTGACTAAAGCGCTTTTCAGTGTTATATTATAGTCATGGAAGAGAGAAAGAGGTCCGGTTGGAAGATCTGGGTTTACATGAGCCCGATCTATATCGTGCTGGGCGTGATGCTTTACCGGTGGAACGCGAAAATAAACTCCAGCGACGTCGGCCTTTCGAAAGAGGAATACAACGCTTTCAACGCCTCCGAGGGAGAAATTAAAAAGCACAACGACGACGGCTATAACCCCGGGCTAAACGACAGCGGCTACACCGTGCGCTACCGCTCCGGCGACGAAGACGAATCCTCCGGCCGGGCCGGAGGCGGCCAGGACCGGCAGCCCGCGGGCCGGGCCGGGAGGGCGGAGGACGGGCGCCAGGCGCAGGAGAAAGGGAAGAACCAGGGGACCGAGGCGGCCGGCAACACCCAGGGGCACGCGAAGTCGGCCAACCAGGCCGCGCTGGAATCCAACGATACCAGGGCCAAGGAAGCCATGGGGCTGGGCAACCAGAAAGGCTACCTTTCCTACGCCGTGGGCAAGGTCATGAACAACCCCAAGGCCGTCGGCGCGCTCCTTAACAACCAGTATATAGTCAACGGCTTTATGTCCAGGGGCACCGTGAAAGCCGCCACCGCCAGCCCGCAGGGACTAGCCAACTACCTTAGCGGGAGCGGCCCGGCCAATTTCATGAACAATCCTGTGGTCAAAGCCGCGATGAACAATCCCGCGATAGTCAGCGCCGTGGCCTCCAGCGGCATGATCTCCGCCCTGCTTAACACCCCGGCCGCCCAGGCGCTTATGAAAGATCCGCAGGCCCTGGGAGACCTGATCAATAACAATCCGCAGCTCCTGACCCTGGCCATGCAGAACCCGCAGACCCTGAGCCTCCTGATGAGCAACCCCGAAGTCTCGGGCATGATCGGCAAATTCGACACCAGCAAAGTAAGAAAATTCTGATCTTCCCCGCTTCCCGCCCCGCCGCCGGCTCCGCGAATTAATTATTACCGCTCATAATGCCTGGCGCTTCTTGCGGCGCCGCTAAAAGCCTTGACAATAATCAACCAAAAGTCCTATATTGGGTTTAGGCCTAAAGACCTATTCCACAAACATAAGCGGCAGGAGGGAAAATGAAGAGAGCAACAGCGTTTCTTACCGTCGTACTGATGGCCTCGGCTATCGGCGCGCAGGCTTCTCAGAAGATAGTGAGCTTCGACCCCGCCTACAAAGGCGCGATAGACAAAAGCGTCGAGAGCGTGGGCGGAAAGATCTCCCGCAAATTCACCCTGATCAACTCCCTGGTGGCGACCTTCCCCGATAATCTGAAGGATTCCAGCATTTACTCGCTGAAAGGCGTTACCGACGTGGCCGAAGACAGCTATATCCGCTGGATAGAGGCCGCGCCTGCGTCCATGAACTCCGTCCCCCTCCCCTCCGTGGAAAGCGCCCTTAATATGATACGCACCGGCGAAGGCTGGGACGCCCCCGTCTTCTCCGAGATCCGGCCCGCCGTCGACCCCGCCGAAAAAGAAATTCCCTGGGGCGTAAAGCGCGTCAACGCCGCCGGCGCCTGGAACGCCACCGCCGGGCAGGGCGTTAAAGTAGCCATCGTCGACACCGGCATGGACTTTACCCACCCCGACCTGGCGGCCAACTACAAAGGCGGCTGGAACGCCATCGTCTCTACCGCCTCTCCCATGGACGACCAGGGCCACGGCACTCATGTCTCCGGGACCATCGGCGCGGTCAGGGATTCTAACGGCGTCGTGGGCGTGGCCCCGAAAGCCGACCTTTACGCCGTGAAAGTTCTGGACAAGAACGGCTCGGGCCAGTATTCCTGGGTCGTGGCCGGCATAGAGTGGGCCGTGATGCACGGGATGAACGTCATAAATATGAGCCTCGGCGGCGGCAGCGGGACCGAAGCGCTCAAGCAGATCATGATCAAGTCCAAAGAAATGGGCGTGGCCGTGGTCTGCGCGGCCGGCAACGATTCCGGACCGGTGAACTACCCGGCCAAGTACCCGGAAGCGATAGCTATTTCCGCCTCGGACTCGTCCGACAAGCTCGCCTATTTTTCTTCCCGCGGGCCCGAAGTAGTGGTGATCGCCCCCGGCGTGAACGTGTACTCCACCCGCAAGGGCGGCGGCTACACCACGATGTCCGGGACCTCCATGGCCTGCCCCCACGCGGCCGGCCTGGCGGCGCTCGCCGTAGGCGCAGGAGCCAAGGGCTCCGACGAAGTAAGGGCGGCCCTGAAAGCGGCGGCCACCCCCCTCCCCGGCCTGAAACCCACCGACCAGGGCGCGGGCATGGTGGACGCGGCCAAGCTTGTGAAATAAACTTAAGCCGCTCCTTAAAAACCCCGCGGCCGGAACCGCGGGGTTTTTTATTTGCTAAAATCAGGACTGCGGCCGTTTTCACCTTACGGGGGCGATTTTAACCATGTTCAAGACCATACTGTTCCTGATCTCCGCGCTTCTATTCTGCGGCAGGGCTTTTGCCGCGCAGAAGATAGTAACCTTCGACGCCTCCGTAAGCCCGGCCGCCCAGGCGCGGATCATCGAGAGCCGCGGCGGGAGAGTAGTTAAGGAATTCGCTTTTATAAACGCCGTCCTGGCCGACTTCCCTGACAGCAGGAAAGCGGCGGAGATAAGCCGCGCGCCGGGCGTAGCGGCGGCCGAGGATGACGAGGAAATTAACTGGCTTAGTTCGGAAGAGTCGTCTTTTGACGAAGCCGCGGCGCTTTCGGCGCGCGACATCAGGGACGGCGTACCGCAGCCGGTTCAGCCGCCCGCGGTTTCAACCCCGCCGGCCCCCGTAGCGCCTGTTTACTTTTCCACAGCCAACGCCGAAGGCAAAATAGACCACATGCCCTGGAGCGTCGCCAAACTGCAGGTTCCGCAGGTCTGGGCCCGCACAACTGGCAAGGGCGCCCGGGTGGCGGTGCTGGATAGCGGCGTCGACTGCACGCACCCCGACCTGGCCCCGAATTGCGCCCCGGGCTACAATGTTTTCGCCCCGGGGACTGTTCCCGCAGACGACAAAGGCCACGGCACGCACGTGGCCGGGATAATAGCCGGAGCTCATAACTGGTCCGGAATGGTCGGCATCGCGCCGGAAGCGACTATACTGCCCGTCAAAGTCCTCAACAGCAGCGGCACCGGGAAAGTTTCCCAGATAATAGAAGGCATCGGCTGGGCAGTGCAGCAAAAAGTGGACATAATCAATATGAGCCTGGGAGCCGCTAAAACCTCGGAGGCGCAGGGCAAGGCCGTGAAGGCGGCCAGGGCGGCCGGCATACTTGTGGTCTGCGCCGCCGGCAACGATGCCGGCCCGGTCAACTACCCGGCGGCTTTCGAGGACTCTGTGGCGGTTGCCGCGATGGATTACTCCAATAAGATAACGAGGTTTTCCTGCCGCGGTCCGGAGATAGATTTCATTGCACCGGGCGTCAGGATCTACTCGGCCGCTCCGGGAGGTTCATTCGCACTCATGCAGGGAACTTCACAGGCCGCGCCGCATATTTCGGGCCTTGCCGCGCTTGCGGTCAGCCTTGGCGTGAAAGGCCCGGACGCGCTGAAAGCGGCGCTTACGAAAGCCTCTTACAATATCGGCCTGCCCCCGGAACAGCAGGGCGCGGGCGTACCCGTAGCCTCCATCCTGGTAAAGAATATCCTCGCCGCTCAAAAGTAGCTTGTTGTCCCCTTTATCATAAAAAGGCCCCGCGTTGATACGCGGGGCCTTTTCTTTTCCCTTCCCCTGATTCCCGACCCCCGACTCCCGATTATTGATTCTTGATTTACCAGCCGTAACCTTCGCCGGTCAGCTGCTCCAGGCGCTGCTCCACTATTTTCGTCTTGTTGACCTTGCGGCTCTCAAGGTTCTTCTTCAGGCTGGCGATCTCCGCGTCCATGCGCTTCACGCGCAGCTCCTGGGCCTTGGTCTTAAGGTCGAACAGTTCTGACAGTTTGCCCCGGAGGGTTTCTTTTATCGTTTTTTTGTCGGCGTCGCTGGATTTCTCGTACTTGAGCCCCAGCTCCTTGGTGTCGTATTCCAGGGACAGGGCGCGGACGGCGTCCTTCTCTATGCTCTCGTCCTGCTGCATCCTTGCCATCCCGAACAGCTTGCCCGACATCTGCATGATCATCTTATACTTGCCAGGGGCTATTTCCTTCAGGTCGCCGATCTTTTTGGCGAAGGCCGGGTCGTATTTCGTTATCATAGCCAGGATCTCGTCCTCCTGCATGAAGCCGGGGCCGCCGCCTTTGCCCTCGCGCATCATCATCTTCTTTCTGATCATCATCTTCTCTTGGCTCATCCCGCCCTCGCCCTTCATGCCGGGCCCCATCTGGCCGCGGCCCTGGCCCATGCCGGGCTGCATCCCGGGCCCGCCGCCGGGGCCGCCTTCGTTCATTTCAATTTCATCTTCGTCGCCGGGCCCCTCCTGCGCCAGCACTTTAAGCGCCGGACCGGAAACAAGAGCCATAACCGCCGCCCACAGAATGATCTTCTTATTCATATATCCTCCGTTAATTTTACTCCCCGTCATCCTTCCGCGTTCATTCCCGCCCGCGCGCTTTCATCCTCAAGTTCGCTGTACTTATACTCCCAATCGCTGGAGACTGAAGCCATATCGGACTGCGCCTGGTAAACCGAATACTCTACCGAATCGAGGCCGGAGTCCACCCGGCTGTTCCAGGCCAGGTCGACCGGGGCGCGCCCGGAGAAGAAGAAGCCCGCCGCCATGAGCGAAGCCAGCGCGCCTGACAGCAGGGCCTCGCCCCAGCTGAAGGAAAAGCCGCGCCTGCCTGAAACGGCCGCGCGGGCCGCCGCCATCACGGCCGCCGTCACGGAGGCCGAAGGTTCCATGGCGCGCTCCGATAAGCGGCTTTCAGCGGCTTTAAGGGCGGCCAGCTCGCCGCGGCATACGGCGCAGACGGGCAGGTGTTTTTCAACGCCGGCTTTAAGGCCTTCCCCGGCCTCTCCGTAAAAATAAAGGATTAGTTTTTCTCCGTAGCCGCAGTTCATATATCGCTCCTGTATGTACAACGCGCGGGACGCAGGTTTTATTGCAGGTCTTTTCCAAGGTTTTTGCGCAGCTGGGCGGCCGCCCTGCTCATGCGGGCCAGCACCGTGCCTATGGGGACCGCCAGCAGTTCGGCTATCTCTTTAAAAGACAGCTCCGAATAATGGCGCAGGAAAAAGACTTCCCTCTGGTCGGGCGAAAGCAGGGCCAGAGCGGCGTCCAGTTTTTCGGCCAGCGCCTTGTTGACGGCGGCCGCCTCCGGGCCGGGCTCCGGCGAAGCCGTAAAATCGGCCGGCCCGGGAGTCAGCCCGTCCCCCTCCAGCGGGACCTCGCCGCGGGAGCTTTCCCGCCTGAAATAGTCCATCGCGGCGTTGCGGGCCACGGTGAAAAGCCAGGCCTTAAGCTTTTCCCTTTCACCGTAGGCCGACGGGTTTTTCACGAGCTTAAGAAAGACTTCCTGAAAAAGATCGTCGGCCGCGTCCGCCCTGCCGGTAAGCCGCAGCAGGTAGCCGTAAACCGCGGCCTTGTGGCGCTCCATCAGCAGCCCCAAAGCCTCGGCGTCCCCCCCTTTGAAGGCGGCGATAAGCTCTGGATCGGAAAGTTCTTCGGACATTAGACCTATGGTCATGCCGTATCAAGAGCTATGCTCCACAGACGGCCTGTTATTAATTTTATACGATATTGAGTCGTGCGAAGATTTAATCTTATTCTTTTATTCCTCTTGTTGCAATCCGGCCGCGGCTACTGCGCCGCGCCCGCCTATGAACTTTACCTCAAGGGCGACCTGCTCAAGGCCGCCTCCGCGTATCTCGCGCTGGCCGACGCGTCCCCCGATAACCCGCGGCCGCTCCTGAACGCCGCCGCCAGCCTGAAGCAGGCCGGCAACTATTACGAGGCCGCGCGCGCCCTGGTGCGGGCGCTCGAGCGCGACCCGCAGAACCCCGATATTTATTCCGAGCTGGGCTGGCTGCGCTTCCACCAGGCCGATTACGACGGGGCCCGCTCCGCCTTCGAGGCGGCCATAAGGCTGCAGCCCCTCCACCCCAGGGCGGAACTCGGCCTGGCCAGCGTCTATTCCAATCTGAACGAAAAAGAAAAGACCCTGGAGCACCTGGATAAGTACCGCAAGCTCCGCCCGGACTTCGCCGGGGTGGATTATATCCTCGCCTGGAACTATATGAATTTCGACATGCACAAAGAAGCCGAGGAAGCGCTGATCGAGGCCCTGCGCAAAGACCCGTCCTTCACCGAGGCCCGCCTGCCGCTGGCGGGGATCTACACCCGGCAGGGTAAGTTCAACGAGGCCTGGAACCAGTATTACCGCGTGCTCGACTACGCCCCCGGCCACCCCGTGGCTTCCAAGATGATGAAGGTCCTGGAGGGAAAGCTGACCAAGCAGCCGGAGGAGATCCGCCCGCCGTTCCGCATCACCAAGCCGCTGGTGATGGAGCCGCTGGACGCGCTGGCCAGCCTCTCGTCCTCGGTGAAGATCCGGGTGGGTCTCGGGACTACGAATACCGGCAAGCAGGGCAGGAACAATCTTCTGAAAATAAAATCTTTCGAGGGCCTGACTATCACCGGCAAGAGCAGCGGCAAGCTTTACGCCGAGATCCCGCCCGACGAGGCCTGGACGGTGGTAGCGCAAGGCGAGAGCCTGGTGCTTAAAAGCCCCGACGGAAATATCCACAACAGCTTCAAAGGGCCGATACTTGTGAAACCTGCGCAGGCCGGCGGGACAGTCATCTTCGACGCCTCTTCCAAGACCAATAACCCCTGGTTCAAAGGCGCGGACAGGCAGTACCGCGGCTACATCGAGCTTTACCCCAACGGCAGCCGCGGCATGGGCGTGGTGAACGTCATAGAGAACGAACTTTACCTGCTTGGCGTGGTCCCCAGCGAGGTCGCCCCGCAGTGGCCTTACGAATCCCTTAAAGCCCAGGCCGTCCTGGCCCGCACCCAGGTCCTGATACGCAGGGCGCGCGGCGGCCCGCATAAAGCCGACGGCTACCATCTTTGCGACGGCCAGCACTGCCAGGCCTACAAAGGGAAATCGAACGAGGCCAACACCACCAACAACGCCGTGGTGGATACCGAGGGCGAGATCCTGACCTACCACGGCCGCCCCGCCTATACCTTCTATCATTCGAACTGCGGCGGCTGGATCCAGGCCTCGAAAGAGGTCACCGGCTGGGGAGATTCCCCCTATTTGGTCACTAAGCCGGACATAGACCCTTCCAAGAGCATGGCGCCGCTGGACCCTTGGGACTTCCACCTCTGGCTGACCGGCAACCCGGACGCTAACTGCAATTATCCGGGCCGCGTGCGGGCCTCGGAATTCCGCTGGATGAAGATCATCCGCCAGAAAGACATGACCTTCCGGGTGAACAAAGATTACGCGATAGGCGAGGTCCTGGACATCATCCCGCTCAGGCGCAGCCCGTCGGGGAACGTAAATACGATGAAGCTGGTGGGAAAGAAAAGATCCGTTACGGTCACCAGGGAGCACCTGATCCGCAATATCCTGGGCTTCAGTTCGCTGAAAAGCACCCTGTTCGAAATAGAGATGAACCGCTTCAAGAACGGCAAAGTGCGCAATTACTGGATCTACGGCGGCGGCTGGGGCCACGCTATCGGCATGTGCCAGAGCGGCGCGGCCGGCCTGGCGGGGAAGTATAATAAATCCTATAAAGAAATAATGGAGTTCTACTTCCCCGGAACCAGCATCCGGCGCATCAAATACGTTAAGAAAAAAAATAAATAACGTCCGAAGACAATAAAAAAAGCCCCGCTGCCGGGGCTTTTTTTATACGGTGACCTTTTTGTCTCCCCGTTTCGCGTATTTATTTGAAATAGACGCGCAGGGCGGCGTTTAGCCGCAGGCCGGAGTAGTCGTATTTGAGCGGCCGCTGGCCGGCGGCAAGCGCGGAGGAAACCGGGCTGTAGCCTAGCTGGTCGCCGGACATGATAAGCCTTTGTTTGCCGGATGATACGCCGCTGCCGCTCAGGCTCCCGGTCAGGTCGTCGAAGACCGCGCTGAAAAGATATTTCGCGCTCAGGTTCAGCGAAAGCCATTTGAACATGAACCACTCCGCGCCGGCCTGCACGTTCGGGACCATTTTTTTCTGCGTGAACGTGCCTTTATGGGCGTTCGCCTGGGGCGCCCCGGAACCGTCCAGGTCGTCTTTGATCTTAGTGCTTGCCGTTATATAATCGGCCCCGCCGCCGCCGGACAGGCTGAAGCGGCTGTTTTCAGGTTTATACTTCAGATACAGGGAGACGGGGATATAGCTTACCTTGTTCTCCAATACGCCCCGGTCCATGAAGTTGGTATAAGTGGGGTTCACCGTGGTATAAACCTGGTTCGACATAGAACCGAAACCGGCTGAAAAACCCAGGCGCCACTTGGACCCGCCTTCAATGAAGACGGCGGCGGATTTTGCCATGACGCTTTCTTCGCCTAAGTCCCCGGTGGTCCCGTTCAATTTACGGTAGGCCAGGTCTTTGCCAAGGTCCGCGGCGTCCATCTTCCAGTTCGTACTTGTAAATTCCGCGCCCAAGCGCGCCGCGTGAACCGCCGACGCGGAAAGCAGCAGGGCCGCCGCCATGGCCAGAACTTTTTCGCTTTTCATGTATTTCCCCCTTTACCTTTTCTTTCTAAAAACCGCGCCGGCCGACGTGCCGGACGGCAAAAAGCCCCGGTTTCCCAGGGCCTTTTACTTTACCCCATTACATCTATCGCTTGCCTGTCCCCTATTTCATCTCCCAGGCGTCCGGGCCGGCGAGCAGGGCTTCGAGTTCCTGCTCCTTGGTATTGCCGACGGCTTTCACCTGGTCGTAATACATCTCTTCGTAGGCGGGCTTGCGTATGGCTTTCAGCACGCCGATGGGGGTCGGGAATTCCGGGTGGGAAAGCCCGCTCACCAGGTAGGCCATGTCGGCGTTGGTCTCGTCGTAAACCGCGACCTCGGCCGGGACCGCGCCCGCCTTGAACTCCACGATCTCCGCGCGCATATTGCGGAAAGAGATGCCCTTGTTCTTGTCCTTGCCGAACACCAGCGGTTTGCCGTGCTCTACGCGGAGCAGCAGGTCTTCCTTGGTGGCGGGGTCCTTGAGGGAGTCGAACTCTTTATCGGTGAAAGGCACGCATTTCTGGAGCACTTCCACGAAGGCCGTGCCCGTATGCTTCGCCGCCCGCTCGAAGATAGCCGAGGTCCCGGCGATATCGTTGTCTATCCCGCGGGCCACGAAGGTGCAGTCCAGGCCGATGGCGAACCGGGTCGGGTCGAACGGGTAGTCTATCGCGCCGAGCGGGGTGGTCTTGGTCTTGGAGCCCTGCAAGGTAGTGGGGGAACACTGGCCCTTGGTCAGGCCGTAGATGCGGTTGTTGAAGAGAACGATCTTAAGGCCGATATTTCGCCTGATGGTGTGGATCAGGTGGTTGCCGCCGATGGACATGCCGTCGCCGTCGCCGGTGATCACCCACACGGCCAGCTCCGGCTTCGACAGCTTCACGCCGGAGGCCACCGCGAGCGCGCGCCCGTGGATGGAATGGAAGCCGTAGGTGCTCACATAATAAGGGAAGCGGCTGGAGCAGCCTATGCCGGAAATGACGGCGTACTGTTCCAGCGGCAGGCCCATATTGGCCATCGTCTTCTGCAGCATATTGAGGATGGCGAAGTCGCCGCAGCCCGGGCACCATTTCACCGGCAGGCCCGAGGAGAAGTCTTTAGCGGTAAGCTTGGTTTTTTCCATTGTTTTCTCCATGATCTAATTCCCCCTCAGGATTTCCTGTATCTTGCACAGGACTTCGTCGGAATTGAGCGGCTGGCCCTGCACCTTGTTGAGGCCCAGGGGTTCGAGCATATAAGCGGAGCGCAGGAGCATCCGGAACTGCCCGGAATTCTCCTCCGGCACCAGGACCTTGCGGAAGCGCCGCATTATGGTCCCGAGGTCGGCCGGCATGGGGAAGATATGCTTGATGTGGATGGAGGACACTTTAAGCCCGGTCTTCCGGGCCTCGGTTATGGCCGTGGTGATCGCGCCGTAGGTGGAGCCCCAGCCGACGACCAGCAGCTCGCCTTCTTCCGGGCCGTTGATCCTGGTGGGAGGGATCTCCTTGACCACGCGGGCTATCTTGTCCGCGCGCAGGTTTGTCATAACCTCGTGATTCAGGGCGTCGTAGCTGATATTGCCCTCTACGTTCTGCTTCTCCAGGCCGCCGGCGCGGTATTCGTAGCCGGCGAGCCCCGGGTAAGTCCAGGGGCGGGCCAGCGTCTCGGGATCGCGCATGAAGCATTTGTAATTTTCAAGCTTCGGCAGGGGGCTGGTCTCGAACTTGGGCAGCTCCGAGAGCTTCGGGATACGGAAAGGCTCCGAGCCGTTGGAGAGGTAGGCATTGGTCAGCACTACCACCGGCGTCATATATTTTACGGCTATGCGCGCGGCCTCAAGCGTAGTGTCGAAGCAGTCGGCGGGGCTGGTCGCGGCCAGGACCACCAGGGGGGATTCCCCGTGGCGGCCGTAGACGGCCTGAAGCAGGTCGCTTTGCTCGGTCTTGGTGGGCAGGCCGGTGGAAGGCCCGCCGCGCTGCACGTTCACCACCACCAGGGGCAGTTCGGCGATGACGGCCAGGCCGAGCGCCTCGGATTTAAGGGAGAGACCGGGGCCGCTGGTCCCGGTGGCGGAGAGTTCGCCGGCGAAAGCCGCCCCTATCGAGGAGCAGATGGCCGCTATTTCGTCCTCGGCCTGGAAGACCACCACGTCCTGGGCGCGGTGTTTGGCGAGGGTCTGCAGGATCTCCGTGGCCGGGGTGATAGGGTAGGAACCGTAGAAAAGCTTCTTCTTAAGGAGCTTCGCCGCGGTGATAAGCGCGTAGGCCGCCGCTTCATTGCCGGTTAAATTGCGGTATTTGCCCTTGGTCACGGGGCTCTTCTTCAGCTGGAACCTGGCGTCGAAGATCTCGGTGGTCTCAGCGTAGTCGAAGCCCGCTTCGAGCACTTTGGAATTGGCGGCCGCGAGTTCCGGGGATTTCTTGCCGAACTTTGTCTTTATCCAGGCCTTGGTGGTCTCCAGCGGGAGGCCGTACATCCAGTAAAGGATGCCGAGCAGGTAAAAATTCTTGCACTTCAGCACCTGCGCCGGGGTAAGCGCTGAATCCTTGAGCGTAGCGGCGGCGAGGGTGTTCACCGGCACGCCGATAACGCGGTAATTCGCGAGGGAATTGTCCTCGAGGGGGTTGGATTTATAGCCGGCTTTCTCAAGCCCGACGGCGGTATAGGCGTCGGAGTTGGTGATGATGACCGAGCCTTTGTCCATGTTCTTCAGGTTCACGGCCAGGGCCGCGGGGTTCATGGCCAGCAGGACGTCCGGCTTATTGCCCGGGGTGAGCACGCTTTCGTCGCCGAAGCTGATCTGGAAGCCGCTGACGCCGGCGAGGGTGCCTGCCGGGGCGCGGATCTCGGCGGGATAGTCGGGCAGGGTGCTGAGCTCGTTGCCGGCTATGGCCGTGGCGTTGGCGAACTGGCTGCCCACCAGCTGGATGCCGTCCCCGGAGTCGCCAGCGAAACGCACCGTAACGGAGTCGAGCTGGCTGACGCACACGTTCCTGCTGTTCTTTGTGTTGTTCATTGGGTTGGAACCTCTTATTGGTTGAAGGTAACTGCGCCGATAAAGCTGTCGTATCCGGAAGTTTTTCCGCTGGACTTGATACCAAGAATTATACTACAAATTATATTGTAAGAGGTTCAAACGGGCCAACGATTTTCCGGAGGACACCAATGAAATTACTTGAATACGAAGGCAAGGACGTTTTCGCCAGGTACGGCATACCTATGCAGAAAAGGGCCGGGATAGTGAAGATAGGCGAAAGCCTGGACACCCTGAAACTTGACGGGCCCGGGCCCTGGGTCGTAAAAGCCCAGGTGCTGGCCGGAGGCCGCGGCAAAGCCGGCGGCGTTAAGCTGGCCAAGACCGCCGCCGAAGCCAGGGAACTCACCGGCAAAATGCTGGGGATGCAGATGATAACCCACCAGACCGGGGGCAAGCCCCTCACCGTGGAGGAAGTCCTGGTGGACGAAGCCTGCGACATAGCCCGCGAGATCTACATCTCGGTGGTCCTGGACCGCAAAAACTCGACGCCCATGATCGTAGCCTCCGCCGAAGGCGGGATGTCCATAGAAGAGCTGGCCCAGACCCAGCCTGAAAAGATAATCAAGCTCCCCGTGGACGTGGAAGCCGGCCTGCTCGATTTCCAGGCCCGGCAGCTGGCCTTCGACCTGAACATACCCCAGAAGAATTTCCGCGAATTCACGGCTTTCGCCCGGCAGCTGGTCCGCGTCTTCATCGACGAGGACGCCAGCCTGGTGGAGGTCAACCCGCTGGTGATAACCGGCGACGCCCGCCTTATCGCCCTGGACTCCAAGATCATAACCGACGACAATGCCCTGTTCCGCCACAAGGCCCAGGCGGCGAAGCCGGACCACGAGGCCTCCGAGATAGAGAAGGAAGCCAAAGAGATAGGTATTAATTATATCGGCCTGGACGGGGACATCGGCTGCATGGTCAACGGCGCCGGGCTGGCCATGGCCACCCTCGACACCGTCAAGATGGCCGGCGGCGACGCGGCCAACTTCCTGGACGTGGGCGGCGGCGCGAACGTGGACCAGATCACCCGCGCTTTCCAGATAATCCTTAAGGACGCCAAGGTGAAGGCCGTGCTGGTCAATATTTTCGGCGGCATCATGAAATGCGACAATATAGCCTCCGGCGTGGTGGAAGCCTCCAAAAAAGTGAAGATAAACGTGCCGCTGATAGTGCGGCTGGAAGGCACCAACGTGAAGGAAGGCCGGGAAATACTTGCGAGATCCGGCATAAAGATAGAGCAGGCCGGCTCCCTCTGGGAAGCCGCGCAGAAAGCCGTAAAGGCGGCGAGGTAAACATCATGTCCATACTCCTTAACAACAAAACCAAGATGATAGTGCACGGCTTTACCGGGGCGCAGGGCTCCTTCCACGCGCAGCAATGCATAGACTACGGCTCCAATATCGTGGGCGGCGTCACCCCCGGGAAAGGCGGCACCGAGCATTTGGGCAAGCCTGTTTTCAATACGGCCCGCGAGGCAGTGAAAGCCACCGGCGCGAACGCTTCCCTGATCTTCGTCCCGCCCCCTTTCGCGGCCGACTCGATCCTCGAAGCCGCCGACGCCGGCGTGGAAGTGATCATCTGCATCACCGAGGGCATCCCGGTGATGGATATGGTGCGCGTGAAAAAGCGCCTCAACGCCCTGAAAGCCGCGGGGCAGAAAGTGACGCTGGTGGGCCCCAACTGCCCCGGCGTCATCACCCCCGGCGAGTGCAAAGCCGGCATCATGCCCGGCTATATCCATAAGAAAGGCTCCGTAGGCGTGGTCTCGCGCTCCGGCACGCTCACTTACGAAGCCGTCTGGCAGGTGACCAGCCAGAACCTGGGCCAGTCCACCGTGGTGGGCATAGGCGGGGACCCCGTGCAGGGTATGAATTTCGTGGACGCTCTCACTATGTTCCAGGCCGACAAGCAGACCGAAGCCGTTATCATGATCGGCGAGATCGGCGGCTCGGCCGAAGAGGACGCGGCCCGCTATATAAAGAAAGAGATGACCAAGCCGGTCTTCTGCTTCGTGGCCGGCAAGACCGCCCCTCCCGGCCGCCGCATGGGCCACGCCGGCGCCATCGTGGAAGGCAACTCCGGCACCCACGCCTCCAAGGTGGAAGCCCTGAAGAAAGCCGGCGCTACCGTGGTGGATAATCTCTCCGAGATAGGCGCGGCCGTAGCGGCGAAGCTGAAGGCCCCTAAAAAGGCAAAGGCCGTGAAAAAATAGCGGCAAAAAATCGAGGATCGGGAATCGAGGATCTTTCTTAAGGAAATCTGATTCCCGTCCCTGATTCTCGATCCTCGATTCTCGATTAACAATGATTAAACGCTATAAGATAGAGAACCACCAGATCGTGCCGGTGGAGTCGGAAACGCCGGCCATCTGGGTGGTGATAAACCCGACCGACGACGAAAAGACCTGGCTGGTGGGCAACTTCGCCCTGGACGAGCACAATTTCAACTCCGCTTTCGACCCGGAAGAGCCCACCCGGCTCGAGTTCGAGCCGGACCACCTCGAGTTCATCTTCAAGCGCCCGAAGAACTATTCCTCGAAGGACCATTTCCTTTTCAAGGTCTCCTCCATGGGACTGTTCCTGTTCAAGGACAAGCTCATCCTGGCGCTGTCCGAGGACATCAATATGTTCTCCGGCAAGTATTTCAAACAGATCTCCGGCATCCGCGAGGTCTTCCTGAAGCTGATCTACAACTCCATCTTCCATTTCATGGAGCATCTCAAGGTCATCAACATGATAGCCGACGAGCTGGAGCATAAGATCAACTCCTCGATGGAGAACAAGCATCTGCTCAACCTTTTCACCCTGGAAAAGAGCCTGGTCTATTATCTGAACGCGACCAACGCCAACGCCTACGTGATAGAGCGCCTCAAGCACAACGCGGATAAAATAGGCCTCTCCCCGCGCAGCCAGGAGTTCCTGGACGACATCATCATCGAGAACAACCAGTGTATGCGGCAGTCGGAGATCTACTCCAATATCCTGGCCGGCCTGATGGACGCGAGGGCCTCCATAGTAAGCAACAATCTCAACGTGATGATGAAGAACCTGAACGCCGTGGTCATAGCCATAGCCATCCCCAGCTTCTTCGCCGGCGTCGGCGGCATGTCGGAACTCACGACCATAACGCATATAGACAACCACCTCGTGGCCTACCCGGTCTTTATACTCGCGATGTCCCTGATAGGCATCGGGGTATACTGGATCATAAAGCGCGTCGAGAAATACTAAGCCGCGGGGCCGGGCTTTTTCAAGCCGGCCTCTACCAGTAAGGCCCGCCATCCCATTTATGCCCAAACTCTTCATTGTTTCGCTCGGCTGCCCCAAGAACCTTTCCGACGCCGAAGTCATGGCCGGCGAGCTGGCCGCCGCCGGCTGGGAGCTGACCGCCGAGGAGGACGGGGCCGACGCGGCGCTGATAAACACCTGCGCCTTCCTCGGTTCCGCCGTGGAGGAAAGCGAGGGCGAGATAAAGCGCCTGCTCAGCCTGAAGCAAAAAGGAAAGCTTTCAAAGGTGCTGGTCTCGGGCTGCCTGGTAGAGAGGGAGAAGGAAGGCCTCCTGAAGCGCTTTCCCGGCCTGGACGCGCTGATCGGCATAAACGCGCTTTCGAAAGCGGCGGAGGCCGTGAAGCTCGGCAAGAGCTACATACTCCCGTCGGAAGGCCTCCTGGCTTCCCCCCGCCTGAAGGCGCGGCTGACCGCGCCGCACAGCGCCTATCTCAAGATCGCCGACGGCTGCGACAACCGCTGCGCCTACTGCCTCATCCCCTCCATCCGCGGCGGCTTCCGGTCGAAACCGGTGGACGCGCTCGTGGAGGAGGCCCGCAACCTCGCCGAGAGCGGGGCGGTGGAGATCTCTTTGATAGCCCAGGACACCACCTCTTACGGGACGGACCTCTACGGCAGGCCGCGCCTGGCCTGGCTGCTCAACTCCCTGCTTCAAATTAAAAGCGTGAAGTGGTGGCGGCTGATGTACGCTTACCCGGAGCGCCTCACCAAAGAAGTGATAGAGATCATGCGGTCGAACAAAAGCATGTGCCATTACGTCGACCTGCCCCTGCAGCATATAGCCGACAGGGTGCTGAAGCGCATGAACCGGTCCTCCACGGAGAAATCAATAAAGGCGAAGATAGACGAGCTCCGCCGCGCGATGCCGGACATAGGCATCCGCACCAATTTCATAGTCGGCTTCCCGGGCGAGACTAACGAGGATTTTAACAGGCTGCTGGCTTTCGTGAAAAAGACCCGCTTCGATAATGTCGGCGTCTTCAAATATTCGAGGGAGCCCGGAACCACGGCCGCGGACCTCCCGGGCCAGGTCCCGGAGGACGTTAAAGAAGAGCGGCTGCAGGCGCTTATAAGCGCCCAGAGCCGGGTCCTGGACGTCATAAACTCAGAGCTCAAAGGCAAAAAGCTTGGGATCCTGATGGATTCCCCGCTCTTCGGCCGCACCCACCGGGACGCGCCCGAGATAGACGGCCGGGTGGAAGTCGCGGGCAAGGGCCGGCTGAAAGCCGGGGATTTCGTGAGCGCGAAGATCACCAGCGCGGTCGGCTACCTTCGCAAAGCGTCGGCCGTATAAGGAAACGCCCGGCTAAAAGAGAACGCCCGGCCTATTGCCGGGCGTTCTCTTTTATTATCTCGAATTTTCAGTAAAGGCCTTTACGCTTCAGTTCCTCGTCGTCCATGCCGAAATGGTGGGCTATTTCGTGCATCAGCACATGCCGGATCTCGCGCTTAAGGTCGCCGTCCTCCCCGCAGGCCGCCTCGATATTCGTTTTAAAAAGGGTGATCTTGTCCGGCATGGCCCCGCTGTAAGCCTGGCCCCGGTCCAGGTGCGGCACGCCTTCGTACAGGCCCAGGAGCCCCCGCCCGAACCGTTTCACCTGCGCGGCCTGCGGCCGGGCGCGGACCAGCACCGCCACGTTGACCAGCCGCTCCCTGAAAAAGACCGGCAGCGCCCTGATAGCGGCCGCCGTTTCTTTCTCGAAGTCTTCGAGCGTCATTTCGAGATGAAATAGATGCCGCCGGAGAGCAGCAGGGTCCCGATGAATTTGTTCACCGTAAAGCTCTCGCCCAGGAAAATGAGCGCCAGCGCGAAAGTGACGGCGGGATAAGTGGAGCTGAGAGGGACTATCTTGGAGGCTTCCCCGCCCGACAGGGCCCTGAGGTAGAAGAAAACCCCGCCCATCGAGACGAGGACGCTGGACATTACGAAGATAGGCCCGAACTTGTCCGAGCTCAGCAGCGCGTGCTTCGTCTGCGCGTGCTTCCAGAGGACGAGGGGCGCGAAGATAAGGATCATGAACAGCGTGCGGACATAAAAAGCTCCGGACGGGTCCATATGCTTGAGGCTGAGCTTGTCGAAGAAAGCGCCCAGCCCGAAGCCGAGGATGCAGAGCAGGAGGAAGATCATCGTGGAGATTTCCATCAGTTTAAAGCGCTACGGCGGGGGCAGGGACCCGGGCAGCTCCGCTTCGGAGAAAGGCTTCTTGAGATATTTGTCTATAAATTCCACGAAGCCCCAGGTGTCCTTGTAGGACTTCGCCTCTTTGTACAGCGCCAGGGCCTTATCCCGGGCGCCTTTCAGGTCGTATACGTTGGCCTGCCTGACTATGGCCCAGACCGCCCAGCGCGCCGGGTGCGCCGCGGGGTCTTCCTTGATCGTAGCCGCGGCTTTCGCGAAATAGTCGGCGGCCTCGTCGTATTTTTTCTCCACCAGGTAGGTGGTGGCGATGGCCGTCAGCACGCGGGGCAGGTAGCGCCGCCGGTAGGCGGGCACGCCGTCGTTTATGGCCTTGAGATACGCCAGCGACTCGCTGCGCGACTCCTCGTATTTCTTGTCCTCGAAGAGGGAAACTATCTCGACGAAATGCATCTGCGGGTGCCCCGGGTAAGCCGCCCGCAGCTCGCGCGACCATTTCACGGCCATCGCGGTATTCGCGTATTTGCTGCCCGGCTGCGTGTAGATCTCTATGAGCAGGAGCTTCGCCCCGAGCGCGTTGAAATACCCTTTTTCCCTGCAGAGGTTCAGGTATTCCAGCCCTTTATTGGCGTCGCCGCTCATGATAAGCTTGGCGAGCAGTTTCACCACTCCCGGCAGGGTACCGGTGTAGTACTCGTACATCCCGAGCCCCAGGTAGGCGTCATAGAGTTCGGGGTCTATCTTGACGGCTTTGCGCGTATTTGAAATCCCTTTTTTCCCGTCCACATAAGCCCGCCACCAGCGGTGCTGCATCACCGCCAGCCGCGCGCGGAGGCCGTAGATCCCCCCCACCGCCAGGTAGGCGTTGGCGTCGCCGGGGTGTTTCTTTATCCAGGCCTGGCCGACGTCCACGGCCTTGTCGGTCAGTTCGCCGTACTCCGCTTCCAGCTTGGGGTCGGACTCGTCTTCCAGGTACTCGAGCTGCGCCCACTTCGCCATCGCGATGCCGAAATGGGGGAAAGGGTGGTCCGGGTATTTTTCAAGGGCCAGGCCGAACTGCTTCTTCGCTTCGTCCAGCTGCACGGCGTAGATCGCGTCGAGCCCCTTCTTGGACAGAGTGCGGAGCTCTTCCGGCAGGGGCTCGTATTTAGGCGTGCCGGCCATGGCGGCCGTGGCGCAGAAAGCCAGCGCGGCGGTCAGTATCAGTTTTCTCATAGAGTGATCTTGTCGGCTCCTATATATTTGCGCAGGGCCTCCGGCACGATGACCGAGCCGTCCTCCTGCTGGTAGTTCTCAAGTATGGCCGCGAAAGTGCGCCCCACGGCGAGGCCGGAGCCGTTGAGCGTGTGGATGAACTCGGTCTTCCCGCCCTCCGCCCTCTTGAACCGCGTGTTCATGCGGCGGGCCTGGAAATCGGTGCAGTTGGAGATGGAGGAGATCTCCCGGAAGCCTTTCTCACTGGGGAACCAGACTTCCAGGTCATAGGTCTTCGCCGAGGAGAAGCCCATGTCGCCGGTGCAGAGGGCCAGGACCCGGTAGGGGAGCTTGAGGACCTGCAGGATCTTTTCCGCGTCGGCGCGCATCTTCTCAAGCGCGGCCATGGACTCCTCGGGCTTCGACAGCCAGACCAGCTCCACTTTATTGAACTGGTGGTTGCGGATCAGGCCGCGGGTATCCTTGCCGTAGGTTCCGGCTTCCTGCCTGAAGCAGGCGGTATAGGCGGTCAGCTTTACGGGCAGGTCGTCCTCTTTCATCAGGTCGCCGCGGTACATATTGGTGAGCGGGACCTCGGCGGTGGGGATGAGGTACATCGGCGGCTCGGAGGCGACCTTGTACAACTCCTCTTCGAACTTGGGCAGCTGGCCCGTGCCGGTCATGGTCTCCGCGGTCACCAGGAAAGGCGGGAAGATCTCGGTATAGCCGTGCTCCGCGGTCTGGATATCCAGCATCAGCTGGGTGATGGAGCGTTCGAGGCGGGCGCCCTGGCCCTTCAGCAGCGCGAAGCGCGAACCCGAAAGCTTGGTGGCGGTCTCGAAGTCGAGGATGCCCAGTTTTTCGCCTATAGCGTGGTGGTCCAGGGGCTTGAAGGAGAATTCTTTCCTGTTGGAGACGTCTTCGAAAATAACTTTATTATCCTGCGGACCGCCGCCTTTGCCGACGCTTTCGTCGGGGAGGTTGGGGACGCTTAACAGGAGCGTATGCAGCTCTTTTTCCAGCACGGAGGTGTTTTCCTCGCGGGCTTTCACGGCCTCTTTGGCGGCGGCGGCTTCGGCCATCGCGGCCTGGGCGGCGGCTTCGTCTTTGGAGGCTTTAGCCACCTGGATCTTCTTGGAGACCTCGTTGCGCTTCGAGCGCAGTTCCTCTATCTCGGCGAGGGCCGCGCGATAGACGGAATCTTTTTCGAGGATCTGCCCGAGGGCCGGCAGGTATTTACCGCCCCGGTCGGCCATGGCGGCCTTGACCTTTTCCGGGTTGGAGCGGACAAGTTTGATGTCGAGCATTGCGGGATATTCCTTTGGAGGAGCCGTGCCAAAGCGCTGCGCGCCCCGGTCGGCCTCCGGGGCTTACGGTTTAAGTATTTCTATGATGGACTCGCGGATGATTGCGGCGGGTTCGTCCCCCTGGCGGGGGCTGAGCATCACGCTCATCCTGAGAGCCGACGGCTCGAAGCCGCTGTTCCTGAGCTTGTTCAGCTGGGTCTGCAGGTCGAAGTGTATGACCTTTGCCTGCCTTTCGGAGGACGGGTTGACCTTGGAAACGCGCACCTCTTCCACATAGAAAGGCACGCCCCAGAAAGCTTTCTCCGGCGCTTCGCCTTTCTTAAGGAGGCGGAGGCTCAGCGCGTAGTGCAGCACCAGGCCTTCTACGGGATTCGAGGAAGGGTTTCGCAGCGTCACCAGGGCGCGCACGCGGTCGGGGAATTTAAAATCGGGAGCGGCGCGCAGCTCTTTTACCGGCGCGAACGGCGAGCGGTCTTTTCCCGCCAGCGTTGAAACTTCCCAGTTAATATTGACGATCGCGACCTGGGAGAAGGCCGGGGCCGCGCCGGAGGCGCAGAGGAAAAGCGCGCAGGCCAGTAACCGACGGGAAAAGTTAGTTTTCATTGGTGTTCTCCGATCAAAGCGTTCAGGGGAACTCAGAGCACGGCCGCCAGGGCCGCCTCCATATTCTCCGGTATTATGGTCAGGACCTCGCTGCGCGTCACCTGGTCGCCGCACTGCAGGTCGAGCATTACCGTGACCAGGCTGTATTTCTCGGACCGGCCGGGGGAAGCCCACAGCGTCTCCAGGAGGAAAGACGTTTCGCCCTGCACGCACTTCGGGGCGGAGGGCAGGAAGCTGCGCTTGAGCGTGTTCGAAAGCGAGCTGATAAGCGCGTTCGCCACGATATTCCCGAGCTCGGAGAGCAGCAGCTCCTGCGCCTGGTTAAGGTTGGGCAGCTTTGAAAAAGAAAAGCCGAGGAAGCCGCGGGAGATGGTCTCGATGTCGGCCGGGCGGAAGATCACCATGGAGGTGAAAGCGTACTCGCCGCGCACTTCGAAATAAACCGCGGCGCCGGTGCCGCCGCCGGAAGAGGAGGCGTGTTCCCTGACGGCCTCCTCCATGCTGCGGCAGGAGACCTGCGCCCCCGCCACGCTCCACTTGCCCGCCGAGATGCGGGAGAGCTTGGACACGCATTTTTCAAGGCTTGTCGCCACTATCCGCTCTAATATTTTCCCGGCTTTGGAATCCATGTCAGTTCAGGGCAGGGCCAGTCCCTTCATCAGCGTTTTAAAATCGTCGTAAGAGAACGGCTTGCGCAGTATCGCGCTCACGCCCGTTTTCGACAGGCGGCGGTCTATCTCGTCCTGCTCCACGGCGGTCACTATCACGACCCTGGCCGCGGGGTCCACCGCCCGCAGGTCCTCCAGGATCTCCACTCCGGACCGGCCCGGGAGGATCAGGTCCAGAAAGACCAGGTCTGGCTTCATCTCGGTAAAGAACTTCACCGCGCCGGCGCCGTCCTCGGCTTCGGCCACTACCTCGTGCCCGAGTTTATCGAGCAGCGATTTAATGGTGTATCTCGTAAGCGCGTTATCGTCAACCAGTAGTATTCTCATTATCTCCCCCTATGGTAGAAACGCGCCGCGGCAACCCCCCGATCGCACGCGGCGCGAATTTCTTTATCAGAGCCGCCTCAGGAGCAGCAGGCGCACTCGCTCTTGGGCGCGCCGGCGGCTTTCTTCTTAAGCATGTCCGCGGCGTTGGTCTTTTCCCACGCGAAGCCGGCCCGGCCGAAATGGCCGTAGGAAGCGGTCTTCCTGAAGATCGGCGCGCGCAGGTTCAGCGTCTTGATGATGCCGCGGGGCGTCAGGTCGAAGCTGTCCCGCACTATCTTGGAGAGCTTCTCGTCCGCTATCGTGCCGGTGCCGTGGGTGTCCACGTAGAGGCCGACGGGCTCGGCGACGCCGATGGCGTAAGCGAGCTGCACGGTCACTTCGCGGGCGAGCTTGGCCGCCACGATGTTCTTGGCGATATAGCGGGCCATGTAGGCCGCGGAGCGGTCCACCTTGGTGGAGTCCTTGCCGGAGAAAGCGCCGCCGCCGTGCGGGGCCACGCCGCCGTAGGTGTCAACGATGATCTTGCGCCCGGTCACGCCGGTGTCGGACTGGGGCCCGCCGACCACGAATTTGCCGGTTGGGTTGATGTAGATATTGGTGTTCTTGTCCATCATCTTCTTGTCGACGATGGGCATGATCACGGCTTCGATGATCTCCTTGCGGGACTTCTCGGTGATCTGGTGGCCGCTCTTGTCCAGGATCTCCTCGGTGTGCTGGGAGGAAACCACGATGGTCTCGATGCGGGCAGGCTTGCCGTCGTGGTATTCCACGGTCACCTGGGTCTTGCCGTCGGGGCCGAGGTAAGGGAGGATGTTCTTCTTGCGCACTTCCGCGAGGCGCATGGAGAGGCGCTGGGCCAGCTGCAGGGGCAGGGGCATGAGCTCCGGGGTCTCGTCGGAAGCGTAGCCGACCATCAGGCCCTGGTCGCCGGCGCCGCCGGTGTCAACGCCCTGGGCGATGTCCGGGCTCTGGCGGCCGATCACGTTGATGACGGCGCAGGTCTCGTAATTGAAGCCGTATTTGGAATGGGTGTAGCCGATGTCCTTGATCACCTGGCGGGCCAGGGTGTCCACGTCCACGTAGGTCTTGGTGGTAATTTCGCCGCCTACCACTACCATGCCGCGGGTGATGAAGGTCTCGCAGGCGACGCGGCCGGCGGGATCTTTCTTCATTATCTCGTCAAGAACGGCGTCCGAGATCTGGTCGCAAACTTTGTCCGGGTGACCCTCCGTCACCGATTCCGAGCTGACGTATCTTTTGCCTTTGAAGTTCATGTTCTTTCCCTCCTGAATTTATACCCAAATTATACAAATTTTACCGTTTACTTGTGCTCCACCAGCTTGAAGGCCAGGTCGAGTAGCTTTTTGGTGTTCTCCTGGCTGTCGGTCTCCGCGTAGGTGCGCAGCAGCGGCTCCGTGCCGGACGGCCGCATCAGGACCCACCAGTCATTGTCCAGAACTATCTTAAGGCCGTCGATGGTATTGGTCTCGGTGATCTTGTGGCCCAGAAGCAGCTTGGGGAGCTTCTTCTTTATTTTGACCGCGAAAGAATGCTTGTTGGGGATGGGCTTGTCCATCTTGAAATCCCTGCGGACGAAGCAGGATTTTCCGTACTTTTTCTCTATCTCCGCGTACATCGCGGAAACGGTTTTCCCGGTCTTCACGGCCATCTCCATCACGAAGAGCGCCGTCAGCGCCCCGTCGCGCTCCGGCAGATTGCCCTTCCAGGCGTAGCCGCCGGACTCTTCCACCCCGAAAGTCACGTCCTCGTTAAGCATCTTCTCCGCTATGTACTTGAAGCCTACGGGAACCTCGTCGAAAGGCAGATTGGCCGCGCGCGCTATGCGCTTGGTCAGGAAGCCCATGGACACGGCCTGGACTATCTTGCCCTTGTACTGGCCCTTGGAAAGCAGGTATTCAAGCATCAGGGGGGCGGTCTGGCAGGGGGTCATATACTGCCCCTTGTCCGAGACCAGCGCGAAGCGGTCCGCGTCGCCGTCCAGCGCCACGCCGAGCAGCGCTTTATGCTTCTTGACGGCGGCCGCCAGGTCCAGGAGGTTCTTTTCCACCGGCTCGGGGGAGATCCCGCCGAAAAGAGGGTCGTGCCTGTCGCGCAGCTTCACCACGTTCTTTGAATTAAAAAGCTCTCCCGCCGTCTCGGCGCCCACGCCGTACATGAAGTCGACCACTACAGTGCCGGGGAGCTTGGCCAGGACCTTCGAGGAGGACACCTTTGAATTGATATATTCGACGTAAGCCGGGCGGAAATCTTTTACGGGGGTCGGCGTGCCGGTGGGTTTCATCGGCACGGCCTTGGCCACGTAGTTCTCTATCTCGGCCGTGACGGAAGGAGGGGCCGAGCGCCCGTTCTGCTTAACTTTTATGCCGTTATAATGGTGGTTATTGTGGCTGGCGGTTATCACTACGCCTATGCCGAAGCCCTTGGTGGTAAGCAGGCTCACCGCCGGGGTCGCCAGCGGGGAGGAGCTGAGCGTGACCTCGAAACCGTTGGCGGCGATGATATCGGCCAGCGTTTTAGCGAAGAGGTCGGACATGAAGCGCCGGTCGTAGCCGACGGCCACGGTGGGCTTGTCGGTGCGCATGTACTTATAGGACAGGTAATCGGACATGCCCTGCGCGATCTTCCTGACCACGTCGTAGGTGAAGTCCCTGGCTATGATGCCGCGGAAACCGTCCGTACCAAAAGAAATATGGTTTGACTGGTGGGAACTCATTTAAGCCTCTCTTTGGTAAAACAACATTCGTCCCGGCCCCTGCCAGGCTTAACTTCCAAATTCAGAATTTGGATATATATATATTATTAAAAATAAAGGACAAACTCAAATGGCAGAGGCTGGCGGCCGGAGGGCGGCGGGGAGCGGGGCGGGAGAAGAATTTTTTTCCAGGCCTTAAACCCTGTTTTTCCGGCTTAACAGACCGGGCAGTTCCCCGGCTACCGCGGCTTCGATGGCGGCGCCGGGAGAGGGGTCTTTTCCCGCCTCGATGACGCCCAAAACCCCGCGCCGTTTAAGCTCCCCGGGCGTTTTAAAAAGGGATGCTCCGCAGACCACGATAGCCGGTTTGCCCAGGCGCGCCGCGGCCGCGATGGCCGCCCCGGGGGCCTTGCCGTAAAAAGTCTGGCTGTCGAAACAGCCTTCTCCGGTTATCAGGAGGTCCGCACTGGCCAGTTTTTTTTCGAAACAGGTCCTTTCCAGGACGAAAGCGGCCCCGTTTTCGAGTTCCGCCCCGAAAAAGGCCGCCAGCCCCGCCCCGAGCCCGCCGGCGGCCGCGCCGCCGCGCAGGGAGGAAATATTCAGGTTAAAATTATCTTTCACGACCCGCGCGTAATTGAGCAGCGCTTTCTCCATAAAAGCGACTTCCAGCGGGCCGGCCCCTTTCTGCGGGCCGAAGACGCGCGCCGACCCGAGCCTGCCGCAAAGCGGGTTCCGCACATCGGCCAGACCGATCACTTTAAATAAAGGGGACAGGCTGCTTTTTTTCTGGGAAAAAAGCAGCCTGCCCCCTTTTTCAATCTTTGCCAGGGAGGCGAGGCCGCGGGCGCCTTTCGCTATCGGGCGGCCCTTTGAGTCCAGCAAATCGAAGCCGAAAGCCTGCGCGCAGCCCGCGCCGCCGTCGTTCGAGGCGCTGCCGCCGAGGCCGACTATAATTTCCCGCGCGCCTTTTGACAAAGCCGCCGCTATCAATTGCCCCACCCCCCGGGTGGAAGCGTCCAGCGGCCGCAGTTTAGCGCCGCCCAGCCGCCACAGTCCCGAGGCCTCGGCCATTTCCAGCACGGCCGTGCTCCCGGCCAGGAGCCAGCGCGCCGTCACCTTTTCGCCCAGCGGCCCCTCGACGCGGCTCCGCATTATTTTCCCGCCGAGGGCCGGGCGCAGCGCCCCGAGCAGGCCGTCGCCGCCGTCGGCGACCGGCAGAACCTCGACGGCGGCCCCCGGGAACGCCCGCCTGACGCCCCTTGCGGCGGCCGCGCCGGCCGCGGCGGCGGTCAGCGTTCCCTTGAAGGCGTTGGGGGCTATCAAAATCCTCATTCCTAAATGATAGAATAATAGAAAGCGAATTCCTAAATCGGGCCGCGAAACAAATGGAAATACAGAAACCCACCGTTGTTTACCGTTACAAGAACGGCCTATACGTCAACCTCACCAACAGCTGCCCCACGGCCTGCTCTTTCTGCGTCAAGAGGACCTGGAAGATGGACTACCGCGGCAGCAACCTGAACCTCGAGGGCGCGGAACCCTCCCCGGCCGAGGTCATAGCCCTGGCGAAAGAGCAGTGGGCGGCGCTGCCTTTCGAGGAACTTGTTTTCTGCGGCTACGGCGAGCCGACGATGCGCCTGGAGGCCATGCTCACCTGCGCGCGCCTTATAAAGAACGGCCGCGCGGACCCGCTGCCGCGCGCGCTCAAGATCCGGCTGAACACGAACGGCCTCGCGAACGCCGTCTGGGGCCGCAACGTCGTCCCCGAAATGAAAGGCCTTATAGATTCGGTGCACGTCAGCCTCAACACGGCGGATCCCGCGCAGTGGCTGGAACTGATGCGGCCCATGGAACCCTGGGCCGCCACGGGTTTCGAGAAAGTCAAAGAATTCATCAGGGAGTCCTCGATGCTGCTTCCCGAGGCCTTCGCCACCGCCGTCGAGGCCGAGGGGATAGACCTGGAGAAATTCAAAGCCCTGGCCGGGCAGCTCGGCGCCGAGCCGCGGCTCAGGCCCAGGCTGGAAGCGGAGAAAGCGCCGTGATGGAAAGAAAAGCCCTGTTGCTTCTCCTCGCGGCGGCGGCTTTCGCGCTGGTCAGCGTGCCCAGCGTGCTTTTCAACAACGCTATAAAAAAATATTTCAGCTTCGTCGGCCACTGGAGCGTGGCCAACATAAAGCCCTCCCGCACCGGCATCATCCCGCCCGCCAGGTCCCGCGCCGAAAGGCCGGTAGAACCGCCGCAGCCCGAGCTCCGGTTCGCTAAATTCTCGATAAAGATCGCCGGCGCGAAAGACGTCAGGATAGCCGGGGATTTCAACAAGTGGAACCCGGAGGCCCTGTCCCTGGTAAAAAAGGACAGCAAGACCTGGGAAGCCCTGGTCCCGCTGCCGCCCGGCAGATACAAATATCTCTGCCGCATCGACGGGCAGGACGTCCTGGACCCGCTCAACCCCGACACCGACATGGAAGCCGGCCGCAAAGTCTCGGTACTGACGGTAAAGTGAAATGCGCATGCATAAAATAACGGCGCTGCTCCTCCTCTCCCTTCTTTTCCCCCCTGTCCTCGGGGCGCAGCAGGCCGCGCTCTGGATACCGGCCGACGACGCCGGCGCCGAGGAAGTTATCGCCGCGCTGGAACAGGACCCGGGCCTGCGCCTGACGGCCGCGCTCACCCCGCTCCCTAAAACTCTCGAGGAGCGCGTCAAAAAACTCGAGAGTTCCGGCCAGCTCGAACTCGCCCTGCGCCCCGCGGGGGATCCCCCGCTGCCCCTGCTGTATTACCCCTCCTCAACGCAGGTCAAATGGTCCGGCAAGCCGTCCACGGCCGCGCTCCAGACCGACCAGTATTTCCTGGCCCTCCGCCTCAGCCTGGCGAGGGACGCGGCGCTCAAGGTTTTCAAGAAAAACCTCTCCGGGCTGGTCAGCCCTCCCGGCGGCCTCACGGCGGACTATTTTCCCCTGGCCAGGGCCATCGGAGTAAAGTGGATCGCCGCCGGTCCGCTGGCGTCCACCGCCGCCGCGGTGATGGAATCGGGCGGGGTTTACGCCGTGCCTTTTGCGCCTTTTTCGGCGGCCCGCCCGCCGGCCGCGGGGCCTTCTTTCGCCGTTTTCGACGAGACCTCCGCGGCCGACCCCGCCGCCCTCCGCGCGCTTCTGCTGGCCGAGCTTAAAGCCTTTTCGCCGCAAAAGACGCTGACCGTCTCCGAGGCGCTGAAACTCGCCCTCTCGACCGCGGCCGCCCCGGCTGAAATAGAGGCCGCCGCCTCGCCCTGGGCCGGAGATTACACTCCCTGGGCTTCGGCCCCCCTCCAGGCCGGCGCGCTAGCCGCCCTCGCGCAGACCAGGGCCGACCTCATGCTGCATCTCAACGCGGCCCAGGGAAATTATCTCAAGGCGTCCCCCGCCTTCGACGAGTATTTCTCCGCCGAAGAAGGCGGGAATCTGCGCGCCCTCGCCTCGGCCGAGGCGGAGACCGCGAGCGAAACGGAGATCGAGCTCCGGAACGCCCTGGGCAATGCCTACCGCCTTATGCAGAAAGCCCCCCCGTCCTGGGTGTTTTCAAGCCTGGCCGACGCGGTCTCGGGCCCGGCCCAGGCCGAAAAGCTCCAGGTTACGGCGCTGCCGGGAGGCTTCAGCATCAAGAACGTTTCCAGGCCCCCCGCGCCTCCCGCGAAAACCGCGGGGCTCCCGGAGACCGCCGATCCCAACCGGATCTGGAAACTGGACAGCTTCAGCGTCCAGTCCGGCACGGAAGGCGTCCTCGTGCAGTTCGCCCCCCTCGAACTGAACAATTCCCTTAAAAAAACTTCCGGCTTCAGCCACATAAGGCTGGACCTGTATATCGACGTGAACCACCGCCCGCGGGCGGGGATGGCCCGCCCGCTCGAAGGCCGCCCTTTGAGGTTCTTCCCGGAGAACGCCTGGGAATACGCCCTTGAAGTCACGCCGGCCGGGGCGGCTCTTTATATAGCGACGCCCAGGGGCCCCGTTTCCGCCGGGGCCCTGCCGGTAAGGACCGAAGGCGGGCTGATCTCCGTGCGCGTGCCTTCGGCGCGGCTCAAAGGAAATCCCGGGCTCTGGGGCTACGCCGCCCTGCTGCTCGCTCCGAAGGAAGGCGGCGGCTTTACCATCACCGATCACATAGCCGGCGACATAGCCAACGGCTATATCTACGCGGTTCGCCCGGGGAAAAAATAGAAGGACGGAGGGGATATGGCCGACAGGGATAAAATAGTTTCTTTCACGGATTCCTACCTCGATTCAAAAAAGATCAAAGACGCTTCGCAGAACGGGCTGCAGGCCGAAGGCCGGCCGGTAGTGAAAAAGATCGCTTTCGGGGTTTCCGCCTCGCTCGAATGCATAAAGCGCGCGGCGGACTGCGGCGCTGACATGCTTATAGTCCACCACGGCCTGCTCTGGGGCGCTTCCCAGCCTTTCACGGGACCTTTCAAGCGCAAGCTGGAAACGCTTTTCAAGACCGGCCTCTCCCTCTGCGCCTGGCATCTGCCCCTGGACAAGCATCCTGTGGTCGGCAATAACGCGCGGCTGCTTAAGATGCTCGGCGCCGGGAGCCTGAAGCCTTTCGGCGGTTACGACGGGGAGACCATAGGCTTCAGCGGGACCTTCCCCAAGCCCCTTTTAATGGCCGACATAGCCGCCGCGCTGGCCATAAAGCTGGACGCGGAGCCGCTCTGCTTCAGGTTCGGGACCGAAAAAATAAGGACCGCCGGCGTGGTAAGCGGCGGCGCGGCCCGGATGTTCGAGCAGGCGGTGGCCGCCGGGCTGGACCTCTATATCACCGGCGAGGCCGGCGAATTCGTACAGGAATTCGCGCGCGAAAGCCGCGCGAACTTCGTCTCCGCCGGGCATTACAATACCGAGAAGCCCGGCGTCATAGCGCTGGCCGAAGTGCTCGAAAAAAAATTCAAGGTAAAGACGGAATTCATAGACATCCCGAATCCCGCCTGAGGCCGGGCCGGAAGTTTTTGTAGAATAAACGCATATTCCGTTTACAGGGGGCTATCATGAAGGATCTTAAACTAGTTATTCCTATGCTGCTGCTGGCCGGCGCCTGCGCGAGCTCCGGCGTGCCTTTCGAGCAGCGCCCGCTGGCCTGCGTGATGCCTTTCGCTTATTCGGCCTCCGACCCGCAATACGCCTCCAGCGTGACCGGGCTGCAGGACGCGCTCACCGCTTCCCTGATGCAGACCTCTAAAATACGGCTGGTGGAGCGCGCCCGCGTGGACGCGGCCATGAAAGAGCTGCAGCTCGCCTCCGCCGGCGTGGTGGACTCCGCCACCGCCGCCCAGGTGGGCAAGCTGATAGGCGCGCGCTACGCGGTGCTCGGCTCGATAACGGCCCTCTCGGTGAACGACGAGTGGCGGAGCGTGAAGATAGCGGAAAAGACCGACCGCAAAGTCGAAGTCGCCGCCGAGGCTAGGCTGGTGAACCTGGAGACCGGCGAGCTGCTAGGCGCCGGCAGGGTGGTCGGCAAGGCCAAGAGCTCCGAGAAACACGCTTTCGGCGGGAAAATAGGGGAGCTGGCCAAGCCGGAAGCCATAATCCAGCTGGCCATCATGGACCTTACCGACGACCTCGCGAAGGACCTGGTGAAGAATATCGGGAAATAAAACCGGTCCGGGAGCGGCCGGGAAGACGGCAATTATATGGAAACCAGGAACATAGCTATAATGCTGACGGATATAAAGGGGTTCACCTCCAAGACCGCCTCTTTCTCCCGCGCCCAGACCCAGGAAATGCTGTCGAAGCACCGCGAGCTCGTCCTCCCCGTCATAGAAAAGTTCGGCGGCCGCCTGGTCAAGACCATCGGGGACGCTTTCCTGGCGGCTTTCAACAGTTCCACCGACGCCGTGATCTGCGGCGTAGAGGTCCAGGCGGTATTGCGGGCGCACAACGAAGGCAAAAACCCGGCCGAGAAGATAGAGATACGCATAGCCATAAACTCCGGCGAAGTGGTCATCCATGACGACGGCGATATCTACGGCGACGCCGTGAACATAACCTCGCGCCTCGAGAGCATCGCCGAAGCCGGGGAAGTGTTCTTCACCGAGTCGGTCTACCTGTCGATGAACAAGAAGGAAGTCCCTTCCAGCGAGATCGGCTACAGGCAGTTCAAAGGCATACCCGAAAAGATAAAAGTTTTCCGCGTGCTCAGGGAAACCCCGGTAGGCGCGCAGCCCCCGGGCGAAGCCCAAAGCGCGGTCCCGCCGGAATCCGCGCTCCCCGCCGCTGCCGCCGCGAACGCAAGAACCGCCGCAGCCGGCTTCTGGCGCAGGCTCGGCTCGCTTCTGGCCGACGTCGCCATCATACTTATAATCCTGAACACCTTCGGCCTGCAATCCTGCGGCAGCGCCAGATGGGAAAGAAAAGACAAGATCGGATCGCAGGAATTCGCCGTCGACAACGTGCGCCTTAACCAGGACGGCGTAACCATAAACGGCAAAAAGGGCGAAGTGCTTACCCTCGGCAAGGACGGGGCCGAGATGAAGGATCCCGCGCACCCTGAAAAAAAATGGACGCGGGATGAAAGTTCCGAATTGCGGTTAGGCCCCGGAGAGGAAGGGAAAAAACATATACCGCTGAAGATGCTGCTCTGGGCCCTGTACGGCGCGGTGCTGATCTGGCGCTTCGGCGCTACCCCCGGCATGAAAATTCTCAAACTTAAAGCCGTGGACTTCGCCTCAGGAGGGCCCCTGACCGCGGATAAGGCGTTCCTGAGGGCTTTCTTCTCCCTGGTATCTTTATTCTGTTTGCTGGGTTATATCTGGGCGCTATGGGAAAAAGACGGGCGCACCTGGCATGACATTATCGCGGGAACCCGGGTAATAAAAACTTAGGTTTATTTATTCCACCGATAGAAACCGCCGCAGGAAAGCCTGCGGCGGTTTCTATTGGCGGGACCGGTCCTTCCTCGGTCGCCGTCCCCCGTCTTATTGCCGCCTTGCGTCCCGGCCGCTTTTCACGGTTTCCAGGCCACCCTGGGGATAAGCAGCGCGAAAAAGGAAAGGGCCAGCACGGCGGCGGCGTTGTAGGCGATGCAGAAATTCACCGACAGGCTCTCGGCCAGCATCCCGTTCAGCATGAAAGTGGCCGGCAGCACGGCGTAGGCCAGCGTGGTCAGCACCGAGAAGAAGCGGCCCTTCATCGCGTCGGGCACGGTGGTCTGGAAAAGGGTAAGGACCACGGCGTTACCCGCGCCGAGCGCCGCCCCGGCGCCGAAAAGCAGGGCGCAGATGGCGTATTTATCCCCGGTAAAATAGAGCCCGCCGAAGGAAAGCCCCACCGCCAGGAGCGAGCCGAAGAACCACCAGTAAATGTTCCCGTAAGACTTTTTAAAGCTGAGCCCTATGGCCAGGACGGAGGAGCCAAGCGCGAAGAAAGTCTCGAACACGGCCAGCCAGGTCACGGATTCGTTCAGCGTGAACTTGACTATCATCGGGATGAGGATCAGGATCGGCCCGACGAAGAAGTTGAAAGCCGCGAAAGAGAGGATAAGCCAGAGCAGGGGCTTATTGTCGTAGATATAGGACAGGCCTTCCCGGAACTCCGCGATAAAGGAGCTCTCCGTCCTCGCTTCTGGCTTCAAAGTCGTCTTTATGCCCCAGACCGCCGCGAAAGAAGCGGCGAAGCTCAAAGCGTTGAACAGGAAAGCCCCGGCCACGCCCGCGGCGGCCATCACCACGCTGCCCAGCGCCGACCCTATCACGTTGGAGAACTGCATCACGGAGGAATCCGCGGCCACGGCCTGCGGCATTTTTTCTTCGGAGGTAAGCTTCAGGATGGAAGCCGCCACCGCCGACTCGAACAGGGGGCCGAAGCCGGAGATAAGGAAGCAGATAGAGTAAAGCCAGTAAAGATTGAGGCTGCCGGTCCAGAGCAGCAGGGCCAGGGAGAGCGTAAGGAAAGCCCGGGCCGCGTCGGCCGCCAGCATCACCCTGCGCTTGTCCGACCTGTCCGAGAGCGTGCCCAGCAGCGGCCCGAAGACCACTATCGGCAGCACGTTCACGGCCATGATCAGCCCGAGGTGGAACTTGGAATTCTCCCCGGCCTTCGAGATCACCCACCAGGCTATGGCTATCGAAAAGAATTTATCCCCGACCGCGGAGATCACCCGGCCCGCGAACAGCCTGCGGAAATCGGCGAAGAGCGCCAGCGGGTGGGCCCTTACCTCGGCTATTATTTCGCGCATTTCGCCCCTTTCCGGGCGCAAAGCGCCTCGAGCTCCTTCACGAAAACAATAAGTTCCCAGTTCACCGACCTCTCGAGGCCGGCGGGGTGCCAGCGCAGGTAGGTATCGAGTTCCCGCTTCAGCTCGCGCAGCGGGAGCGCCCCCGCCAGGAGCGGGCCCGGCAGGTTCTGCGTGTCGCCGGGGCGGAGGTAGCGGAATTCATGCTCGGCCAGCCAGGCCGCCGGCACGGCGTCGCGCCGCACCAGCGCCGCGGTGGAATAATCCCAGTAGACCACGGCCCAGTCTTTCCGCGGCAGGTAAAAAAGATAGGTCGGCCGCCAGGTCACGGCTTCGGCGCCGCCGGGCATCCGCTGCTTTACAGGCACGTTCGGCTCGTCCAGCTTTATCAGGGCCAGGCTGAATTTATATTTCGCTATGAGGTTCGCCCAATTCACCGGATTGCCGCTCAGGCCGGTAACTTCGGTTATCCGGTCGTGGAAAAGGTAGCGGCCGTCTATGAAAGCCTTGTAGTCTGGCCCCAGCTCCCAGCTTACCCAGCCGCCCCAGCTCCAGTAATTGTAGAGCTTAAGCCCGGAAAGCTCGGCTTTATTCCTCCGCAAAAAAGTCGCCATGCCCTCGGAGCCGTATTTGGCCAGCTGCGGTTTGCCGGTGTACTGCGTCCAGACCAGCTGGCTGTAGAACCACCAGGCGGCGGCCAGCCAGAGCGCCCCCCCGCCCCAGGCCAGGACGCGCCAGCGCAGGGCGGGCGCGGGCTTCTCCCACGGCAAGGCCAGCGTATAGGCCAGGCCCGTGATCATAAAGAACGGTATGTGCCGCGAATGGTTCGCCGAGGCCCAGAGGAAGAAAAGAACGGCGGCCAGGTGCGGGTAAACCAGATGCCGGCGGCGCAGCAGGAAAAACACGAGGCTGCCCATCACGGCCGCGAGCGACAGCACATAAGGCCACTGGTAGGCGTTGGTCAGGTCGAAGGTGGCCCACTCCTGTATATGCTCCTGCAGGGTGTCGATGTACTTCTGGTGGTTGAGGATAACGGAATAGATCTTCCAGCCGTAGGGGTTGACCAGGCTCGAGGCCAGCCCCAGGAAAAACAGCTTCAGGTATTCCAGGCTCCTGCCGGGGCGCGCGAACGGCCCTTTGCCGTAGATGAAGGGCAGCTCCTCGGCGAAGAACTCGCCGCCGGCGTAAAGGCCGATCAGCGCCAGGCCGTAAAGATAGCCGGCGTGGATATTGGCCCAGAGCGCGAAGAAAGCGAAAACCGCGGCCCGGGTCCGCCAGCCGGAGGGAAGGGAGGCCAGCCTGCTTTTCTCGAGATAATAAAGCGTGACGGAAAAGAAAAGGAAGGTAAAATTCTCCGGCCGCAGATCGCAGTTCGGCATGATAGCCGCGGCGAAGAACGGAAGCAGGAAAGGCAGCGCGCCGCGCCGGCCGTAAAGCAGGGCCGTGGCGCGGAAAACCAGCATGGTCAGCGTCAGCAGCAGCACCTTGAAAAACAGCAGCGCCCAAAAACCGCCCGCTTTATACAGCAGGTAATAAAAAACCTGCGGCACCCATTCGAAATCCACCCACTCGGCGCCGGCCAGCGGCCAGGAAAGGAAGTCCGTCCTCGGCGGCCCAAAATGCGCCACCGTGTATTTTCCCGCGGCAAGATGCCAGTAGATGTCCGGGTTTATGACCGGCATCAAAAAAACCGAGGCCGCGAAGGCGAAAGCCCCCCAGCCGAGAATATTTAAAACCCTGTCGCGGTCGTACATCGGTACTTAATTCTATAAAATAGCCGCGGCCGATTGTGGAAAACCGCGACAAAGGCTCCTGCCAGGTTGCCGCATGGGCCGGGTTAGCAAAAGCCCCCCGGAAGGCGAGGCTTGCGTAGCGCCGGAATGCCTGCGTGGCCGCACCGGCCACTTTCTTGGGCGGCAGGCACTCGGTCACAGATAAACCGCATAGCGGTTTTCCGCGACCCCGGCTCGGCAATTTTTCGCTGTAAAAATTGCCTGCGCCCTTGTGGCCCGGACGCGAGGCATAATTATGCCTCGCTCTAAAGCCGGGCCTCACGGTGTGCGCGACGCCGATTTTGCGTTCCGGCCCATACGGCAACCAGCACGCAATAGCTGAATACTCAGCGAAATATAGTATTTTTAATCGGGGACGTGGACTATGTAGCGGTTGATGCTGCCGGCGCTCATCGCGCCCATCATAGCGATGGCCCAGGCCTTGCCGGCAAGAGCGGCCTTCGCTACTTTAAGGAACGGTATAGGCGCGAAAGCCAGGAAGAAAACCGCGGAATTAAAAGCCAGCTTGGCCGAATCCGCGGCGATAGTCCCCGCGGCGGCGCCGTGCTTCGCGTCCCAGCGCACCCTGGCCCCGCCCTTTTCCACCGCCGAAAGATTGCTGTAGATAAGCAGCCCCTCGAAAGCGGAGGCCGCGGCGGCTTTCATCAGGGCCTTGGCCCTCTCTGAATTTTTCCCGGGATTCTTGGCTATCTCCCAGTTATTTTCGCGCATCTCGTTCCAGCGGTTGATGGCCTGGTGTATGCGGCCGTCCTCGCCTATATTGGCCGGGGCCTTGATCTTAATTTTCTCGGGGCCGCCGGCAGCCCCGGGCATGCCGGGGACGCTGGAGGCGAGCCGCTTTACAGGGCTGGCCGTAACTGCCGCCTGGCCGGCTGGCCTGGCTGCCTGGTAAACCGGCCCGGCGCCCTTAACCGGCGCCGCGGCCGCGCCCGCGCTACCGCCGTCAAAGAACCTGGAGGAGCCTTCCCTGGTGTTAAGGGCGCCGGAGGCGGCTCCCGCCTCGATAGCGTTAAGGGAAACCGACCGCGCCGCGGGCGCTTTCCCCCCGGCGGACTCGCGGAATTCCGCGCAGCCACTGCCGGCGAAATAGCGCAGCTCGGCTTTGAACTCGGGCGTGAAATATTTTTCCGTCTTGTCCAGGTCGCCCCGGTTCAGCGAGCAGTCTTTGAATTTATTCAGCAGGGCGGCGACCTTGTTTTTCTTCTCCGCAAGCCCGTCCGCGGCGGCGGGACCAAGATCTTTTTTTACCTCTTTCAGGAAATCAGCGGTGATGGCCGGGGGAAGTTTCGCGGCCTGCTCCGCGGACCAGGGCGCCGCGGCCTCCCTGTAAAGCGCCGGGCCGGCGAAAAGAGGCGCCGCCAAGTTAAGAGCGAGCGCCGCGGCCACCAGGATATTTTTACGGGTCTTCATTTCTATATATAGTCTAGCCCGCGGACCGCCGGAACGAAAGCGTCTTAGTACCCAGCCGGGGGAATTAAAAAGGCCTACGCTGCCGTAGGCCTTTTTACCGCTTTGTTTTTACCTTCAACCGCCGCCGCCGAAAGAATACGGCTCAGCCGGGGGTTCCGGGATCGTGTTCACCACGGACAGGAAAGCGCGGCTGTCGTTCTCGCGGATGCCGTCGGTATTTACGTCGGCCGGGACGGTATTCCCGTCCTCGTCGGTAAGCTGGACTTCGATATTATAAGTCCCTTCGGCGAGCTTGCTGGTATCCCACTTCGTCTTCAGCCCGCGGCTGAACAGGAAGTTTTCCGCGGGGACGTCCTCCGAACCGCCGTCGGAGTTCTGGGAGGGATACAGCCCGCCCGACGGTTTGTCCATGGCCGCCGTCCCTTCCGTAAGAACGGAAGTCTCGCCCTTTGAATTCGTCAGGAGCACCGAATACTTTAAGTTCCTGGTCCTGTTATCCAGGGCTATAAAGTAGAGCTTCACTTTAGTTCCCGGAGTTATGACATTAGGATAAACGCTGAGGTCTTTCACAAGCGGGGGAAGCCGCCTGGAAGCCGATTCCATCACAGCCTTCGAGTAGCCGACCGCCGCGCCGAGCCGCTCAGCGGAGACTTCAGGCAGCCTGGAATACATGGTCCGGTTATTGGTACCGGCATGGCTATTGCTGCTGCCGGGCTTGTCTGCCCAGTAAGTGTAAGTGTCTTCGCCGCCGCCGTAGGAACCGTGCGGCCCGAAAGTGACGTCCTCGCCGAACCTGGCCGCCTGGGGGGAAACGTTCCAGAACGGGACCTTGGTCTCCGGGTTAATCCAGCCTGCAAGACGGGAGCGGGTATCGTCCTGCATAAGCTGGTAATACTCGTACGGCGCTTTGGAAGAGTCTATCGCCGGAACCTCGCCGATGACGTCGCCGTAGAAAGCCGCATAGGCCTCGAACCCGTCCGAGATGAAGTGATCGACGTTAGCCGCGTGGGGGGGAACGGCCATATCCTGCGTAAGGTGGCAGACCACGCCCAGGTTCTCGTAAGCGTCTCCGGGCTTCAGGGCTTTGTAATTCCCCATCACCCCGCCGGGGTTCTTCTTGTTCCCGGTTTCCCAGATCTCCCTGGGTTTGCCGCCGTTGTCGTGGATGCTCGCATGGCCGCTTTCGGAGGAGGAGGCGCTTTTCAAGATGGAGGAGACCCTGTCGAGGTCGGGGTAGACGTTCTTGTCTATGCGCTTAAGCGCCGCTTTAGCTATCGCTCTATGGGTAGAGCCGAAAACGGAACGCCAACGGTCCGTAGCGGCCGGGCCGGCTTCCTGCGCGAAAGCGCAATTCCCGCCCGCAAGCAGCAAAGCCATCACAAGGTTAAAAGTTTTTTCATTCATTCTATGAGGTCTCCTCGATATTGTCGCTAAACTCGCCGCAGACCGACCGCGTTTCCAGAAGGTTCTACGATATTCTAGCTTGCGCCGGCGGAAAGGTTAAGTGGCTAAAGGCCCAGCCGCGCGATATCTTTGGACCTATAACTTTCAGGTACAATGGGTTTCTTTCCTGAAAATAGCCCCGCCGCCAGAATTTTCCGGGCCGGGGAAATAGCGGCTCTGTTTAATCCTCGCTGTTTTTATCTTTTCAGCGGCCCGGGGATCCACAACCTTAAAGGTGACCTATATAGGTAATCCTTATATTTCGCGCTTATATATTCAACTATGAACTCCGCTTTGTTTGAGCAAGGATCCTCGTTCTCGGTAAAAAGCCTTATATTTCAATGACTTTTCAGGATAGGCCTACTCCCATAGACCCAAGGGCCTATGCGGGGAGGGCCTAGAGAGGCCTAGGCCCCCCTGGGTATAAAAACAAGGCCGGCCTGGGTACTTGGCCAC
>JAJZPF010000020.1 GCA_021811315.1 bacterium
CAAAAAGAATCACCGACTTTGCCGTTTTTCCTCAATCCATATATTTGAGCCTGTTTTTTCACCGTTTTGGTGAAAGTCCAATATGCGCTTTCTCGACGCAGGTTCAAAAATTACGTGAACTTCTGGGGGATTCCAGGTTCCCTGTCCGGCCTTTATTTTTTTCCTATTTTCGCCAGCGGGTTGACCGACTTCCCGGAGGGAGTTATGATCTCGAAATGCAGATGCGGCCCGGTGGACATTCCGGTCGAGCCTACCTTGCCCAGCATGGTCCTGGACTTCTGGACGATCTCCCCCACCGTGACGTTCAGGTGGGAAAGGTGGCCGTAGCGGCACATAGAGCCGTCCTTGTGCTTTACCTCCACGGTATTGCCGTAGCCGCCTTTCCAGCCGGAATAGGTCACCGTGCCGGAGCGGGACGGGTAGACCGGCGTGCCCAGCGGCATCGGGATATCGCAGCCGTTATGGAAGATCTTCCTTTTAAGTATGGGGTGGTAGCGGTTGCCGAAGCTGGAGCTGATGCGCCCGAAACTGCGCAGGGGCATCCGGTAAGTATCCAGGTCGATATAAACCGCGGGCAGGTAAACCCTGTCGCCCTTGCTGAACTTGTAGTTGACCAGGAGGGCTGAAGGCGGCAGCCCGTTGTCCTCCACGATTTCGGACTTGAAAACTTTCAGGTCCCTGCCTTTTCCCGCGAAGCGGGAGGCTATCCCGTTCAGCGTCTCCCGCGCCGAGGTCACTTCATAAAGCAGGCCTTTCCCGTTATACACCCGGATATAGCCGCCGCGCGACATGAAGATGAATTCGTTGGAATTGGTGCTCTGGAGCGAGCGCACGTCGGTGCCGTAATCCGTAGCCAGGGAGCGGACATTATCGCCTTTAGCCACTTTGTGCCGGGCGTGTATCAGGCGCGGTATAAGCCGGAAAGCTTCGGGCGGGGGCTCGGAGGGGCCGGGAGGCGTCAGCACGGAAAACCTGGCGTAGTAGAACGGGGAGATCCCGGGGGCCACGGCGGAGGAGAGCGCCGCCGTTCCCAGCAGCACTCCCAGCCCCGCGGTTATCTTCCAGCGTCCCCGGATCATAGTTTAACTACCTGTCGTGGCCCATCTCCATGGACTTCAGGAAATCCTTGTTGGACTTGGTGGCGCCCAGCTTGGACATCAGCAGTTCCATCGAGTCGATGGGAGAGAGCGGGGCAAGCACCTTGCGCAGGATCCAGACCTTGTTCAGCTCGTCCTCGGTCATCAGCAGCTCTTCCTTGCGGGTGGAGGTGCGGTTGATGTCGATGGCCGGGAACACGCGGCGGTCGGCCAGCTTGCGCTCCAGGTAGATCTCGGAGTTGCCGGTACCTTTGAACTCTTCGAAGATGACGTCGTCCATGCGGCTGCCGGTTTCCACCAGGGCCGTGGCGATGATGGTCAGCGAGCCGCCTTCCTCTATATTGCGGGCGGCGCCGAAGAAGCGCTTGGGGCGCTGCAGCGAAGTGGACTCAAGACCGCCGGAGAGGACGCGGCCGGAGGAGGGCGCCACGGTATTGTAGGCGCGGGCCAGGCGGGTGATCGAGTCCAGCAGTATCACGACGTCCTTGCCGTGCTCGGTCAGGCGCTTTGCTTTTTCAAGGACGATCTCGGAGACCTGCACGTGGCGGTCGGCCGGCTCGTCGAAGGTGGAGGCGATGACTTCGCCGCGCACGGAGCGCTTCATGTCGGTGACTTCCTCGGGGCGCTCATCGATGAGCAGCACAAGCAGCTCGATCTCGGGATGGTTGGTGGCGAGCGAATTGGCGATGCGCTGCAGGATCATGGTCTTGCCGGTCTTGGGCGCGGCCACGATGAGCTGGCGCTGGCCTTTGCCGACGGGCACTATCAGGTCGATCACGCGGCCGGTCATCTCGTTCTTGGCGGTTTCGAGCAGGAAGCGCTTGTTGGGGTGCAGCGGGGTGAGGTTGTCGAAAAGAGGGCGGTGGCCTATCTTCTCTATCTCGAAGCCGTTGACGGTCTTCACCTGGAGCAGGGCGAAGAACCTTTCGCCGTCCTTGGGAGGGCGGATAAAGCCGTTGACCGAGTCGCCTTTGCGCAGGCCGAGCTTCTTTATCTGCGAAGGGGAGACGTAAATGTCTTCGTGGCTTGAAAGGTAGTTGTATTCCTGGGAGCGGAGGAAACCGAAGCCGTCCGGCAGTATTTCCAGCACGCCCTCGCCCTGGACTATGCCGTTCTGCTTGGCCTGGGCTTCCATCAGCTTGCCGATCAGTTCCTGCTTGCGCAGGCCGGAGACGCCCTCCAGCTTATGCTCTTCGGCTATTTTCACCAGGTCGGCCACGGTCATCTTGGTGAGCACCGTAACGTCCATCTTCGGCAAATTGGTATTCTGCCCCTGGGCCTGGTTCTGATTCTGGCCCTGGCTCTGGCCATTGTTCTGGTTCTGGCCCTGATTGGGCGTCCTGTTATTTTCCATTTTCTGGTTTCCCCTTATATCCTGGTGCTGGCTGTTATTATATCGCTGTCCGTTCCTCGGCCCGCCATTATGCGGCCGGTAATTTTCCCCGTTCCCGCGCCTGCCGTTCTCCGGTTCCTGCGCGGCTACCCTTGAATTTTTTTCTTCCGGCTGTTGTTCTTCGTTCATTTTTCCTCTTTTAGCTCTTGGCCGTCCCTTCAAGGAAGCGGCATAAAAATTTTATCTTCCCGGCCAGTTCCGCGGGTTTGCCGGAGTTTTCCAGCACCACATCGGCCCTTGCGTACTTTTCCGCGGCGCTCAGCTGGGCTTTCACCCTGCCCCGGTACTGCGCCCGGCTCCAGCCCCGCTTCAGGGCCCTGGCTTTCAGCGTCTTTTCCGGCGCCGCCAGGCAGACCGTAATAGTGAAACACTCCGCGAGTCCCGCCTCGAACAGGAGGGGCGCCTCGACAACCGATATTTGTTTATTGGATCTGGTTATTAGAGAGTGGATTCTTTTAAGGATTTGCGGGTGCAGCAGGCTTTCAAGCCATTCCCGCTTTGCGGGCGAGCTAAAGACCTCGGCCGCAAGCTTCTTTTTGTCCAGTAAACCGTTTGTAAGGATTTTATCGGAACCAAACTTCCTAACTATTGTATGGTAAATCCCGGGGGTTGTCAATAGTTCTCCGGATACAGAGTCGGCGGAGACCGCGCAGGCCCCCTCCTCCTGAAAACACTTAAGCGCCAGGCTTTTGCCCGAAGCGATAGGCCCGGTCAGGCCTATAACGGTCCTGCCGCCCGCGGTAAAATACCCTTTTCCGGATTTCACGCCCTCCCCCCTTTCTTCTTCGCGTAGTCGTCAAGCCTGGCGAGCTCGGAGCGGCTCAGGGAGGCCTGCCCTTTGACGGATATCTTTTCCAGGAGCCGGTCCACCTCGGCCTTTTCGACCGCTTCGGGGTCCGGCTCTTCTTCTACGGGCCTTTCCCGCCAGCGGCGCTCCGCCCAGAGCCAGAGCAGGCCGGCTGCCAGCCCGCCCAGGTGGGTGACGCTCGAGATCCGGGAACCCGACCTGGAAATCGTCATCACAAGCTCCAAAGCGCCCAGCAGGAAAGCCATCATCCGGGCGCTCATCGGGAAAATGAAGTAAAAATAGACTGTGGTATCAGGGTGGAGGAAAGCGAAAGCCCCGAGCAGGCCGAACACCGCCCCCGAAGCGCCTATCACCGGGATCAGGGACTCAGGGGTCCAGGCCGCGGTAAAGAGGGCCGCTGCGGCCCCGCAAACCAGGAAATAGAGAAGGAATTTTTTCGAACCCATCTCGGGCTCGAGCAGGCGGCCGAGCATCCAAAGCATCAGCGCGTTGAAGAAGAAGTGCCAGAAATCCGCGTGGATGAAGATATAAGTTACGGTCTGCCAGAGCCAGAACTGTTTAGTAACCAGGTAAGGGACCAGCCCCAGGCTCACGTTCAGCCTGGCCCCGAGGAAGAGTTCGGCCAGCCAGCCGGCGAAAAAAAGCCCGGCCAGGACTTTGGTTACCGGGGGCAGTTCTCTCAACGGCGCGGCGCTAAGGCGCATATTTTTCCATGTCCCGCCAGTTGGCCCCGGTCTTCAGGTCGGCCTTTAAAGGGACCTCCAGCTTGTAGGCCGTCTCCATCTCTTTCCTTATAGGGGCGGCGGCCTCAGGCAGCTTGCCGCGCCTCACTTCGAAAACAAGTTCATCGTGCACCTGCAGCAGCATAAAGATATCTTTGGAATGTTTAAGCCCGGCGAAAAGATTTACCATGGCTTTCTTGATAATATCGGCGGAGCCGCCCTGCACAGGGGTATTCACCGCGGCGCGTTCGGCGAAGCTCCGCAGATGCGGGTTCGAGGCCTTCAGCTCGGGCAGCAGCCGCCGCCGCCCGGCGAAGGTGGCCACGAAGCCGGTCCGCTTGGCCTCGGCCATGGTCCTGTCGCTCCACTCTTTGACGCCGGGGTAAGCTTCGAAATAATGTTTTATATAATTGGCGGCCTCGCCGCGGCTTATCCCGAGCTCCCGCGAAAGCCCGGTCGGCGTCTGGCCGTAGACTATGCCGAAATTAATAGCCTTGGCGGCGCGGCGCATTTCCGGGGTCACGAACCCCGGGGCGCAATGAAAGACTTCGGACGCCGTGCGCAGGTGGATGTCCTCGTCGTTCCTGAAAGCCTCGGTCAGGTTCCGGTCGCCTGAAAGATGCGCCAGCACCCGCAGGTCTATCTGGGAGTAGTCGGCGCTGAGCAGCGTAAATCCATCCCTGGCGATGAAGCATTTTCTGACCAGCAGGCCGGACTCCGAGCGCACCGGGATATTCTGGAGATTGGGATTCCTGCTGGAGAACCGGCCGGTGGCCGCGCCCAGCTGGTCGAAAGTGGTGTGCAGGCGCCCGTCGGCGCCGGCGGCAGCGAGCAAGTTGTCCACGAAAGAGGACTTCAGCTTCGAGACCTCCCTGAACTCCATTATAAGCGGGACTACGGGATGGGCGGCTTTGAGATACTGCAGAGCTTCCTCCCCGGTGGAGTAGCCGTCTTTGTTCTTGAACTGCTTTTTCTGCGCCTCTTCAAGGCCCAAATTCAGCTTTTCATAAAGCAGGAAAGCCACCTGCTTGGGTGAATTAAGGTTGATCTCCGCGCCGGTAAGCCGCTCGCACTCGGCCTGCAGTTCGGCCAGCCTTTTCTCGAAGCGGGAGGAAAGCTCGCCGAGCAGGCCGGTATCCACGGCGCTGCCGTGCTGTTCCATGGAATAAACGGCGGGCAGCAGCGGCAGCTCAAGCTCGGAATAAACCCCGCTCATCCCGGTTTTTTGAAGTTCCGCTTCCAGCTGTCCGCAAAGTTCAGGCAGGGCCGCGCAGGCCTGCGTTTTTTCTTCGTCGGAGCCGGGCAGCTGCATAGGCAGGCTGAGGCGCTCGAAAGCCATCTGGGGCAGTTCCTGGCGGCGGGCCCCGGCCGAGAGAAGCGCGGCGGCCGCTTCGGCGTCGAAGAAATTGACCGGCTCGAAACCTGAGGGCAGGTCTAAAAAGCGCAGGACCGATTTTATCCCGAAAGTTAATTTGCGGACCTTGCTGTCCTTGAGTATTGCCGCCGCTGCTTTGGCGGTTTCAGGCCTGAACAGGCCGGGCTTCAATATGCAGACGCCTTCTTTAGAACCTATGGCCAGCCCGTCTTCGAAAGCGGCGAAACATGCGGTCCCCGGCAGGCCGGGAAAGATTTCTTCGGGAGTTTTCAGCGGGGGCAGTTCCACCGGCTTATGTTCGGACGGAGCGGAGCCGGCCAGGGCCAGCAATTCCTTGAACTCCAGCCTGCGGGCCATTTCCTCAAGGCCGGGCCCGCCTAAAGCTTCAGGCTTGAATATTTCCAGGCCTTCTTCCACGGGCGCGTCGGCCTCGAGGGTAACCAGCCGGCGCGAGAGGCGCGCGTTCTCCATGTCCTTGGCCACTTTAGCCAGAGCTTTGTCGGTCGCGGTGAGCGCCGGGTCCATCGCGGCGGCCAGGATCTTTTCAAGCGGCCCGTAAGTCTGCACCAGTTTCGCGGCGCTCTTGGGCCCGACGCCCGCGACGCCCGGCACATTGTCCGAGGAATCCCCAGTAAGGGCGAAATAGTCCGGGAGCAGCCCGGGGGGAACGCCGTATTTTTTAGTCACGGCTTCCGGGCCGGAAAAATCGGGCGAGGAGCCGTCCCAGAGGCTGACCTTTTCATTGGCCAGCTGGGCGGCGTCCTTGTCGCCTGAAACTATCACGGCCTCCAGGCCGGCATCTACGGCGCGGCGGGCCAGGGTGGCTATGATATCGTCCGCCTCGAAGCCTTTAAGATAAACGCCTTTCAGCCCGAGCGCTTTAACAAGGTCGCGCGCGGTATTGAGCTGGCCGATCAGCCCGGGCTCCGTCGCCGAGCGGTTGGCCTTATACTCCGGGAAAAGGTCGTCGCGGAAGGTGCCGCCTTTGGAATCGAAACAAACGGCCACATAGTCCGGCCGCCGCTCGCGCAGCAACTTAAGCAAAACGCGCATAAAGCCGTAAAGCGCCCCGACCTCCTCGCCCTTGGAGGTCGAGAACTTGGGGAGAGCGTGGTAGCTCCGGTGGAGAAAAGCGTGGGCGTCTATAATAAAAACGCGCTTGGTTGACATTTATATTGGGGAGGACCGCGGGCAGGGCTTATGCGGCCAGGCTGCCGGTTTTTCCGGCCGGCCCGGCCGCCTTATGGCCTGAAAACTACGCTAACAATTCGTCGAGATATTTTTTAAGTTCTTCTTTGGGCTGCAGGCCCACCAGCTGCTGGGCCAGTTTGCCGCCTTTGAACAGGAGGATGGTGGGGATGGCGGAGATCTGGTATTTGCCGGCTACGTCCTGCGCCTCGTCGGTGTTAAGCTTGCAGACCTTCACCTTCCCGGCGTATTCTTTCGCCAGCTCGTCTATGACGGGGCCGAGCATCCGGCAGGGGCCGCACCAGGGGGCCCAGAAATCCACGAGCACGGGAAGGTCGCTCTTTATAACTTCCTGCTCGAAAGTAGCATCCGTCAGCTGTATCTCGTTTGACATATTATTATCCTTATCCGGCCCGAATTATCGAGGTTGAGCCTCACTTCCCCGCCGCTTAACTTTATACTATAAGACTTACTTTTTCTTGTCAAGAAGGTAATTAAGTTCCTTCCAGAGCTCCTCCACCTGCACCGGCTTGGAGAAGAAAGCCGCGGCCCCGGCCAGCATGGCCTCCGAGCGGTCGGCCGGCTCGGTGTACCTGGCGGAGATGAAGATCACCGGGACGTTCTTCAGCCGCGCCGATTCGCGGATGACGCGCAGGAACTCCACGCCGTGCATGTCCGGGAGCTGGATGTCCAGGATGATGGCGGAGGGCACCGCCGCCGTAAGCGCGTCCAGCGCCTCGCGGGCGGTCTCGGCCACGTTTATCTCGGCGTCCACGTTCTTCAGCTTAAGGCCGTCCCTGAGCGTGTCTATGAAATTCTTATCGTCGTCGACTATCAGGATGTTCATTGGCATAAGTTTAAAATCCGAAACTGAGGCGTTCCGCCAGGATGGCGGGCATCTTGAGGGCGGCCATCATTTTCTGCACGGCCCCTACGTCGTAAAAGACCCGGTAAAGCTCGAAATATTTCTTGTCGGAATCGTAGATCCCGCAGGAGGCCCGCGTATCTCCGTCGCGCGGCTGCCCCACCGAACCGGGGTTGAACATATTCTTCCCGGTGACGAAGACTTTGACCGCCGGCTTGAGGAAATCGGTCTCAGGCACGCCGGCCTCGCCCTCCCTGAAGTAAAGCGGCATATGGCTGTGGCCGATAAAGCAGGGAGAGACGGACCAGTTCTTGGTATTGTCCAGGAACTGCCCCTCGCTAAGCAGGTATTCCGTAAGCGGCTTGCGCGGGGAGCCGTGCACCGCGGTGAAATGCTCGGTCTCCGCCCTTTCGGGCAGGCCGGCTATATAATCCATGGCCTGGCCGGTAAGCTGGGTGCGGGCGAAATCTATGGCCCAGGCGGCGTTGGCGTTGAACCACTTAAGCTCCATTTTGCCGATCATCGCGGCGTCGTGGTTGCCCATCACGGTCACAAGGTTTTTAAGGCCGCGCAGCGTCTCGGCGCATTCCAGGGGCTGCGGCCCGTAGCCCACGATATCGCCGCAGCAGACGAAATTCTCCACGCCGTTCTTCCGGTAGAAATCAAGCACGGCCTTGAGGGCCACGTGATTGCCGTGTACGTCGGAGAAAATGCCGTATTTCATCAATGTCTTTTGACTATACTCCCACCGCTTTCTGCTCGACCATGCCGGTCGCGCGCTTCAGGTCCACCGAGATCAGCTTGCTCACCCCCAGCTCCTCCATGGTGACGCCGTACAGAGTGTCGGCGGCTTCCATGGTGCGCTTGTTATGGGTGATGACGATGAACTGGGTGGTGGCCGAGAATTCTTTTATCAGGCGCACGAAGCGCTCCACATTGGCCTCGTCCAGCGGGGCGTCCGCCTCGTCCATCACGCAGAAGGGCGAGGGATTGACGCGGAAGAAGCTGAACAGGAGAGCGAGCGCCGTCAGGGCCTTTTCTCCGCCGGAGAGCTGGGTGATGCTCACCAGCTTCTTGCCGGGCGGGTGCGCCAGGATCTCCACGCCGGTCTCCAGCAGATTGTCCGGCATGGTCAGGATCAGGTCCGCCTCGCCGCCGTTGAACAGCAGCGAGTAGATCTCCTTGAAATAGCCGTGCACTTTGTCGAAGGTGGCCTTGAAATTCTCGCGGGTGGTGTCGTTGATCTTGTTGATCGCGGAGCGCAGGTCCGCCTTGGCGTGGTTGAGGTCCTCCACCTGCGAATTCATGAAGTTGAAGCGCTGGGTGAGGGCCTCGTATTCCTCGGGAGCGGTCATATTTACGTTGCCCAGGTCCGCTATGCGGCGGCGCAGGAACTGCACGCGTTCGTGATTGGACTCCACGCCGGCGTACCGCTCCTTCGCCTCGGCGGGCGTGATGTTCCACTCGTCGGCCATGCGCTTGGCCGTCTCGTCCGCGCGGGCGGCTATCGTGGCCAGCTCGGTCTCTATCTGGTAGCGCATCCTGTCGTTTTCCAGGGAGACGTCGCGGCTGTCCTTCAGATTGGCGTTGAGGCGGGAGAGGCTGCCGCGCAGCTCGTTGAGCTCGTCCTCCATCGCCCTGTCCATGATCTCTTTCTCGGCCAGGTCGTGCATCAGCTCCGCCAGGCGGGCCTTCGAAACCGCTATCTCGCCGCTGTATTTGACCTCGCGGGCGGACAGCTCGGCGCGGCGCTCCTCGAAATGGGATTTCTCGTCCGTCAGCGAGGACAGGTCGCTCTCGGCCCGGTTCAGCTCGCCCCTTGCGGCCTCCAGGTTCTGGCGGTAATTGTCCAGGTTGGCCTTGCGGCCGCCCAGTTCTTCCTTCTGGCGGGCGAAATCGTCGTGCAGCGCGTTCTTCCTTTCCCCCAGCGCGGCCTGCTCGGCCTTCTTCGTTTCAGTGGCGGAGCCGGCGGCGGCCTTCGCCTCGATCAGGCGGGTGAACTCTTCCTCGGCCTGCCTGATCCCGGCATCGGCCTTTTCCATCTCGGACCGGGAGAAGTCGAGGTTCCCGCGCTTCAGGCCCAGCTCGCTCTCGGCCCCGGCGGCCTCGGTCCCGTTCTTGTGGAAATCTATGTTAAGCGCGACGGCCCTGTCTTCGGCGGCGTCGGCGGCGGCGCGGGAAGCCTCGAGCTGCGGCAGCAGCGAGGCCTTCTCGGTCTCCAGGGCGGCGGTTTCGTCGTCCAGCTTCTTTATCTGTTCCTTGAGGTCGCCTTCCTCTTCCCAGTAGGGCTCGTTGGAGACCACTTCGTCCACTCCGCCGGTAACCCAGAAAGAGCCGTACACCGATCCGCCCGAGGAGTAAACTCCGGAAAGCAGGCCGGTGACCAGCGGCAGGTACTGCGGCTCGCAGGAGATCTTCTCCAGGACGCGCTGCGCGCCGGGGGCGGTCCAGCCTTCCTGCGCCGGCGCCGCGGGCGCGCGCTCCAGGATAAGGAAACGGCAGCGGCCCTTGCCGACATGCTTGAGATAATCTATGGCTTCCTGCGCGGCGGCGGCGGTTTCGCAGACCACGGAATCCAGGTAGCGGCCCAGCGCGTCGTCCACGGCCACGCGGTCCTCTTTGCGGATGGTAAGAAGGTGCCTGAGCGTGCCCTTCACGCCGGCCACGCCGGAATTCAGGACGCCGTTGATGCCCACCCAGTAAGTGTCGTGCTCGCCCTGGGAAAGGATGGCCTGCAGGCGGGCGGTATTCCAGGCTTTTTTCTCGCGTATTTCCGACTGGCGGGCTTCTATTTCCCCCAGCCTGGCGGCGAAAGCCTTGGACTGCGTCTCGGCGGCGGCCGCCTTCTCGTTCTCGGCGGCCAGCTCGGCGCCCAGCGCGGCGGAGCGCGCTTTAAGCTCGGCTATGCGGGCCTCCATGGCGGCCACGGCGGAAGTCATGTCGTTGATGTCTTTTTCCAGCCCGGCCTTCGCGTCGTTGAAATGGCCGATATTGGAGCTGGTCACGGCGATATCGTTGGAGATCTTCATCTCGCGGGAATAGGCCTCGTTCATTTCGCGGGCGATATTCTCGGCGGCCTCGTCGGCGGCGCGCATCTGGTCGGTCACCCCGGCGAGCGCGGCGGCCGCGGTCTCGTACTCGGCCTGCAGGGCGGGCAGCCCGCCTTCGTCCGAGGAGAGCTTCATGCGAAGCTCCTCTATCCTGGGACCGGTGACGGCCAGCTTTTCGGCGTTGCGCCTTTCGGAGGCGGAAAGGACCTCGCGCTGGCTGGCTATCTCGCCCAGCATGGTCCCGCCGGCGACTATCCGGCCCTCGGCCTGCACCTTGTCGGTCTTCACGGTGCTCATGGCCTCTTTCAGCACGCGCTGGTCTTCGGCCTTCTGCGTAAGGGTAAGATTGATAGCGGCTATCTCGCCTTCCAGGCTGGTTATAGCCACGGCGGTCTCGGCCAGTTCTTTCTTAATAGGCTCCAGGCGGGCGGCGGCCTCGGCGCTGCGGGCGGCGAAAGTTTCCCCGTCCTTCAGCAGGAGCGCGATCTCGGCGCCGGTCAGCTCTTCTTTATATTTCTGCCCGAGGCGGGCCTTGGCGGCCTCTTTGTCGAGCTTTTTGATCTGCTCGTCGAGCAGGACCATGGAGTCCGCGAGGCGGTTCAGGTCTATCTCGACTTTCTCGAGCTTGCGGGTGGCCTCGTCGCGCTTGGCTTTGTACTTGGAGACGCCGGCGGCCTCTTCGAACAGCTCGCGCCGCTCTTCGGGGGTCGCGCTCAGCACATGCTCCACCTCGCCCTGGTCGATGATGGCGTAACCTTCCGTGCCTATGCCGGTGTCCAGGAACATCTCGCGGATGTCCTTCAGGCGGCACTGCACTTTATTGATGAAATATTCGCTTTCCTCGGAACGGTAGATCTTGCGGGTGACGGTGACTTCGCTGAAGTCGAGCGGGAGCTTGCGGCTCTCGTTATCGAAGGTCATGGCCACTTCGCCCATGTTCAGGGCCTGGCGCTTGGTGGTGCCCGCGAAGATCACGTCCATCATTGACGGCATGCGCAGGGATTTCCAGGACATCTCGCCTATGCACCACTTAAGCGAGTCTACCACGTTGGATTTGCCGCAGCCGTTGGGGCCGACTATGCAGGTGATGCCGGGTTTGAGCGGCAGCTTGACCTTGTTGGCGAAAGATTTAAAACCGTAGATCTCGAGCTCTTTGAGGTACATTGGGTTCCCCTGGGGTGATAAGTAAAATAGAAGCCGCCCGCAGCGCGGGTGAGGCGAACTATAATTATATGAATAAAAGGCCCCGGGTGTCTTGAGCGGGATCAGGTCTTATCTATTTTACCAGTGCGGCCGGCGGGAAAACCCGCCCGGCACATAAAAAGCGGGGCCCGGGAAGTTCCCGGGCCCCAGGCACGCGCCGCCCGCCGGCTTCAGTACGACAGCTGGTAAGCTATGCCGAAACTTTTGCCGGTATAGCTGTAGGGCAGGTATTTCTCGAACTTGTTGTTCGAATTCGCCACCATGAAAGAGGCGAACAGGCGCACCATGGCCACCTCGTTTATGCGCTTGCGGATGGAGCCGGTAAGCGTGGTCATCGTATTGATCTGCTTGGAGGAAGTAAAGTTGTTGCCGGCGTCGCGGGCCGTGCGCTTGTCGTAGGCGCGCCGCGTCAGGTTCAGGGCGCCGCCTACCGCCCACTTGCTGGTGACGTTCAGGTCCAGCGGCACGCTGAGGGCCAGTTCCTTGAAGTCGTAATACTTCCCGCCGAACTGCGGGCTGGTATCGCCCAGGAACTTATACAGCATGAAGTTCTGGTTCGAAGTATGCATGGTATAGGAAACCATCGGGGACAGCTCGAAGATCCACAGCGTGTGGTGAAAGCCGAAATCAAGCGCCGTGTCGGTGTCTTTCTGCTTGGAAGCGCCGTAGACGCCGGTATTGGCCACCACTTTCTGGTTCTTGTAATTCTGCGTGGTCAGGGTCAGCCCGGCGAAGAACTGGTTCCAGCTGGGGCGCACGCTGAACTGGCCCATGCTCTGGTCCTGCAGCCCGCCGGAGGTCTCGGCGGTGTTCCCGGCGTTCTGGAACTCGCGCAGCAGGTCGGTGTAGTTGGGGAACTTCACGTTCCGGAACAGGTACTGCACCGTAACGTAGCCGTTCTTCTCCTCGTTAAAGGTGTAGTCGGCCGCAAGCTGGGCGCCGAAGGAATTCATATTGTAGAGGCCGTTCTTCCAGACTTCGTTGGCGCCAGTGCGGCGGTATTCCCGGGTCAGCGCCACGCCGGGACGAATACGGATGCGGTCCGTGATCAAGCGGCGGTATTCGATATTGAAGCCGTGCGACATGGACCGGTCGGTGAACTGCTTGGAATCCTGCGGGGTGAAGCCCTGGCCGGTGTAGCTGAAGTTGTACAGGCCGAAGATATGGTCCTTCTGCGTGACCTTGGAAAGCAGGCCGACCTGCGTGTTTATATTGCCGCCGCTGAAGATATTGCCTTCGGAGGGCAGGAAGGCCGCCTGGGAAAGCGTCATATCGAAAAAGGGCGTGAAGATCTTCGAATCCTCCGCCACGGCCGCGCACAGCCTCCCGGCCAGGCCCGCCGCTATAAAAGCGCTTAAGAATATTTTTTTCATCTTTTGGTCCTTAGAAATTCAGGTGGAAATTCCACACCGGGTGCACCACCAGCACGCCCTCGGGATAGATATTCAGGCCCAGCTCGAAGTACTTTCCGTACCAGCTCACCTTGCTGGAGAAAGTCTGGGTATTCAGGCCGTAGTTGAGCTGTATGCTCCAAAGTTTGCCGATGCTCCGCGGGGTCTCGATGCCGGCGATGAAAAAGTCGTCCTTGAAGCCGGTATCGAAGCTATTGACCTTGGTCCCCAGCAGTTCCGGCTCCTGGCCGGCCTTGAAATCGAGCTTAGCGTTGAGCTGGCTGTGCTTGTAGCCCCAGAAAGTGCGCACGCGCGGGCTTACGGAAGTGCTCATTATAGCGCCGACATAGTAGCCGCCGAACTTGGCGCTGTCTATGGTCTGCGAATTCTTTGTGGCCATCTTCGCGGCCAGCATGTCCCAGTAGCCGCCTATCAGGTCCAGCTGCGGCACCCCGGGGGCTATCCGGCCCTCGGCGTGAAGCCGGTACTTCCCGGAGAAGTTAGTATAGGTCACCGGGATGAGCGTCGGGAAGAGGCCCATCTGGAAACCAAAGCTCTTGCCGGGCGGCAGCGGGGTGGTGGCTTCCAGGTCCTGCTGGAAGTCGTAGAAGAAACCGGCCGGGTTTGCTATAACCTCGCCGGCTATCTGCATCCCTTTTGAAGTCCAGTCAACTGAAGCGACGGCGGGGCTTTTTATCAAAAAAAGCGCCAGCAAGGTTAAGATCAGCCTTTTCATTTTTTGTCCCATATTAATTTTTGAAGTTGGTGATAGCCGGCAGCATGCGCTGTACCGCGGCCATCATCAGGTCAGGAATGAACACCAGGTCTATATTGGTGCCCGCGCCCTTATAAGCAAAATAGTCCGTATTACTTATGGCCGCTTTTGCCAAAGCGCTGTTTGTAATAGCGGTAGGATTAGTCGCGTTCACGCCCTGAGACTGCTTTATGTACATCACGCTTTCAAGGGCTACGTTCTTAAGCAGCGTCAGCGGGTCGGAGGAGGTGCTGGTAAAATCGCCGGCGGTCTGAATGCCGCCGCCGTTGTTTATCACATAGTTCTCTTTAGCCGACCACATATAGCTGGAATGCGCATTACCCACATCGTACATATCCGCCTGGTACTGCACTATCGGCGCATTGTCCGCCCTGTTCGTAGGCTCTGAATAGCTGGCGGCTTTATCGGTCTTGATAGCCCAGACCACATCGCTCATAGTACCGGTCCCGGACCCGTTAACAGGGTTTGCGAGGCTGTTAGTATATTTAAGAGTTCCGTTCGCTGCTCCGGCATCCACCACCTGAAGCCTGGTTATCATGTTAAGGCCCTCTACGGCGCTTATACCTGTCCCCCCGGCTCCTGTATCATTTTTTAATACGCCGGTGAGTATTACGTTCCTGTCATTTGGGTCACTGGCGAGCATCGGGGTAGTCCCGTTCGGGGCTAGCACCCAGGGATTGTTCACCAGCATCTCACGGCCGGCCGTGGGATCGTATTTGTAGCCCTGGGCGATGAAGAAAATTTCGCTGGCGTCGGTGCGGTTGGCCATAACAAAAGAGGCCCAGGAGGGATTGATGGTATTGCTATTAAAGAAAGACGGCCACTCCTCGATGCGCTGGGGCAGGTCTCTATTGAAAGCCATGGTCATCTGCACATAGTCGAGGCGTTCGGGAACCGAGGCCGCGCCGTTATACTTGAAGCCGCCTCCGGCCAGCGAAGAGCCGTCGTTGCCGTACACGGGGCGCTTCACCAGGTTGAAGAACTGTATTTCGTTGGTATTGGGCCGTATCATGCGCTGATCCACGCGGACCACATTGCCGTGCACGTCGGTAAGCGTGCGGCCGGCCTCCAGGTCGGATTCTTTGACGACATTGAGGAAATTTTTTACCGAGTTTTCAGTATTATTGGTGGCACGGGCGAAGTCCTTGATCTGCGCCCGGTCGGTGTCTTTCTGCTGCAGTTCTTTCTGGCGCTCCTCGGGCTTCAGTCCCGGGTTCCAGTTTTCCATCGCGTCCCGCTCCGACTTCGCGGTAAGAAGAACGGGCGTCACGGCCTTGCCGGCTTCGGCGGTGCTCAGGCCCTGGCCCTGCGGGATATTGAACTCCGCGCTGCCTTTCTGGGGCGGGATGGTGAATTTAAGCTTGACCTCGCCGAAGAGGACCTGCAGGTCCATCTTCCCGTCGTCGGTGGCCCCCATGGTGAATTCCGTGCCGCGCACGGCGCAGACGGCCACCGGGGTGCGGACCTCGAATTTTTCCCTTCGCATCAAATGCGGCACGCGGATCTTGACTTTGCCGAACACCAGCATCAGGCGCGAAGCCAGGGTCTGCCGCTGCTCTATCTCCAGCGTGGTGGATTTCCTGAACCAGACCTTGGTCTTGTTCGGCATCAGGACCACGGCCCCGCCTTTGGCCCCGGTGCGGACGGCGCCGCCCTCGGCTACTTCCATGCCGTCCTTGGCGGGGATCCAGATCCCCTCGCGGGTGGGCCGCACCTCGACTTCGCCGCTCATGGAGAGAATTTTGGCCTCCTCGGCCAGAATTACCCCCGGCAGCGCTATAAAAAGCAGTAATGAAAGAATATTTGTCCTCATAGTGAGAGTTTATTAGAAAATCCGCCTTGTGTCAACATGACTATTTTGGGATAATTGAAACTGCGGGAAAGGCTTTTTCCCTATGAAAAAGCCGCTGCTGTAACCGGGGTCAAGTGTGATAAGGGTCACTCGCCCGCCAGGCGGCCGCCGGCGCGCCCGAGGCGGTCACGACGGACAAGGACGGAAGCGGTCTTATTCAGGTATAAAAGTCACGGGAGATACACCATGAAGAAGTTAACCTTTGTTATATTCGCGCTGGGCCTCTCCGGCTGCGCCACCACCCTCATAAAGACAGGGCCCGCCGCCACTTGCCCCCCTTGTCCCGCCTGCCCCGTCTGCCCGGCTGTAGCGGTTTCCACCAAAGCCCCGGAAGCCGTCCCCATGTTCCTGGCCGCTCCGGAAAGCCTCCCCGTTTTCGAGGACGGCGACGACCTGAAACCCCTGATGAAGGCCGCCCTGCTCAACCGCGCTTATTTCCAGGGCCTGAAGACCGGCGCCCCCACCTACACCTTCGGAACCCGCAAAATAACCGCTAAAGAACTGGCGGCCGGCAATGAGGAATTCATAAAGATACTCCAGTCGTCCCCTACAGCGCAGGACCTGGACCGCCTGGTTAAGGAAAGGTTCGACGTTTACCAGATGGCCGGCCGGGATTCGACCGGCACGGTGGTCTTCAGCTCTTATTACGAGCCCACGCTCGAGGCCAGCCTTACAAAAACGGACGAATACAAATACCCCATCTACGCCAAGCCGGAGGACCTGGTCACAATAAACCTCGAGGATTTCAACGAGAAGTTCAAGGGCGAGAAGCTGACCGGGCAGATCAAGAACGGCAATATGGTCCCCTATATCGACCGCGAGAAGATAGACTTCGACGGCGCCCTGGCCGGCAAGGGGCTAGAGCTGGCCTGGTTCAGGAAGCGCTCCGATATCCTGGACCTGCAGACCGAGGGCTCCGGCCGCCTGCAGCTGCCGGACGGCAGGGCGGTAAAAGCTAATTTCGCGGCCACCAACAGCCTTAAATTCAAAGGCTGGCTTACGGCCATGATAGAGGCCGGCGCGCTTCCCAGGGAAGGGATAAGCCCCGAAAAGGGGCAGCAGTACCTGGACGAACATCCCGACAAAGCCAGGTCCATCCTGAGCATGAACAGGCGCTATGTCTTCTTCAAGCTGGAGACGCCCGCCGACCCTGAAGAGGGCCCCGCCGGGACCTACGGCCTGCCGCTTACCGGCTGGCGCTCGGTAGCCATAGACAATGCGCTGGTACCGATGGGGACCATAGCCTTCATGCGCACTACCATGCCGGACGTGGACGAAGAAGGGAATTTGCTCGGCCGCAAACTCGGCAGCCGGTTCGTTTTCTGCCAGGACACCGGCGGCGCCATAAAAGGCCCGGGCCGCGTCGACTTTTACGCGGGCAACGGCAAGAAAGCCCACACCTTCGCCTTTAAACTCTGGGACCAGGGCACCATGCACCTGCTCGTCCTGAAAGAGGGCAAACAATGAAAAAGGGGACAGGCTGCTTTATTATGGGCGCCGGTATCTGCCTTCTGAGCGCCGCCGCGCGCGCGTCGGCTCTGACCTTGACCGGCCTGGACGTGCTGGAACGCGACGGCTTCAAACAATTGGAAGGGAAGCGCGTCGGGCTTATCACCAACCAGACTTCAGTAGACCTGAACGGGGTCAACTCCGTGGATGTCTTCCACAAGGCCGGGAACTTCAAACTTGCGGCTATCTTCTCCCCCGAGCACGGCTTCCGCGGCACCGAGGAGGGCGGGGTTTATATAGCCAGCTCTTCGGACCCGGTCACCGGCGTCCCGGTCTACAGCCTTTACGGCAGGAACAAGCAGCGGCCGACCCCCGAGATGCTGAAAGACCTGGATATCCTGGTCTTCGATATACAGGATATCGGCGCGCGCTTTTACACTTATCTCACCACCATGGGCTACGCCATGGAAGAAGCCGCGAAAGCCGGCCTGCCTTTCATGGTTCTGGACCGCCCGAACCCGATAGGCGGCCTGGTGGAGGGCCCGGTGCTCGAGCCGGGCATAAGTTTCTTCACCGCCTATTTCCCGGTGCCCCCGCGCCACGGGTTTACGGCCGGCGAGATGGCGCTTTTCCATAAGGCGAATCTTGATCTCAAACTGGACCTGACGGTGGTGCCTTTGGAGAACTGGACGCGGGACCTTTTCTTCGACCAGACCGGCATAGTCTGGACCAATCCCTCGCCGAACATCAGGGACGTGAACGCCGAGGTCCTTTACCCGGGCATCGGCTGCTTCGAAGCTTCCAATATCTCGGTGGGCCGCGGCACGGACAGGCCTTTTCAGTGGTTCGGAGCGCCATGGATGAAAGCAGGCAAGATAGCGAAAAAACTTAATAAGGCCGGACTGAAAGGGGTTAAATTTTTGGTAATGGAACTGACCCCGGATAAAGACGTTTTCGAGGGCAAACCTTGCGAGGGCGTGAACATCGAAATTACCGACAAATCCGCGGTCAGGGCGCTGGATATTTTCGTCCATACGGTTTACCTGCTTAAGAAGTATAACGGCGAGGATTTCAAGCTTATCCCCGTGGAGATCCGCAAGATGACCGGTTCCTCCGATCTTTACAATATGCTCGAGGCCGGCGCGAAGCCCGCGGAAATAATAGCGGCTTTCGAAAAAAACAACGCGGATTTCAAGTCCCGCGCGGCCAAATTCCTGCTTTACAAATAGCGGACTAATGTGTTAGATTTGTATATATATGGGGAACAAAATTCTTGTTGTTGATGACGATCCTGAAATTTCGAGCCTGGTGCAGTACACGCTCGAATCGCTGGGCCATACCGTAAAAGTCTGCGATAACGGCCGCGAAGTGATGGACCTGCTCAAGTCCTATAAGCCGGAGCTGCTCGTCCTGGACGTGATGCTCCCCGGCATAGACGGCTACTCCCTGGCCACCCAGATCTCCGAGGACGAAGAGCTGTCCAAGCTCCCCATCGTGGTCCTTTCCGCTCTCGAACCCTCGCGCACGATGTTCCAGCGCTTCTCCCAGGTAGCCGCCTTCCTCACCAAGCCCTTCAACACCGACGACCTGATGGAAGCCGTCAAGAACGGCCTCGCGAAAAAGTAAATAACGCTGCCATAACAAAAAAGGGAAGCCCAAAAAGCTTCCCTTTTTTATTTATATCGAGGCTCAACCTCAATAGACTATTACTGCTTATTATGGGGGCAGGCTTCCTGGCAGAGGTCGCAGCCGTAGGCCCAGCTTTTGGTTTTGGCAGCGATAGAAGAGGGGATTTTTTCTTTGGACTGGGTGGTCCAGTAGGAGAGGCAGAGAGCGGGGTCCAAGGCTCCGGCTTTCAGGGCGCCGGTGGGGCAGGCTTTGAAGCAGAGGTCGCAGGCGCCGCAAGAGTCATCTATGGGCGCATCCTGTTCTAATTTGAGATCCAGGGCGATGCCGCCCAAAAAGAAGTAGCTGCCAAGTTCGCGCGAAAGAAGGAGGGTGTTCTTCCCCCTGAAGCCCAGGCCGGCCTGCCTGGCCAGTTCTTTTTCCGTCACCGGCGAAGTATCGCAGAAAATTTTACCTTCTACTGCGGGGAATTCTTTCTTTAGCGCTTCAAGCGCGGCCGCGAGTTTTTCTTTTACGGTCAGGTGATAGTCGCGGCAAAGAGCGTAGCGGGAAATTTTGGCGCCGGGAGCGGCCAGGAGCTCGGGCTGGAACCGCTTCCTGCCGGTTTTCTTCAGGTAGGCCGCGGGGTCGCCGGCCTTCGCCAGCTCCGCCGCGTAGTCCATGCCCGGCTCCCAGTACCTGAAAGCGCAGACAAGGACGGAACCCGCGGCGGGAAACCAGTTCTTTATATTTTTTCTTTTGAGAGGATCGCGGCTGAGGTAGGCCAGGCCGCCGGGCGCGGCCTTTACGGCTTCGGAAAATCTTTCGAACTCTTCCAGGTCCGCCGCGGGCGCTATACCGGCCGCAGACGCGCCGCAGGCCAGCGCTATGGCCTTTACCCGCGCTTCGTTCACGACTTGGCCTGACTGCCGTAGGCCCAGGCCGAGTAGCGCAGCCAGAAGATCTTGAGGAATTCCTTCAGGAACTCTTCCCTTGAAACATTCGCGCCCTTAATGGCCTTAACGCTGACGGCGGTATCGAGCTTAACGGTATTGTTGAGATTAACGCCCACGCCAAGCAGCAGCCAGCTTACGTCCCCGCTTATCGAGGAGGACTCGGTAAGGATGCCGGAGACCTTAAGCCACTTGCGGCGCCGCGGATGCCAGGCGTAAACGTCGTTCGGTTTCTTTATGCGGGTCTTTATGCCGTAAAGCGCGGTTATCGCTTCGGCCACGGCTTCGCCGCTGAGCACGCTCAGCTCCGGCAGGAATTTAATTTCGGTCTCCGGCTTCATCAGAAGCGTCATGTAAAGCCCGCCGCGGCCGGACTCCCATTCGCGGTCCTGCTGGCCCCTGCCGCCGCTTTGGGTCTCGGCCAGCACCAGGGTCTTCTCGGCCGTCCCTTCCAGGGCCAGCTCGCGCGCCACCGACTGGGTGGAATCGACTTCCTCCAGGCAGACTATCTTGCTTATGCCGGGCAGGGTCCCGAGATTTAAATTTTCGCAATAACATTTTTTCATTTTGTTTTTACCTCGAAAGAGATGTCCAGGGGTTTCGCCCCGCTGGTTATGGACCCGACGGAAATGCGGTCCGCTCCAAGCCTGGAATAGCGCGCGGCCTTCGCCAGGTCCACGCCCCCGGAGATCTCCGTCTCCGGCTTTTTCCCTTTATACGCCCGGATGAGCGCTATCGCCTTCTTCATTTCCGCGAAATTCATATTGTCCAGCATCAGGACGTCCGCGCCCAGCGGCAGAAAAGCTTTTACCTGCGCCAGGCTCTGGGCTTCTATTTCTATCTTCAGCCCCGGTTTGGCCTTCCGCATCGCGGCTATCCTGCCGGCGAGTTTGGCCGGGCTGCCGCCGGCCAGGGCCACATGGTTATCCTTTATCATGGCCATGTCGTAAAGCCCCATCCGGTGGTTAACCGCCCCCCCGCAGGCCGAAGCGTACTTTTCCACGGCCCGGAGGCCGGGCAGGGTCTTCCGGGTATCATAGATCCTGGTCCGGCCGCCCTTCAGAACGGAAGAAAAAAGCGCGGCCCTGGTGGCCACGCCGCTCATATGCTGCAGAAAATTCAATGCCGTGCGCTCGGCGGTAAGGATGGAAGCGGGGCCCTCGACCTTAGCGAGGACAGCGCCTTTTCCGACTCGGGAACCGTCTTTGACCAGGGCTTTGACTTTTGAACCGGGCGCCGCCAGTTCGAACACCCGTTTAACCACGCCCAGGCCGCAGACCACGCCGCCGGCCTTGGCCCGCAGCTCTCCGTAAAACCGCGTTCCCATGGGGACAAAGAACCGGGTAGTGACGTCGCCGGCGCCTATATCTTCCCGGAGGGCCGTCTTTATAACAGCGTCAAATTCTTTCATTAACCCAATTTTACCATTTTCCGCTATTTCTTCCGGGTTTCCTGGATCAGGACGCCGGTCTTTTTCATCTCTTTGCGGTAATTGGCGCCGGTGGCGGCCCAGCAGATGGTCTCTACGCGGAAAGGGAAGCAGGCCTCCCGGAACGCGGCCGCCAGTTTCTCGAGCCTCGCGGGCGCCAGCGGCTTGTCCGACATCACGACCAGGTCGAGATAGGAATGCTTCTTGTTCACGCCCGCGGCGCGCGAGCCGTAGACGAGCACGTCGAATTCCCCCACATTGGCGGCGAGAATGGTTTTGACTTTTTTAAGATAAGCCGGTTTCAGGTCTATCATAGCGCGCTTATTTATTTTTTAGGGGATTCCTGGATAAGGACGCCGGTCTTTTTGATCACCTTGCGGAAGGAGTTCCCGGTGGCGGCCCAATCTATCGTTTCCACGCGGAAAGGGAGGCTGGCCGCGGTAAAAGCGGCGGCCATCTTCTCGAGCCGCGGCGACACCAGGGGCTTCTCGGTGAGCACGGCGAGGTCCAGGTAGGAGAACTTCTTGGCCGTGCCCTCCGCGCGGGAGCCGTAAACCAGCACGTCGAACTCCGGAACGTGGCCGGCAAGGATATTCTTAACTTTTTTCAGGAAAATCGGCTTTAGATCGATCATAGTTGCGTTCTGCCTTTAAATCCGCGGATACTGCCGCGAAGATGCGCTGATGGGACGCCAAAACCCCTATATATCTTTTACCAAATGCCTGTCCCCATAGCAAGATAAACTTCGCTCAATTCCATAAAATCCGCGGAAATTCGGGCTTTGCGACCCGTTTACGCCGCGCGCCGGCTTTAAACGCCCATATTGTAACATTGGTTACATAGGCGAAAGTTAACAAAAAATCAATATAAAAACGCGCAAATTATGATATATTTTGTTCAGGGTTAGAGGGGAGCGAACATGAGCAAGATATTGGTAGTAGAGGACGAAGAGAGCATTACGGAGCTTTTGAAGCTCTATCTCGAGTCGGAAGGCCACCTTGTCGTCACCACGGACAAGGGCAAAACCGCCATCGAGTGGATCAAGGAGATCCACGTGGACCTGGCCATAGTGGACCTGGGGCTGCCCGACATCAGCGGCTTCGAAGTCTGCCGCAGCATCAAGGACAATCCAAAGACGAGGTCCATCCCGATAATAATATTGACCGGCAATACCTCCAACAATGCCAAGATAGAGGGCAATATGGAAGCGAATGCCGACCTGTTCCTGAACAAGCCTATAAGCATGGACGACCTGAAGAAGGCCGTGACGATGATGTTCGAGAAAGCGGCGAAGAAGAAACTGCTGCTGCGCAATTCCTTAAGAACCAGGTTCGATTGATCATTTACTACCCGAGGCGGGTAAGCAGGGCGGAAGCGGCCGATAAACAGGCTGTTTCCGCCCTTAAAGTATACAACCCGAGATTCATGAAAGCCGCGCCTTTTGACCGCGCGAATTCGAGCTCGCCCTTCGTAAAGCCGCCCTCCGGCCCCACAAAAAGCTTCAGCCCGGCGCCGCCGGCGAGCCCCCTGACCGCTTCGTCGGGAGCCGGGCCGTCGGGCGAAGCGATAACCGAAGCTCCCCCCGCCGCCAGAAGATCGTCGAATTTTTCCGGCTTGCGCAGTTCGGGCAGGACGCCGCGGCCGCACTGCTTGGAAGCGGCCACCAGGATCTGGCCCAGCCTGCCGGCGCGCCTGTCCCAGTCGCTGAAAAGGTCGAACTGCACCCGCGAAGCCATCACGGGCTGGAAGACCTCCACGCCCGCCTCGGTGCAGTGCTCCAGGATGCTCTCCAGGGCGGGCTTCGCCACCACGGCGAAGCAGAGGGTAAGCTTCGTTCTATACTCGGGGCTGGGGAGCTTTTCTTTGACCGAGCCGGTGACCCGGTCGCCGATGACGGACTTGAGCACCGCGCGGTAGCGGTTCCCCTTCCCGTCGAAGATCTCTATCTCGTCGCCCGCGCGGGCGCGCGCCGCCCTGGCGATATGGGCGGCCTCCTCGGGCCCGGCGAAGAATTCGCCTTCGCGCATATTTTCCGCCGGGATCAGGTATTGGGGCATATGGGGAAAGACCGCGGCTAGCCCAGTATCTTCTTAAAAAAACCTTTCTCTTTGTCCTCGGCCGGCGCCTCGTGCCCGGCTATTTTCGCGAGCTCTTCGAAAAGTTCGCGCTGGCGGGGGGTAAGTTCGTGCGGGACTTCCAGCTTTACCTGAACCAGCAGGTCCCCTCGGTCCTTGCCGGAGGTCGCGGTCATCCCCTGGCCGTGTACCCTGAAAACCTTGCCGTGCTGGGTGCCTTGCGGGATCCTGATCTTGATCCGGCCGCCTTCGATGACCGGGACTTCCACCTCGCCGCCTAGCGCGGCCTGCCACACGGCCACCTGGCACACGTAGACCAGGTCGCGGCCCTGCCGCTCGAAATGCGGGTGGTGCTTCAGCCTCACCTGTATATAGAGGTCCCCGGAATCCCCGCCGCGCAGCCCGGCGTCCCCGCCGCCGGAAACGCGCAGCACGGCGCCCTCTTCGACGCCGGCGGGCAGCTTGATATTTATGGAGGCCCTCTTCTTCTGGCGGCCGGCGCCTTCGCAGGCCTTGCACGGGGTGGAGATCACCTCGCCCTGGCCGCCGCACTCGGGGCAGGCCTGGCTGAAAGAGAAAAAGCCCTGTGAATACTGGACCCGGCCCGCGCCGCGGCAGGCGGGGCATTTGCGGATGCCGGTCTTGCCGCGCGCGCCGGTTCCGTCGCATTCCTGGCAGACTTCGGTGCGCTCGAGGTCGAGAGGGACCTTAACGCCGGTAAAAGCCTCCTCCAGCGTTATCTCCGCTTCTTCCTTTAAGTCGGCTCCGCGGCGCGAGCGCGGCTTGCCGCGCCCCCCGCCCTGGCCCTGCGTGAAGAGGTTCTCGAAAAGGTCCCCGAACATGTCCCCCAGGTCGGCGCCCTGGAAGCCGCCGAAACCGCCGCGACCGCCGCCCGCGCCGGCCTTGAGGCCCTCGGCGCCGTACTGGTCGTAGACCTGGCGTTTTTCAGGAGTGGACAGAACCTCGTAGGCCTCGTTGATCTCTTTGAAAGCGGCCTCGGAATCGTTGTTCCCGGGGTTCCGGTCGGGATGGTGCTTCATCGCCAGCTTCCGGTAAGCGGACTTTATCTCGTCCGGGTTAGCGTTGCGGGCCACGCCCAGCGTGCGGTAGTAATCGTTTGAGGCCATAAAATAGATCGAGAATCAAGAATCGAGAATCGGGAATCAAAAATCGGGAACTTGGTAAAGGGCCGGGAACCAGGAAGCGCGTTTCCGCGGTCCTCGATTCCCGACCCCTGTTACCAATTTTAGCTTATTTCTTCTTTTCGTCCACCACTTCCGCGTCCACGACGTCGTCCTTGCCGCCGGCGGACGCCTTGGCGCCCTCGGGCGCGGGACCGGCGCCGGCCGGGTTGGCCTTCGCCTGGGAGGCCTTATAGACCGCCTCGCCCAGCTTCTGGGAGACCTGGATAAGGGCTTCCTTCGCTTTCTTCACCTTCTCCATGTCGTCGCCCTTCATCGCGTCCTTCATTTCGCCGATAGCGCGGTCGACGGCCAGGCGGTCGTCCTGGGAGATCTTGTCGCCGTGCTCTTTCAGCGCCTTCTCGGTGGTGTAGAGGACGGTGTCGGCCTCGTTCTTGGTCTCCACCTTTTCCTTGTATTTCTTATCGTCGTCGGCGAACTTCTCCGCCTGCTTGACGAATTTGTCGATATCGTCCTTGGACAGCTTGTTGGGAGCGCTGATGGTGATATGCTGCGCCTTGCCGGTGCCGAGGTCCTTGGCGTGCACCTGCAGGATGCCGTTGGCGTCGATGTCGAAGGACACCTCGATCTGCGGCATGCCGCGCGGCGCCGGGGGGATGCCGTCCAGGTCGAACTTGCCCAGCGACACGTTGCCCTCGCCCATGGCCATGGCGCGCTCGCCCTGGATCACGTGGATGGTGACGGCGGGCTGGTTATCGGCCGCGGTCGAGAAGATCTGCGACTTCTTGGCCGGGATGGTGGTGTTCTTGTCGATGAGCGGGGTGCGCACGCCGCCCAGCGTCTCGATGCCGAGCGTGAGCGGGGTGACGTCCAGCAGGAGCACGTCCTTCACGTCGCCGGTCAGCACCGCGGCCTGCACGGCCGCGCCGGAAGCGACGCATTCCATCGGGTCCACGCCGTGCTCGATCTTCTTGCCCACAAAGTCCTCTATGAACTTCTGCACGATGGGCATGCGGGTCGGGCCGCCGACGAGGATGATGCGGCTGATGTCGGAAGTCTTGAGCTTCGCGTCGGTAAGCGCGGTATCTATGGATTTCTGGCAGCGCTTGACGATGCTGTCCACCAGGCTCTCGAGGCGGGCGCGGGAGAGCTTCAGCGCCATATGCTTGGGGCCGGTGGCGTCGGCCGAAATGAAGGGCAGGTTGATCTCGGTCTCCATCGTGGTGGAGAGCTCGATCTTGGCCTTTTCCGCGGCTTCCTTGATGCGCTGCGTCGAAGTGGCGTCCTTCATCAGGTCGATGCCGGTGTCCTTGCGGAACTCGCCGGCTATGAATTCCACCAGGGCCTTGTCCATGTCGGTGCCGCCCAGCTGGGTGTCGCCCGAGGTGGAAATAACGTCGAAGGTTCCTTCTTTGCCCATCTCCATGATGGTCACGTCGAGCGTGCCGCCGCCCAGGTCGAACACCATTATTTTCTGGTCCTTGCCCTCTTTGTCTATGCCGTAGGCCAGCGCGGCGGCCGTGGGCTCATTGACCAGGCGGACCACTTCGAGGCCGGCTATCGTGCCGGCGTCCTTGGTGGCCTGGCGCTGGTTGTCGTTGAAGTAGGCCGGCACGGTGATAACGGCCTTCTCAACCTTTTCACCCAGGAAAGCTTCGGCGTCGCGCTTCACTTTCTGAAGCAGGAAGGCCGCCAGCTGCTGGGGCGTGAACTCTTTGCCCGAGATGCTGTACTTGTGGTCGGTGCCCATCTTCCGCTTGAAGGCGGAAACGGTGCCTTCGGGGTTGGCCACGGCCTGCCTGCGGGCGGGCTCGCCCACCAGCATCTGGCCGTCTTTGGCGAAAGCCACGTAGGACGGGAAAGCCTTCCCGCCCAGGCTGGTGCCTTCGGCCGAGGGGATGATGGTGACTTTTCCGCCTTCCATCACCGCCGCCGCCGTATTCGAAGTTCCAAGGTCTATGCCTATTATCTTTGCCATTTTATTATCCTCCGGTTTTCTAAATTATCTGACTACAAATCTTGAACCCCAGCTTACTTTCCCTCGCCGGCCGCCGTATCCGCCGCCGTGTCCGCCGCCGGCGGCTGCTCCGCGGCCGCCTTCTTCTTTGCTATCTTCACCCGCGCCGGGCGCAGGATCTTGTCGCCGTAGAAGAAGCCTTTCTGCAGTTCCTCCACCACGAACCCGTCGTTCTCCTCGGTCCCGTCGACGATGCCGAGGATCTCCGAGGCCATGGGGTCGTAGGGTTTGCCCACCGGCTCCATGGCGCGCAGGCCTTCCGCGTCGAAAACTTTAGAGAACTCCTTGAAGATCATGTCCAGGCCCTTGAGCGTTTCATCGCCGTTGCCGTTCTCTTTGGCGGTGTTTATATGGGCGTGGGCCGAAAGGAGCATGTCGTAAAGCGGCAGGAGCCTGAGCAGGATGTCCGCCTTGCCCAGCTTCAGCCATTCCGGCTTTTCCTTGTCCTGGCGCTTGCGGTAGTTCTCGAAGTCCGCCTGCAGCCGCAGAAGCTGGTTGTAATAGTCGTCGGACTGCTTCTTCTGCTTCTCCAGTTCCACCCCGGCGACGTCGAGAGCCTGCTCTTCGGCCTCGCAGGAGGGCGCTTCCGCTTTATCCTTGGTCTTTTTCTCTTCGGCCTTATGGTTTTTCATATAGCTTATTCTTCGAAATCCACTTTTTCCCACTCGCCCAGCATGTCTTCCATCATCGAGCTGACGGTATCCACCAGGGAGATCATCCGCGGGTACTCCATGCGCTTGTAGCCCAGTATCCCCACCAGCCCCACGGCTTTGTCGTTGATGCAGTAGGAGCTTGAGACCAGGCTGAAATTCCTGAATTCCTTCATGTTGTTCTCGGAGCCGATGGTCACGTCCACGATATGGCGCTTGCCCGGGGCGCAGATCGCTTTCGTCTTGGTCGCGCAGTCGCGCAGGCGCTCCCGCAGCATGCCCGAGAAGCGGTCTTTCTCTTCGAGCAGCCGGGCGATATTGCGCAGGTCCTCGACATTTCCGTCTTCCAGGTTCGAATAGATCCGGCTTAGCCCCTCGAGGTACAGGGATTCGTCGCTTTTCGCGAGCCCCTTGAAATAGTCCACCAGCTTCTTCAGCAGCTCCTCGAGCCCCTTGTCTTTTTCTTTGACGAGGAATTCCTTGAAGATCAGCTGCGGCAGGTCGGAAATAGGGAGGTCTTTAAGCCGGCGGTTAAGGCGCACCGAAAGATTTTTTACCGCGGCTTTATCGACGCTGCGCTCAAGCGTAAAGGCCGCGTGCTTGATAAGGCCGGAGTGCGCGAAGATCACCGAGAGGACGCTCTTGGGGCCCATGCTCAGCAGGTCCAGGCGCTTTACGCTGTCCAGGTCCGTGTCGGCGCTCATCACGAAGCCGGCCCACTTGGAAGTGTCGGCCAGCATCTTTGAGGTGTGCTTTAAAAACCCGTCCAGCTGCTCTATGCGGCGGTCGTATTCGTTCTCAAGCCGCTCTTTTTCGTTCGCGGCCAGGCGCTGCATCCTGAAAACATTGTCGACATAATAGCGGTAGCCCTTGTCGGAAGGGATGCGGCCGCCGGAAGTGTGGGGCTGGTAAAGATAGCCGGTCGCCTCCAGCTCTTTTAAAATGTTCCTTATCGTGGCGCTGGAGACGTTGAACTTGCCTTCCTCGGCGATAGCCTCGGAGCTGACCGGGCGGCCGGTGCTGACATAGTTGTACACCACCCAGTTAAGGATCTTTTCTTTCCTGTCCTGCGCCACTTCGGGTTTAAGAACTCTCATTCTGTTTGAGTCTCTCTTTCTTAATTAGCACTCAGTACATCCGTTTGCCAGAAATATTATACACCTTGGATTCATAATTGTCAATACCATGCCTTGAGTGCTAAAAATAAACCGCATGACCGTCGTCAAAGCGCTCCCGCGGGCATCTGTGATACACTATAGGCGTTAGGGAAAATGTCTTGGAGGACCGCAAAAGATGAAACTGTCAGCAGCCATATTATTTACGGTAATGTCAGCAGCCCCCGCCGCAGCGGCGAACTGGGCTCCCGCGGTAAATTCCGACGCTCTCTCGGCCGTTGAAATACCCGCCGCCGCCGCTCCCTCCAGGGCCAACCCCCGCGACGGGCAGAACTATTCCGGCGCCGAAGAACTCTTCATCAAAGAATTCGCGATCACCGCCATCAGCCTGGACATCCCCGAGGCCGAAGTCATGCAGCAGAACAGCTTCAACAACGCTTTCTGCTTCGAGCACGCCCTCCGCCAGGCCCTGAACACCCTGCTCGAGAACTACTCCAACCCCACCAGCCCCCTGGCTAAAACCCTCGGCGAAATGGGCGTACTCGCTAAGCCCTCGAAGTCCGACCTTAACAGGGCCCGCCAGAAACTGATGAGCCGCCTCAACGCTCCCTCCACCCTTATCTCCATCGTGCGCCCCTACAGGAACAACCAGCCCCAGGCCGGCGAGAAAGTGGAAAAGAACTGGATCTTCTACCTGCGCATGGACGGCGCCTCCTACTGGGCCGTAGTAGACCGCTCCGGCGACAAAGCCCCTTACGTCTACGGCATGAACTAGCCCGGCCCGCCCAGGCAAATAAAAAACCCCGGTCTCCCGGGGTTTTTTATTTGCCTAGGCCCGCAGCATCCGCCTTATCCCCCAATCCAGGACCCTGTCCGGAAGCAGCCATTTAAGGAATATAATAAATGAAGCCTTGAAAGGCACGGGATAGCGCGCGGCGGGGGACCTAGCCCCCAGCGCCTTCAGGATCACCGCCGCCACCACCTCCGGCCCCGGAGCCCCGCTCCTGTAGCCCGCCCTGAACTTCTCCGTGATCATCTTCACCATAGGCCCGTATGCCCCGGCCCCCGAATACTTCTCGAGATTCACAAGAGCCGTATTATCCCACTCCGTCTTGATAGGCCCCGGCTCGATAAGGATGACCTTTATCCCGAACTGGGAAACTTCGAGGCGCAGCGCGTCCGAATAAGACTCCACAGCATGCTTGCTCGCATGGTACCAGCCGCCGGTGGGCATGGTGATCTTGCCGGCTATAGAGGAAATATTAATAATAGTCCCGCTTCCCGCAGCGCGCATATGAGGCAGGGCCAGCTGCGTAAGCCGCGCCAGCCCGAACACGTTCACCTCGAACTGCCGCCGGGCCTCGTCGATAGGCACGTCCTCCACCGCCCCGTGCGCACCGTAACCCGCGTTATTGATAAGAATATCCAGCCGACCCTCGCTCTTCAGGATAGCGTCCACGGCGCTTTTGAGAGAGGCCTCCGAAGTTACATCCAGCGAAAGGACCTTTGCCCCCAGCCCTTCCAGGTCTTTCATTCTTTCAACGCGGCGCGCGCCGGCGTAAACTTTATAGCCGCTCCTCAGCAGCAATTCGGCCGTCGCGCGGCCTATCCCCGCCGAAGCCCCGGTGATCAAAGCGATTTTTGCCATATCTCATTTATAGGAAACTTCGCCGTCGGGCCGCAACTTTTGATAATATACAAGCATGGACGACAAGGAATTTTTCCTCCCCCCCGGCTCCTTCGAGGAGAAATTCGTCAGGAGCGGCGGGCACGGCGGGCAGAACGTGAACAAGGTGGCCACCACGGTGCAGCTGCGCTTCTTCCCGCGCCTCTCCGGCCTGTCCTGGTCCGCGCAGGAGCGCCTCAAAGCCCTGGCCGGCTCCAAGCTTACCGACGAGGGCGACATACTGATCATCGCAAGCGAATACCGAACCCAGGAGCAGAACCGCCAGGCCGCCAGGGCGCGCATCAAGGAATTACTGACCCGCGCGGCGCGCCCGCCCAAGCACAGGCGCCCGACAAAGCCCTCTTACGGGTCGAAGCAGCGCCGCCTCGAAGGCAAAAAGATCCGCTCGGACATAAAGCAGTCCCGGCGCCAGGCTTCGGATTAACCTGAATCCAGCAGGATTCCCCGCGAAGCGGGCTGAGGGCCCAGCGCTATGCGCGCCCGGCCTGAAGAGGTGTATGCCTCCCGAAGGGCGCCCGCTATGCGGGCGGAAAACTTCAACCGAAGTTTTCAGGCCAGTTTTTGTATAATTCCCGCATGAGAGAACATCTGACTATTTATATCCCCACCGCGATAGCGGTAGGCCTGCTTGTTTACCTTTTCCTGCGCCGCGGCTGGCTGGGCGCTTCGCCGGCCAATGGAAGCCGCTTCAAGGAATTCGGGGAGAACATCCACCTCCGGGACCTCTTCCGCCTGGCCGTGTCGATGGAAGAAGAGGGGCGGACCTTCTACCTGAAAATGGTCGTAAGGGTCCGGGACACGAAAGTGAAGGAACTCTGCGCCAGCCTGGCGGGTGACGAAGCCATGCACAAACAGCTGTTCCTGGACATGCTGGGCCACTGGAACCCGCTTAACGTCAACCCGCTGACCTGGCCAGCCTTCCTGGCAAGAGTGAAACAGGAGGGTTTTTTCGAAAGCGCTCCCGGCGAGAATTCGACCGAGGACCAGCTGGCCGCTTACGCGATACGGCAGGAGATGAAGACGGCGGAATTTTACCAGCTGTTCGAAGAGGCCTTCCCGGAAGCCTGGAAGCGCACTCGCCTGCGCAAGCTCGTAACCGAGGAGCGCGCGCACGAGGCCAAGCTGCGCGCCGCCTACCCGCACATTAAATAGACCTTCTGTTCTCCGCTTTCCCGCAGGACGCGGACGGCAGCTCGAATTCCAGGGCCGCCGTTTTTCCTTTCCGCACCGAAACCGGGGCCGGGCATTTCTGACAGGCGCAGGCCTGCTCCGCGTACCCGCCCTCTTTGCCTATCCTCAGCCCCTCTATTTCCCAGTCCAGGATATCGCCCCTGCCGCTATACCCCGGGCCGCGCCCGGGCCACACAGCCGCCTCTTTAAGCTCCGGCGCCGGCGATTCGCCCGGCCAGGCCCTGTAAACGCGCGCGCCGCTCTTCTCGACCCTGGCCAGGAGCCTCTTTAATTCTCCGGCGCAAGGGCCGTACGGGATAAAGATCCTCTTTATCGCTACGGCGCCCGATAATTCCTCCAGCCCGCTGAAATTCTTTTCCTCGAGCGAGGTGAGAAAAATACCCTCCAAAGAGCGGGAGCCCTCCGTAAAGACCGAGTCGGCCAGCTTTTTCCCGTTCACGCCGGGGTTGACCAGGAAAAGCCCGGCGGGGACCCTGAGCAGGGCGCAAGAGGTATTCGAATCCCCGAAAAGGACCGCCCTGTATTTAACGGGCCCCGCGGCCGAAGCCTTCATAAGCGGGCCGGCAGCCGCCAGGACCAGCCCGGCGGCGGCGGTCAAATAAAGCCCGCGGCTCCTGAACCCCAGCAGCGGGGCGTGCAGCAGGGCCAGGGCCAGCACGAAAAAACCGGCCACGAACCAGCCGGACGGCTCCGCCACGCTGACCGAGGAAAAAGGCAGCCCGGCGAAAAACCTTACCGCGCCGATGAAAACTTCCATAAAATGCCCCGTCACATAGGCCAGGCCGGTAAAAGCCGCCCCGGCCCCGGAGAGCAGGGCCAGCAGGAACCCCAGCCCCATGGCCAGGCCGGAGGCCGGGACAAGGACCATGTTCGAAACGAGGGAGACCAGGGAAATTTTATGGAAGTAAACCGCCAGCAGCGGGTACAGGCAAAGCTGGGCGAAAAAGCTCATCAGGAACAAACCCGCGGCATAGCCCGCCAGGCCTCCTTTTTTGGCGTAACGGCCCCAGAGCGCCATGCCGACGATCAGCCCGTAAGCGGCGAGAGCGGACATCAGGAAGCCGGCGTCGAAAAGATAGCGGGGCCACAAAGCCAGGATGAGCAGGCAGGCCGCGGTGAGCGCGTGGAAAGCCCCCGCCTCCCGGCGCAGGACCCAGGCGCAAAGCCCGGACGAGAACATGATATAAGCGCGCACCAGCGGAGTATCCATGCCCGCGGCGGTCACGTAAAACCCGGCCAGGACCAGCGCCGCCAGCCCGGACTGTTTTCTCTTGAGGCCGAGCCGGGCGCAGAGAAAATAAACCACGGCGACCACGAAGCCGACGTTCGAGCCTGAAGCCACCAGCAGGTGCATCGCGCCCGAATCCTGGAAAGCCGCCTTAAGCCCGGGCGGAACGCTCTTCTTTTCTCCCAGAACTACGCCGCCGAGCACGGACGCGGCCTCCGGCGGCAGCCCCGCCTCGAAAGCGCCCATAGCGGAATAGCGGAATTTCCTCGCCAGGCGGATAAAGATATTCGCCGGCGCAAGGACCTCAAGCTCCCGCGCGCGGGCCTGGGCTACCACCCCCCGGTCAAGCAGGTACTCCGCCCAGTCCAGGCTCCCCGGGACCGAGGCTCCCGGCGGTTCCTCCAGGTCCGCGAGAAAAGAGATCCTGTCCCCGTAGGAAGCCGCCGCGGGCCGGCGGGCATAAACCATCAGCCCCGTCCTGAGGGGCCGCCCGTAGACTTTGGAGGTTTCGAGCGCGAACCGGGTCCCGCCGGGCGCGGCCGCCGGGTACTCGGCCACCCGCCCCTCGATAAGGACGCCGGAGCGCGGCAGGGCGAAAGGCAGCGCCTCCGGCGGCCTGATAAAAAGATCTTTGAACAGGAAGATGCCGCCCGCGTAAAGCAGGAGCAGCAGGAAAAGCGGCCTGCGGTAATAGGAAAAAAGCATAGCGCGCGAGAGCGTGTCCGCGTTAGTTCCCGGAAGAGTTACGTCGTTGAATGTCGCTGAGTTACGGTGAGGTTAAATTTTAACGCGCCCTTTAAGGGCGTAGCCGAGGGTGACCTCGTCCATATAGTCTATGTCCCCGCCAAGCGGCATGCCGTAGGCTATGCGGGTGATCCTGTCCACGTAGGGCTTCAGGAGGCGGATCAGGTACATCGCGGTGGCCTCGCCGTCGGCGTCGGGGTTGGTGGCCACGATGATCTCTTTGACGGCGCCGTCGGCAGCGCGCACGCGGTCCAGGAGCTCTTTCAATTTTATCTGGTCCGGCTGCACGCCCGAGGCAGGGGAGACCGCGCCGTGCAGCACATGGTAGACGCCGGAAAAACTTTTGGCCTTTTCAATGGCGGCCAGGTCCTGGGGGCGCTCCACCACGCAGATTATGGAACGGTCCCGGTTGGCGTCGGCGCAGACGGGGCAAAGGTCGCCCTCGGCGTAGTTGTAGCATTCCCGGCAGTGCTTTACCGAAGCTTTGACGCCGCGCAGGGCCTCCACCAGGTTCTCTATCTCCGGGTTCGAGGCCCTCACCACGTAAAGGGCGAAGCGCTCCGCCTGCTTGGGGCCCACACCGGGGAACTTGCGGAAAACGCCGATGATCTTTTCAAGAGCTTTCATTTAACCTTGTTTATCTTTACGATGCGGCCGTGGAAAACCTTGGTCAGGTGCTTCAGCTCGGGCTCGGTCTCGGCCGAGACCGGCTTCGGGCCTTCCTGCTTCGGCGCGGCGGCGGTTTCCTGCGCGCCCTCCGCCTCGAGGGAGTCCTCGAGCACCGTTTCTTCCTCGCCGGGCGGCAGGTCGCTCTCGCTGAAGGAAGCGGCCTGCTCCGCCGGCGGCTGCGCCGCGGGCAGGACAAATTCCGGGACCAGGCTTACTTTTCTCCCGGCGAAGCGCTCGAGCATCTCTTCCAGCTCCGGCCTGGCCTTCTCTATCATGGCCGTTTCGAATTTATTCGCGCTCAGGATCCGCCACTTGTTCTCTTCGGAAAAAACTATCTTCACGGAAAGCATTATATTGTACAGGGCGGGCTTTTTAGAGGAGACCTGGCCGAGCATCCTCTTCCAGGCGTCCGCCGGAGCGGGGCCGGCCTGGGCCGGACCGGCCGGCGGACGGGCCGGCGAAGCCGCGGGGGCGGCGGGCGCGGCAGGGGCCGGCTGAGTGACGGGAAGAGGGGCGGGCCGTACAGGTTCGACGTACGGCCGCGGGGCTAAAGCCTCATTTTTTTTTTGACCGCCGGCGGAAGGCGGTTCGGGAAGGGCCCCGGAAGAAAGCCGGGCCTCGAGGCCCTCCAGCTTCCTGAGCAGCCCTTCCAGGTCCTGAGGAACCTCGATAAGAGTGAACAGCGCCACTTCCGAAGCTATAGCGAGGGAATCCGAGAATTTAACTTCTTCGATTATGACGTTCAGCTTGCGGGAAAGGCGGGCGAGCAGGCCGGGCGGCGTCCCGGGCGGCAGGCCCTTGACCGGCTCCGCGTCCTTGGAAAAACCCTGCGCGGCCAGGAAGGCCTCCGAAAAATTATTGCGCAGGTCCCGCAGCGCCGCCAGCGGGTCGTAACCCTCGGAATTAAGCTTCTCGAAAGCGGAATGCAGCGCCGCCGCGTCGCGGTTCACCAGCGCCAGCGCCATCGAATTGACGACGGCGTCGCCCGGGTGCCCGAGCAGATCGTTCAGGACGTCGGTCTTCACTTCCCCGCTGCCGAAGGAGGCCGCGCGGTCGAGCAAAGTTATCGCGTCGCGCATCGCGCCGCCGGCGGCGCGGGCTATGATCTTAAGCGCCTCAGGCTCGGTCTTTATCTTTTCGGCGGTGGTTATCTCTTTCAGCCTGGCGATGATGTCCGCCTCGGAAATAGGGCGGAAGCGGAAACACTGGGAGCGGGAAAGGATGGTGAGCGGGACCTTGCCGTGCTCCGTGGTGGCCATGATGAACACCACGTGCGCGGGCGGCTCTTCCACGGTCTTGAGCAGGGCGTTGAAAGCGCCGGAGGAAAGCATATGCACTTCGTCCAGGATATAGATCTTGTATTTGTCGCGCGAAGGCGCGAAGCTGACCTGCTCGATGATCACGCTGCGGACCTTGTCCACGCCGGTATTGGAAGCCGCGTCTATTTCTATGACGTCGAGGGACTTGGACTCCGCTATCTCCGTGCAGGAGGGGCATTTCCCGCAGGGAACGCCGTCCTTGGGCTTGTGGCAGTTGAGGCTCCTGGCCAGGATCCTCGCTATGGTGGTCTTGCCGCAGCCGCGCGGGCCGTAGAACACGTAGGAGTGGGCTATGCGGCCCATCTTCACGGCGTTCAGGATGGTCTGCTTGATGGTTTCCTGCCCCATGACCTCAGTGAGGTCCCCGGGGCGGTACTTAGTGGCAAGATTTTCGTACATAAAATTAGAGGAGAAGGACTGCCTGGCCCATAAGCGCCGCAAGCCATAAGGCAACCCTTATGGCCCGCGGCTTACGGTTTACCGCGTTTTTAGAACTTCACTCCGGCGCCGATGGACATGAAGTTGTCGTTCTTGGAGGCGCCGCTGTCGAAGATCTGGTAGCTGACATTGGCCGTCACCATGCTCAGGTCGATGTAGGCGCCGAGCAGGTAGGCGGAACTGTCCTTCACGCCGAACTTGTATTTCGTGCCGGTGTAGGACACGAAAGGCGTAAGCATCGGGAGGGTGGCCGGCAGGTCGACCTTGAAATTAACGCTGGACTTGGGGAAGGCCCCGAGGGCGAAGCTGAGGCCGGGAACGAAGCCTACCGGGGTCGCATTGTCATCGCCGTATTTGTAGCCGGTATAGGAGGCGGAAACGTTCAGCATCAGGACTTTAGCCCCGGCGAACAGCGAGCCTTCGCTCTGCGAGGTTTTCAGGTCGGAACCGACGGTCCGGGTCTGGGTGTGCATGGTCTGCTTGAACCCCGCGCCGACGTCGATGCGGGTCACGCCCTCGCCGCCGCGCGCGCCGCCGCGGGAACCGGGCCCGGCAAGGCGGGAATGGCCGCCGGAGCCGGGGGTAAGGGAGAAGGTTACGTCGCCGCCGAAAAAGTTATTTGAATAGCCGTTGACCTCGGGGGTCGTGCCGACCAGGCCGGCGATAGTGTACTTCTCGGCTTCCCAGGCGCCGCGCAGGCCGTAGACGCGCGTAGTGTCGATAGCGTTAGACTTGTAGCTGGCCATAGAGGGCTCTATAGCGAGGTTGCCGGAACCTATCACCAGGTCCAGCTTGGTCCCGCTGTAGCCGTGCGGGCCGCTGATCCCGGTCACCCCGCCGTCAAAATAAGCCGCCGCGTTGAGCCCCAGCCCCGCCAGCATCGCCACCGCGATAATGATCTTTTTCATTTTTCTCCCCTTTCCTAAACCGCATGCTTCCTGGTAATTTAACTCCACTCGCCGTTTTGCCAGTGAAAAACCACGTTAACATTATACGATTTTTAGCTTGTAGCAGAAACAAAAAATACCCCCGGTTTCCCGGGGGTGTGTACCTTTCGATAAGCGTATCGCCGATTATTTTGTCGGCAGGAAATAAGAGAAGCCAGCATACCAATGAATATCGCCAGCCGCGTCGCTATTCCTACTTACACTGGAAGTTACAACAACATATCCGGCCGCTTCGAACTTTTTCACCAAGCCAGGGAGAGCTTGAACAGCCTCATATTCATTGAAGAAGGATTCAGAGTATCTTTGAGCTTTTAACTCAGTGGTCGTAAGATAAGAGAGGCTAGCATACCAGTGAATGTCACTAGCAGCATCAAAACCCCTGCCGACTTCGGATTTTAGTATTACACACCCAGCTGCCTCAAATTTTCTTACTATCCCCGGGAGAGCCCGTGCTGCCTCATCATAATTATAAAATTCATCACTGTAATCCTGAGTTGTTAACGCTGCGGGTGCCAGATAAGAAAGAGCGGCATACCAGTGAATATCACCGCCCGCGTCAACAAACTTCGCTACTCTCGAAGTTAAAATAACACAATTTGCCGCCTCGAATTTTCTTACTATCTCCGGAAGGGCCTTGCTGGCCTCATTTTCACTATAAAACGAAATGGAGTAACTTTGAGGAGTAGAAACTTTTGCAATCCCCGACAGAGCGCCAGTTTCTGCTGTGGTGGGTTGAATACTTGTTATAGAGGCCATTAATTCTTTAAAGCTGATTTGAGATGTTCCCCCCCCATCAAAGTCCACACTAGCGTTGGCAATGGAAATGGCCACTGCCAATACCGAAATCGCCGCTGCTAAGGTTATAGTTTTTTTCATCTTTAGTTCCCCCTGCCGAGTCTTCCAAATCACTTGTTTTCAAATAAAAAGGGAAAACAAATAATTTTGCTTTCCCTGGATACACCGGATTAAGGTCCGGTCGTGGATACTTCGGGGCCGATTCCCCGAATTACAGAGCAACTACAAGATAGTTAACCAGATAAATACCATGGACAACAGAGTCGGAAGGCCTGAGAAAGAATAGGCCATAGGACCTATCCTGCTAATACTGTATTTTATCCGGATTATAGATCAGAAAGACACTATGCGCGAGATCCGGGAAAAATAAGCGGGAACGTTGGGGAACTCGCAGACTTTTTCAAGCCGGATATTCTCTTCAAGCGCTGTCTCGGCGGTCGGGTTTCCTGTCTGGATATCGATGTTTTGGAGAACCAGGATCTCCGGGAAGTCGCGCGATTCGAAGCGCCCGCGGACCCACTCCCGGTTCGTCCTTAGATATTCGAAATTCACGGAACCGTACCGGAGCGCGGCGTAATGCGGCGCCCAGGCGGCGACCAGGAGGAAGCGGCGCGGGTCCCTGTTTTCGAGAAATTGCAGCGTGTTCCGCAGCTCCCGGGGGTTCGGGTAGGAGTTCGGGAAATTATTCCGGACGGCGGCCGAATGGTGAAAAAGGAACAGGGCCGCCGCGATAGGCAGAAGAAGGCTGGAGGCCCGGAACTTCGCCAGCAAACCATGCAGGAGACCGCCGGCGAGCAGGGAAAGACCGATGCAGGGGATCAGATAAAGCCGGCTTGCCGCCTGGCTGGCCGGATGGGTGTCGATTGCGGCCAGAGTCAGCAGGAGAAGACCGCAAAATATCACCGTGCAAACCGTGATGAATATCTTCTCCTTCCTCTCCAAAGAAACCGGGGACTTGAAGCGCTGAATCAGGAAAACGACAAAAGCCGCGAAGCCCAGCGCGATAAGTTCGGAGGCGTACGGATAATATAGATCCGGCCTGCTCAGGACGAGCCAGCACTGCTTCAGGTTGCTGAGGATAGCGCTGATAGAGAATTCATAGCCGTTCCACGCGACATCCTTCCGGAAACCGTAAGCGAGCCGCTGCCAGAGCTGGGGCATGAGAAAAAGCGGGGTGAGCCAAAGCCAGCCGAACGTAAAACTCCGCCAGGGGAGGTCCTTCGCGCAGATCATCAGGCCGACGAGCAGAAGGAAAGCGAAAAGAGGCGATTCATACCGGGAATTAAAGTAGAAAAGCGAAGCGAGCCAGAAGAACTGCAGCCTGGCCGCGGACGGGCTGTCTGAAAAAGCTTTGAGGCCCGCAAGGCTCAGCAAAAGGAAAGCGGCGGCCGCAAGATCCATGCCCGCCGAGGTCGCCGCCTGGGCGACCACAGGGTGCGCGAGGACCAGGATCTGCATAGCGAGCGACGGCCCTACCCCCAGATACTGCCTTGAAAGCCAGTACACCGCGGCCAGTAACACGAACAAGACCAGGGAGTTCACCACGAACCCGTTCTGATACCTGGCTCCCGCAGCCGTATGGACCAGGCTGGTCAGGAACGGGAACGCTAAAGGGCGTTTATCATAATCCCGTGAAACAGGGGTGAACTCGCCGTTAAGCCAGGCCGCCTGCAGGGTCATGTCGGCCTTTTTGTCGAAGGCCAATGAGTAGGAAGTCGAGATCAGGTTGGTCTCATCGCTGGTTACCCGGAACATAGGCTTTACCGAAACCGCCACCACAGCCGTCAGGAGCGCCGCTCCGATGAACCCGGGCAAATACTTTCTGACCTTCTCCAGCACAGGGCCGCGAAAAGAAAGCCACGAATGCAGGACGGCGAGGAGAAGGAGCAAAAGGATGAAATACGAGCCATGGACAAAACACTCCGGGCTCCAGAAAAGAGAAGCGGCCAACAGCAGGACCTGCGCAGAAAAGAATATCAAGCCGCTTTTTAAATTATCTGAATGGAACATGAATTTGGTCATCGCGCTCTCTTACCGCTATAGTACTAAAAGTCGCGGGGGTGATGGAATTTCACCCCGCCACTTGGCGAAAAAACGGCCCTCCGGATAACACCGGGGGGCCGTTTGACATGTCCGTGACCTGAGCTCCCTTTTCCCGTTCCTCAGTCCTGGTCGCCGACGTATTTTTTCACGAGCGCCGAGGCCTGCCTTTTAGCGGAGGCCTGTTCGAGGAAACTCATCTTTTTAGCTACCCGGGCAAAAAGCTGTTCGGCCGGGACGTTCTTCTCTTTCGCGAGAACCACGGACAGCCACTTGTAGGCTTCGAGGTCGCTCTGGGCCACACCTTCGCCATCGGCGTAAGCCTCGGCCAGCCTCTGCATAGCCACGACATCGCCCTGGACGGAGCCTTTAATCAGCCACTCCACGGCTTTAGGCAGGTCTTTCTTTATCCCCAGGTTGGCGCGGTACAACTCCGCTATATAAGCCGGAACCTGCTTATCTCCCATCCCGTCCGCTTTGAGAAACCACTTCAGGGCCTCAGGCTGGTCCTGCTTCACTCCCTCTCCCATCATATACATCCGGCCCAGCTTGGCGCTCGGGCCCGGCTCGGACGCAGTTTCAGCCGCCTTGCGGTACAATTTGAAGGCCTCGGAATAATCCCTGCCGGCGCCTTCGCCGTAGTAATACATATCCGCCAGCTTTTCCTGCGCCTCGGCGTCGCCTTTGTCGGAGCCTTTCCGGTACCATTTCATCGCCTCGCCCTTGGCGGCCGGGACGCCCCAGCCGGAATAATACATATCTCCAAGCTGGCGGCAGGCGCGGCCGTTGCCGGCATTCGCGGCTTTTAAGAACCACTGCCTGGCCTTAGCATTGTCCTTTTCAGCCCCGAACATGGAGTAATAGTAAGCCATGCCGAGCATATAAGCTTTTTCGGAGTCGCCTTTCCCGGCGCCATCCACCCATTCCAGGTAAGAGGGAGGCTTCACCGGATCCGCGGCCTGGGCCGGAAGAGACCGCGGAGAGACAGCGGCTAAAACGGAAAGAACACAGCCGACCGACAGGACTTTCATTTTGAATATGTTCATGCAAACCTCCTCAAACTTCCAGAAAATGCCAACGGCACCGGACTTTACAAAAATCCGGCGCCGCTGGCTCAGACCCGCGTCTTAGTTGCCGGCACACGGCTTTCCGACACCGTAATAGCCTTCTTTCGGACCAACTTCCTTGGGACTACCGTGCCTGAACTGGTTCCAGGTGTGGTTGTAGTTACCCGTCACGTCAACCCCGACTCCGAAAGGCTTAAACCCGGCCTTAATTGCAGCTCCGACCTGGTTCGCGCTGGTCGATTGGCCTTTCTGCAATTCGGCCCACTCAATAAGCCACTTATTGTTGGGGGGAGCGCCGTAACGGCAGAACACTTTTACTCCCATTTCGTATTCGTCTATTTTATAGGGTTCTTTCTCAAAGAGCATAGTTACCGACTTATTACCGGGCCCATAGGTCAGAGAAGTCTCGTTTGCAAAGTTACTCCGGGCCGGCATGACCTGCGGCCGGGCAGCGCTATACTTCAGGCTATAATCCTCCAGCGGTATCTTGACCTCGGTCCATTTATCGCAACCCCAGTAATTACCGGGCTTAGTGCATTTCTGGACGACATTGACATCCCCCTTGGGGGCGCACCTGTAACCGGATTGCATCGCATTATTGGTTTCACAGAGCAGAGGAGTAGAGCCGCTTTCCCTTGCCAGATGAGTGTTGCCAGCGTACAAGGGGAGAACCTTCAAGGCGGCTTTACGCAGGTCCTCGGGCGCGTTAATATCGGCTTCGGCCCTTTTCTTTGCGGCCCTTGCATCGCTTACCGCGCGGTCGAAACCGGCCTTCGCAGTGCGCATCTGGCCAAGGATGCGTTCCGCTTCTTCCTTGGTTTTGGCATTCTTGAGGTCTTTATACAAGGCGTTCACCTGTCCGCGGTATTTCTCCGCGTCGCCTATCGCGCGCTTGTATGCCGCGTGGTTTTCAGTGCCGGTAGGCAGGTTGCCCCAGGCGGGATACTTATTGGCCGAGGCATCGTTCCAGATACCCTTGCCATCCCGCTGGGCCGCAGCGATAGCGTCGGCGCCGGGGTTCGTGGTCGGCGCGGGCGCTACGGTCGCGGTCGGCACGGGCGCTACGGTCGCGGTCGGCGCGGGCGCTACGGTCGCGGTCGGCGCGGGCGCTACGGTCGCGGTCGGCACGGGCGCTACGGTCGCGGTCGGCGCGGGCGCTACGGTCGCGGTCGGCGCGGGCGCTACGGTCGCGGTCGGCGTCGGAGTGTCAGTTCCGCCGGACGTGCCGGGAGCGTTCATGCTCAGCTCCTTGCGGTATTGACTGACCAGGTTGATGAAGCCCTGAGCGGGATCCGTCAGCTCGCTGCCGGGCAGCCCCGACAGCTTATTGAGGTCGAAAGGAAGCTCCAGGCTGCCGCGCTTGATCGCGGTGACCATGATGCTCTTCAGCTCCGCGTCAGGCTTGGCCACAAAGCCCTTCTTATCCTGCGGATGGGTTTCCAAATAAGTCAGAGGGCTCACATTCACCCACGCTTGCTCCTCCGCCTTCTGCTCTTCCGCGTCATCCATGACCTCTTTATCCTTGGCGGAGAAACCGCGAAGGGCAAGTATCTGCCCCACCAGGCACTCAGGGTCCTTATCGTCCCAGATCTTCTTCATGACCTTGGCCATCTCGGCCTTGTCCGCATCGGTGATGCTATCCTCTTTTATTTTCTCCAGCGGCTGGACGCTGTCGGCGGCCAGGCCGTGTATCTCGTGGGCCTTCTTGATTATATCGGCGTGCGCTTTTTCCACTATAGGGGACTGCCCTTCGAAGAAAGCGCTGACCTGCTTCTGGAAGACCAGGTCCTCGGCGCGGATCCTCTTGATGGCGTCCTGCATCTTTACGGCCTCGGCCCTCTTATTGGTCAGGCTGACGAAGAGAGGGTCGTCGGAGGACAAAGTGGGGACGCCCTTTCCTTTTACGGTTTTCGCTTTTACGAACGCGTCGCGCTCCGCCGTTCCGGGCTTCAAGATCTTATCCACGTCGGCCATGAACTTGCTCACGTCCGCGTCAGCCCGTGAAAGTTTCTCCTCGCCGGCGTTAACGTCGGCGCGGAACTTCACGGTCTTGGTCTTGACCGCGGAGTTGCTTAAGGAAACTACATTCATGGTCGCCGGCAGCGAAGGCTGTTCGCGGTTGCCCATCAGGTTGGTGATCTGGGCCAGGATAGCCTTTTGGCTGGTCAGGACTTTCTTATTGCTGGTGAACATGCCGGCCCCGGCCGTTTCTTTTACGCTTTGCAGCAGCGCGCGCAGGGCCTCGTCGAAGTCTTTGGCTTCGTTCTGCGCGACTTCGGGTTTGGCAATGCCGTTATTGGCGGGCTCGCCGGGCTTGGGACTGCCGCTGGAATCGGGGCTGCCGGCGGGTGAAGCGGCGCCGGAAGGATTAGGTTTTATACTGCTGCAAAGATCTGGTTTACAGGTGATCTCTTTGCCGCAGATGGACATCGGATACGACGGCACCTCTTTGCCATCTCTGATTACCCAACACCATTTGGCCGGGGCCGCGGGACCGGAGGGATTAAGTATCCCCCCCACGGTGCCGCCCACCCATTTACCCACCTCGGTGCTCACGGCGCCGAAGACGGCGGTAAGCAGCTGTTTCTTGAATTCGTATTTCTTGAAGAATTCCCACTCCAGCGCTTTCTGCTGGCGCGCCTTGGCCGCAGCTTCCTCGAGGGTTTCGCCGGAGCGGTTGTGGTCGTACTTGGTGGTGGAGCCGGAAGGCCTGCCGGTCTTCTCGGAATCCCCGCCCGCGCCCAGGCCGCCGGCGCCGCTTACATTGGCCGCGTCCGCCGCCGCTTTGTCCAGGGAATTCATGGCCGAGCCGCCGGAGAAGTTCCCGGCCGATCTATCGGCCTGCGAGCGGAGCTTTTCGAAAGCGCCTTTGGAGGCGCTGTTAGGAGTATTGGAGGCCACGCCTTTGTAGCCGGCCATGGCCACCGGGCCTATCATTCCGCGCGATTTAGCTTTGGAGGAGGCGGACTTGGCGTCCTCGATTATCTTGCTGCCGTTCAGGCCGCCTGAAGTGCGGGTTCCGCCGCCGTCGCCGCTGAAGGAAAGGCCGCGCAGGGCCGACTGCATGCGGGGAATTACCGTGGGAGCGCCCGCGGACTTGGCCGCTTCCGAGAAAGCCGCGCGCCCGGATTCTTTCATAGCGTCGCGGAAATTATTAGTAGGAGGCGCGGACGGGGGCATCGCCGCCGCCGCGGCCGGCTGCGCGCCGAGGATCAGGGACATCGGGTCGCGCTGGCTGAGCGGGGTGATCACCTCGCCGCTGCCGTCCGAAGAGCCGGTGCTGAGCCCGTTTATCCCGGGGTCCATCACGCCGCCGGGGCCGCTCCGGGGGTTGAAGGTCTCTTTAAGGAGATTATCCTGAGAGGGCGAGGAGGACATCATGTACTCGGCCACCGGCGCCATCACCAGGACGCTGAGGCCTATGCCCACGAAGGCGAGGTCTTTCCTGGAGAGGTTCTTGAGCCTGTCCATTATGCCTCCCGCGGCGCGGGAGAACATCGGCGTTTTGCCGAAGGCGGATTTTTTGAACGGCGAGGCCGAGCCCGGGATTACCGGGGCCCCTTTCTTATCTTCTTCGTTCTCATTGTAAAAGTTCATAACCGCCTCCGATTCTTGTTCTTAATTTAAAATCCAGCAAATGAACCGACAACGTCAAACGGCGCGAAAAGCTTTATACAACTGACGCAGGACCTTGCTTCGCACCCTTTCAATTATACTTTACCTGATACTGCCGCGGCGGCCAAGTGTCATTAGGCCCTTAAGCTTCTGGGCCCTTTGGCCCCGTAAAAACACACTAAAAAACCCGCCGGCAAAACCCTTCGCCGCCTACCGGGCGGCCCCGGAGGAAAGTTCCGCTAAAAACACTTTAAAAGACGCACCGCTGAAGCAGTTTTTAAACACCGGAACAGTCCTCCGAACAGGCTTTAACCGCGGGCTTAAGAAAATCCGGCCGCACCTGAACCCTATCGGCTGCTACATCCCCTTTATTTTTGCGGCATCCGCCGCATCCTGCGGATCTATCGACATGGTCTCCTGGCCGGTCACAGCTTTGAAGACGAACTTGAAAGGCCCCAGGAAATCGCCGCCGAAAGCGGCGGAGATTAGACCTATGGTAAGCAGCAGCGGCAGGAACAGAAGCATCAGCAGGAAGGCCAGGAAACACCTCAGCCAGGAACAGGGGCTTATTTTATACTTGCCGTAATTGCAGGTCATAGGGCTGCTGGCGTTCTGGCAGGCGGCGGCCAACTGCGCCTCGTGCGCATTGAAGTCCGCACAGAGGGCCAATACCCGGTCTATCTTGCTGTTCCAGGCGCCCACGCCGCTGCTGCAGCAGGAAGGAGGCGAGCCCATGCTTTCCCCGATCTGTTTCATCATCTTGCCGTCGCTGGACATCGCGGCGCCATGAGTGCCCTGCGCCTGGGAGCATTTCAGGGCCGCGTCCTGCAGGCCCGTTGCATTATCAATAATGTCCCCGGTATAGGAAGTGTCCGGAACTACGGGCGAGGCCGCGTCGGTCTGGATCACGTCCAGGTTTGAGTCGTTGCCGTCGTAAGTGCTCCCTACGTAAGCCGCCTGGTACTCGTAAGCGGAATCCTTGGACCTGAAAGCCGCGTCCGTCATGGCGAAAGTCTGGGCCAGCTGGAACATCGGCTTCTTCGAGTTCATCTTGACGTTCATCTTGGCGTTGCTGGTCTTGTAGCCCACGTTCTTCCAGGAGAAGCCGGAGACGCGGCCCATTTTCTTGGTGTTTACTTTGGAGGGCGAGCCGGGCACGGGAACTTTACTGGCCGACTGGCCCATGACATTGCCGTACATGCCCGAGGCGCGCCCGCCGGCGCCGCCGGCGCCCATCCTGCTGCGGTCTATATAAGGCCCCGAACCCGGGCCGGCGCCGCCGCCGCCGAAATTACCGGACATGTTCTGGCCCATAAGGTCGCCGTAAAGTCCGCTGCCCTCGCCGCCGGCACCGCCCTCGCCGCCGGGGCCGCCGGCCAGAAGGCCCTCGAGATTAACTTCGTCGCCGGTCTCGCCGCGCTCCCTTTCCTCGTCGTTAACCGCGCCCTTGACCTGGCCGGGGCCGCGCTTGCCGTCCTTCCCTTCATTGAGCCGAAGCGGGCCAAAGATCTCTTCCTTGCTGCCGCGCAGCATGGCCAGGGAGTCCGGCCCGCCGCCGGGAGGCAGCGTGGCGTTTATGCTCTTGAGGAACTTAGCCCAGAAAGAGTTCTGCGCGCTGTCCTCGGCCGCTTTGTCAAGGGCGGCGCGAAGCATATCGTTGGAGTACTTGGGGTTCATGATCGAGACCATGCTGCCGAGGCCCACCGTCCTCAGGAAGGCGGCTACGGGGCGCAGTTCTATGATCCTGCCGAGGGTCTCGCCGGAGATGACGAAGGGCACGGAGAACATAAGTACCACGAGCATTATGCTCACGTACTTGAGCCTGCCGTTGAAAAGGAACATCAGGGCGGCCAGAACCGATTTGCGTTTATGTTTTTCTACGAATTTGCTGCCCATATACCCTCCCTATCCTAACCCCTGTCCGAGAACTTCCGGTTGCGGCTTTAACGTCGGGCTATAACACTTGACTCCGCGCCGCCCCCCCGCGTCGAATTATAAAAAGAACCTAAACCTCCCCTGACACAATATTGAATAAGTTCAGGGCAAAGCAATTGATATCTATATTGTAGTGCAAAACGCTTGACTTGTCAAGGGGTAAAATACCGCCCAAAAGCTCACGTAACTTCCAGCAGGCCGATTTGGGAACATGGAAGACACTAAAATTAAAAAATCTCCCGTTTTATGACTGTCCCACGGCCAGCCGGGTGGCACGCCGGTAGACTTCTTCATCCC
>JAJZPF010000021.1 GCA_021811315.1 bacterium
TGTAACTTCTGTGGATTTGTGTCATGCTTCCTCCTTTTGGTGGTTTCCCAAATGTAGTTTACCATCTGGGGGAGGCATGACACCTCAACATACCATTCTTCCGAAGGCCGAGGCTTGCATAGCGCCGAGGCCTGAGGAGGAGGGAGGCCACGGTGTGGCCGACCGCGTTTTGCGTCCCGGTCCCTGTGGCGTTCCGAACCTTACTTCACCGCGTAATCGTAGAAAAACAGCTGCTTTCCGTATTTGTCCACGCCGAACTTCTCCACGATCTTCTTCGTCTTCTTCGAAAGCAGGAAGTTGAAGAGCTTTTTCGCGCCCTCGACATTTACCTTCGGCGACTTCTCCGGGTTGACCAGGATGATGCTGTAGCGGTTCAGCAGGCCCTCGTCGCCTTCGGAGAGGATCTCCAGGGTGATGCTCTTTCTAAGCGACAGGTAGGTGGACCTGTCGGCCAGGACATAAGCCTGCTTCTCGTTCGCCATCCTGACGACGGCGGCCATGCCCTGCCCCGCCTCTATGTATTTATCGGCGGCGGGCTTTACCTTGGCCGCTTCCCACAGCTTAAGTTCTTTTTTATGCGTCCCCGACTTGTCCCCGCGGGAGATGAACAGCGCGCCGCTCGCGGCTATCTTCACGAAAGCGTCTGCGACTTTCTTTTCTTCTTTTATCCTGGCCGGGTCGGAAACCGGGCCGAGCACCACGAAGTCGTTGTGCATGAACGTGGTCCTGTCCGTGCCGTAGCCCTCGGCCACGAACTGCTTCTCGTCGTCGGGGCTGTGCACCCAGAGGAGGTCGGCCTCGCCCGTTCTGCCCATCTGTATAGCCTGACCGGAGCCCACGGCCACCGCTTTCACCGTATAGCCGGAGCTTTTCTGGAAAGCGGCGATCAGCACGTCCAGCAGGCCGGTGTCCTGCACGCTGGTGGTAGTCCCGAGTATTATCGTCTTGTTCTTGACCGGCTTCGCGCCCGCCTTCGCCTCGCCGCCGAAAGACGGAGAGACAAGGACCGCCAGACATAAAGCCGCTATTAGCCTTTTAAACATGTTTTTTTCTCCTTTGATCTTCACGCAAAACTAGATCTTAACGCCGAGCTGGACGAAAGCCCAATCGGCGTCGTCGTGTTTCCCGGTATTCTTCACATAGGACCCGGTAAAGAAGCGCGCGTAGCCCGCGTCCAGGGCGGCGTTCGCGCACATCTCCCATTTCGCGAGCAGGGAAACTTCCCTGCCCACATAAGTACCGGCGGTCCCGGCGGCGTTGGTGCGGAGCTTCTTGCCGGAAGAGTCGTACCAGGAATCCCTGGCCTGCGCCAGCCAGAAGTAATTCAGCCCCGCGGTCAGCTTAAGGGCTTTCGCCGGCTTCGCGGAAAGCTCCAGCGCGCTTTCCTTCATGTTCTGCCAGCGGAACAGGTCCATCACCCCGTAAGGGTCGTGCGCGCTCTGGTAAAGCGGGATAAAGACGTTGTTCACGGAATCCGTAGGCTTCTTATCGCCGCTGGCGTAGTTATAGGAGGCCGTCACCTTGGGGCTCCAGGCGCGCTTGAACTCGCGGCTCAGGTCCAGGTGGAAAGCGGAAGCGTAAACGCTTTTGCCCGAGCTCTTGCCGAACTGGTAAGGCAGCTCCAGGTCGCAGACTACGGCGCCGGGCAGGGTGTACTGGCCGTGCACGCCCACGGTGCGCCTGTTAAGCGTGGACATATTTGAACCGTCGTAGTTGGACAGGAAATAGCCCTCTACCAGGGGCGCTTCCTTGTTCTTGCGATAGGTAACATAAGCGCCGGCCAGCATATCGTGCCGGTTGGGCTCGTTCCAGCCGTATTCATTGTAAGTGACGCGCGCGCCGTAGAAAGCGTCGGCGGAAAGCCCGCCGGACTTGTATTTAAGCACCGCCGCGTCGAAGTGGTTTATCCTGTTGCCCCAGGTAGCGGCCCAGATCAGGCGCCCCGCGCCGTATTTGAGCTCCTGCCTGCCGACCTTAAGCTCGAGGGGCAGGCCGAGAGGCTTGCCTTTGACCGCCGCGTAAGCCTGGTGCAGGTCCGCCTTGTCCTTCTGGGCGGTTTTAGCCAGGTCTTCATGGGCGTCGCGCAGGTCCATGCCCTCGGCGAACAGCTCCAGTTTCCCGGGCAGTTCGGCTTTCGCGCTCAGCTTGAAGCGCTGGAACGAAACGCCGGAATCGTCGTTGATAGCGTCGTTAAAGTCGAAATTCCCCCTTCTCTCGACGCGCAGGCGCTCCTCGGCGCCGAAACTGGTCTTCCAGCCGGCCGGCTTTGCGCTTTGCGCCGAAGCGGGAACGGCCAAGAACTGCAAACACGCTAACGCTGCGATTATCCTGTTGTTCACGATTTACCTCCAGAGAATTTACGGCAAATTTATATTTTCAGGATCTCCACTTTGGCCACGGAGCCCACATTCCTGTCCACGAAGAAATCCGCGGGGCAGTAAAGCGTAAAGCGGCCGCCGTCGTCCCGCCCTCTTTCCGTCAGAAGCGGGTCGGCATTGTCGCCGCGGTTAATGATCTCCGACAGGCTGAAAGCGGCGCGGTAGGCGTCCCCGGCCGAAACTACCGCCAGCGCGGAGCCGGAATCCTGCGGGGCTATCCCGGCGGTTTTCGCGAGGATATCCTTAAAAACAAAACCTTCTCCCGATTTTACGCTCTTGTACCCGCTGCCATGGCCGTAACCGGTATAGACAAAAGCGCGTTTTTCGCCCAGCTTCTCCAGGTCCTTTATAGTCTCGGTCTTCCCGCCGGCCACGATCTTGAATTTATCAGTGTAAGCGTCGGCGTGTTTCTCACCAGGGTAATCGCCCGGGGCGGACCTGACGGTTATCTTAGACGGGTTGGCTATAAAGCGGGTATTATAAAGGTCGTCGGAACAGACCAGGCGGGACTCCTCCGGCAGCGGCCAGTCGTGTTTCCTGCCGGTAGTTATGGAGCGCGCGGATTTATAGATAAGCGCGTTGAAATTATTCCGCGCGTAATAGATCTCCCCCCAGCTGAACACCGCTTTCTCGCCTTTGTCGTTCTCGACCACCACGAACAGGTCCACTTCCGGGTGGAAATCCCCGCCGGCCTTTTTTACCGGCTTGGATTTCAGGATATCGTAAAGAGAATAGCCAGAAAAGAAATAGGCGCCTTTGAACTGCGGTTTCCCTTCGGCAAAACCGAGCTCTTTCACGGCCAGCTCCCTAACGGGCAGCGAAGCCAGCTCTACGGGACCGGGATTTTCCACTTCGCCGCCGACGTAAACGGTTTTGAGCGCGTATTCTTTTCCCGGCCCCTGTTCAAAAAAGCTGTTCAGGGCGGGCGCGGCCGTGGAGGCCTCCTGAGCAAAGGCCGGCAGTCCCGCAGCCACCAGCGCCGCGCATAAACCCAGCGATCTAATGATCATCGTTTCTCCTCGTTATAGAAGGCAAGCCGCAACTCAATCGTATAAAATTTGCCTTTCCCGTCATTATTCACAATTTTCATAGCCCGCATGAATATTATTCCTGCGGCGCTTAAGCCCGCTCGAGGTGGGTGCTTTTTATATTTTTCAGGTACTCTACCAGGCTGCGGTGCCTTTCAAGGCCCGCCCTTTTGGCTTTCTGATAGATGTAGAAGTTTCCTTCAAAAAGCTTCAGCCTGGGGAAGACTTCGGCCAGGGTTTTCGCTTTCAGCTCTTTCATCACGCAATATCTCGGCACGAAGCCCACGCCGAGATCCTCGATGGCGGCATTGATCATGGCCCTGATATGGTTCATCTCGGTGACGGGCGACAGCTCCGGGCGCCCGGCTGCGGGCAGGGCGTTCAGGAAATTTCCCCACCACTTCCCCTCCTTGTCCATTGAAAGGATATTATGGCCGGCCAGGTCGGCCGGCTGCCGGATCCTGTGCTTCCGCAAATAGCCGGGCGAAGCTATCACCGCGTATTCCTCGCGGAAAAGCGGGGTTTTCAGGAGTTCCCCCGAATCGTGCTCGGTACAGTCGATTATAACGTCCAGCTCTTCGTTCAGCAGGGGCTTAAGCAATTCATGGCGGAACTGGAAGTCTATGTGGATGCGCGGATTTTTCTCTATGAAGACCTTAAGGTATTTCACCAGCAGCGTGGTACCGAACTCTACCGTGGCGCCCAGGCGTATCAGCCCGAGGTTCTTGTTTTTCACGGCCGCAAGGTGTTCCTCGGCTTTTTCGATCTCGAAGAAAACCGTCTCGCAGGCCTTATAGAGTATCCTCCCCGCTTCCGTCAGCTCCAGCCCCTTCGAGGTCTTGTTAAAGAGCTCGTCGCCGGCGCTTTTGCCCAGTTTGTTCACCGCGTGGCTGACCGCGGACTGGGTGAGATACAGCCTTTTGGACGCCTCGGTGAAGTTGCGGGTCTGCGCGACGGTGAAGAAAGCTTTAAGCTGGTAGAGATTGAGCGCCATATTGAATTCCTTTCATGCCTGCAATGAATACTATGAATTATACTAATCTTCCGCGAACTGTTAACATAATAGGACCGTTTCCGGAGAGGACAAAATGAACACTATTTTCCAGGTCCCGAAGCCCGTCAATGAACCGCTGCTGGACTACGCTCCCGGCAGCCGCGAGCGCGCGGAACTTAAAGCTAAACTTGCCGGACTGCGCGGACAGATAATAGATATACCCCTTATAATAGGCGGCAAAGAGATCCGCACCGGCCGCACCGCCGACATCTTCGCCCCGCACGAGAATAAAAAGCTGATAGGCCGCTACCACAAAGCGGGCCCCGCGGAGGTGGAGCTGGCGCTTAAAGCCGCCGCCGAAGCCCGCAGGACCTGGGGGAGAATGCCCTGGCATGCCCGGGCCGCCATTTTCCTTAAAGCCGGCGAGCTGCTCGCAACCACCTGGCGCCAGACCCTCAACGCCGCCACTATGCTTGGCCAGTCCAAGAATCCTTACCAGGCCGAGATAGATTCCGCCTGCGAGCTGGTGGACTTCTACCGCTTCAACACTTATTACGCGGAGCGGATCTACGACCAGCAGCCCTTTTCCCCTTCCGGGAGCTGGAACTACCTCGACTACAGGCCGCTCGAAGGGTTCGTCTTCGCTGTGACGCCTTTCAACTTCACCTCTATAGCCGGAAATCTGCCGACCGCACCGGCGATAATGGGCAATACCGTTATCTGGAAGCCGGCCTCCAGCGCCGTCTATTCCGCCTATTTCCTAATGAAGCTCTGGCAGGCGGCCGGAGTCCCCGACGGAGCGATAAACATGCTGCCCGGCTCAGGCGCGGAAGTCGGGAACCCCGTCATAGACAGTCCCGACCTTATGGGCCTGCACTTCACCGGTTCCACAGGGGTCTTTAACGGGATGTGGCGGACCATCACGGGCAATTTCAGCAAATACCGGGGCTACCCGCGCGTGGTTGGCGAGACCGGCGGCAAAGATTTTATTTTCGCCCACGAGTCCTGCGACCGGGAAGCCCTTAAATGCGCCATAGTGCGCGGCGCTTATGAATACCAGGGCCAGAAATGCTCCGCCGCGAGCCGCGCCTATATACCGCGCTCGGTCTGGAACGGGATAAAGGACGACCTGGTCGCCCAGGTCAAAGGGATAAAAATGGGCCCGGCGGAGGACTTCACCAATTTCTTCAATGCGGTGATAGACAAAGATGCGTTCAGGACCATAAAGGGATTCATAGACTTCGCCAAGGCTGCGCCCGACGCCGAAATACTGGCCGGCGGCGGCTGCGACGATTCGGAAGGCTGGTTCATCCAGCCCACGCTGATAGAGACCACGAACCCGAAGTTCAGGACCATGGAAGAAGAGATCTTCGGGCCGGTGATGACGGTTTTCGTCTACGAGGACGGGAAGTACGAAGAGACCCTGCTCCTTTGCGACGCCACCTCACCCTGCGCGCTGACCGGCGCTATCTTCGCCCAGGACCGCGCGGCCGTGCTGAAGGCCGAGGAGCTGCTCGAGCACGCGGCAGGGAACTTCTACATCAACGACAAACCCACCGGCGCGGTAGTCGGCCAGCAGCCTTTCGGCGGGGCGCGGGCCTCCGGGACCAACGATAAAGCCGGCTCCCTGATCAATATGATGCGGTGGACCTCGCCGAGGACGGTAAAAGAGAATTTCGTACCGCCGGTCAATTACAAATACGCCTTCATGGAGGAAAAATGACGACGGCAATAATTCAAGGAGCTGCGACAATGAACACATCCCTCGACAAAGTTCTGAAGACCTTTAATATCAAAGAGACCCAAAGCGGCGTCTGGATAGGCGGCCGCGCTCTGAAAGCCGGCGGGCCGCTGATCAAGTCCTACTCGCCGGTCAACGGGAAACTGCTCGGCTCCGTGGGCACGGCCGACGCCGCCAATTATAAGGAGGCGATGGAAGCGAACCTCGAAGCTTTCAGGACCTGGAGAACCATGCCGGCCCCGGCGCGCGGCGAGATAGTGCGGCAGTTCGGCGCGGAACTGCGCGCGATGAAAAGAGAACTTGGCGCCCTGGTCTCCTACGAGATGGGCAAATCCCTCCAGGAGGGCATGGGCGAAGTGCAGGAAATGATAGACATCTGCGATTTCGCCGTCGGCCTCTCGCGCCAGCTTTACGGCCTGTCCATGCATAGCGAGCGCCCGGGGCACCGGATGTACGAGCAGTGGCATCCGCTCGGCGTGGTCGGGATCATAAGCGCTTTCAATTTCCCCGTGGCCGTCTGGGCCTGGAACTCCGCCCTGGCCTGGGTCTGCGGGGACGCAGCCATCTGGAAACCAAGTTCCAAAGTCCCGCTTTGCGCGGTGGCCTGCCAGCAGCTCATCGGCAAAGTGCTGAAAGCGAACGATTTGCCGGGCGGCATAAGCACCTTGGTCTGCGGCAACCCGGCCGGCGATATGATAAACAATGACGGCCGCATCCCCCTGGTCTCCTTCACCGGTTCCACGCGCATCGGCCGCCACGTCTCCTCCACGGTCGCCGCGCGCTTCGGGCGCAGTATCCTGGAGCTGGGCGGCAATAACGCGATAATAGTAACAGAAAACGCGGACCTGGACCTGCTTATCCCTACGGCGGTCTTCGGGGCCGTCGGCACGGCCGCGCAGCGCTGCACTTCCACCCGGCGGCTGATAGTGCATGGAAGCGTTTACGAAAAAACGCTTGCGAATATAAAAAAAGCATACAAGCAGCTGCGCATCGGCGACCCCCTGGACGAACATAATCACGTTGGGCCCCTGATAGACGCCAAAGCGGTACAGGATTACCTCTCCGCCATAGAAAAAGCGAAAGCGGAAGGCGGCAAAATGCTGGTAGAAGGCGGAGTGCTGGAAGGGAAAGGCTATGAAAGCGGCTGTTATGTGAAGCCTTGCGTGATAGAGGCGAAGAACGATTACAAAATAGTGCAGGAAGAAACCTTCGCGCCCATCCTGTACGTAATGAGCTACTCGACGCTGGACGAAGCGCTGGCGATGCACAACGGCGTTCCGCAGGGTCTGTCCTCGTCCATCTTCACCAATAATATGCGTGAGGCCGAGAAATTCCTCTCGGCGGAAGGCTCCGACTGCGGCATAGCCAATGTGAACATAGGCACGAGCGGCGCAGAAGTAGGCGGGGCTTTCGGCGGCGAAAAAGAGACAGGCGGCGGGCGGGAATCAGGCTCTGACGCCTGGAAAGCGTATATGCGCCGCCAGACTACCACGATCAACTACACGGATAAAGCGCCGCTGGCCCAGGGCATCAAGTTCCCGCACATTTCCTGAGCAAGCGGTATAAGGGGACAGGCTGCTTTTAATAAAGCGGCCTGTCCCCATTTTTTTGATAATATTGTACGACAAGGTTTTGCGGCGGACAGGGGAAACGACGATGAACACAAAGACTCACATAGCCAGGCCTGAAAACGAGGCTGCACTTGATTACGCTCCCGGCAGCCCGGAGCGGGCCGAACTGCTGAAAAAACTGGCCGAGCTGAAAGGGCAGGCCGCCGACATCCCTCTTATTATCGGCGGGAAAGAAGTCCGCGTCGGAAAACCCCTGGATATAATTATCCCGCACGACCATAAAAAGAACCTGGGCCGCTTTCACAAGGCCGGTTCCGCGGAAGTGCGGCTGGCCATAGAGGCCGCGAATGCCGCGAAACCCGGCTGGGCGAACACTCCGTGGCGCGAGCGGGCCGCGATCTTCCAAAAGGCGGCGGACCTCCTGGCCGGGCCCTGGCGCTCCACGCTGGTGGCCGCCACTATGCTTGGCCAGTCGAAAACCGCGCAGCAGGCCGAAGCCGATATCTGCGAGCTGGCCGACTATTACCGCTTCAATCCTTTCTACCTCGAGCAGCTCTACGGGCACCAGCCCACTTCCCCGGCGGGAGAAAAGAACAGCCTGGAATACCGGCCGCTCGAAGGCTTCATCTTCGCGCTGACGCCTTTCAATTTCACGGCCATCGCAGGCAATTTCCCCATGGCCCCGGCTTTAATGGGAAACACGGTCATCTGGAAGCCGGCCTCCGGCGCGATCTTCTCCGCCTATTACCTGATGAAGCTCTGGCAGGCCGCCGGGCTGCCGGACGGAGTGATAAATATGGTCCCGGGCCCCGCCGGCCTGGTAGGGAATGAAGCGATAGACAGCCCGGACTTCGCCGGCCTGAACCTCTGCAGCTCCACCCCGGTCTTCAACACTTTCTGGAGCGCGATAGTCCGCAATTTGCACAAGTACAAATCCTACCCCCGCGTATTCGGCGATACCGGCGGCAAAGGCTTCATCTTCGCCCACGCCTCCGCGGAGCCGGAGGCGCTGAAGACAGCCATCATACGAGGGGCCTACGAATACCAGGGCCAGAAAGGCTCGGCGGCTTCCAGGGCCTACATCCCCCGCTCGCTCTGGAAAGTCATAAAGGATGACCTGGTCTCGCAAACGGACGGAATAAAGATGGGCCCCGCCGAGGACCTTTCCTGCTTCATGAACGCCGTCATAGACAAGACCGCTTATGACAGGATAAAAGGCTTCCTGGCCCTCGTTAAAAAGTCGCCGGACGCCGAGATAATCGCGGGCGGGGATTGCAGCGAGGCGCAGGGCTATTTCATAAGGCCCACCCTGATAGAAACCACGGACCCGCAGTTCAAGACCATGAGCGGCGATATCTTCGGGCCGGTAATGACCGTTTTTCCTTACGAAGACGGGAAGTTCGCCGAAACGCTTAAGATCTGCGACCAGACCTCCCCCTACGCAATGACCGGCTCGGTATTCGGGCAGGACAAAGCCGCTGTAGCCGAAGCCTCGGCCGCGCTGGCCGACGCCGCCTGCAACTTCTATATAAACGACAAACCCACCGGCGCGGTGGTGGACCGCCAGCCTTTCGGCGGGGGCCGCGCCTCGGGAACCAACGACAAAGTCGGCTGGCCGCATAATTTGCTCCGCTGGACCTTCGCCAGGACGGTGAAAGAGAACCTGGCCCCGCCCAAGGATTACAGATATCCCTGCATGGGATAGCGGAGTTTGAATTCCGGAGAATATTATATAATCGGCTTGTAGGGTTATTTGGGGGCGCGTTTTTTATCCGAGGCGTTTTTAAGGCTGCAGATCATGGATCTGCCGCTTTATTCCGGCTTATCCGGCAAACGTCCTTTTTGGGGGCGGGTATGATAAAAAGTTCAACAGCGTCGCCTTTCTTCTTTTTAGTATTGTCCCTGGCCCTGCCGGCGGCGGCGCTGGCGGACGAAGAATCCGATTTCTTCCGGGAAGAGGCCCGTTTCATCACGGCCTCCCTGCGCGCGCTGTCCGAGCGCAGGGCCCCGGCCTCGGTGCACGTGCTTACCGCCGAAGAGATAAACGCCTCCGGCGCCCTGACCCTCTGGGACGCGCTCCGGCTGGTTCCCGGACTGGACGTGATAGAGACGCGCGCGGGACAGGGCGACGTCTCTATACGCGGCTTCAACCAGTCCACGAGCAACAGGGTGCTGGTGCTGCTGGACGGGAAGACCGTACTGCAGGAATTTTACGGCCTCGCGGCCTGGGAGGAGATCCCGGTCGGCCTGCGGGAGATAGACCGCATAGAGATAGTGAAGGGCCCGGCCTCGGCGCTGTACGGCGCCAACGCGATACACGGCGTCATCAATATAATCACGAAGACCCCCGAGCAGCTCGGCGGCGGGTCCGCGGGTTATTCCGCCGGCAACAAGAATACCGGCCTCGGCTCGGCGGCTTACGGGCGGCGCGCCGGGGATTTTTCCTACAAGATCGCGGCCGACCACAGGAGCATGAACGGCTTCGAGAACCCGGACATGCTTGCTTCGCGCGCGGCCAAAGCGCACGCTTTCGTCTCCTATGAGCCGGACGCGGACACAAGCCTCAGCCTTTCCGGCGGAATGTCCAAACTTAACGACAGGATGGCTTTTTACAGCAACGGGCTGTGGCGGCCTTACGCCGAAGGCGGAACCCTGCGGGCGGACCTCCGCGCCGGCGGCACGAAAGCGCGGGTCTTCTGGAACGGGAACAAGGTAAAAGTGCGCGACTTCCCCGCCGCCTCCGACCCGGAACTCAAATACGACACCTATGACCTGGACCTCAGGCATGAATTCGAGCTGCCGGGAGAGAACGACCTGGTGGTCGGCGGCGGCTACCGGAACAATTCAATAAGGGCGGATATCTTCAGGCCGGGGATCTACCACCAGGACCTCTGCGCGCTTTACGCCGAAGACACCTGGGAGCCCTCCGAAAAGTGGAGCCTGGTGGCCAGCGGCCGCCTGGACCATCATTCGCTGAGCGGCTACGTCTTCTCCCCCCGCGGCACGATCATCTACTTCCCGGACGAACGGAACACTTTAAGGTTTTCCGCCGGCACGGCTTTCCGCAACCCCACTTTGATGGAGAATTACATAGCCCTCGCCAGCTCGGGCCCTTTCTCCGATCCTTCCCTGCCGGGTTTCACTTCCGTAAACTCCGTCTATAACGGCAGCCGCTCGCTGAAACCGGAGAAAATGGTGGCGGCCGAGGCGGCCTATGAAAGCCGTTACGACGGGCTGAACACCGTCCTGGCCGTTTACGCTTACAGGCTGGGCCACCTTATAAACACGGCCGACCCGGTCTTCGACCTTTCCGGCTTCCCCGCGCTCGGCTTTTCGAGCAAATGGGACAATACCGGCTCGGCCAGGGCTTTCGGCGGAGAAGCGTCCGCGGAGCTGCGCCTTGGACGCGGCTGGCGCGCTTTTTCCAACTACAGCTATTTCAATGCCGGCGAGTCCGGCCGGCACAACGACTCGCACAATTCCCCGATGCACAAGGTCAACGGCGGTTTCGGCCTTAACGACGGCGGCCTGGGCGGGATGCTGTGGGCGCACTGGGCCGGCCCCACCTGGTGGGACGCGAATTCCACGGGGACTTCCCCGGACCTGAAGAAAGTGGGCAGCTACCTGCTGCTGAACGCCAGCGCCGGGTATAAGTTCCGGGGCGCGCTTGAAGGGCTGGAGGCCAGGGTGAAGGCCTTTAACTTCCTGGATAACCGCCACTACGAGATACTTCCGGCCGTGAGCGCGGCGAACCCCGGGCAGTTCGGGGAGAAGATCGGGGCCAGGTACGCGCTGGACCTGTCCTGCAGGTTTTAGAAGCGGTCAGAAAAGACTGAACAGGATGCCGGCGCTGAAGGCGAAAAGCACCCACCAGGCGGCGTAAAGCATAAGCCCGCGCCGGCCTATGAGTTTCTGCGACATTATCAGGGTAGGGATGCAGGTCCCCACGGAACCGAGCAGGAAGGCGAAAGCGGGGCCCGGGCCGAGGCCCAGCTTTAACAGCGACAAAGTCAGCGGTATTTCCTCCCCCTCGCAGACATAAAGCGGCACGCCGAGCAGGACCGCGGCCACATAGGCCAGCGGGCCGGAAGAGCCCACATAGCGCACGATAAAACCAGGCGGGATAAGCACCGTAAGCAGGCTGGCGATAGCCATGCCTATTACGAAATATTTAGCCAGGTCTTTAAGTATGTCGATGAAGACCGGCCAGAACTTCCTGGGCTCCTCTTTTTCCACGACCTTGATGCCGCAGCAGCCTGAAGAGCATTTTTTCTCCGGGACCTGCGCCGGTATATCCAAAAAGCCGGGCTTATTCCGCTCGATCCACAGGAAGATAGAGCCTACCATCATGGCCCCGAAAAAAGCGGCCAGCACGCGGGCTATACCGAATTTCCACCCCAGCACGGCCCAGGTAAGCACCAAAGTCTGCGGGCTGACCAGCGGCGAGGCCAGAAGGAAACTAGTAACGGTGCCCAGGTCCGCGCCCTTCCGGCGCAGGCCGTCCGCCATAGGCATGGTGGCGCAGGAGCAGCCCGGCATTACCATGCCCAGGATCGAAGCCTTAGCCATCGAAAGCCAGCCGCCGCGCAAATGCTTAAGCGCGAACTCCGGCTTCAGAAAAACGTCGAGCGCCGCGCCGAAAGCGGCGCCGCCTAAAAAGTAGGGCAGCACCATCCAGGTAAGGTTTAAAAATTCTTTGGCAAAAGCGGCGAGGTATGACATATCTATATTCTCTCATACCCCCGCCCAAAGGTCAAACCATAAATGCTTTTACGCCCGCTCTGCCGAGGCGAAGCCTCGACAGGCGTTTATATGGCAGGCGGCGGGGGACGGTTCTGAAGTTCGGTTTTGATTATCCGCGGAAGCTCCCGGCGAAGGAACTGGGTCAGGATGACGCCGAAAGAGCCGGCGAGCGCGAAAGTATCGTCCACCGGGCCGGGGATGTTTATCGGAAGCATTTCATAAAGGAAGACAAAAGCGGGGAAAACAAGCCATTTTATGCCGGTCCGGTAGCGCTTTGCTATCGCCATGCAGGAACCGAGCAGCAGGGCCGCGCCCATGAACTCGGGGGCGTTGAAAAGGCTGACGCCGAAGCTGAAAGGCGCGAGCGCCAGCGACCAGAGGACGGAGAAGACCAGCGGCAGAGCGGCGTCCAGGTAGGTGTAGGTTTTAATAAAGAACAAGTTGACCACCGCGGCTATAAAGAACCCGGTGAAGATCACGGCCCCGGCAAGCAGGCCGAAGCGCAGGTCCCTGGCCGCCCAGCCGATAAAGAAGGCCAGCGCAGAAAAAGGAAAAGATAAAAAACTTATAGCCAAACTGCGGAGCATAGGTAGACACCTTAAAAAAGCAGCCTGTCCCCTTATTCAAAACCCCGGCGCCGTTGTTCGCGGCGGCCGGGGTTCGATTTGGCGCCTGAAGGGTTTAGAACGGGACTTCTTCTATTCCGCCGCTCTTCTCCTCGTCTTCGCCTTTCACGGCCTTCGCGCCCCTGGAGCTTTTTGCGCCCCTGGCCGCCGGCTCGGCGGCCTCGGAGGCGCCGCCCTCGGAGTCCCCGCGGCTGCCCAGGAATTCTATCTCGTCCACGTAGACCACCATCTTGGAGCGCTTCTCGCCGCCTTCCTTGGAATTCCACTCCTCCAGCACCAGGTGGCCTTCCACGTAGGCCTGGGAGCCTTTGTGCAGGTATTTCTCTATCAGGTCGGCCAGCTTGCGGCCGGTCTCGCGGTTGAAAGCTTTAAGGTCCACCCAAACAGGAACGTCTTCCCACTGGCCGCTCTGCATGTTCTTCTTGCGGTTATTGACGGCGAAGCCCACATTGGCCACCTTGCCGCCATTGCTGAATTCTTTTATCTCCGGCTCCCTGGTCAGGCGCCCGATCAACATAACCTTGTTTAAATTAGCCATAGTATTTCTCCTGGTCCCGCTTTATATTTTTATGATTCCAGACTTCCCTGAAACCGCCGGCTTCCCCAAAGCCTACACTAATCTATCATTTTCCCGCCCCGTTTCCAATTCAGCCGCCGTAAGCTTACAAATAGGATACTACGAAGTCATTTTTTCAGCAGCTCTTCCAGGATCCTGGCCGCGTCCTCCACGTAGCCGGGGCAGAGCTTTTTAAAGACGCCGGCGGCGGCGGCCTTGTCATGGCCCTCGGGCGTGCTCCTGTCGAAACCCACCAGGTCATTGCACCTGTGGTGTTTGTGTTTCTTCCTGAACTGCTCCAGAAATTCCTTCACCTTGCCGTCGGCGGCTATGCGCCTGGCGGCGTCGTCTTTGTCCGTCCTGCCGTGTTTCAGGCCCAGGACTACGATGGAGGCCGTTACGGCGCCGCAAACGTCCCCGGTGCTGCCCAGCCCGCCGCCGAAAGCGCAGCCTATCTTCATAGCCAGGTCGGGGGCGAGCCCGAACCGCTCACCGTATTCCGCGAGGATCGCCTCCGAACAGCGGCACCCCTCGCTGAACCTTTTAGAAGCTCCCTTCGCTGAGGAGGAAGTCTTTTTGTTTTTTGTTTTCATAGATATGACCTGTCCCGTTCCGGATATTTTACCAAATGGAACATTCCGGATTCGGCGGCATTCCGGCGCCGATCTCAAACGACGCCGGACCGCAGGAAACTTCCCGGGAGGGCTCCAGTTGTGAAGATCCTTTTCCGGAATATAAGGTCTCCTGACTCGCCTTTTTACCTATAGGCCTAAAAACCGGGCCTTACTAGGCCCTTCGGCGCATTACTTAAGCCTCCGCTTCTGTTAGATTATATATGCAGTAGAAAAGCGCGTTTATAAAGAGAACCGAATCCGAATGAAAAAAACACTTCTTGCCCTTATCGCCTGCCTGGCCGCCACCGCCGCCCCGGCCCAGGAACTGCGGGACATAAACGTAGAAGCCCTCAAAGCGGCGGCCAAAAGCATGGATGCCCCGGCCTCACCGCGAGCGCAGACCGTCAGCGCGGGCCAGGGGAATTACTATTTAGACGCGAACTCCTACGACCCGCTGCTTATACGAAGCCGCCCTTCGGCCGATACTCAGAAGATCCACATTATCGGCGGAACCATCGACATCCCGGGCATCGACAATACCCTTGAATTCTCCCGCCAGTTCCGCCAGGCCTCTTACCAGCGCTACGACCTGCAGAGCGACGTGGCTCTCGCCGTCTACACCAAGAACCTGCCCAAAGTTCTCTTCCAGGTCCTGTTCAGCATCGCCCAGGACAACGGCAATCCCGCCGGCGGCAGCTATAATAATACGAACCCCGTGGTAGAAGACGCCCCGGTGGCCATGCCGACCGAGGCGGAGATAAAGGCGCTGGACCTCCCCGCCGACGAAAAAGAGCGCATGATAGTGCAGCTGCACAATTCCACGATACAGCTGGAAGGCCGCGTTAACCCTTTCCGCAAGAAAGAGATGCTGAAGATGATGATGCAGATCATCAAGGAAGAGCAGGCCGGCGGCCTCGAGCCGAAGTTCGGTGAGCCGCATACCTGGAGCCCGGAGTTCATAAAGTACTGCAAGGACAAGGGCGAACTGATACCCCTCGGCTTCACCAAGCTGCTGACGGCGCTGGCCTCCGGCGTGACTTCCCGCCACTTCAAGACCGGCACCGAAGAGCTCCTGATAAACGACATCCTGGCCCGCCAGGACGGGTCAGCCACCCTCGACCAGGTGTTCCGCGCAAGCTACCGCATAAACGGCGGGGACGTGTACCTGGCCATCCTTACGATAGAGAACATCCTTTCCGACAACTGGCGCCATCCCCAGCGCGACAAGCTGGCCGTCACCAGGAAGCTCGCGAACATCTGCAACTTCTACCAGGACAGGGGCGACAAATACGGCGCCTGGTACCATTTCCACGGCATCATGCTCTACGGCTACGTGCGCGGCGGCTTCCGGGCGGCGCTCGTAGGCGGCATAGAGACCGCCGGCTCCCACATCCTTTCCGGCGGCTTGGACGAGCAGCAGGAGGACGCCGTGAACTCGATGGGCGGCAAGATAGGCGCCAAGCTCGCCAAGGCCGTCAGGGAGAAGCTCTATTCGGCCTTCTCCGCGGACAAGAACTATTGCGACCCCGAAGTGTACCTTAACCTCCACGAAGATTTCCGCGACCGGCTGGAGTACGTCGAGAGCAGGGATTTCAAGGCTACGCTCACCGAGGACCGCCTGTGGCTCGAAAGCCTCACCCGCGACTACCTGGACTGCCACGTTGAGATAATCTACAACGACTACTCCGGGAAGCTCAACTCGGATTACATAGTCAAGCGCGACCATGTGAACTTTAAAAAGGGCAAAGACGTGCCGATCTACATCAACAGCGTCAACGAGCTGGTCAAAGCCCGGGCCTTCATCTCCGGCTGCCTGGCCAATCCCGAAACGGTCTCAAAGGCCTTCGGCGCCGCGCAGCCGCCGGCGCGCGGCGTGTGGGTGGACGCGAAGTAAAGGACCAAAACCAATGAAAAATATCCCTATTAAAGATACCGCCGCCGCTTTCGCCGCCGCCCTGGTCCTGGCTTTTTCCGGGGCGCTGAACGCCGCCCCCGCCCTGGACCAGCTTCAAGCCGGCGAGGGGCCGGCCGCGGTGCCGCCCCCGGCCGCTTCCGCGCCGGTAAACGGCGCCGCCGCGGAAGCCGATGCCGCGCTGAATTCTGTTTTCTCCTTTTTCGGCGAACCTTCCTTCCCCGCCGCGCAGCCCTCTGCCCTGAACAGGGGAAAAGACGCGGGCTTTACCGCCGAGCTGGAGTCCCAGCGCGACAATTACCTGCGCACCGAGGCTTATTTCACCACGGGCAAGGGGACGAAGGTCCGCGTATCCCTGGCCAAGGGCAACTGCGCCGGCGGCGGAACCGCTTGCGAAGGCAAGGATAAAGCGGTCTTCACGCTGATGGCGGATTCCGGGCCCTATTTCCTGATACGCGGCATGGACATAGCCAATTTCTTCCCCATCTACAGCGGTTCCAGGACCGTCGAGATAGACGGCGAGAGCTATAAGATCAAGCTTTATCCCAAGCCGCTGAAGCCGGTGAACAGCGAACTCGAGGTGAAGGGCCCTTCCGGCCGGGGGATCAAGATCACGATGCAGCGCCTCAGCGAGGTCCTGATCGATAAATGCGTCCCGATTAGGCTTTCCCGCGATTACAGGATGGCCTACGCGACGGAAGTGGACCAGGCCGACGGCAAGCCGAAGTTCACCGCCCGCCGCCAGCTCATCATCTACCCGTTCCCGATGACCAGCGACCACGCCCACACCGTGCTGAGCGTTTCCGATATCAAGGCCGGCGGGACGCGCTTCCCCGATTTCGAGCCCTCCTACACTTTCAGCATCAATGCCGGAGTCCTCAAAATAGCCCAGTAAACCTTCTTAAATATCGGATCTTAATGCGCCAAAATATCGCGGCGCCGGGTGATAAAACCCGGCGCCGCGTTCATTAGCGGGTCAGCTAAGGCCAGGGCGGGAAAGTGAATTTGTCGCCTTGCTTCTTCTGAAGCGAGAGCTGGATATATTTCTCCTCGCCGGCCGCAGGCGGCGGCGCCTGGATGCTCGTTTTGCGGGTCGGAATCAGCGAGAACATAGCGCGGTCCCGGGCGCTTTCAAGCAATCTCTCTATTTTGGCCCGGTGGAGCTTAGCAGCGAAATTCTGGGCGGTCTTGAACCCGGCGGCATAAACCTTGATGTCCTTACAGGCGTATTGCGTCGCTTTGCCGAACTCTTTGTCGCCCGGATATTCTTTGCAATTGCCGCTGAACTTCGAGCAAAGCTTGCCGTAATCGCCCCGCATCCTTAAACGCATATTAGTTTCTACCAGGCCCTGGTCAGGCCCCGGTTTTCCGACGGCTTTCTGCCTGGCGGACAGGTCGTTCAGCAGGTCCCAAAGCGCCCAATAGGCGGCCGCGGAATTGTTTACGGCCGCATCGACGGCCGGCAGCACGGCCTGCCTCGCAACGAGCGAGAGGTCTTTCGCGAAACCTTCCGCCTGCTCGCGATTCATCCCGCTCTTGTTTTCCTCCGCCCGGAGCGCCGCCGGAGTAAAGAATACGATAGCGACAAGCGCCGTTAAAATCACCTGTTTTCTCATTTTATTCAAACCTCGAGTCCAGCCGTTCTTTCCTCTTGCGGCCCGATAACACCAGCGTCGGAAGCGGAAGGCTAATTGCCGCCCGCCCCGAGATAAACATTCTACCAAAACAAAACCGCCGGGCTTCCCCGGAAAGATTAGGCCGGTTCGATTGTATATAATGACAGGACAGGAGGAATGATGGACGAAACCGACACAGAAATAGTTGACCGCGTGCTTTCCGGCGAAACCGACGCTTTCGAACAGCTGGTAAACCGCCACCAAAGGCTTCTATACGACCTTTCTTTCCGCCTGACCGGCGACGCGGCGGAGGCGGAAGATATAGCGCAGGCGGCGTTCATAAAGATGTTCTCCAATTTAAGCTCCTACAAAAAAGAACTCGCTTTCAAGAACTGGGCTTACACCATAACGCTTAATATCGCCCGCAACCGGCTGAAGCGGAAAGCGCTGCTCCGGTTTTTACCGCTCGGCATCTTCTCCCCCGCGAACGACGGGGAGGACGCCCGCGTGCAGGAACCCGTGGAAGCGGGAAGCAGCCCCGACGCCCGCCTTGCCGCGAAGGACATGCGCTCCAGCCTTGAAAGCGCCATCTCCGCCCTGCCCGAGGAACTTAAAACCTCGTTCGTCCTGTATCATCTGCATAAAAACCCCGTTAAAGACATCTCTGAAACGCTTGGCATCTCCCCGAACGCGGTAAACATCCGTGTTTTTAAAGCGCGTGAGCGCCTGGCCAAGGAATTGGGGCCTAAATACCCGGAACAGTTCAATTAAAGGGACCTCAGGAGAGACCTATGAAAAATATCGACCTTGAAAAAGTTTTTGACACGGAATGCGGCAATATCCCCCTCAAAGAGCCGCGAGACCTCTGGCCGGGGGTCAGGACGGGGATAAAGAAAACCGGCGGACAAAGCCGCCCCGCAAGAACTCTCTGGGCCGCGGGATTTTCAGCCGCGGCAGTATTGATAGTCCTTTCCATCCCCGGCGCGACCGAAAGCATAAAGAACGGGCTCAAGAAACTGTTTTCCAGCGCCTATTCGGTGCAGCTGGGGGAGAACGCCGCCGCGAGCGGGACCCTCATTTCAGCCGACGGCGAATTAAAGGAGATCCGCGCCGGGGACATGCTCCTCGAGGTGCGCGTCACCGACTTCGATGAGCAGCGCGCAATGATAGCGCTTTCAGTTTTTTATACCGGGAAGCAGGCGGACGGCTCCGTTAAGAAACTCATCTCGAAACCCAAAATATTAACGATGAAAGGAAAGTCGGCGGAGATCACGGTGACCGACAACAAGGGCAAGCCGGTATATAAATTCAAAATGACCCCCACTGAAAAAGACCCGGCGGCCTACACCGGAACCCTCGCCCCCATAACCCCGGTTCCCTGAGGACGGTTATTCCTGGCGTGCTCCCTTTGCTTTCTAATAAGAATAAGCCTGCGGAAGCATTATATTATTCGAGTTGGAACAGACGGTGTTCGCATGCAAAGCGTTGTCGATGACAAAATCAAGCAGCGGCAGGAACACGTTTTTAAGTTTGCTCCAGGCCGAGCCCGTAGGGGAATGGGAATCGTTGTTTAACTTGAGCTTTAACGAATTGTTCTGCCCCCTCAGCTGTTCGATCATGGGCTCAACGCTTGTTTTGTAATCGACTATATCATCCTGCGACGCGCTGAGAAGGAACATCTTTTTGCCCTGGTAGCGGTGCAGCCAGGTCATGCCGTCCACCGCGGCCAATTCGTCACGCAGAGAATTCTCTTCGGGTTTCAGGTCCCTCAGAGCCACGGCGACTTCGCTGTCGGGCCTGGTATGAACCCTGTTCATGAGAATGTTAGCCATGTCCACCCCGCCCACCAGATAACCGTACCCCGTGAACCCCTGGTCGAAAGCCCCTACGGTAAGGCCCATGACAGAACCGAGCGAAATGCCGGAAAGGGACATCTTTTTAGTGTCGACGTTGCCCCTGGTCTCCAGATAGTTCCTGAGCAGGTGGACGTCCAGGATGAGCTGGGCCATGTTCTTTCTGAAATCCTCCATATTGGAGTTCAGAAATTCTTCATTACCCTGGCGCCGCTCGCCGTAATGGGGCATATGTATCACCACGACTATGGCGGGCTTGGCAAGCACGCCCGAGGACATGATCTTGCCCACGTCCTCGATCATCTCCACTTCGTTGAGGATATGGTGCAGCATGATGGTGGTCGGATACTTGTAATTACAGTACTGGTTCTGTACCGCAGTTTCGTATATCCTCGCCACCACGGTATTAGCGGCGTGACCGCCGGGCCTTTGTATAAGGCTCGGGAAACGCACGGTCGTTTCTTTTACAAAATTTCCGGTGAGCCGCCGCTCCGTTACGGTGACGGGCCATTTCGCATTCTGTGAGATCCGGGAGTTCAGGGCCGAATATACCTGGTCCTGGAAATCCTCGCTTTTCCTTATCTCTTTTTCCAGCAGCTCATTTGAAATTTTGTTCTTATAGAGTTTCAAAAGCCCCTGCTCTATCTCCGTTCTCGAGGACGGCCCCGTAGGCAGCGGCTTGATGTCGAACTGGAATTCCGTCTGCTTGGCGGATTTCAGGCCGTTTTCCAGCGGCTGGTAGGCGGCTGACGGCTCCACTGCCGCAGCCTGCGTCCAGGCGGATGCCTTTAGATCAGAAGCCCTCACCGCGAGGTTCTCGAAATCGGCCGCATAAGCGGCTCCTGCTGTGCATATTATCGCCGCGGCTATAAGGGTCTTTTTCATGTTTATCCTCAAGACGCCGCCCCCGCTCCGGGGATCGCTGCGCGCGTCTATACTTATAGTATCGCGCGCCGCGGGAGTATTTTCATGGGCAGGAGGACCTACGTCCGCCCTACCAATATGCCCACATATTTATAGGCAGGAAACGCGGGCCACAGGAAACAGACTCCCCCCCGCCGGAAGACCGGGCCCGGACCCCCCGACCTGCGCCAAAAACAAAACCGCCGGCGAACCGGCGGCTTTATTGTTAGCGGCAAGTCATAAAGTCATATACGTCCCCTTCCGCTTATTGAGCATTCAGGGCCAGGTCGCCGGAGGTCGTCTTAACGTTTATTTTGAGGCCGGCAGCGGGGTCGTTGATGATATTATTGCTCTGATCTCCGGAAACGGAATGGAAAGTGGCGGCGGCCTTCGCCCCTTTAGGGAAAACGAGCTTTACGTTCCCGCTTACGGTCTCCAGGCTGAAAACGCCTTTCGCGGCGGGTTTCAACACTTTAAGGCTTATTTCTCCGCTGACAGAACGCGCCTGGACATCTTCGGACGAGCTGATATCGCCGGAAATATCCCCGCTCGTCGTCTTCAGATAGATCTTACCCGCCGCCCCGGAGAATTCCAGGTTTCCGCTGACGGTGGTGAGAGAAAGCCCGGCGGAACCGGAAACCGCAGCGTCTCCCGACACCGTTTTCCCGGTAACCGGCCCGTTGACGCCGTCCACCTTCAGAGCGCCCGAGACCGTAACCGGGTTCAAGTCCATGCCAGCCGGGGCTTTGATGGCGAATTTAGCGCAAGGCTCGTCCTTGGAGCCGAAAGAGAAGAACTGCCAGCGTTTTTTCCTCTTAGCTTCGAGGAACACCGTTTTGCCGCGCGTTTCGGCCGTGAGCTCGCACTTCTCCGCGTCGTAAGTCATGTCCGCGCCGATAGTTCCGGCGGCGCCCGCCGCGATCGAGATATCGCCGTCCACGGAACGCACGGCCAGTTGCGTGATCCCGGCGGCGCTAAAGTCCTTGTGCACGGTGCCGACGGCGGCCCCGGCCGAAAGCGGCAGAGCGAAGACGAAAGACAAAGCCAACCTGTTGATAGTCATTTTTTCCTTTAAATACCCGTCCTGTTCCTGTTTTCCGACCTTCGCCCCGCCTCTCCGTTTTCTCTCTTAGCGGCGGGACCAGACGAAATTAATATCCTCAGGTCTTTTAAGGCCTTTTTTTCCGGATTTCCCCTGTTTGAGAAGCGCCGCGATATGGTAAGCGGCAACGATAAAGAACGCGGGATTCGCCAAAACGCCCGCCGCGGCCAGTCCGATGTACCCGACATGCGCTATGGTCTGGATAGAGCGCGGCTCGGCGGAAATGCTCTTATCGCTCCCGACGTAATGGGGCAGCGCCGCCAGAGAGGACAGCTTCTCTTCCTTCGGCGCGGCGAACCACGGCAGCTCCAGCTTTAAACAGACGGCGCCCGGCCGCTGGAACGGATACCGCGCCTTGCCCTGCGCGGAAACAGCTGCGGCAAACAGAAATATCGCCGCGGCCACTGCGGAAAAAACTTTTATTGGTCTCATAACCCTGTTCTATTATACGACAGAAGCCGTAAAAAGGTTGCACCCCGCTGTTTTTTCCCTCCCGAACAGAACCGCGGGATAGCCCGGTGGTTCTATAGTCAGCAACAAGTCATAAAGTCATGTACGTCCCTTATCTCCCGCGAAACAAGCGGATCGAACAAGAGAGATTGACATATATAGCATATGTGCTATACCATATGAGGAATTTTATAATTTATGAAAAAGAAACGGGCTGGAATTCGCTTAGAAGATGTAATTGCCGAATGGGAAAAAGATCCCCGCTGGAAAGAAGCCTATGACCTTGCTGATATAGAGGTCCGCCTGGCCTTACAGATAAACAGGGCCAGGACTAAAGCATGCCTGACCCAGGGCCAGTTGGCCAAAGCCGTCGGAACCACCCAGTCCGTGATCTCCCGCATAGAGGCCGGCAACCAGAACCTCACCGTCCGCACCCTCTCCAAAATAGCCGCCGTCCTCCACACCGCCCTGATCATCCAGCTCCGCCACACGCAAACCCCTCCCCGCCCAAAACAAAAACCGCCGGGCTACCCGGCGGCTTAACTTAATGGATGCCCCCTCTTCCCTTTACTTTATTGCCATAGGGGACTTTCTTTCCAGTTATCAGGGAAGCCCATGCTCCGGCGGGATATTTCCGGATATTCTTCCAGCAAGGCAACTAAACGGCCCTCCCATTTGCTATGGGGCGCCGTGATCCTGAGCAGATAACAGAGTATGGTCAGCACACCGAAAATCCTGTTCTGCGGGATGGCGACCGGCGCGTGCCATTGCGGGTACTTGGATTTTCTAGGAATGAAAGGCTTAACCCCCAGCTCCCTATTCCAGAGCCGGCCGTGATGCGCGCAGATGTTACGGATCACATTTATAGTATGCAGCCAGGACGTTAAAACCTCATCGGGCACATTATAATGCCCGGCGATATTTCTTCTAACCTCGTCGGTTACACCCCTGTACATTTTCATCGTGCAGCCGAAGGGCATTATCTCACCGGCTATCCATAACGGCAGAAATGGATGGACATCTCCGTATTTAGCTTTAAAATGAGCCACAAATGTTTCGCGGCTGCGGGCGAATTCCTTTTGTACTTCTTCGATTCACCGGGCAAACTCAGCCGGGCTCAATTGCGGCAAAGCCGCCGGCTCGGCATAGCCGAAAGCGCCGTTAAACCGGGACAGCTCATAGATGAGCCGCGTCCTGACGGAAACCTCTACGCGCTCAATTGCGTCCATTACGATAAGCCGAAACCTGCGGTCAAAGGTGTAATGCCGCCAGGCGCGGTCCAGGGTGGTGCCGGGCTTAAAGGTGTCGTCCGGCTGGCGGAAGGGATAAAGATAACCGCTTAAGCGGTAATAATTCACGTTTTCCAGGATTTTGATCAGGAGGGCTTTATCCGCGATAAGACCGCGCTGGATAAGGAGGTCAGCCTGGGCTTCAAAGGAAAGGTGGCCCTTATCATACTTCATAAAGGCCGCCCATAAAGCAAAAACCCACCGGATTTCGCGTGCCTTTCGGCAGAGGCGCGGTGGGTATGCTGGATATAATATAGCTGATTTTATTCATATGTTCAAGGCCGGCCCGATTATTCCCAAGTCTCTTTCCAACAAAGCCCTCTAGCATTGACCTTCAGAATATCCCGCCAACCCTGCAAATAGCATAGCAGACGAACCCGACAAGGGCGTGTCGACTTGGAAAGAATGTATGCGAGGGAAATTTACGGTTCCAAACGGGCGGCCAACTGGGTTAGGATCACTTTCGACAGTAGGAAGCCGTAGAATAGGCCCGCCAGCGCCGCCGCGACGCGTTTTGTGAATATAACCATGTTACCCTCCGCCCACAGCGTAGGCATCAAGCCGAGAAGCGTAGACAGCACGCCCATCCCCAGGGCGCAGCCGGCGGCATGCCTTAGCGCGTGGGGGCCGGCAGGGCAGAAGATCTCCTTAAGAGGGAAAGCCGTCCAGGTAAGCAGGAAAGTTCCTCCGAAGACCAGCAGGATAGCCTCGAAATTTATGAACGGGGCAAGCCCCATCATTCCCTGGTCCAGATAAACAGAAACTATAAGCAACAGTACGACAAATGACTGCTTGAAGAATCCGCCGCGAGGTTTCACAATATTGTTTTCCATATTCCCCTCATTTAAAACAGCCTGTCCTATTTCTCCCCTTAGTTCTTCCTGGCAACGACACCCGGTTGATTATGGACCTGATGTACGCCAAAAGTACCGAGACAAAGACTATCAAGAATGGGTGGATGACTGTCCAATCATCACCCCCTTCCCCGAAAGGCCTGATATGCGATTTAAGCATGAAGTAACACAAACAATAATAGGTGAACCCGGACAGGAGTCCGCCGATAAATACCGTAACCGGTCTTCTTAACCAGAGACTAGGGAGAATAACGGCCGTTAACTGAAGGAAGAATATTAAGCCCCCCCTACGCGAAAAGTCTTCGACAAGCAAGGACATAAACAAGACCGGAACAAACACCAAAATGAGCCTTTCATAAAATGGCCGCTTCCGGGATTCACTAAATGGCCGCTTCCGGGATTCGCTGGTATAATAAATTACGAATGGGATACAGCAGAAAACTCCAAATGGAATTAAATATATGAGGCCCCCACCGCCGCCTTTTGTACCGGCTAAAATACAGACCCCGGCTACTAAAGCCAGCACAATGGTGCCCCCCATCACATAAATACCGCCAGTAAATCTATCCACAGTAATACCCCCACGTCATCAGACAATTCTTTCTAAGGGAAAAGGTGCTGCCTTTCTCTCGCGGCCTAGTGCTTCCCGGTGCTGCCGTAGCCGCCTTCGCCTCTTGTGGTGGAGGTGAGTTCCTCTGTTTCGAAGAATTCGGCGTGTTTTACTTTGGCGAAGACCATTTGGGCTACTTTTTCACCCTTTTTAACTTCGTAGGGGGTTTTGGGGTCTAAATTAATAAGAATTACGCCGACTTCGCCGCGGTAGGGAGAGTCCACGGTGCCGGGGGTATTGAGGACGCTTATACCGTGCTTCAGGGCGAGGCCGGACTTGGGGCGCACCTGGCCTTCGAAGCCTTCGGGGATGGCCATTTTGAGGCCGGTGGGGATGAGGACGCGCTCTCCGGGCTGGAGGGTGTGGTTGATGGTGGAATAAAGGTCCACGCCGGCGTCGCCTTCGTGGGCGTAAGCGGGCAGTTTGATCTCGGCGTGAAGTTTCTGTACCTGGATTTCGAGCGTAGACATGGTTTATCCTCTCAGTTGGGTATTTGGAATGTGTTTCAGGACTTCCGCGTGGATATCCTGCAGCAATTGTATCGGTGTTTCCGGGAAAGCTTCGAAGCGCTTGTCCAGGAGGCCGTCTTTGCGGGGAACGAATTTCTGGACGTAATATTTATGCGCCGAACTGCCGGTGGTCTCTATTATCAGGCGGGCGGCGGCGGCCATTTCGGGAACGGTCAGGAAAGAGATCTCCCCGCCGGCCCGCAGGACCGGGGCCACGGTGGTGCGGAATTCGTAAACGGGGAAGCGGGCCACCAGTTTCATGCTTTCCCGCATCGCGGCTTCATAGCCGGGCACGCCGGCGGTGTCCGGCCAAAGAGTATCCGGGCCTTTTACGTCCATCGCCACATAGTCAACCAGGTTCTCGGCAAGAAGGCGGGCGAGGACTTTAGGATTGCTGCCATTGGTGTCCAATTTTACGGCCAGGCCGCGGGAACGGACTTCTTCTATGAAAGGAATGAGGTCCGGCTGAAGCGTGGGTTCCCCCCCGCAAATAACCACGCCGTTGACCCATTCTTTCACTGTTCCAAGGTATTCCAGGAAACCGGCGTCGCCTATATCTTTGGCATTGGCCAGAAGCGGCGCGGCATGGCAATGCGGGCAGAGATAGTTGCAGCCCGGCGTAAAAGCCACGGCCGCTATCCTCCCCGGATAGTCGATAAGGTTAAAGCCGAGGGCCGCCGCTATTTTCATCGCAATTTTCCCCGCGAAAGACAAGGGGACAGGGTTAGCAAAACCTTCCGAAGGCCGAGGCTTGCGTAAGCGCCGAGGCCTGAGGAGGAGCGAGGCCACGGTGTGGCCGAGCGCGTTTTGCGTTCCTGTCCCCTTGTCTGAAGCCTACTTCACCGCGTAGGCGCCTTCTACCATCTTAAAGTACTCCACTTCTTTGCGGTGCACGGGTTTGCCGCGCTTGTACTCGAGCTCGTAGCGGTTCATCGTGCCGTTGTTCTTCACCAGCACCGTCGGGATCGGGTCCAGGGGGACGTTCCAGCGGGCGGCCACCATGCGGGCGTCCTGCTGGGTCAGGTCGTGGAATTCCACCGGGATCTCCATGCCTTTTTCCTTGAGGGCCTTGGTGAGGCTGGCCTTGGCTTCTTCGCACATCCCGCAGCCGGCCTTGCCGAACACCATGACGCGCTTGGAGGCGTCTTTCTCGTGCAGCCATTTCACGCCGGGCGTGAAGTCGGCGTAATGCTGGGCCACGGTCTCGCGGGCCTTGCTGATCTCGAGCTGCGAGTCGTTCCAGCCGCTCAGGTTGGAGAAATAGCCGACTATCTTCGTGCGCTTGGTCAGGTTCTCGCTGCCGCATTTGCCGCATTTCTCTTTGAAGCCGAAGTAGTTGGTATGGCAGTTATTGCAGTGCGTGAACTCGGGCGACACCGTTATCTGGGAAGCGCGCGTATTGCGGTAGGCCTTCTCGATCAGCGTGCCGATGGACTCCGGCGGTATCTGCGACTCGCCGCAGTATACGTGGATGATGGAGCCGGACTCTATCATGTCGTGGAACTTCGACTGCAGCTCTATCCGGTCCAGGATGGAGACGTCGGCGCCGGGGTTGAGGTGCACGGAGTTGGTGTAGTAAGGGGCCTTCTTCAGGTCGCCCTTTACAACCTTCTTGGCCTCGGGGAAGCGGGCCATGTCGCCCTTCGCGAGCTTCTGGGTGGCCGATTCCGCGGGGGTCTCTTCCATCGTGATCTTCAGGCCGTGCTTGGCGCGAAGAGCGTTGATGGTCTGGTGCATGTGGTCGATCACCTGCAGGCCGGTCTCGTAAGCGTCGCGGCTCTCGTGCAGCTCTTTGCCGGTGAGGTACTGCACCACTTCGTTCAGGCCGATGATGCCCATGATGTAAGTGGCCTTGTTCAGGTCCACGTAGGGCGTGCCGTCGTCGGAGGGGATGCCCAGCGAGCGGAGCGGGCTGCCGTCGGTGTCAAGCAGGGTCTGCGTGTAGGCTTTCTTCTGCAGGTGGGCCTTCACGGCCATGTCGATGGCCTTGTCTATCTGGTCGAGCGTGCCTTTCAGGGTTTTGCCCTTGAAAGCGGCCTGGGGCAGGTTGATAGTGACGTTCTGGAAGCCGGTGAAGCGGATATTCTCCGGGTGCTTGAGGAGATACGGGTCGGTGACCTTTTCCTTGAGCCGGCAGCACTGCGCCAGCGTCGCGCCCGCGCCGTCGCGGTCGAACATGAAGTAGGTGGAGCCGTTCTTGGTGGCCAGCTTGCAGCCGTAATCGTAAACTTCCCTTTCGGCCGGGTTCTCAAGCGCTTCCTTGCTCACGTGCAGGTCGCACTTCGGGAAAGCGAACTGGATGCCGTACTTGTCGCCGTCTTCCCAGACCTTCATCAGCTCTATCGCGAATTCCTGCGCGGTCTTCACCATGCGGGGGTCGCCGTAGGTGATGAACTTGCGCCCGTCGGCCGGGTGCACCACGTCGCCGTTGCGGGAGTCGCCGTCGACGCCGACGAAGCGGGGCGCTTCGTCGACCATCTCTATATTCCCGGCGGTATCCTCTATCATGTACTTGCCGCCGGGGCCCATCGCGGGCACGTTGTGCATGTACTGGGGCACGCCGGTGTGCATATTGAAGTCGATGAACAGGGTCTGGCCGCCGCGGCTGAAAGCGTTCTGGCTCGCCGAGAAAATGAGATTCTGCGCTATCTGGCGCATCTCTTTTTTAGACAGCTTGAACAGCTCGCGCACTTCGCCGGTCTTCTTGAAGTAGGGCGTAGCGGTTCCGTCGGTGCAGGTAATAGTGCCCGCCTCGACCATGGCGTCGAGCACGTCTTTCTTTATCTTTACGGTTTTCCCTTCCAGCTCGCCTTCCACCAGGACTTCGGGGCAGTTGAGCATGGGGGCGTACAGGATATTAAGGAAGCCGAAGCCGAGAGCCCCGGCGTAGCGGGACTGCATCGACGCCAGGAAAGTCTGGATATGGCCGTTCAGGACCATCGCCGACTTGGCGGGCTGGCTCTTGTTCTGCAGGTTGGACACTATCTTGTCCAGGCCGTACTTCTTGATGTATTCGATGGAGTGGCTGGAGCAGTAGACGCGCTGGGGATAGCCCAGGTCGTGGATGTGGATGGTCCCGCTGTTATGCGCCTCGGCGATCTCCTCGGAGAACACTTTGCGCAGGTTGTACTGCTTAAGGACGTATTCCGCGATGCCGAGGTTCACGGCCTCCGGGTTATTGGAGGTGATATTGGAATTTTCCTTGCTGCTGCCGAACACCAGGGCTTCGATGGTGGACAGCGGCATCGCGAGGGCGGAATTCTTGAGCGGGATGCCCATCATGGAGAGGTGGGCTTCGGAGATCCGGCGCAGGAACTGGGTGTCGAAGTTCTTGGTCCCGTATTTCTCGGACAGCTCGTAAGCGTCGTTCTCCGTCTCTTTCGCGATCATCTCGGCGAGGTCGCGGGAGAGCTGGTATTCTTTCTCCAGGGCGTCGGCCAGCTTCTTCCGGTCGAATTCCTCGATGGTCTCGTTGGTGATGCTCTGCACCAGGAGCATCTGGTCGGTGATATCGGCCTTGCCGGCCTTCTTCTTGACGGTCAGGCCGCTCTTGCGCACGCGGTTGCGGTCCAGGGAGTAGGACTCGAACTTGTCGGCGGTGCGGTCGAAGCCTTTTTCGCGGAGGACCTCGACGCAGACGGTATTGCTGTCGTCGACGGTGGGGATCCTGTTCTGCAGGGTAAAATTATTGTTCAGGCGGCGGGCCACTTCGTTGGCCACGTCCACGGCCTTCTCTTCGTCGCGCCCGCCCAGGGTATAGGCGGCTTTATAGATGGCGGTCTTTATCCTTTCCAGGTTGAAAGGGGTAACCTTGCCGTCGCGCTTCTTGATCACTTTGGGGAAAAATTCGTTCATTTTCTGTTTAATCCTCTTTATTTTTTAATTGATTTGATCTCTTTTTCAAAATCGGTGACATCTTCGAAGTCTTTGTAGATCGATGCGAACCTTATATACGCGACCTTGTCGAGCTTCTTGAGCTTCTTGGCCACGAGCTCCCCGATAACCGCGCTGGGGATCTCGCTCTTGTCCTCGTTCCTCAATGTAGCTTCGATATCCCTGCCCGCCTCCTCCATTTTTTCCACGCTTACATCCCGCTTCTGGCAGGATTTGGTGATGCCGCTCATCAGCTTTTCGTACAAAAAGCTCTCGCGCCGGCCGTCTTTCTTAATGACGACCAGCGGGTGCTGCTCGATGCGCTCGTAGGTGGTGAACCTTTTCTCGCACTTCTCGCATTCGCGCCGGCGCCTTATTTCAAAGGCTTCGGCTGAGTCGCGGCTGTCGGTGACTTTGGTGTCTTCCGCTCCGCAAAAAGGGCACTTCATCAAATCGCTCCAAATCTTTCTTTTCAGGGGCCCGGGAGCCATGCTCTACCGGGTTTTTCAAATTCGCCGGGGCCGAAAGGCCCCCTGAGGCGGTGCCGTGCCTATGCTATGCTTGGCAACCGCGTAACCACTATAAGTTGTGTCTAAATCTAACCCCACCACCATTAGTAGTAGTCCGCATATTTTACACCATATACTGTTTTTAACGCAAATATTTTCTTTTTTTCATTGGGAAAATATTTCTTGACATAAAAAACGACTGTAACGCTTGTTTTATTCCGGCTTCGGGAACCTCCGGAAAAGTCCCGAATGTAACTTAAGACAAGTGTGCCGAAACGACTATTGATAATCGCGGGTTCCGGACGTACACTAGAATTGTGGAAGCAACTCCCCGGGGCATCATCTATATATTATCCCGGGGGCGTACTCCCAGGCACTAAACGCGGAACAGGAGGAAGTGTTATATGAAAAAACTTAGAAAGGGGTTCACCCTGATAGAGCTGATGATAGTCGTCGCCATCATCGGTATTCTGGCTGCCATAGCCATACCGAAGTTCGCCGACCTTATTAACAAGGCGAAAGAAGGCTCGACTAAAGGCGCTCTGTCTTCGGTGCGCAGCGCGATACAGGTGTACTACGGCGACAACGAGGGCTGGTTCCCGGCGGACACGCTCGCCTGCATCACCCTCAACGCCAAGTACATAGCGGAGATACCGCTGGCCAAGGTGCCCGGCACCGGCCACGCCGACAGCCGCGCTGTAGACGGCGCCCAGACCGTTACCGACGGTCCCGGCTGGCTGTACGCGAACGACCCCACCATCGCGGTTACCTGGGGCAACTTCGTCGTCAGCTGCACGCATGAAGACATAAAAGGGCGCGGGGACGCGGCCGTCCTGTCGCCTTGGTCCACCTTCTAAAAGGAGAAGAAGGAATAGAAACCCCGCGCCGCCCGGCGCGGGGTTTTTATTTTGACGGGAAAGGGGACAGGCTACTTTTTCTTTTTTCCGGTCCCGGGGATGAACATAGTGGAGTCGAATTTCAGGGCGGAAACGGCTTTGCCCAGCGCCGAGACTTTAACCTTATGGGCGCGTTTCCCGCCGGCGGAAGCGCTTTCGGCGGTCACAAAATAAACTTCATGCCCGGGAGGATAGACCCGCTGGATATCTTTCACGACTTTGGCCAGCAGCCCCTGCGGATCGCCGCGCTGCTGCTCGCGGTCCGGAGAGAAAAGGAGCAGCGGCACGGCCGGGTTTATAAATTTAGAAGGGATATCCCAGTTGTTCGCCGTTGCAAGGTAAAGACCCGCGGGCGCGAGGTCTCCCAGGCCCAGGTCGGCGATAAGCGAGTTCAGCGAGGAGACGGCGCGGTATTCCGTAAAGCCCGCCCCGGCTTTGGAGCATTCCTCCCGCAGCCGCCCGGAAAAAGCGCACAAGAACGCCGGGTCGCCGTAATCCAGCACCCCGACCATATCATGCTTGAGGAAACCGCCCATCACTTTCAATATCAGAACCTCGAAAGCGATAGCGCTGACCAGCTCCGCCTTCGGAAAAAGCGAAAGAAGCAGCTTCGCCTGCTCTTTCCTTATGCAGGTAAGATATACCTTCCCGCACTTCCGCAGCGCCGAGATGGTTTCCAGAGTTATCTGCTCCGGGCAAAGCCCCATAGACCCGAAAACAAGGTTTTTTTTCATAATATCAGGAAAGATCTATCAAATTCCACCGGGCGGCGTAGAGGTCCCGCAGCTTGCGGCGCAGGCCGGCGTTCTCTTTTTTCACAAGGTCCGGGTCTTTCGCCAGGATAATTTCGCGGTCCTCTATCGCCTGCGCCAGGATAGCTCCGTCCCGGGACATATCCGCCAGCTTAAAATCCATATCACCGTGCTGCCGCACCCCCAGGATCTCCCCAGCCCCCCTTATATATATATCCTTTTCGCTAAGCTCGAAACCGTTGGAAGTCTGCACCATCGCCCTCAGCCGGTCCGCCGAATCCCCGGCCCGCGCGTGGGCCACAAGCAGGCAGCGCGAATCCCACTTTCCGCGCCCCACCCGCCCGCGCAGCTGGTGCAGGCTCGCCAGGCCGAAGCGCTCGGCATTGTTTATCACCATCAGCGTGGCGTTAGCCACGTCTATCCCCACCTCTATCACCTGCGTGGCCACAAGCACGTCGGTGCGGCCAGCCGCGAAATCTTCCATGACCTTCTTTTTATCTTCAGAAAGCATGCGCCCGTGCAGCATCGCCACCCGGCGGCCTTTGAAATAAACGCTCAGCCGCTCGAATTCCGCTTTTACCGACTTCATATCCGCCGCCTGCGTTTCCTCTATGACCGGGTAGACGATATAAACCTGGCGTCCTTTTGCCACCTCGTCGGCAGCCGCCAGGAAAGCGATATCTTCCGTAGCCTCCGTGGTCTTAACAGGCTTGCGGCCCGGCGGCATTTCTTTTATCACCGACAGGTCCAGGTCGCCGTAAAGCGCCAGGAAAAGCGTCCGCGGTATGGGCGTGGCGGTCATTATCAGCATATCCGCCTTGTCGCCCTTGGCCCGCAAAGCCGCGCGCTGCCGCACCCCGAAACGGTGCTGTTCGTCCACCACCGCCAGCCGCAGGTTCTTGAATTTGACGCCCTCGCTGATGACCGCATGGGTGCCTATCAAAATGTCTATTTTCCCCTCGGCGAGGTCCGCAAGCAGCTTTTTCTTTTCCGACGCTTTCAGGCGGCCGGTCAGAAGCGCGAACCTTACGCCCAGGCCCTTCAGGAATTTGCCGAAAGTGAGGAAATGCTGCTCGGCCAGTATCTCCGTGGGAGCGGCGAACACGCTCTGCCCGCCGTTCTCCGCAGCCAGGAGCATGGCCGAGAGCGCCACCACGGTCTTGCCGGAGCCCACATCCCCCTCCAGCAGCCGGCCCATGGGCGTTGGGGCCCGCATATCGGCGAAGATCTCGTTTATTGCGTGCGCCTGGTCCGCGGTGAGGTGGAAACCAAGGTTCTCGCGGAAAGGCGTAAGCAAATTTTTCTTTATCTCGTAGGAAAAGCCCTTTTGGACGCTGCGGGTCTGCCGCTTTTTTATCGCCCAGGCCAGGGCCAGCAGAAGCAGCTCCTCGTAGATGAACCTGCGGCGCGCTTGGACCAGCTCGAAATTATTCTCGGGGAAATGTATGGCCCGGGAGGCTATGGCGCGGGCGGAAAGGCCGCGCCTCGCCGCCAGGTCGGCCGGCAGGAAGTCGCCCACGGCTTCCGCCCCGGCCAGGACGGCCTCGTAAACGGCCTCGCGCATGAATTTAGCCGTCAGGCCCTCGGTCAGCGGATAAACCGGAACTATCCGGCCTATATGCATCAGGAGGGCGCGGGCGTCGTCATCCGGGTAGTATTCGTCCGCGCGCAGGCGGGTGAGGAAAAGCGGGTCCTCCGGGGTCCCGGTGATCCACACGGTGCGGCCCTCCCGCAGGTCCTTGCGCAGCAGGGCGAAGACGTCGAAGCGCGGATTATGCCGCTTGAAGAAGCTGGCCTCCGCCTCCCCGTAAGGAGTTTCCACGAAAGTCTTGAAGATGCGCAGGCTGCCGGAGGTGTAGAGGTCCCGGATCCTCTTTATCTTTCCCTTTATAAGCGGCGCGTCCTCCAGGAAAGGCAGCGGCTCGCGCTTTTCCGGCAGCCGCCGGTCCTCCCACTTGGAGGGAAAATAAAAGAGCAGGTCGTCGAGCGTCTCTATCCCGAGCCGCCCGAACAGCTCGGCTTTTTTGGGGCCCACGCCTTTTAAAAATTGGATGGAAGTCATTTGAATAAATCTAGAATCTAAAACCGGGAATCACCGCGGCGGCGTCACCTTATAGCCCGGCCTTTACAGTATTTTAGGAAATTAGCGGGGCCGAATGGGAACGTTTCCGTCGTAAACGTTTCGCTTTAATTCTTGAGCGTCATTTGAGCCATGCTTGAGCGCTTCCTGAAGCGTTTTCTATATACTTTAAGTGTAGCAGGAAGCTCTTTAAAAACAGATCCCCAGCGCTGTACGGTGCGCCCCCCTAACCTAACCCCCAAGACTCGGGGCCTTCGGGTCCCGTGCTCTATGCATCTGCAGCGCTGGCTCAATTTTATCCCGAATCCTGCGGAAGCAGGATTCCCCGCGAAGCGGGTCGAGGACCAAGCGCTATGCGCGCAGTGTCCGAGAGGGTGTATGTCGCGCGTGAGCGTCCTCGCTATGCGAGGAAAAAGTTTCAGCAGAAACTTTTCGATCAGCCCCGCCGGGCAACAGTAAGACTCTTTGATCAGGCTTTCGTAAGTCTCCCGGCCCAGCCGGCGGGGCGCATTTTAGACCTTGAAGAAGTCTTGAGCCGGACTTGAACGATTCTTGAACGACCTTTGTTATACTTTCGGTATAGTACCAGTTCTTTAAAAACAGATCCCCAGTGCTGTACGGTGCGCCCCCTAACCCAAACCCCCAAGACTCGGGGCCTTCGGGCTCCGTGCTCTATGCATCTGCAGCACTGGCTTAATTTAAAGCCCCGCCGGGCGACAACAAGTAAGACTCCTTAGTCAGGCCTATGTAACTCCTCACGAAAACTCCGGCGGGGCGCTTTTTTGCCTCCATAAAATATTATAATTCCTATTATGAAAGAGCGCGCCCTTATAGTGGACGATGACGCCGACCTCCTCTCCATCCTCAAACGCTACCTTGAAAAAGACGGCTTCGAGGCTGTCCTGGCTACGGACGGCGTAAAGGCGCTGGCCTCCGCCGCGGCTACGAAACCCGATATTATCATAACCGACGTGGATATGCCCCGCATGGACGGGTTCACCCTTTGCCGCAGGGTGAAAGAATCCAAAGCCCTCAGGAATACGCCGCTGATAATAATGTCCGGCAAGAAGATCTCCGAGGCTGATATCGTATCCGGCTACACCTTCGGCGCGGACGATTACGTCACCAAGCCGATCTCCTACCCCATCCTGATGGCAAAGGCCAAAACCCTCATCCGGCGCGCCGAGAGCCGCGCCAAGCCGGCCCCCCTCCTGAAGAAGGGCGGGCTGGAGCTGAACCTCGAGGGCCGCACGGCCAAGCTCAACGGGAAATTATTGAAACTCACCTCCAAAGAACTGGACCTGCTCGCCGCCCTGGTCTCCAATCCGGGGCGCGTGCTCAGCCTGACCGGCCTGCTGGAATCAGTGTGGGGCTATAATACCGCCGACTACAATAACCCGCACACCGTAGAGGTCCATATCTCCAACCTGCGGAAAAAGACGGGGACTTTCTCAAAACGGATCGTCGCCGTCCCAGGGCACGGCTACAAATTCGAATAATGCGAAAAAAAGCCGCCGGAACGCCCGGAGGGGGCGCTAGCGAGGAGGTCCTTCGGGACCTCCTGCTTGCCGCCGCCTCCCCGGACAATCTCGACGCTTTCCTGCGCAGGGTATTAAAAACTCTTTCACGGCCCGAAGCGCTGGGACCCGCCGCCGGGCTGTCCGTCATGCTCGACAAAGGCGAGAACGCCGCTCCTTTGACGGCCTCCCTGAATTTCACAAAAAAAGAACTGGCGGGCCGCGCCTCTTCAAAACAAGCCAGCGGGATTTTAAGCGCCCCCGTGCAGGGCGGCGCGACGACGGGCTTCCTGCTGGCGCGGCCGCCCGCCCGGGCCGACGGCGCTTTCTGCAGACAGCTGGTCCAGATAGCGGCAAGAACCATAAGCGGACGCCTGGCCCAGGAAAGCAGGGAGGGGCAGCTTACCCGCGAGCGCGACGTCGCCGACGCGGTCACCCACCTCGAGGAGCTTTACCTGGCTTTTCCGTCCATGTCCCTGGAGGAGATCTCCAGGACCGTCCTGGACGAAGCGCGCCGCCTCACCGGCAGCCGCCTGGGTTTCGCCGGGTACATAAGCCCGGCCGACGGCGGCCTGATCATCCCCGCGCTTACCGGCGAAGCCTGGAAAGCCGCTCCGAAGAACGGGAAAGAAATGTCCTTCGGGGAATTCAGGGGGCTCTGGGGCTGGGTCCTCAAAAAGAAAAAGCCCCTGTTCACCAATTGCGCCGCCGCGGACCCGCGGGCGGAAGGCCTCCCCTTCGGACACGTGAAAATCGAGAAATTCGCGGCGGCCCCCGCCATCTCGGGCAAGAAACTTATAGGCATACTCGCCCTGGCCAACCCCGCCGGAGATTACCCCCCCGCCGCCCTGGACGCGGTAAAAAAACTCGCGCGGGTCTACGCGCTGATGCTGCGCCATAAGCTGGCGGAGCAGCAGCAGGCCGAAACGGCGAACAAGCTCGCGGAAAGCGAGCTTAAATACAAAAAGATCTTCGAGATGGCCAATACCGCGATCATCCTGGCGGATACGGCCACCGGGATAATAGTGGACGCGAATAAAGACGCCGAGAAGCTGCTCGGCCGGCCCCGCAAAGAGCTGATAGGCATGCACCAGAGCAGGCTGCACCCGCCTGAATCCGCCGAGCTTTACAAACAGGAATTCCGCGAAAGGGTCAGGGCAGCCTCCTCGAAACTGGGGCATTCGGAGATCATCCGCAAAGACGGGTCGAAAGTACAGGTGCTGATAAGCGCTTCAAAACTCACTCTTAAAGGCAGAGAGGTCCTGCAGGGGATATTCTACGACATCACCGAGCGCCTTAGGGCTGAGGAAAAATACCGGGCCCTGGTCGAAAGCACGGACACCGGCTACCTGATACTTAATTCGCGGGGCCAGGTGGTGGACGCCAATAAAGAATATCTGCGGCTTACCGGCCGCAAGCGGCTGCGGGATATCCTTGGCCGGCGGGTAACCGAGTGGACAGCCCCCTACGACAAAGCGCGCAACAGGCGCGAAGTGGAAAAATGTATTGAAACCGGCCACGCGAGGAACCTCTCCGTAGACTATATCGACCGGCGCGGCAACATTACCCCTATCGAGATAAACGCTACGGTGGTAAAGACGGGGGCCACTTACCAGATAGTGGCCCTCTGCCGCGATATCACCAGGCGCAAGCGGGCGGAAGCCGACCTCGTAGAGCAGGCCGCGCTATTAAGGGCCCAGCAGGAGGCCTCCCCGGACGCCCTGCTCGTAGTGGACAAAGACGGGCAGATCCGCTCTTTCAACCGTCATTTCACGAAGATGTGGGCGCTCCCCGATAAACTTATGGCCATAGGGTCCGATAAAATGGCCCTGCAGGCGGTACGCGCCAAACTTTCCGACCCCGAAGCTTTTCTTAAGCGGATAGAGTATCTTTACGCCCACCCCCACGAGGAAAGCCGGGACGAGCTCCTCCTCAGGGACGGGCGCATCCTGGAGCGCTATTCTACCGCCATACTGGGCAAAGAGGGCGAATATTACGGACGGGTCTGGCATTTCCACGATATTTCCAAGCGCAGGCTCGCCGAGACCCGCATCCGGGAAAGCGAGGAAAAGTACAGGCGTCTCGTCGAGAACCTGGGGAAGGAATACTTCTTTTACCAGCACGATACGAAGGGGATCTTCAATTATTTAAGCCCCACGATAACCGGCACGCTCGGCTATTCCCAGAAAGAGTTCCTCGCCCACTTCACCAAATATCTTACCGACAATCCCAGGAACAGGGAAGTCGAAAGGCACACCGCGCTCACCCTGCGCGGAATCCAGCAGCCGGCTTACGAAGTGGAGATCTACCACAAGAACGGTTCCATACACTGGCTGGAAGTCACGGAGACCCCGCTGCGCGGCCCGGACGGGAAAGTCACGGGCGTAGAGGGCCTCGCCCACGACATCACCGCGCGAAAGCTTGAGGGCAAAGCGCTGCAGGAATCGGAAGCAAGGTACAAGACGCTGCTCTCGGGTCTCGGGACCGGGATACTAGTGGCGGACACAAAGACAAAAAAATTCATCTATGCCAATACGGCCCTGTGCCGGATGCTCGGCTACACCGAAAAAGAGCTCACGCGGCTGGGCGTACAGGACATTCATCCGAAAGAGGCCCTTTCCGAAGTGATAGCCGATTTCGAGGCCCAGGCGCGCGGGGAAAAAGTTCTGGCTCCCGACCTCCCCTGCCTGCGCAAGGACGGCGTCGTTATCCGGGCCAATATCCATACCGTCAGGCTGGTCCTGGACGGCCGCGACTGCCTTATGGGGCAATTCACCGACATCACAGAGAGCAAGCGCCTGGAGAACATCCTGAAGATAAACGAGGGGAAATACCGCGCCCTGTTCGAGAGCTCGCGCGACGCGCTTATGATCCTGGAGCCGCCGCACTGGAAATTCGGCCAGGCCAACAAGGCTACCCTGAAAATGTTCGGCGCGCCCGACGAAAAAAGATTCCTGAAACTGACCCCCTGGGCCATCTCACCCAAAAAGCAGCCGGACGGGAGCGTGTCCGCCGAGAAAGCCAAAGAAATGCTGAAAACAGCTTTAAAGACCGGCTCGAATTATTTCCAATGGGAGCATAAACGCCTTTACGGGCCCGTCTTTTCCGCCGAGGTCCAGCTGACCCGCGTCGATATAGGCGACAAGCAGATCATCCAGGCCTCCATCCGCGATATCAGCGCCAGGAAGAGGATAGAAGAGCAGCTTCGCCTGAGCGAACTGCGCCAGCACCTTGCGATGTCGCAGATCAACGGCGTGCTCTGGGTGCTGGACAAAACTCTGCGCTTCACCCTCTCCCGGGGGCAGGGACTTTCCTCGCTGGGCCTTAAGCCCGACCAGCTGATGGGCATGACATTGGAAGAATTCATACAGCCGATAGGGCCGGACAGCCAATCGCTGGCCGCGCACCGCAGCGCGCTGCAGGGGAAAAACGTCACTTACGAGGAAAGAGTGCAGAACATCGATTTCAGCGTGCTTCTTTCCCCCCTCAGGGACTCTGACGGGAAAGTAACCGGCGTAGTGGGGCTGGCGCTGGATATCTCGGAGAAGAAAAGAATGGAGCGCATGGTGAAGGAAAGCGAGGAAACTTTGAAACAGATCTTCGACACCACCACGGACGCGATGTTCATAAAAGACCTGGACGGCATCTACATGATGGCGAACAAGTCCTTCTCAGGGCTCTTCAATAAAACTCCCAAGGAAATAGTCGGCAAGTCGGACGCGCACCTTTTCCCGCTGGAAAAAGTTACGGAAGCCCGCAATGAAGACCTGGAGGTGGTGCGGACCGGCAGGACCATGAATTATACCAGGCCCAGGACGCTGCCGACCGGGAACTATTACTTCAACACGATAAAAACCCCTATGCGCAACTTCCGGGGTGAGATCACGGGCGTGCTCGGGATATCCCGCGACATCACCTCGATCAAGAGCATGGAGACGGAACTGGCGCTTACCAAGGCATCCGAGGCGGTCAGCAAGATGACCCGGCCCATAGCCCACGACTTCAACAACGCGCTGGCGGCCATAAGCGGCTACGCCACCCTGATAGACGACGACCTGGCGGCCTCGAGCCCGATAAAGACGGAAATTTCGCGGATAATAGAAGCGGTCAGGCGCGCGGCGGTGCTCACCTCCAAGCTGCAGGACTTCGCCCGCAACCCGAAAATAGAAAACCCCGGAGAAACCGGGGAGAAGAAGGACGATAATTAAGAACGGGGCTCAGCCGCGCCGCAGTCCCGCCGAGATCCTCAGGATCTCGGCTGTTTCTTTTTTCGAGAGCCTCAGCCCGGCCACGAATTCCTCTCCGGAAGTTCCCGCCAGGGCGGCAAGGGCGGCGAGGCGCCTTTGAACGCCAGCCTGCAGCAGGATTGAGCTATCGAATGAGAGGGAAGGGTGGATAAAAGCGAGCGCGCCAAGTTCCCGGAGTATCTCCAGGGCCGGCAGCGGGTCGGCCTCCGCCAATATTTTCACAAGCTCGTTGCGCAGCCTTTCGCGGGAAAGCAGGCCGGGAAAACCGCCTTTGACCGCGGCCAGCGCCAGTTCCCGCGTGCCGGCCGCCAGCCGCCACCCGAAACGGCCGCAGAAGCGCGCCGCCCGGAAAACGCGGGTGGGGTCGTCCTCGAAACTTTTTTCATGCAGAACCCGCACTTGCCCGGCCTTTATATCCTCCAGGCCTTTATAAGGGTCCAGAAGGCTGAAAGCCCCGGGCCCGTTCAGCCGCACGGCCATTGCATTGCAGGCGAAATCGCGCCGCTTCAGGTCTTCTTCGGCCGACGCGGCGGACGAAACTGTAGGCAGGGCCGCGGGTTTAGCGTAGGTTTCTTTCCGGAACCTGGCGAAATCCAGCCTCCGGCCTTCGGCGGAAAAAAAACGCACGGTAAGGAAAGGCCCGAATTTTTCGTGCCGGCCGCCGTATTCTTTTTCCAGCCCGGCGACCACGCTTACGGCGTCGCCGCTCAGAAGGAAGTCTATATCCGCGCTTTCCCGGCCCAGCGACCAGTCGCGGGCGCAGCCTCCCACGGCGTAAAGCTCCAATCCCGCGGCGTCGGCCAGCGCGGCGGCTTTCTCGAGCAGCGCGCGGTCGTTCAGGGGAACTAATTTCATTTCTTTTTCAGGAAAGGGACGGTTTCGCTGCCGGGGGTCTTGAGAAAGTCCACGAGCTTCTTAAGGCGGGGCAGGGCGTCGTTCTTCGCGTAAAGGGCTTCGGCGGCGCTGAGGGCGGCCGTGCGGCCGGCCAGGCCGGTCTTCACGGGGATGGTGAAGGGGAGGTCAAGTTCGCGCGCGGCGGCGGGCTTTACGGGGAGAAGCTGCAGGCCGTCTTCGCGGGCCATGAATTCCATAACTTCGGTCTCTTCCTCGCGGTCTTTGTCGTTCTCGAGCATGGCCGAAAGCTGCCCCAGCCCGAAGAAATAAAGCGGCTCCCCGGTCAGGCCCTGGCCGGAGGTCAGCGCGCCGCGCACAGGCTCATAGTCGGCCTGCATGCGGGCTATCCATTTATCTTTCTCGGCTTCGTAGGATTCGGGCATTACGAAGGCCAGGATATCCCTGGTGGGATCTATGTAAAGGAAGGGCTCCTCGTGCTGGACCATCTCTTCGCACTTGGGGCAGACCAGCAGGTCGAATTCGCCGCTGAGGATAAGCTCTTTTACGTCATGGTCGCGGTCGCCGCGGACCACGGTCCAGAAGTCCGCGTCGAAGCTTTCGCCGCAGTGGGGGCACTCTACCCTGAAAACGCCTTTGGTAGCCATTAGAGCGCGACTTCCTTGTTGAAAGCTTCTATCAGCCTGTCGTATTCCGCCACCATGCCGAAGGTCTCGTCCCAGAAGGACGGGTCCCAGAGCTGGCGCAGTTCGTCCGAGGTGCGGCCCTGCTGCTCCACCCAGGTGAAGTACTTCAGGTTGTGAACGGCCTTGCGGTCGGTGTAGGTGAGCTCCTTCATGTAATTGACGCTCTCGCCGAGCAGGCGGCGCTCGAAGTCCACCAGCGCGTTCTCGCGGGTGTACTTGCCCATCTCTTTTTCCATTTCCTTCAGGCGGGAGCCGTAGAGTTCCATGGAGTCGGTGAAGACGGTGACTATAACGTCGTCCTTGCCCATTTCGTAATACTTGGCGGTCTTGATAGCGCTGAGCAGGTTGGAGATGCCGGAGAAACCGAGGAGGTTCAGCTGCTCGATGACATCTTTTTTAACGCCGTACTGGGCGAGGACTTTCTTGCCTTCGGGCTCGTTGAAGAGGCGGGCGATGCGGACGCAGGCTTCGTCGTCGATGGCGGTGACCACGTCGGTGTTGCGGACATTGTGGACCCAGGGGATGTGCTTGTCGCCGATGCCTTCTATGCGGTGCTCTCCGAAGCCATTGGAGAGGATGGTGGGGCACTGCAGGGCTTCGGAAGCGGTGATCTTCATGCCGGGGAACTTCTTCTTGAGGTAATCGCCCGCGCCGATGGTTCCGGCGGAGCCGGTGGCGGAGGTGAAAGCGGCGAGGCGGCTCTTGGGGCCTTTTATTGCGTTGAAGGCTTCTTCGAGGGCGGCGCCGGTTACGTGATAATGCCAGGTGGGATTGCCCATCTCTTCGAACTGGTTGAAGATGACGCAGTCTTTGCGGGTCTTCTTTATTTCCCAGCACTTGTCGTATATTTCTTTTACGTTGGACTCGGTTCCGGGGGTGGCGATGACCTCGGAGCCGATCTCTTTAAGCCAGTCGAAGCGCTCTTTGGACATGCCCTCGGGCAGGATGGCGATGGGGGTGGTCCCCAGAAGTTTGGAATCGAAGGCGCCGCCGCGGCAGTAGTTGCCGGTGGAGGGCCACACGGCTTTCTGGGCTTCGGCGTCGAATTCGCCGGTGACCATGCGCGGGGCCAGGCAGCCGAAAGCGGCGCCGACTTTATGGGCGCCGGTGGGAAAGTACTTGCCGACGATGCCTATCACGCGGGCGTCTATGCCGGTGATCTCTTTGGGGATCTCGAGCATATTGACGGGGCCGAAGCCGCCGGTCTTATGGTCGTTGTGCCAGTTGATGCGGAAAAGGTTGAGCGGGTTGATGTCCCAGAGCCCGACGGGCTTGAGAGCCTTCTTTATTTTATCGGGGATAAGGTTGGGGTCCTTCATCTGCGCGAAAGTGGGCATCACGATCTTGCGCTTCCTGCACAGCGCCGCGTTCTTCTTCACGATCGCCGCATTCACCTTAAGCTTAGCCATAGAAGTCCTCCGTCCTGAATATTCGCGAAAATCTTATTTTAATTATACAAATAAAATTCCGGACAGTTCTTTAACCTACAGAACAGACCGGAATAGAAGACCGCGGGTGGAGCGAAGCGACACAATTCAACTGTATTCAACAGGATGCGAAGTCGGGGTGGCGAGGGTATGGGCCCGTCGCTCACGGGCTCTCGCACACCGTGCTCGGCCCTCCTCTCTCGGCCTCCGCGCTTACGCAAGCGTCGGCCTCCGAGAGGTCGCTCCGAACCCATCCCCTCGCCACCCCTCCGCCCAAACTCCACGTCCCACCCAAAACAAAACCGCCAAGCTTCTATTCACTCAAAAAGGAGAATTATCAAACTTACAGCAAGGATACCAACACCAGCCACTAGCATAACAACAACATTGACCTGAAATCTGCTCCAGAGTTTAGCGCGCCAGTTTGAGAGCGCTTTCTGGGCGGCAAACGAATACGATAGAAACGCTGTAAGATATACGATCAGTATTGTAATGTCGGTACCCAAACCGTCTATTAGTCCAAAACCGACGATAATTCCCAGTACGACCGTAGCTATTTGCCCGATCGACCATCCTTGGTCGCCGGCATCCGGCTTGATGAGGCGGCAAATAACGAACGGAATACCGTAACTAAAACCAAGGGTGGTTAAAAAAATTATGAGAGCGGATATCCCCTCTTCAAAGGTCGGCCTGCTTACCGTATGATAGGCAATCCGGTTCCATTTGAGAATCGTCGGGGTTATAACAGATAGAAGTGTGGCGGTAGTGATAAGCACAACTCTATTAAAAAAATTCATGTTTTCCTTTGTATTTAGGGGATATCTAGGGCGAAGGGGCCAGGTCTTTACTTTTGACCTTAGGTGGCGTAGCGGTGGAGGATTTCGGAGATGAAGGTTTGGTAGGGGACGCCGAGGGTTTTGGCTTTTTGTTTGAGGTGGTTGAGGTCCTGGCTGTTGATGCGGATGTTCAGGACGGCGTCCTTGCGGCGCGCGGCGATAGCGGCCGCCACCAGCTTTGCTTCGCTAGCCGGCGCGGGCACGTACTCTCCGCGCAGCAGCGCTTTCTCTATACCCAGCTCATATTTTGTCAGCTTGAACTTTTTCATCGTAAATATTGTAACACATTTGTATATACAGTCAAGGGTCAGTCGTCCCGGAGGGGTGGCAAGGGTATGGGCTCGGAGCGACCTCTCGGAGGCCGACGCTTGCGTAAGCGCGGAGGCCGAGAGAGGAGGCGCGGCCACGGTGTGGCCGACGCCGTGAGCGACGAGCCCATACCCTTGCCAGGCCCCCGACTACACATCTCGCGCGTTAAAAGTTTTTTAGAGGTGGTTGCAATTCAGCGGGCGTGAGGAGTGTGGGAGGGTTTGAAGGACATTTTCAGGCCGGAGGCGGACAGGAGGCCGAGGAAGGTTTTTAGTTCGGGGTTGCCGGTTTTGGAGATGGTTTTGTAGACGCCGGCTCTTGAGAGGGAGACTTTCCTCGCCATCTGGGAGATCCCGTGGGCTCTGACTACCTGGGCCAGCGCGACCAGCATCAGGGCGGGGTCGTTCTCCTCCGCGGCCGCGGTCAGGTAGAGCGCCGCTTCTTTCGGATCTTTAAGAACCCCATCCAGATAAGTTTCGAAACTCCGGTATTTTCTCATAAATTCCGTTTATAATCAGCCCAATAACCGAGCGCCTTTTTAATGTCTTTTGTCTGAGTGCTTTTATCCCCTGCGCAAAGCAGCACGATCAGTTCACTGCCATGAAGCCCGACATAAATCCGGTAGCCAGGCCCATAGTCGATTCTCAATTCAATAACGCCATGCCCGATACTTTTATGCTCCCCGAAATTACCGAATTTCGCGCGGGTAACGCGCACCCGGATCTTGGACGCGGCGGAGCGGTCTTTAAGGGAATCGACGTATTCATCGAACGCCTCAACTCCCGCTTCCGTCCTATAGACAATAACTTTTAGCGTTTCCATAGTGTATACTATAGTTAACACTTCGTCAAGGGCCCGCGCCCCACCCATAAATAGCATAGCAGGCCAACCCGACAAGGGAGTGTCGTGCTGGAGAAAAGGCACCAGGAGAGTTTTTCCCGACTTTGACACTTAAACCCTGAAAATCCGCTTTGTCCCCTATGAAGGGGTCTGGAAAACCCGAAAGTGTAGGCACACAATCTTTCTGAATTGTGCCAATTTCTATTGACGACAAACCCG
>JAJZPF010000022.1 GCA_021811315.1 bacterium
GTGCCCAATATGTTCGGAGCCCCCAGGCTCCGTATGTGCCCCGTTTTGCTGTTTGAGGCGTACGGTTTTTTAATTTTACGAAAGTAGCTAGCAGCCAGGATTCTATGCCGCACGCTCTTTATGGCTGCTTTTTTGTTAGGCAGATTGCATAAAAGTCGCAAAAATGACAAAATATAGAGGTTAGGGGGAAATAAAATGACAAACAAAGAAAAAGTTATAGCGGCTTTCCTGGTTTCCGTAGGAGTGTTTTCTTCTATGCAGGCAGTTCAGTATGTGCGCTCGCTTTCTCAAAAAGAGAAGAACGTGCTTGCCGTTGTTGCTAACGGTCCCTCAAATAATATAGTTTTGTGTCAGGGAGTTGAAAGCGTAACTAACTCAGACACCAATATCAAAAATAGCTAGTTCTCCGAATAAGCGGTTTCTTGCTTTAATTGCGCAGGCGTTGTGATTTGTGGTGATTCCGGTGTGGCGTAAGATTGCGTCCGAGCTTATTCTGAGTACTATATGATATCTGAGTTAGGCATCGGGGTTGGCTACGCCTGCAATTTTAAATGTGTACATTGTGGAGTGTCGCATAAAAAAAAATTGCGGCTGTCGGATAGTGAGATAACCCGCCTTGTAAAAACCATTAACACCAATAAAGTGCCCGCCCTCTTGTTCGTTGGGGGCGAGCCGTCGCTTTATATCCAGGATATTAACAGGATATTGTCGAAAGTTGAAAATCTTAATAAAACCCAGGTTAGGATTACTACGAACGGGCATTTCGCGAAAAGCAAGGTCGCGGCTAAATCCTTATTGTCGGAATTTTTGCGGATAGATAAAGTGCATTTGTCTTATGATAAGTTTCATAAAAAGTTTTTGCCGAATAGGAATATTAAAAATTTGCATGAAGCATGCCGGGACTCCAAAATAGATTTCGGGGTTCTGATGGCGATTCAGTCCCCTATGGACCTCGCGCTGCTTCCGCAATTGCGCGCGCTCGGTGATTTCCCTATAGGAATACAGAAAGTTTTACCTACAGGGGCGGCTAAAAACAGTGGAGTATCGCTTGTGCCACCTATATTTGATAGGAGGGTGTTGTCACGTTCATGCCCTAACGCCGGTAAGATCATGTATCTATGTGGAGAAGGCTTTAGTCTCTGCTGCTCTTCGCTAGTGCTTAACGGGAACAATCCAGGCTTTGTTCACCCCACCCTGTCCAAACATTTAAATAGCCGGTTTTATAAGATGGTGTGCACTAAGTCATTCGGGGAAATTATGAAAATCGCCCATATTTCTGAAAGCGACCTGGCCCCGGCGCACTCCGAATCGTGTAATTTGTGCGAACATATCTTTAATACAGCTGGAAGGCGGTTGTTAAAATGAATGAGCCGTTAAAGGTTCTTAAAACTTTTGAGAGAGAAATTGTTTATGACCTTCAGGATGCAGCTCTGGTAACGCCTGCCATGATTGCGTCCTTAAACTGGCCAGAAAATATCCGCTTACTGCGATTCTTCCTATCCGGTCGCGTGTCTGATGAGTTTGGTGCAACACAGGTTTTGTCGGAACGACATTCTACTCTTGTAGTCTATTCTGCATCGAAAGAAAATTTTTGTTTAGAGAGGCAGGATTCCCCCGCGAATATGGAACGTGTCAAGTTGGATTCCTTGGAGACCTTAAGGCCTGTCTATCTGGAAACTAGCGATAAATATCATTATGATTCGGGGAAGCCGCTTACAGCTAAAGGTCTGGAGGAGAGATCTATGGTTATTTCCACGCTTCTTCCAGGATCAAAGAATGTTTGTATCAATAAGGCGGGAATAACAGCGGCATTGCTTGTAATAATAAAATGGAAGGACTGCTTTGGGACGCCTGTCGACTGGGTTCCTTGGGTTTGGATTGAAAAGTCTTTGTCATCGGAAGAACGGGGTTGGATTCATTCTGAATTTTCTGCGTGGCTGCGTGAGACCTGCAGTGACCGCGTTCAGTGCATCGTTGAGGCTGACAATATGAGGTCTCGTAAATTTTTCATAAAGATGGGGTTTCACCCGGAATGTTTTGTAATTTTAAAAGGAAAATAATTCTTGTAGGCCCTGTTGCTTTATTTGTGATATTCCTGTTCTTTAGGGGTACGCATTCGGATGTTTGGGCGGTGTTAACCGGCGGTCTTTCCAAAGAGATTAGCGTAAGAAAAGCTGCGGTTAATTCCGTTTATTATGTTTTGAAGCAGACTCATGAGCCGCTTTTTAGAAAAGATGATGGGCAGAATTATACCTCAAGGCTTCTGAAAAGTTGGAATCGGAATTTAGGCTACTCCTCATATACTTTTTGTCCAGACACCTCACTGACCTTCAACGCAGGGAATGTATTCTCGTTGAAGTATTTTGCTGCGTATCTTAAAGGCGTAAGTGAAAAGTATGACCCGGATTTTAGTATTTCTAGCAGTTCCCTATGCATAACAATAGGATTCGCGAAGAAAAGAGAAAACTATTTGGATTTTCTTTCGTTGTATGAAAACGCTCCCACGGTAGTGCGAAAGGACGGATTTGAAGACGGGTTGGGACCTTTTACAATAGACAGTATAAAGGATAAAAAATTTATCTTGTCGCGGAAGCAGCGAGTTCCTTGGGGCTACAATCGTATAGTTTACTATGAATATCAAGGGGAAAAAGACTCGCAACTGCAAAACCGCGATATTTCTGATTTTAACAGAATATCCTCTTTCGATATCCCTGAGTGGGCGAAGCAAAATTATCAAAAATTCGATAATATTCAATTAAACGCCGTTGATTTAATGATAAATCACCCAAACCCGAAGGTGAGGGATATAATTTATAATTGCATGGACGTAGAAGAGTTTAGGCACGCCTTCGTCCCGAAGAGAAAGGACTTTTATAATATACAAACAGTATTCCCACTAGGTATTCCCGGTGCTATTCCAGGTAAGCCGCTCCAGGCCTGCAAGCAGGCTGGGCGTAGGTTAAGTGGTGTTGGCCCGTTGGTTTTTGCTAATTGGCGGTACGATAATGAGAAGGAGCTGACGGCATTCTTTGATACTTTTTATAAAAGGACGGGGCTGCGTATTATCTTGAAGAATTACTCTGCGGAAAAATTGATGCAGGTTATCTTTAACAAGCCGAAGCCTTATAATCTCATTGTTATCGTTTTTGACGCAGTTCGTCCTCAGGAAAGCATATTTCTCGAAGCATTTTTCAGAAAAGAAGGGTATCTGGATGTCCCCCTTTCTAACATCAAGCCGTTGTATCAAAAAATGTTGTACGAACATAATCCTGAGATTAGGATTAAACTTGCTTGTGAGATTGCTGAGGTGTTGAAAAACAAACAAGTGGTTCTCCCGCTTTATCAGAATATGGGGGCTCTTTACTATCCGAAACAAATAAAAAATCTTGAGGTCGGGAAAGGCTTTCTTGAATACCCCGAGGTGGCGGATTTCAGATGGTGAAAATATTAAACAGGGCGCTTTCTTATAACTGGAAATATTATGCTGCGGCGGTGGCGGTGTTCGTGGTTTTCTGGCAGATATTTTCAGTGTTCTCGGCTACCCGGGTCGCGGACGACAAGCTGCTGACCGCAATGCGGCAGAACGCGGCGTATTTTGAGAAGGCTTTCCTGGAAGGCGATGTTTTTGAGACGCAGCGCATAATGTGGCGCATCAAGAATGACAATATAAAGCGCATAACTTTTCATCCGGTTCAATTTGAAGGCTCCAAGTGGATATTTAAAGAGGCCATAGTCGGTAATCTTTATGATAGACCCCGGGCGCAGCTTAGCCGTAATGTGCCGTTCATTTCAAACGGTGCGGAGTTGGGCCGCTTGGAATACGTTATAGATATTGTGGATGTGAACTCGGCTGTTTTTGGGGAAAACTATGTCCTGTTTATAACCGTTGTGTTTTTCTTCATGGGTCTGCTGGTGCTTTCCAATGTCGGCGCGATAAAAACTATTTTCAGTATAGAGCGCTGCGTGGACGAGACCAATGCCCTGGCTACCGCCGGCGAACATTCTAAAATTCAGGATTCTATTCAACGCAGCATCCAGTCCCTGCCGGAAAGCCTTCGCGCAACGCCTTTTGCTGTGCTTATCGGCCGGCTGGCGGATGTGCTACATAAAGCTTCCCGCCTTGAAAGCGAGCTGGCCGTTTCAAAGGCCACTTCCGACCTGGCAGCGCAGGTGGCGCATGATATCAGGTCGCCGCTGGCGGCTTTGGGCGCCGCGGCCAAGGGGCTGGAGATGCCTGAGGATCAGCGCAAGCTGGTTGAGGGTGCTGTCAGCCGCATGCAGGGGATAGCGGACGATCTATTGCAACGCTACCGCGCGCCTTCGGCCGCGCATGCAGAGGCCAAACCGGCGGTTTGTGCTTTGAGCGGGCTTATAGAGCAAGTGCTCTCTGAAAAACGCCTTCAGCACAAAGATAAAACCGGCGTTAAGATAGAATTCAATGTCTCCCCCGGAGAGATCAAAGCCCTGGTCGAGCCGAAAGAACTTCAGCGGCTTTTGTCCAATCTGGTGAATAATTCCATGGAAGCTTTTGAGAAAGACGGCACGGTCGCCGTTTCCCTTTCGGCTTTGGACGGCAAGGCTTTGATAGAGGTAAAGGATAACGGCAAAGGCATCCTGGCGGAAATCCTCGCGAAGCTGGGGCAAAAGGGCGAGACTCACGGCAAAGCCGGCGGGAATGGGCTTGGTCTTTACCATGCGCGCACTACTGTCGAAGGCTGGGGGGGTAGTTTTAAAATAGAATCCGAGCCCGGGAAAGGGACAGTGGTGCAGATAGCACTTCCACACATAGCAGTCCCTGTTAGCCGCATGGCTGTCCTCTTGGACGACGATATGCTTGTGCATATGAACTGGAGGCTGGCCGCGAAAGCCGCAGGGGTGGAACTGAAGGCTTATAAGACCAAAGAAGATTTTGCGGCGGGTATTGAAAGCCTGTCTAAAGATGCGCCTATCTATATAGATTCCGATTTGGGTAATGACGTTAAAGGCGAGGACATAGCCAAAGACCTGCGCGAAAAGGGCTTTACGGATCTAACCATGGCCACCGGCCATGGCGCGGATAAATTTTCCCACCTCCCTTGGCTCAAAGTAACCGGCAAAGAGCCGCCCTGGGACTGGTAGTTGGCCTAAACCATAAGAAAGACAGGGCAGGGTCAGCTTTAAAAATATTCCCTTTGCATGCTTCTATCTGCAAAGCAAAACCGCCGGGATTTTCCGGCGGTTTTGGATGATTTATTCCCGCCTGTCCCTTCCCTACACTATTTTAGCTACGGTAACATATTTAGGCTCGAACCCGTGCTTGCGCATGAACTTTTGAGCAGCGATGCCAAATGACCTGGTTTTGAGTTCCACCGGAAGTCTGGTTTTCTTCATCCAGTTAAACCAATACGCCAGCATGGCGTTGTTTTCTCTGGAAGACAGGAACGGCTCGCTCCACATCCAGAGCCCCCAGTCACACTTCTTCCCGAGATAATTATTGCGTTGAACCATGATATAGAGCGCTGCAAAGCGTCCGTTCTTGTACAGGCAAAGATGCCTGGAGTTCTCGAGCAGTTTTACGGCCAGTTTATGTTCTTTAATGTAAGCCGGAGTGAGTTTTTTTACCTTTTTATAAACCTGTTTGGACTGTTTATCAAACAAAGCTCGCAGCGTTTTCCTGGATAAAACTCCCTCATTGAAGGCCTTGGGCAGATTTGGGCCATCTGACTTAATCTGGCCGGGCTTGGCTGAGTATATTATGGCCACATTGTATTTATGGGAGATGCTCTTAGCGAGCCGGTGTTCATCATTAATCTTATCTCCGAACTGGAATACAGTATGTGTCGCGCCATCAGGCCATTCCTTATGCAGGCGGGCCAGTAAACCGTTACTCAATTCTTTGAAATCTTTTAACTTATATTGCTCATAGGCGCCTATTCTCTTTAAAGGTTTAAGTTCCATTTCGTTATCCTCCTGGATATACTGTGTTCTTCGTTTAGTTTAAGGTCTTCCAAAAGTTACGAGACGGGTGCGCTATTTCTTTATGGACGCGCCGGTCGTGCCATACGTGTCCGCAATAAGGCATCCCAAGGACCAGGGATTTTTCCCGGGTCAGCTCAAAAGCGGGGTTACTTAATTTCGCCATGGCGAAATCCGGCTGGCAGATAACGGCGTGGACTATCTGTGGATCTTTTACTGCTTTAAGGAGCACCTCCGCCGGCCGGCAGCGGGTTATCTTCATTACAGCGCGACCGTCATCGGTTATTGCCTGTATAAAAGATGCGCCGTCTTTAAGTGCGCCATTTTTTACCGTCTTATGCAGGTTAAGTTTTTCCACAACTTTCTTAAGTTTGGGAAACTTGTAAAGCGAGTTGCGTTTAGCTGCATACTCGGCATAATATTTAAGAGCTTCCTTCCTGGACAGCACGGAGGAAAGAGCTTTGAGGATTAAGCACCTGAGAATATTACACTTATAATAGTCCTCGCACCGCATAATGATTTCCTTATCAAGCGGTGGAATCGCGCGAAGACCAATAAGTTCCGCTACTTTGGAGACAGAGGCCTCCCCAAGTCCCCTATCTTTCATGAGGTTAGGTAGCGCGGAAAGAATCTTGTTTATTTTCGCAAAGTCAGAAGCCGGGCGAGGCTTATGACTCAAGAGCGCCAGTAGTTCTTTTCTAAACTTTTCCGGCTGCGGAATAGGGTGCCCGGCCATGTACTTGAGCATGAAATCAAGGGACTGCGGGCTTAGAATTACTTCAGGCTTTATCCTTAAAGTGGCCGTCCGGTTATATTTCTCGCAACGGTTAATAATTTTCATGAATGTGATCCTTTTACGTAAGCATCAATTGAGGATTATGAACATAAACATATAGCTGAGAATACGCTGCGCCCCATATCTTAACTTTAATATTCTAACAAAAAGCGCCAACCTGCTTTAGAATGAACGGCGAAGGACGGTAGCGCCAGGATGTCGATGTGTCCTTTGTTAAGTATCTCCCATTATTTTCAAATGAAAATAAATATTTTCATTTGAGCATCTTTCGGGGTAGCCTGAAATTTGGCCGAACCCGCGCGGCCAGGCGGAATGGGGGAGGACGGCAGTCCGATTGACAGCCGCCCCAGGCCCGGCCGGATAGTTTAATTCTCCCCTGAGCCGCCGCAGGCATTGCAGGTGAAGTAGGCGTCGATAGACCCGCTGCCACCACAAAAACTGCACTCGTTGCTGCCGGCGCCGCCGCAGGAACCGCAGGTCTGGTTCCCGCTTCCGCCGCAGAGGTTGCAGGTCTGCGCCTCGCCGTGAACGGTCACGCTGCCTCCGCCGCCGCACTGGCCGCAGGTGTACTCGCCGCGGCCGCTGCAGTTTGAGCAGCGCTGCTGGCCGCCGCTACAGGCGCCGCATTGATGCGACAAGTGGGTTTGCCCGGTTCCACTGCAGGTTGTGCACTGGCTTCTGGAAAGCGCTTTACTCTGCGCCACCCCGCTGATATTTATGGCGAACACTATAGCGATAATCAATTTGAGCTTTTTCATAATTCTCCTTAAGTTCTTTCAGCTGCAGAATGTGTTGTGAGCTCTGCGGAGCAATTGTTATGCCAAAGCCGGTTAAACTATGGCATTAAAATTGCTCTGTAGTCGGTGACGGACTTGTAAAATTTAGGAGGATAAAATGAAAAAGCTGATAATAGTAGTTACCTTACTGGGAATAGCGGCGGCGCAGGTTAAAGCGCAGGATGTCACTGGGCGGACCGGTCAGGCGGGCGCAACCGACGCAATACACGCCAGGGTTCTGGATGTCGAAGCTCTGTCCTGGGCCTGGCGCATAAAGAGAACTAAAGACATGAGCTACCGGGACCTGGAAAAAAAGTCCGCCAACTGGGGGCGCGGCGAAGCTTTGCGCGGTCAGCTTCTAGCTAAGATAAAGGAAATTATTAATAATGACCAGGTGCGCCGCCTGAACACAAAGGAAGATTCCGCGCTCGATGCCGCTAATGCAGAAGTACGCGCGATCCTTTCAATCAGCCGCGCCCGCTTAGAAAAGTCCGCCGGTCAGCGCTCGGCGAGGCAGGCCGCGATAGACGGGGCCGCCCGCGAGATGCTGGAGGTCGAGGCGAAGTATTGGGCCTGGCGCATAGCCGTGGTCCGCAATATCACCTTCGATGAACTTAAGGGTCATTCCGAAGGGTGGATGCGCGGGGCGGAGGTCAGCGATGAACTGCTGGCGAAAATAAAAATAAAACTCCAGTCCGGCGAGAACCAGCGGCTGAGCGGGGACGAACAGGCAAAGTTCGACGCCGGGAATAAAAAGATAAAACAGCTTCTCTCCCGCGCGTAACCCAGGGCGCGCGGCAGCCGGGAGACGGCAGCTGCGCAGTTTTCACTAAATGGTATATTGTGAGGATTAATATGAAACTTCTCTATCTTATGCTGCTGCTCGCTTCCCCGGCTCTGGCCGTGGAGGAGGAACACCCGTATTTCTCGCCGGAGGAGGTACAGGCCCTGGAGCCGGAGCGCTGCAAGGGCATGGTGGAGATACCGGCCGGTTCTTTCACTTTCGGGGATTCTTATGCCGCCGCCGGCAGGCGTACGCCGCCGGCTTTCAAGCATTTGATAAAGCCTGTCACCACAAAAACCATCGGCGCCTTCCTGATGGACAAATGCGAAGTGACCCAATTGCAGCAAGAAGCAGTCTGGCTGATGGGGCGCGGTAAACCCGGCGAGAAGCTGGACCTGAAGCGACCGAATGGAGATCACCCCATGTTCGGAGCCAGGAAAGAATTCGCGGAGCTGTTCTGCAAGTACCTTGGCAAGCGCCTGCCCACCGAAGAGGAATGGGAGAAGGCCGCACGCGGCGGAACCTCCACGGTCTATTACTGGGGCGACGACTACAGGGATGCCAATACGTACGAGCAAAGCCCCCGGCAATACAATATGTCGGTCCCTACCGGGCCTGTCGCCGAGAAAGCCCCGAACCCGTACGGGCTTTACGACATGCTCGGTAACGTGCCTGAAATGACCTCCGGCGAGTGCTGGAAAGGCGGCTCGATGATGCTTTATAGTGAATATTATGCTTCTGTCGGGCGCTGCGCTAAGGCGCCGGAGAAGGGCTGGGCGCATAGCTATGGCTGGCGCTGCGTCCGGGATATAGTTAAGCCTGTAGAGGGCGACGGGAAGCAGAGCCAGGCGCAGGGAGAGGAAGCCCGGTAGCCGAGGCAAAGAACCGCCCTGGGCGCAGCGGGCTAACTCGAAATAACAAAAAGCGGGCAAGGGGCCCGCTTTTTCTTTTCATTTGATAAGAAATATTTTCAAATGAAAATGTTTTAGGGCGGCTTTCTCCCTCTAGACAATGAAATAAACCGGATAATACGTATAAAAGCGGCAGAAAAGGCTTTTTCCGGGGTTGGCATAAATATTGCTCTGTATTGGGCATACGCGGTAAACAGAGGAGAATAAAATGAACAATATACTCGAACTTCAGAAAATAGAAGCGGCCAACGAAGCGGCGGCCAATAAAGATTGGAGCACTTTAAGCATATCGGACTGCCAGAACGGCGGCGGGAACTAAGAGCTGAAAATAAGGAGAACTAAAATGAACAACATACTTGAACTTCAGAAACTTGAAAACCTTGAGAACGAGAATGCCCAGAAGTCGTTCAGCACCCTGAGCGTGATGGACTGCCAGAACGGCGGCGGGAACTAAGAGCAGAAAATTAAGGAGAATTAAAATGAACAACATACTTGAACTTCAGAAACTTGAAAACCTTGAGAACGAGAATGCCCAGAAGTCGTTCAGCACCCTGAGCGTGATGGACTGCCAGAACGGCGGCGGGAACTAAGAGCAGAAAATTAAGGAGAACTAAAATGAACAATATACTCGAACTTCAGAAAATAGAAGCGGCCTGCGAAGAGTCTGCTAATAAAGAATGGAGCACCCTGAGCGTAGCGGGCTGCCAGAACGGCGGCGGAAATTAAAAACACGGCTAAGTTAAGGAAATGATCATGAAATGTATATTAAATAGCGGAAAGCGGAGCGTCATTAAGGCGGTGTTCCTCCTGATCGGCGCTTTAGCGGTGCCCGGCGCCGCTGTCCCACAGCAGGCAACGTTTGATAAAATGAATGTCGGGGCGGAAGTTAGGAACATAGAAATAGAGACCGCCGGCGAGGTGACCGTCCTCCTTGAAAAGTCGGCGGGCAGTCTCGGCGTGGAAGACCTTAAGTACGAGCAGGCGGACTTTTATCCCGTTACCGCAACCGTCTCGGGGGATACTATAAAGCTGAAGATAGCCGGGAATAAAACCTGGCTCAGGTCCGGCTCCGGCAAGATGCGCGCTTCTTTGCGGCTGCTCCTGCCAGAGGGGAAAAATATCCGGATAAGCGGCGGCTCGCTGAAGATATCCGGGCAGGTCAGCGCCCTGGCCCTCAAGCTCTCGGCCGGAGTTCTGACGGCAGAGAATATGCAGGCCGAGGTGGGCGGCGCGCTGCGTATAGACGGCGGGGTGGTCAGGCTGGACGCCACTGTAAATAACGCGGCGTCCGTAAAAGTTTCCGGCGGCGCCGTTTCCGGCAAGCTTCGCGTGCCCGAGACCGCTAAACTTGATACGGGGCGCAGGAATTCGAAGTTGAAGGTATATTATATTGCCGGCCAGGGAACCTTACCCGGTAATAAGGGACGCTAATATGAAAAAAACATCTAAAAAAAAGCCGGCTTTTTTAATAATCTTCGCCCTTGTTTCAGTCCTAAACCTGAACTGCCGGGCCGCCTCGGCTGAGGAAGCCGCGGGAATGCAGAAGATCCAGGTCCCGGCTGATGTCACCGAGATCTCGGTGGAGCTGGAGAACGATACCGATGTGACGCTTGTGAAAACGCCGGATATCCTTAATATCGAGTCCCTTAAATATGAGGGAGCGCAGGGAAATCCCGTTACGGTGGAGAGGAAGGGAAATAAAATAACCCTGAGCGTCAAAGGCGGCAGGAAATGGTGGAAATTTAAAGTAGGGACTCTTGTGGCCAGCTTCCGCCTGCTGGTTCCCGAGGGCCGGTCCGTAAAAATATCGGGAGGCAAACTAAAGCTGTCCGGAGAGCTGGCGGGGACCGATCTCCGGGTGAACGCGGGAAACCTGACCATGGCCGGGCTTTCCTTGTCCGCCTCAAACGAGATAAAAGTCGCCGCGGGCCATACCGAAATGGATATGACGGTCCTTAAGGCTAAAAAATTCAGTCTTAGCGCCGGGCATGTATCCGGCAAGGTCAGGATGCCTGAATCTGTGGAATACAAGAATTCTTCGGGCAGCAACGATCTTAAAGTAATGCTGCTTGAAGGGAAATAACTGCCGCGCCGCCTTAAGCAAAATGACACGCTGCCGCCGGCGGCGTGTCGCCGCGTCCGGGGATAAAAAATGCGAAATGACTTCCGCGAGTTCCAGTACTACCTGATCTCCGACAGGCGGTATTATGAGCCGATGGATTATTACCAGTACAGGCAGGCGGATTTCCTCGCCGCCGCGGACGGGGTCCGGAAGGCCGGCTGGAACATGTCGCGCAAAGGCGTCTGGCTCGGCTGCTCGCCTGGCGGGAAAACTCTCCCCGTGCAGGGCTGGAAGATACATTTATCCGCGCGGCCCCAGGATGCGGCAGAGGTCCTGGCCCGCACCTCAGCCCTGCTTATCGCGCGGGGCGCCGCTTTCAAATTCCTGCTGGATAAACACATCCTGACTTTGGCGAACTCCAAATCCTGGCCGCGCGGCGCCGCGGGCAAATTCATGACCGTGTACCCCGCGGATGAGGCGGAATTTAAGGCCCTTTTGGAGGAGTTAAGCGCCGCCACTTCGGAGTTTTCCGGGCCGTATATCCTGTCCGACAGGCGCTACGGAGAAAGCAAGGTAGTGTTTTATCGCTACGGCGGGATAAGGTTGAACGCAAGGCTCGAGGTCGGAGGCGATAAGACGCCGGTCCTGGTTTCACCTTCCGGAGAAAAGCTGCCAGATATCCGCACCCCTTATTTCAGCCTCCCCCCGTGGATAGAAGATCCTTTCCCGGAGAAAAAAGAGCCGGGCGGCGGGCTGAATAAAGGGCGCTATACCGTGCAGCGCTCTTTGGGCTTTTCAAATTCCGGAGGCGTATATCTTGGCCTGGATAGTTCTACCGGGCGGAAAATAGTGATAAAAGAAGCCAGGCCGTGGGTAAACGAAACTTCTCCCGGCCAGGATATGATCAAGCTCCTTGAGAAAGAAAGCCGGCTGCTGGAGAAGCTTAAAAAACACCGTATCTCGCCGGAGCCGGTGGATTTCTTCCGCGAATGGGAGCATTCTTTCCTGGTGCAGGAATATCTCGACGGGTATATCCCGCTCTCCACCTGGGCCATGCGCAATACTGTCGTTCTCAGGACCAGGTTCTCAAATGACGACGCGAAAAAGTTTTTCGCTTCCTATGCAGGGATCTTCAGCCGCCTCGCTTCCCTCCTTGAGAAAGTTCACGGGGAAGGCGTGATCTTCGGCGATTTCTCCGCTAATAATGTCATGGTGCACCCGGATTCCCTGGATGTAAAGATCATAGACCTGGAAGCAGCCAGGGACAGCGAAGAGCCCGGCCCCCCGGTATTTATTACCCCCGGCTTTACCGACAAGGGCAGGGCTTCGGGTAAACACCTCGCTTTCGAGGACGATTATTACGCGTTCGGGGCTAATATGCTCTACGCCCTGGTACGGGTCGGGCATTTTTCAGAATTGAAACCGGAAATAGGCTCTTTGTGGCTGGATTACCTGATCTCGGAGGCCGGGTTCCCTGCCGGCCTTAAGAAGGCCGTAGATTCTCTTATGCTGCCGGACCCGGCTAAGCGGAAAAAGCCGGCGGAGGTCGCGGAAGAATTCCTGAAGTCGGTATCCTCGATGCCTTCCGGTTCCGAGGCTGTCCCCACCCGCGCGGCGAACTTCGAGCCCGGCAGGTATAAGGACCTATTAACCCAATTGTCGGTTCATTTGTCCTGCGCGGCGGACTATAAACGCAGCGACAGGTTATGGCCTGCTTCACCGGACGTATTCAGCACGAATCCGCTGAGCGTTTCTCATGGAGCGTCCGGGATCTTAAAAGCCGTTCATGCCTGCGCCCCGGAGAAAATAACCTCTGAAATGACCGATTGGGTCCTGCGTAAGGAAATAACCCCCGGCGATTATCCTCCCGGGCTTTATTCAGGTATAAGCGGCGTGGCGTGGGTACTGCTGGACCTCGGGCTGAAGCGTGAGGCCGGTAAAATATTCGAGGCCGCGGCCTCGCACCCGCTGCTTCACGCCTCTCCGGATATGTTCAACGGCCTTGCCGGCTGGGGGATGACTAACCTGCGCTTCTGGCTCGATTCCCGCGAGAATAAATACCTTGAGCGGGCTACGGCCGCCGGCAGGAAATTACTGGCCTCGTCCCATAAGGACGGGGAGGACATCTATTGGAAGCCGCTTTCCGGAGAGAAACGGCCGGTGGGTTTCGCTTTCGGCGCGTCCGGGATCTCTGTTTTCCTGGCTTACTTAAGCCTGGCGTCGGGAGATGCGGAGTTCGAAAAAGCGGCTAACAGTGCGCTGGCCTCAGATCTTTCGAAGGCCTATCCAACGCCGGAAGGCGGATTAAGCTGGCCCAGGGATACCTCAGCGGGAAGCCCGCTGCTCCCGTACCTGGAAGCCGGCAGTTCCGGGGTAGGCATGGCTTGTCTGCGCCTCTGGAAGATGTCCGGCGGGCGGCGGTACTCCGGGATGCTGGAGAAGATATATATAGATTGCGACAGGATCTATTCCGCCTTCCCGGGCAGGAATAACGGTATGGCCGGGATGGGAGAGTTCCTGCTGGACGCTTACAAGTTCACCAAAGACCCCAAATACAAGCATGCGGCCGGGAAACTCGCGTCGGGCATAGAGAAATTTGCGGTCTCGACCGGAAATGGGACAGCTTTTCCCGGGGACGGCCTTTTCAGGCTGAGCTGCGATTACTCCACCGGCTCCGCGGGGGTAATGTCATTCCTGAACAGGCTGGAGACGGGAGCTGGCGCCGATTTCATGCTGGACGAATTGCTTTAAGAGGTATTTTTGATGCTGAAGAACATGCGGCTTATCATAAAGCCTTACGCGCCCGAGTTCTGGCTGGCTTTGGGAAGCTATATAGCCGTGAACGCGCTGATGACCCTTCTGAACCCGCTTTTGTTGAAATATATCTTCGATGAGGGCATAATTAAAAAGGATTTCAGGCTGTTCATCCTGTTCGCCGTGGGTTTTATGGTCCTGGCTACTTCAGCCCGCCTATTCTCTTTGTGGAACACGCTTAAAGTACAGGAGCTTAAGAATAAAATACTGAAAGGACTGGTGGGAAGTTTGCTGGGTAGCTATTATAAGCTCCCGTACATCCAGGTTGTCAGGAACAACACCGGGTATTACACCTCCAGGATCTATGACGAACCGCTTGCGGCCTCCTCCGCTTCCGTGGACCTCTCTTTCTCCGTCTGTTCGGCCGGAGTATCTTTTATCGTCGCTTTCGGGTTGGTCCTCTTCCTGTCGGTGAAGGCGACCCTGGCCCTGGTGCTGACGGTGCCTTTCCTGATAATGTTTTCCAATAGATACAGGTCAGCCATTAAAAAACATTCCCGGGAAGAAAAAGAACAGGAGGGTAAACTGCGCGGGGACCTTGCCGGCGCCGCGCAGTCGTACCGGACGGTGAATATTTTTGGCCTTCAGTCCGCGGTATTGTCGAAAATAAACGAGCAGTTCGATAAATATGTAAGCAGCCTGAACGAACGCGTCAGTAACAGCGCAAAACACAATACTTTCGGAGAGATATTCATGTCTTACGGCGAGATGATGGTTATCATCGTCTGCGGCTATGCGATCCTGAAAGGCGAGATGAGCTTCGGCGGTTTCATGGCTTTCATGAACGCGTTCTGGCTTGCCGTAGGTAATATGCGGACCCTGGTGCAGAAAATACCGGAGCTTTCCAAGAACTCCATCGCCCTGGAGCGGCTGGCCGAGTTCAGCGCGGCGGCCGCGGAAGAAAGCGCCGCATCAGGGGAAGGCGGCGGTATTACCCTTAAGAGCGTCGGTTTCAGCTATGGGGAGAACAAGGTTTTCTCAAATTTGAGCTTAAGCGTAGGGAGGGGGGAAAGGCTGCTGTTAAGCGGCAAGAACGGTTCTGGCAAATCCACCGTGGCGAATATCCTTTCCGGCTTTCTGGCCCCGCAAAGCGGGATGGCGGAAACGCTGGGGATAGCGCGGACCAGCGCCTGCATAACGCCGCACAATTTTATTCCAGGCTCCATTAAAGACAATCTCCGTTATGGAAGTTTGGACCAGGCGCAAAAAAAATATCTACACGCGCTGCTGGAGGACTTCGCTCTTTCGGAAAGCTTTGAGAAAAGCCCCGATGAGCTTTCCGCCGGCCAGAAGAAGAAGGTCGAAATAGTGATGGGGCTGATGAAAGACGCCGGGCTTTACGTGTTCGACGAGCCTCTCGCGAATGTGGACGTTGAAAGCAAGAATAAAATAATGGGCCATATTTTCGAAAAAGCCAGGAACAGCGGCCTTATAGTAATAATGCACGGCGACGATGAGTTCCGAGGGCAATTCGGGCGCGTGGTGGAGTTGGCTTGACCTGATAAAGCCGGAAAGCAGCCGAAGCGGGCATAAAAGTGCCGGTTTTGTATTAGCCGCAAATATTTTCAAATGAAAATGTTTGCGGTTTTTTATTTTATCCTTTCGCCCTGGATAGGGCGGTTATCAGATGAAAAACTGGTAAAACAGTGTTTTTTATAAATGGCATATAAATTGCTCTGTAGTGGGTAAGCGGGCCGTTCAGACAAAGCGGGGGTAGGGCGGCCCGCCCAATTTAAAGGAAGGATTCAAAGAAATGAAGAATGAAATTAAAGCGGTATGCGGAATGACCCTGGTGATAGCGGCGGTTCTCTGCGCTGGCAGGGCCGGGGCTGAAATGGCGATAAGCATGGAGCCGGTAGGGTATGCCGCCAAGCCGGCGGTCTGGGGCCAGGCTTCTCGGCCTTCTTCTGCCGACAGGCTTTCAGAAGCCGCGGAGAGACTTGCCGAAGCCTCCAGCGCTGGCGACAATGCCAAAGCGGAAGCCCTCCTTGCCGGGATCTTTTCCGGGGCGGAGAGGAAAGAAGAGGCCGCTCCCGTATACGTAGAAAGCAAACCGGCCGCCGCTGCCCCCGCGGTTCCCGCGCCGGTCAAGCGCGTCTCCATTGCAAAGGCGGCCGTCGCGGACCTGGAAGAGGCCGCCGGGGATTCCGTGACTGAGGATGAGAACACCGGTAAAGAGGAAGAAGCTGTCGCCAAGGCGGACGAAGCGGAAGCCGGCGATTCCGGAGCGTCCGAGGAAGAAGCTAAACCCGCCCCGACTCTTTTCGACACGCTCTTCGGCGGCGGCCTCGGGATGCTCCTGGTGATCCTGCTGCTCTTGCTGTGAAGGAGGTCAGGCCTTTTCTATCTGGGCAAGCAGTTTAACTATTTCGGCGGCGGCGGCGTTCATCAGGGCCAGCATCTCTTTCTTCTCGGCCGCCGAGCAGTCTTTGTAAAGTTCGGCCGCGCTTTTCAGGCTGGAGCATTTGGACCGCAAGTCGTGCAGAAGCTTGCTGCTGTCAGGCGTAGTGGTCATTTCTTTTCTCCCTCGGGTTCTATCCCCAGCTTCTTCAGGGTCGAATATAAAAGCCTTGTCGAAATTTTAAGGTCGGCCATGGTCTTTGTCTTCTTGCCTTCGTTCTCCCGCAGGTTCCTCGTTATTATCTCGCCGGAAATTTTATCCAGCGCCGCTTCCAGGCCGTTCGCCAGGGCGTAAGCGTAAAGCCCGCCGTCATTGGCCGCGGCGGGCTGAGCGCTCTCGCGCCCTTTAAGATGCTTCGTGACGGTGTTTATATCCACCCGTCCTTCGGAGCCGCTCGAGACCAGGTCCACGAACTTCTTGAGCTCGCGCACATTTCCGGACCAGGAGTAAGTCTCCATATAAGCCCTCGCCTCCGGGGTGAAAGACAGTCTCCGGCGGCCGCTCGTGAAGTGCTGTACCAGCGGGGCTATGTCGCAGGCCCGGCGCGAGAGCGGCTTGAGGTTTATAGTGTAGCCGTGCACGCGCTGGAAAAGGTCGAAGCGCATTTTGCCCTGGGCGATCAGAGTCTGCGGGTCTTCTAGCGTCGCGCTTATGATGCGGAACTCCGAATGCTCCGGCTTTTCAGAGCCGAGCGGGTAGAAAGAGCGCTCCTCTATGGCCTTCAGCAGCTTCATCTGCATTCCAAGGCTCATCGTTCCTATCTCGTCGAGGAAAAGCGTTCCTTTATGCGCTTCCAGGAGCCGGCCTTTGCGGGTTTCATGAGCCCCGGTGAAAGCGCCTTTTTTATGGCCGAACATTTCGGCCTCGAGCAGGTCCTCGGTATAAGCCGAGCAGTTTATCGAGACGAAAGCGCCTTCGCGGCCGGAGTGTTCATGCAGTATCTTGGCCAGCGAGGTTTTCCCGGTGCCCGAAGGCCCGAGTATAAGGATCGGCAGCTCGGTAGGCGCGTATTTCAGGGCCTCGGAAGCGGCGGCTTTGGTTTCCGGGTCGCAGGTGATGAAAGCCGAGGAGAAAATATCTTTTGCGCCGGCGGCTTTCCTGTTCTGTATGAATTTGCGCAGGATGTCGGCCACATTCGATTCTTCATTCCCTTTCGCGTAAAAATCATTTGCGCCGAGCGCGTAGGCCCGGTCGATAGTTTCGTCCGAGTCGGAGCTCGATACCACGACGCAGAAGACGCCTCTCGCCGCCGCGGCGGCTATAGCTTTAAGCCCGGAATAATCGTCGTCCGGCCCGAGCATAAGGTCGAAGAAGCCGATATCGTATTTTGCGCTCTCGATCTTCTTCAGGGCTGTTTTAAGGTCCCCGGCCAGGTCGATATTATGCCCGGCCAGGTGCGCGGACATGACCTTCTGCGCAAGCTTGTCGTCTTCCAATACAAGTATATTGAGTTTTTCCATAATGTTCTCACCCGAGAAGAAATATTTTCAAATGAAAATATTTTGCCCCTCAATTTGATTATACAGAAATTAACCGGCGCGCCGCCATATAGCGGGCTGCCGGGCGCGATCTCCTGAATATGGCATAAAAATTGTTCTGAGATGGAATTAATGGCTATAATATGCGACAGGAGATTATCTATGAAACCTCACGGCTTTAAATTCACCGCTTCAACTGGGGCAAAAGCTTCAACAGCCCTCATGGGCGCGCTTAAGATGGCGCATATGGCCGGGATGAGCGAGGAAGAGTTCGAAAAATACCTCAAAGAAATGGAGGGCGGCCGGGTTTTCCAGCTGCTTAAGGCCTCCGGGGTGATAAACCTGGCCGAGTTCCCCGCCGCACGCTACGCGGCGCGCCAGTACGCGGGTTACGGCCTCAAGCTTTCCGGCGGGGATCTCCCGGAGCTTGCCGACGGGGCCGGCGACCTGGTGGCGCTTATACAGGGAGTTGGGCAGGAAAAATTCGAAGCCTGTTTTCTTAAAGACGCCGTGATGAGCGATATAGAGCGCGCCGAAGAATGCGATATTACCGTGAAAGACGCGGAGCGCCTGCGCGATTTCGTGAACAAGGCTTTCATACAGGCCGAGTTCGAGGGGGCGGTGGAAGCTCCGGCCGCGAAAGTGTTCAGCGCGGTGGCCGGCATCGAGGTCAAGGACGGCGAGCCGCTGCTGGGTTTCTTCCACCGCGAGATCTGGAAAGGCCGCTATAAAGTGGATTCCGACAAACTGGCGCAGCTCCTGCCGGGCCTCGAGCCCGCCGAGCGGAACCGCGTGGAAAAAATGCTCCGCAAAGTTGAATTCGCCGACAAGCGCAAGACCACGCTTTACCGCACGCTCGAGATCCTGATCAGCGTGCAGGCGGAGTACCTTACCACCGGCGAGCCAGGCCGGCGCCGCCCGCTTTCGCAGAAAACCCTGGCCAAGAATCTCGAGGTGGACGCAAGCGTTATCAACCGGCTCGTTTCAAACAAATCGATACAAATGCCCTGGGGCATGGAAGCGCCGATCAGCGTGCTTCTGCCGACTTCCAAAGCGGTGAACCTGGAGCGCCTTTACTCCATAGCCGCCGAGAAGCCGGAACTGAGCGATGAAAAGCTCCGCGTCGAATTGAAAACCCGCCACGGCGTGGAACTCTCCCGCCGCTCGGTGGCCCAATACCGCAAAGATCTGAGCCTCGCGGCTTCCGGGGCGCGCTAAAAAAAAGGCGAAAACAGAACCGCCGGGAAAGCCCGGCGGTTTTGTTTTATTCAGGCGCGGTTCAGCGCCCTTCTTTTCTTCGCGATTTTATCTATCTCGTTTAAAGTCCGCCGGATTTAATATGGCTCAGGGGGCGGCCGTCGTAATCTTTCTCTATCGCGTCCATGACTTTTTCAAGCGCGGCCTGGTCGCGGCCGTAGATCTTAAGCAGCTGGCTTATAAGACCGCGCGAATAGTCGTTGCGGGGCAGCCAGACGCGTTTAAGGATCTCGTTAGCGTTCGCCTGGGCGTGCTGGGAAGAGAGAAGCTCGACCTCGATGCTCTGGTTCGCCTGGTCGCGCAGGCTTTCCAGCTGGTGATAGTAAGCGCGCAGCACCGGGTTCGGGCTTTTGGCCATCGCGCTCCAGTCGTCCACCAGGTTCTCAAGCAGGCGCTCGGTGAAATAACCCATTTCTTTGGCTAAAGCCCAGTTCGGAGCGGTTTTTTCCGCATAACCGGTGATGAAGATAGCCGCGTCAACTTTGGCGCGCTCGTCCGCGCTGGCCTGGCCGAAATCGTAATGCGCGCCGGAAGGCCGCCACGCTTTTTTGCCGTGGATGGTTTCGGGGCTGCTGAAAGAACTTCCTCCGTCGAAGATCCCCGGTTTCCATTCATTCGGTTCCGGCTCATAGGCTTTTTCAAGGAGGGTTATGCGGTAGAGATGCTGCTTGAGATAGCTTTTTTTGTGGAAGATAAGGCCGCCGCCCAGGTAATAGACGCCGTGGTCGCCGTCGTTCAGTACAAGTATGTCCCCGGGCTGGAGGTTCGCGGCGGGCACGCTTTTATAATACATCGAAAGAAGCTGGTCGGCTTCGGGGTTGCCCACGTGGCGTAGTTTGCCGGGTTCCATCATACCCGCGGCGGTGAAAGCCGCGTTGAAACAATTGGGGCCCGCGAAATTAGGTTCGCGGTTGAAGAGAGCCGCGGCGCCGGCCGGGAGGAAAGAGTTCAGGGAAACGATAGCGGCGCCGGGATTCCTGGCCGCAAGTTCGAGCTCGGCTTTGGATTGCGGCTGTATGACCGCGGCTTTCGCGGCGGAGGAAGCTGCGAAAGCGGGGCGCAGCTTTGCCGAGAGAGTTTCCAAATTGGTCCCGGGACTTAGGACGGCGAGCAGATTGTTCCCGCCGCCTATATGCGGGACCACAACGTCCACGCCGTTCACTTTATAAGCGGCGAAGGCTGCGGCGGACTGTTCCGGAGAAGCTTTAAAATTTTCCTGGCGGGGCGCAGCGGGGAGGGGGATCTTTAAGTCGGCGGCTCCGGCTATCTGGGCGGCGCTTATCCCCTGTAATTCAAAAGCCGCGAGGTTTGCGGATAGCGCGAAAGGCAGAAATATAAAAAGGGCTTTCCTCATCGGAAAACCTCCGGTATGTCGGCTCATTAAGTATATTCTAGCCGACATACCTGCATTCTGTAAGAGTCTTTAGACCGCCGCGAGGCAGGGTCTAATGGCCCAGATGAAAATACGGCAATAAAAAAGGCGCCCTGCCGGCGCCTTCTTTATTCCGGAGCTGCCGCTATTTCTTGCAGAGCAGAAGCGTGGTGACGGCGAAGACTTTCGCGTCGCCCATCATGTGGTCTATCACGCAGTACTCGTTGGGCATGTGGGCCGTTTCATTGAGCCTGGCGTAAACCACTACCGGGAGGTTCAGGCGCCTGAAGAAGGCCGCAACGGTTCCGCCGCCGATGCCGTAGGCTTTTGCTTTTACGCCCAGGACTTCCTTGATCGCTTTTTTGAGGGCGGTCACGATCTCGGCCTTCGGGTCGGTGGGGGGCGCGGCCTGCGCTTCCTGCTGGGGCTCGAAAGAGATCTTCACGCCGAACTTCGCCTCCACTTCGTCGGCCATCTTGCGCATCTCGGCCTTAACATCGGCGAGCTGGTAGCAGGGCATCACGCGGCAGTCCATGTAGAACACGTCCTCGCCGGGCAGGGTGTTCACATTGGGGACATTGTTCTCCTTCTTGGTGGGCTCGAAGGTGCTTATGGGCGGCTCGTAGAGCTTGTCTTTCTTAGGGAACTTCTTGTAGAGCTTCTGGTACTTGGTGATCAGTTCGCTCGCGGCCTTGAAAGCGTTGATGCCGAGCTTCGGGCGGCTGGCGTGGCACTGCTTTCCGTGCGTGATCACTTTCATCCACATTATCGATTTTTCGGCCACTTCTATCAGCGAGCCGTCCTCGGTGCCGGAGTCGGGCACGAAGAACATATCGTCCTTACCGAAGATCTCGGGCTTGTTATCCGAGATATAGTCCGCGCCGAAACCGGAGCCGGTTTCTTCGTCGGCGCAGAAAAGAAGGGCGATATCGTATTCGGGCCTGTAATCAAGCTCCATCATCGCTTTCACTACCATGATGCTGGAGGCTATGGCCTGCTGGTTGTCCTCGACGCCGCGGCCGACGAGTTTGCGGCCCTGCACTTCCATCTTATACGGGTCTGATTTCCAGAGCTTGGCTTCGCCGGGGGGAACCACGTCCAGGTGGGCCATGAACCAGATGGTCTTGGCCGAGCTTTTGCCTTTGTAGCGGGCGATGACATTGGGGCGTATGCCGTTCTTGGCCTCGGGCTGCGGGGCGTTTATCCATTCGATAGAGTCGAATTTAAGTTTCTTAAGCTCGCCTTCGAGCCATTTGGCCTTGTCGTATTCGCCGGTCCCGCCGCTGGAAGGGGCGAGGGCCGGTATGGCGGTGAGCCCGCGCTGCAGCTCGATAGCGTAATTTTCGTAAGATTCGATTTTTTTGAGTATCTGGTCTTTCATTCGGAGCTCCTTGGTCTGGAATACAAAAAGTATACCTAAATTCGGGCCTCCCGGTAACCGAAAGCCAAACAAGGTATAATTTCCCATATGGAAAAGCCCCCCGGCCGCCCTAAACTCTGGACCGATCTCGGCCTGTTTTACTGCGCCGCGATCTGGGGCTCAACTTTCATCGTGGTCAAAGACGCCCTCGCCGGGGTGCACCCGGTGGCAATGGTGGCTATCCGCTTCGGCATCGCGGCCCTTATCCTCCTGCCCTGGGCGGTACGCCGCCCTAAATTCACCGACCAGCTTAAAGAAGGCGCTATCCTCTCGGTTTTCCTGACGGCCCTTTACGTCACCCAGACTTACGGCCTTCTTTTTACCACGGCCGCAAATTCCGGTTTTATCACCGGGCTCTTCATCATCTTTATCCCGGTTTTCATGTTCCTGCTTCGCCGCCAGCGCCCGAAATGGCTGGAGGGGATCTCGGCCTGCCTGGCCGTCTACGGGCTCTGGCTCCTTACCGGCGGGGCGGGCGGCTTCAACAAGGGCGACGCTCTGACTTTGATAGCCGCGGTCACCTATGCCGCGCATGTGGCTTTCACCGACAAGTATATGAAGGCGAACGCCGATATGCTTTTGCTCGCTTTCCACCAGTTCTGGTGCGTCTCCCTTACTTCTTTCCTGCTCGCGGCGGTAATGGGCTACCCGCTGGCCGTGGCCGGTCCTAAATTGTGGGGGATAATTACTTTCCTGGCGGTGTTCCCCACCCTCACCGCTTACTTCATCCAGATGGTGGCGCAGAAAGAGAGCGAGCCTTTCAAAGTGGGGCTTATCTTTACGCTCGAGCCTGTCTTCGCCGCGCTCTTCGCCTGGACCCTCGGCGGAGAGGAATTCATCCTTATCAAAGCCGCCGGCGGTTTCCTTATAGTTTCCGGGATGATGCTCGGCGAGCTGGCCGTTTTTAAATCAAAGGACGCCCCGAAAGCTATCTTCGAAGGCTAGGTTGCCCGGCTTAAGGTTTTTCAAGTAGAATAAAGTTGCCGGCTTATTATTTATAAATTTATATTTTCGACTGGAGGCATCATGAACATAGGCGTATTCGGTTCCGGACTCGTGGGCTCGGCGATGGCGAAGGACCTGGCGGATGAAAAGGGCTGGAAAGTGACCGTCCTCGACGCCTCCGAGAGATCTTTGGACAAGCTGCGCTCCGACAAGCGCCTTACGCTGCTCAAGGCCGACCTTTCTAAAAGCTCCGAAGTGAAAAAAGCGGCGGAGAAATTCGACCTCGTCATCGGCGCCCTCCCCGGCTTCATGGGCTTCGAGACCGTCAAGGCCGTTATCGAGGCGAAGCGCAATATCGTCGACATCTCTTTCTTCCCCGAGGACCCTTTCAAGCTGGACGCGCTGGCGAAGAAAAATAATGTTACCGCCATCGTGGACTGCGGCGTGGCCCCCGGCTGCAGCAATATGCTCAGCGCGCGCGGCGCGGCTATGATGGATAAACCGGACACGGCCCTCTGCTATGTCGGCGGCCTGCCGAAAGTCAGGACCTGGCCCTACGAGTACAAGATAGTCTTCTCCGCCGTGGACGTGATAGAGGAATATACCCGCCCCGCGCGCTATATAGAGAATAATGTGGCCGTGACCCGGCCCGCTCTGTCCGATCCGGAATTCCTTAATTTCGAAGGCGTGGGCACGCTTGAAGCTTTCAACACCGACGGCCTGCGCACTCTGGCCGACACGCTCAAGCTGCCCAATATGAAAGAAAAGACCATGCGCTATCCCGGGCATATCGAGAAGATGCGCGTGCTGCGGGAAACCGGCTACTTCTCCAAGGAGCCGGTGCAGGTAGGCGACGTCATGGTCAGGCCGCTCGACCTCACCGCCAAGCTGATGTTCCCGATGTGGAAGCTCCAGCCCGGCGAGCACGACGTGACCATCATGCGCGTCATCGTAGAGGGCCTGCATAAAGGCAAAAAGACCCGCATCACCTGGGACCTGAACGACCAGTACGACGCGAAGACCGGGACCACCTCCATGGCGCGCACCACCGGCTACACGGCCACGGTAGCGGCCAGGATGTTCCTGTCCGGGGCTTTCACCCGCAAAGGCATCTGCCCGCCCGAATTCTTCGGGATGGAAGAGAAGGCCTTCAAGTTCATGATCGCCGGCATGAAAGCCCGGAACATCAACTACGTGGAGAAGATAGAAACTATAAGAAGATAGAGACCATATGAAAAAAATTCTCCTTGCCCTTGTTTTAGCCGCCAACGCCCTTAGCCTCAGCGCCGCCGAGCTGCAGTTCGTCGAAAGCGCTCCCGACGAGACCGTTTACGGGTCGTCGCTGACCGCGCGGCCGCAGGCCGTCTGGCTCGAGATGATAGGCGCGGCGTCCAAAACGCTGGACATAGAGCAGTTCTACATAGCCGACCAGGCCGGCGAAGTCCTAGAGCCGGTCCTTGCGGCCGTGAAAGACGCGGTTAAAAGAGGCGTCAAAGTGCGCGTCATTGTCGAGAAGGTGATGGTGAAAGAGAGCGAAAGATCCCTGCCTGCCCTGAAAGAGGCCGGCGTGGAGACGCGGGTGATAGAATTCAAGAAGGCCGGCGGCGGCGTCCAGCACGCCAAGTTCTTCATCGTCGACGGCAAAGAGGCTTATGTCGGCAGCCAGAACCTGGACTGGCGCTCGCTGAAGCACATCCACGAGCTGGGCCTGCGGATAAAGAGCGCTAAGGCCGCCTCCGACCTGGCCAGGCTCTTCGAGGCCGACTGGGCCCTGGCCGGCGGCGCCGAGGCGAAGAAGATGTTCGCCAAGAAAGGCAAAACAGGGATCTCCGCCTCCAAACCGGAAAAAGCGGCGGTCAACGGCGGGGAAGTTTCCTACAGCCTCGCTTACAGCCCGGTGAACTTCGTCCCCAAAGGGGCGGACACCGAAATAACGGAGCTGCTCAAAGCCGTGGGCGCCGCCAAAAAGACCATACGCGGCCAGGTGATGACCTACTCGCTTATGGAGCACGGCTCGAAGCGCTGGGCCGACCTCGACACGGCTTTCCGCAAGGCCGCCGCGAAAGGCGTCAAGGTGGAGCTGGTCTTCGCCGACTGGGCGATGGGCGGCAAGGCCGACCGGGATATAAAAGCGCTGGCGAAAACCGAGAATATAGAAGTTAAAATTTCCATCCTGCCGCAGCACAGCTCCGGGATGATCCCGTTCTCCCGCGTGGAGCATTTGAAATACCTGGTGATCGACGGCGAGACCGGCTATGTCACCACTTCCAACTGGGGCCCCGGCTATTTCCTTACTTCCCGCGGCGTAGCGGTTTTCACCAAAGGCGCCGCGGCCGCCTCCGTGCTGGAAGACATCTTCGCCAGGACCTGGGCCGGCCCCTACGTCCAGCCCGTCGACCCGCTTAAAGAATACCGGCCGGTAAAACGGAACTGATCTAAATTAAGGAGCATTGAATGCTTTCACTTGCGGGTCTGATGACCGAAAAAGGGGGATTCAGCGCGCTGGTGATGGGGAACCACGCTCTGGCGCGCGCGATGGCCGAGGCGGGGACCGCGGTGGCGACAAGCTATCCCGGCTCTCCGACCCCTGAAATAGCCGACGCCCTGCTGGCTCCCGCCGAAAAGGACCGGCCCTGCCATTTTGAATTCGCCGTGAATGAAAAAGTGGCGCTGGAAATAGCGGCCGGCGCCTCGCTAAACGGGCATTCCTCCGCTGTCTTCTTCAAATCCGTGGGCCTCAATGTCGCGGCCGACTCTCTTGTGCAGCTCGCCCTGATGGAGCTCCCGGGCGGGATGGTGGTGATACTCGGCGACGATCCCGGCGCGAACTCCTCGCAGAACGAGCAGGACAACCGCTGGTTCGCCCGCATGGCTTATATCCCCGTGTTCGAACCAGCTTCCCCGGGCGAAGTTTACGTGATGTACAAAGAAGCGGCCGCGCTCGCCAGGGAGCGCCGCGCCCCCGTCTTCCTGCGGCTGACCACCCATGTCTGCCACGCCAGGCAAAAAGTCAGCTTTGGAACCTTGCCAGCCCGGACCGACTGGAAGCCGCGCTTCGATCCCGCGAACGGGCCTTATGTGCCTATAACCGCCACTGTTTTCCCTCTTAAAAAGAAAGCGCTTGAAAAACTGGACGCCTGGGCCGCCTATGGCGAGAAAAGCGTCCTTAACGCCGTCTATAAAACTCCCGTCTCCGGAGTTAAGCGCCTGGGCGTCATCTCTTCAGGGCTGCCCGCTCTTTGCCTCCTCGAGGCGGTGCGCGCGGCCGGCGCCCCGGTGGACCTGCTTAAGCTGGGCCTGACCTACCCGCTGCCGGAAAAGCTGACGGGTGAATTCCTGCACGCCCACGACGAGGTTTACATCCTCGAAGAACTCGACCGGGTGATGGAGACGGAGATAAAAGCGCTCGCCTACGACCGCGGGATAGATTGCGCGATCCATTCGCGCAAAGGCAATGCCGCGCTGATGGGGGAGATGACGACGGAGCGGGCCCGCGCCGCCGTCGCCGCCGCCTGGCCGGAGCTTTTTCCCGCGCCGGAAAAGCGCTCTTTCGCCCTGCCCGCCCCGCGCTCGCCGCAGATGTGCCCTGGCTGCGGCCACCGCTCCGCTTTCCACGCCGTAAAGAAAGCCCTGCCTCCGGGCGCCATAACCGTAGGCGATATAGGCTGCCATTCCATGGCTTTCCTTCCGCCCTATAAAATGGGGGAAGTCCTTTTCTCGATGGGGCACTCGGTCTCCACGGCCTCCGGCCTGGCCCTGAATAATTCCAGCCGCAAAGTCGTGGCCTTCGTCGGGGACTCGACTTTCTTCCACGCCGGCATGCCCGGCCTGGTGAACGCCGCCTGGCGCGACAGCGATATTACGCTCGTGCTCCTGGATAACGGGACCACCGCTATGACCGGGCACCAGCCCCGCCCCGGCAACGGCGAGCTGGGCGAGCGCCTCGCTCTGTTCGAGATCCTGGAGAAGCTTGGCGTTAAATTCCTGCGCGAATGCGACGCCTACGACCAGCCCAAGCTTAGCGACCATATGAAAGCCGCGATGGAGCACAAGGGCTTCGCGGTAGTGATAGCCCGGCACCCGTGCATGCTCAAATTCATGAGGGAGAGGCGCCGTACCAGTCCCGGCATAAAGACCCAGCATGTGAGCGTGGCCCAGGGGAGCTGCGCGCGGCACTATGTCTGCGCAGCCGAGTTCGCCTGCCCTTCTTTTATCAGGCACGAGGACGGCTCGGTGACGGTCAATACGGAGCTCTGCATAGGCGACGGTTCCTGCATGCAGACCTGTCCGTCGCAGGCCATCGGCAGAAAATCTGGAGCCGGGAGTCGGGAATCGGGGATCGAAAATCCGGGATCCGGGGAGAGGAAGAAAGATGGCTTTTAATATTTATCTCTGCGGCGTAGGCGGGCAGGGGATAGGGTTGCTGGCCGCGGCGCTCGCGCAGGCGGCCGAAAGGTCCGGGCTTGAGGTGCATGCCTGCGATACCCATGGCCTGGCCCAGCGCGGCGGCGTAGTCTCCTCGCATATCCGCCTCGGCGCCGACGCCCTCACCCCGCTGGTCCCGGAAGGCGGCGCCGACCTGGTCCTGGCCCTCGAGCGCCTCGAGGCCCTGCGCGGCGCGGCCCAGTACCTGAAGAAAGGCGGGAAAGTTATCTATTACGACACGGCCTACCAGCCGGTCAGCGTGCGGATGGGTCTCGCGCGGTACCCTTCGGCCGAAGAGGTCGCCAAAGAAATTTCCGCCATGGACGGCGGCGTTTCCGTGGTTTTTATCAAGGAGCTGCAGGACCCGCGGATGCAGAATTCCGCCCTGCTCGGCCGCCTGGCGGTTATGAACGCCGTCCCCGGCCTGGAAGCCGCGGTTATCGAGGAAGTTTTGAAAGAGATAGTCCCGGCGGCGGCGGTAGAGGAGAACCTCGGCGTCTTCCGCGCCGCGGGCCGCGTTTAAAAATTATTTACGCGGGGCCGGAGTTTTGGCGGGGGCGGGCCTGGATTTCTTCCTGACTTCCCAGTGCCTCGGCCGGCTGGAATCGAGGTGCACGAAGGCGGCGTCCGGGTAATAGCCGACGCCGCCTTCGTTTATTTTAGCGGCGAAGTCGGCTATTTCGGCGGGGCTGCGGCCGGGGACCCTGATGTCGGCCGCCCAGCCCAGCATATGAGTGCTCCAGCGCGCGGCCCCCGGAACTTTTTTGTTGAATTTAGGGCTGCGGTAGCCGCTTAAAAGCGTAAGCCCGCCCTTCCCTAACCTGTCCTCTACGATATCGAGTATTTCCAGGAGCTTAATGGAGATCGCGGTTTCCTTGCCTGTCTGCCGGCAGCGCATGAGCCGCTGTATTTTATCCAGCTCGGCCTGGTTGTAAGTCCCGTCGCCGTTCCGGTAAGCCGAGACTATTCTTTCGCCGGTGTCGGGCCGGCTTATAGCCAGGCGCCCGTCGCCGCCCAGGTTGACCGGCGGGGGCGGGTGCGCCGCCGCCCCGCGCACGAAGATATAGGTTTGAACGTCCCCCTCTTCCAGCTCTATAACTTCCGCCTCCGTCACCATCGGCGGCTCGGGGGCCAGGTCGAGCAGGGAAGAAAAATTCTCTATGAATTCCGAGGCGCTTATTTCTTTGCCCGCGGCGGAGCAGCCGGCCGGCCAGGTAAAACAAAGGGCCAGGATAGCGGCTGCGAAAGCGGCGGGGCGGCTCATATTCTGATCATTCTACCAAAGCGCGAGGCGCGTAAGGCCTGGCGGACCGGGGCGCGGCGGTTAAGGTTTTACCAGCAGGCTCTTCACCTTTTCCACGTCTTTCAGGTAATCGGGGGATTTGAGAAGCTCGGCGTGAAAGTTGTCGCCGAAGACCTTGCCGGCGGCGATGTCCGTAGGGAAATGAACGCCGCCTATCACCCTGTCCAGGGCGATCTCGTCGGCTTTGGCGATGAACTCTGACCGCCGCTCCGGCACGATATCGGAAAGCACGTCGGCGAAAACCCTTGAGAAAGAGGAATGGCCGCTCGGATAGGAGTAGCCCCAGCTTTTATTTATGCAGGGTTCGGCCTGGTCCGGATAGGCCTTGAAGGGCCTGGGCCGGCGGTAGCGCTCCTTCATATTAGCGACGGAATCCTCCAGGTCTGAGGACAGGTTGTTGAAGAAAGTTTTCGCTTCTGGCGGAAGCGGCGAAGGAAAAGGGTCTTTTTCGCCCCAGAAAAATACATAGCCTGCTTTGGCGGTTTTTTTCGCTTTTTTACAGTCGGCTTTTGTGCGCCTGGCCTGCCAGTCGAGGATGGCGGCCAGGTCCGCTTTCTGCGTCTCCGAATCCGGCGCGGGCGGGTTCGCGAAAGCGGCGGTCTTGAATTGTTCGGCGGACACATAGTAAGTGTGCGCGGATGCAAGATGGAGACGCTTAAGGACCGTGTTCGCGGCGGGGTCGGAACACCCGGTGAAAACCAGTGCCGCAAGGATCAGCGCGGATCGTTTGTTTTTGAAGTTCATGAAATAAGCCGGGAGGACCGTTCCGGGCGCCGGCGGGTTAACTGCGCGCCGGGGAAACGCGCCCTTACGCGGCCCCGAGTTCCACGGTCACGGCCGGGTCTTTGTCGTCGGAGCCGGTCTCTTTTACGGAGACGCCGGCCTTGTCCACGCAGCCGGCCAGAAGCAGGTCTTCAAGCGCCAGCTTGAGCGCGGCGGCCTGTTTGGGGCCGCATTCCACGGTCAGCTTCGCCACCGGCCACTTTACGCTGCGCTTCTCGGCGGCCTTCCTTGTGCGGACGGCCTCCAGAACTTTGCGCGTGATCTCCAGCACCAGCTTGTCGCCGGGAGCCGAGGCCATTTCGGCGGCCGCGGGCCACTGGGCTTTATGGACGGAGGGCTGCTTGAGGCTTCCGGCGAAAGACCAGCCCCAGACTTCCTCGGTGATGAAAGGCAGGAAAGGCGCGAACAGGCGGAGGAAAACGCCGAGCGTCCACTCAAGCGCGGCGCAGGCCGAGCGCGCCGCCGCCGGGCTGCCGTTATAGGCGCGGTTCTTCACCAGCTCGAGGTAATTGTCGCAGAAATCCCAGAAAGCGGATTCCGTGTAAAGAAGCATGGCCGCGGACTCGTAGTTCGCGAAGTCCTCGCGGGAGGCTTCCACCAGCGCTTTCAGATGCTCCACCCAGGCTTTGTCCAGCGGCTCGGTGATATCGGCCGCGCCCAGTTTCGCGCCGGCGGCGGCCGGGCTCTGGAGCTGCATCATCGTGAACTTCGAAGCGTTGAACAGCTTGGTGGCCAGGCGCATCCCGACCTTGAACACGCTCTCGTCGTAGACCGTGTCCTGGCCGAGCTTGGCCTTGCCGGCCCAGTAGCGCAGCGAATCGGCGGAATAGGTGACAAGGAGGTCGTCGGGCGTGATGGTCTTGCCCTTGGATTTGCTCATTTTGCCTTTATCCGGGCTTACCACCCAGCCGCTGATCGCGGCATTGTGCCAGGGCACGGAATTCTCGTGCATCCAGGCCTTGGTGATCGTATAGAAAGCCCAGGTGCGGATGATCTCGTGCGCCTGCGGGCGCATATCGGCGGGGAAGAGGTTCGCGTGGCGCGCTTTGTCTTCGGCCCAGCGGCTGGAGATCATGGGCGTGAGCGAAGAGGTGGCCCAGGTGTCCATCACGTCGTGGTCGCCCATGAAGCCGCCGGGCTTGCCGCGCCGGTCCTCGGTGTAGCCGGGCGGAACTTCGGTCTGCGGGTCCACCGGCAGGCGCTCGGCGCCGGCCACGATGGGATTGTCGTATTCGATATTCCCGTCGGCGTCTATAGGGTACCAGACCGGGAACGGGACGCCGAAATAGCGCTGGCGGCTGATGCACCAGTCCTGGTTCAGGCCTTCCACCCACTGCTCGTAGCGCTTGAACATGTAATCGGGGTGCCAGGCCACTTTTTTGCCCTGCTCCAGCAGCGCGGCCTTGTTTTCGAGGATCTTGATGTACCACTGCCGCGTCGGCACGAACTCGAGGGGCTGGTCGCCTTTCTCGTAGTATTTAACGGCCTGTTTGGTGGGCCTGGGCTCGCCGACGAGCGACCCTTCGGCGCGGAGCAGCTCCACGGTCTTGGTGCGGGCCTGCTTGGCGTAGAGCCCGGCGAGCTGCGCGTAGGCGTTCTTGGCGGCCTCGAAGTCGGCGCTGTCCAGGAATTTCTCGACGTAGGCGAGCGGGTGCAGCTGGCCGGTGCGGCTGATCACCTGGCGCAGGGGCAGCTTGTGGTCGCGCCAGAACTGCACGTCGGCTATGTCTCCGAAGGTGCAGACCATCATGATGCCGGTGCCCTTCTCCGGATCGGCGTGGTGCGAAGGCATTATCGGCACGCGCACTTTGAAGAGCGGGGACAGCGCGGTCTTGCCGAACAGCGGCTTGTAGCGCTCGTCGTCCGGGTGGGCTACCACGGCGATGCAGGCCGAAAGCAGCTCCGGGCGGGTGGTGGCGATGGTGAACTCGCCGCCGCCTTCCACCTGGAACTTTATGTCGTGGAAGAAGCCGTTGGCCTCGCGGTCCTCGCATTCGGCCTGGGCGACGGCGGTGCGGAAGGTGGTGTCCCAAAGCGTGGGCGTCTCGGCGCTATAGACGTGGCCTTTCTTGAAAAGGTCCAGGAAAGAGAACTGCGAGGTCTTGCGGCAATGTTCGCCCACGGTGGAATAGGTCTGCCTCCAGTCTATGGAGAGGCCCAGGCGGCGCCAAAGCGCCTCGTAGCGCTTCTCGTCCTCGGCGGTCTGCAGCTCGCAGAGTTCCAGGAAGTTACGGCGGGAGATGTGTTCGTAATCCTTCAGGTCCTTCTTGGGGCCGGAGGACTTGAAGCCTTCTTTGTACGGCACGGAAGGCTCGCACCTGACGCCGAAGAGGTTCTGCACGCGGCGCTCCGTCGGGAGGCCGTTGTCGTCCCAGCCCATCGGGTAAAATATGTTCTTATTCTGCATGCGCTGGAAGCGCACCATGATGTCGGTCTGCACGTAGCTGAAAACGTGGCCGACGTGAAGCTCGCCGGAAACGGTGGGGGGCGGCGTGTCCACCACGAAGGTTTCCTTCCGGGGCCGGGCGGGGTCGTAGTAATAAAGTTTTTCCTGTTCCCATTTTTCGCACCAGGCCGGTTCAACGGCGGCGGGCAGGTAATTGGCCGGGAAGGCGGATTTCTCAGCGGGTTTTTCAAGGGAGGCGTCTTTTTCCATAGGGTGATTTTACCTTATTAGAGTCGGGGCTTGGAACGGGAGGCCGGCGCCGGTTTGAGCGGAAAATTGCGGGCGGGCTTCAGGGGCGCTGGGGAAGTTCGTAGAGAGTTATCTTCTTGTTAGTGTCGCTGAAATATTTAAGCGCCCACGGGGTGGGGAAAAAAATGACGGCGTTGCCGGCGGGGTCTGAGCCCAGCCGCACATTGTCGGCCAGGTGCACGGAGCCGCCGGCCAGTATTGCGGACCCTTCTTTATCAAGCCAGCGCACGAACTGCCAAGGCGCGGGTTCGAGCCTGGACTGCACGCCGTATTCGGCCTCGAGCCTGTACTGAGTCACTTCGAACTGGAGCGGCCCGACCGCGGCCAGGAGCGGGCTTGAGCTGGGCGCGTCCTTCACGCTGAACTGCTGCACGACGCCCTCCAAAATAAGCTGTTCCAGGCCAAGCTTGAAAGGCTTGGACTTGGACGGCACGGGGTTGTAAAGGAAAGTGAAACATTCAGGCGGGAAGCGCGGGATCTCGTCGAAAATTATCGCCGGGTTCTCGGTCAGCGTGTCGCCTATCGCGAATTCCTGGTTCCCCACCAGCCCCACGATGTCGCCGGGGTAAGCCTCGTCCACGGTCTCGCGCTCCTGGCCGAAAAGCTTGTTCGAATTCGAAAGCCGGATCTTTTTGCCGGTGCCGGAATGGTGGACCGTCATGTCGCGGGTGAATTTGCCGGAGCAGACCCGCACGAAGGCCACCTTGTCGCGGTGGCGCGGGTTCATATTGCCCTGGATCTTGAAGATGAAGCCCGCGAAAGCCGGGAAGTCCGGGGCGATGGACCCCATAGTGGCGTCGCGCGGCCCGGGCGGGGCCGAATGCTCCACGAAGCCGTCCAGCATAAGCTGGATGCCGAAATTATTGACCGCGCTGCCGAAGAAGACCGGCGTGGTCTCCCCGGCCAGGACCTCTTCGCTCGAATATTCCGTGCCGGCCAGGTCGAGCATGCCCACTTCCTCGATGAAATTCCTGTAGCTGACCGCCTCCATCGTATCCTTGATATGCCGGTCATTGATGTCGGCCACCTCGACGGGGGCCATGAAAGCGCCGCCGGGAGTGCGCTCGAACATGTGCGCCTGTTTTGTCAGCCGGTCGTAGACGCCCCTGAAATCCTTGCCGCTGCCCATCGGCCAGTTCACCGGGAAAGGCTTCAGGCCCAGCGTTTTTTCAAGCTCGTCGATCAGCTCGAGCGGCTCGCGCGAAGGGCGGTCCATCTTGTTCATGAAAGTGAAAATAGGGATGTGGCGGCGGCGGCAGACCTCGAATAATTTCAGGGTCTGGGCCTCTATGCCTTTGCCGGCGTCTATCACCATGATAGCCGCGTCCACGGCGGTGAGCACGCGGTAGGTGTCCTCGGAGAAGTCGCGGTGGCCGGGGGTGTCGAGCAAATTTATGCGGAAGCCGTTGTAGTCGAACTGCAGCACGGTGGAGCTGATCGAAATGCCGCGCTTCTTTTCCAGCTCCATCCAGTCGGAGGCGGTGGCGCGCTGGTTCTTCCGGGCCGTGACGGTCCCGGCCAGGTGCAAAGCCCCGCCGTAAAGCAGGAGTTTCTCGGTAAGCGTGGTCTTGCCGGCGTCGGGGTGGGAAATTATGGCGAAGGTGCGCCGGCGGTTTATCTCGTTATGCATTGTAGTAGCCAAGGTATATTATATGAATTTGCCGCGCCGGTCCGCCCGGGGGAAAAGGAAAAAGCCGCGCCAGGCACGGCTTTTTCGCACCGGCCGGCTTATCGGGCCGTGTGCGGCGCGGCTTTAAAGACCGGGCCGGGGAACCAGAAAAGCTTCCCGGCTACCGGGTTGAGAAGAAGAGCGAAAGCTATCCACAGCGCCGTAAGGCCGAGCAGGATGGTCAGCGCCGCGACAGGCATGGCCAGGGCGGCGGTGCCCGTGATGCCGGCGATGATCTTGAGGACGTACATCAGGTCTATTACCAGCAGGAAAAAGAAAAGCAGCCCGCTGAAAAAACCGAAGCCGTAGGTCATGGCGGCGAAGATGAGCAGGAAGCAGATGTCGGCCGAGAGCATGACCGCGTGGTCCGGCATCACGCCGCCGGCTATGGAGGTAAGGACCCACCAGTTCATGACCCAGTTGAAAGCGAAGGCCGTGAACAGCGTGCCGCCGTAAAGATTTTTATTCGCGAGGCTCATCGCCCCGGCCAGGAACTGGCAGCCGCCGCCGAACAGAAGGCAGAGCATGGCCGCGGTCTTGAAGGCCGCGGGCGTAAGGGCGAGCCCCAGCGCTATGGGCGCCAGGGCGGCGCAGCCGACAGCCAGGCCGATCAGGCCCAGAGGCGTCGGTTCCGCGAAAATCGTCGGTGCGTTCTGCGCTTCGCTCATTGTATCCTCCGGGAAACCCCTGATAATGTAAAATTATATCACGGGGCGCGCCCGGAATGTTCGCGGCGGATTCACTTTTACGGAGAACAATGAAATGAAAGACGAAATAGTCAGGACTTCCTCCCTGCGGCGGGAATACGGCGACGTAGTGGCGGTCAAGGATATCGATCTTTCGGTGCCGCGGGGCGCGGTGATGGCTCTGGTGGGGCCCAACGGCGCCGGCAAGAGCACGCTGCTCAAGATGCTTTCCGCCGTCCTCGAACCCACGCGCGGCACCGCCGTGGTGAACGGGGTGGACATAAACGAGAACCCGCGCGGGGTGCATTCCTCGGTGGGCTTCCTGCCCGATTTCTTCGGCCTTTACGAGGAGATAACCGTGGGCGAATACCTGGAATACTTCGCCCGGGCTTACGCCGTCCCGCGCGGCCGCCGGGAAAACGTCATCGCCCGGACGCTCGCCGACGTGGACCTGGCCGGCAAGGCCGGCGCGCGGGTGCAGGCGCTCTCGCGCGGGATGCGCCAGCGCCTGGCCATAGGCCGCACGCTGCTGCACGAGCCGCCGCTGCTGCTGCTCGACGAGCCGGCTTCGGGCCTCGACCCCGAGTCGAGGCACGACCTCCAGAAACTCTTTACGCGGATGGCGCAGGCCGGCAAAACCCTGATCGTCTCTTCCCATATCCTTACCGAGCTGGAGGATTACTGCACCCACGTCGCCATCCTGCGCGAGGGGAACCTCGTGGCCTGCGGCAGCCTGGCCGAGGTACGGGCTTCTGTAGGCAGGAAGCGCCGGGTGCGCGTCAGGGCCGCCGGCGGCACGGAAGGAGCGCTGGCGCTGCTGCGCGCCGCCGGGATGGAAAGCCCGGCCGCGGAGAACGGCAGCGTATTCTTTAATTTTTCAGGAACAGAAGACGAACTTTCCGGCACCCTGAAGCGCCTGCTCGACGGCGGGGTCAAGGTGCTTCATTTCGGCGAGGAAGGCGGCGGCATCCAGGAAACTTACCTCGCCTCTTTGGAGAAAAAAATATGAGCCCGCTTACCGACCTTTTTCCCGAGATCTTCCGCTATCGCGCGCAGGAAGCCGGCAGGTTCAAGCTCCTGTCCAGCCTGGCCGCGGCCCTGGCCCTTTGCGCCGCCACCGGCTACTCGGTCGCCAAGACCACCGCCTCCTGGGGGAGCTACCTGTCCGCCATAACCTTCATCCAGTTCAACGTGCTCGTTTTTTACGGCGTGGTCTGCACCGCCAGGTGCGTCACGCAGGAAAGGGCCGAGCGCACCTGGGACTTCCAGCGCCTGACCCCGCTTTCTTCTTTCAAAATAGCGGCCGGGAAATTCCTGGGGGCCCCGGTCTTCCCCTGGTTCCTTTTCGCGTGCCTCCTGCCCGCCGCGCTGCTCTCCCTTGCCTTTTCCCCGGGCGCTTACGGCGACTTCCTGAGCCGGTACGCGCTGGGCCTGTCGGTGGCGCTGCTGTCGATGGCCGTCGGGCTGCTGGCTTCCGCCTACGACGAGACCGGCGGCAGCGGGATGGGGCATCTTTCCGGGCCGCTGATAGGCCTCGCCGGGGTCAGCACGCTCAATTCCTCTTTCAGGTACGCGGACTCGCTGAACCGCCTCTCGCCGCAGCTGATCTCTTTTTACGGCCTTCAGCTTGATACGGTCTCCAGCGTGCTTTTCCTCGCGGCGACCTTTTTGGTTTTCGGGGCCTGGGCTTTCCTCGGCGCCAGGTACCGCATAGGCCGCGACCTGCTCGAGCGCCGCCGCGCCTGGCGGCTGCCGGCTTTCCTGTTCTTCCTGGCCTGGTATATAACGGGCTTCGAGTACGCGGCCCCGCGGACCGACGCGCTGCCGCTTACGGCGCTGATCCTGCCGGGCCTGGCCGTCTATATCGCCTCCTTCCTCTCCTGCGAGCGGGGCGAATACTGGCGGCGCTGGCTGGCCGGGGACAGCCCGGCGCGCCGCCTGGACGACAGCCCGGCCTGGCTTAAGGGTTCCGTCCCCCTGCTGTGCGTAGCCGCCGTCCTCTACCTGGTTTACGGCGCCGGAGCGGCCGGAACCGTAGCGGCGCAGGGCCGCCTCTACCTCGTCCTGCCGCTTTTCCTGCTGCGGGACCTGATGTTCCTGCAGTGGTGCCGCTTCTCGGCGAGCCGCAGGCCTGAAATGATGGCGCTGGCCTGGATGGCGCTCGCCTACGCGCTGCCGGTGATAATACTCGGCCCCACTAAAATGACGGGCTTCCTGCCGCTGTTCGTCCCTTACGCGAACAAAAGCCTCGGGTTCGCGGCGAACCTGGCCGGGCCGGCCGCCCAGGTCTTGATAATGGCTTACTTCCTGCGCGTAAAAATAAAAGCGGCCCTGGCCGAAAAATAAAAGCCGGGCGCTCGGGGCCGGGCGCAGGAGCGCCGCGATATTTCCGGCGCGGTCAGCGGGGCGGTTCAAACGGCGGGTTTAAAAGCCGGCGTATTTGCGGAGGCTCACGAGCCGGGAGTAATAGTAGGGGTTGGTGACCGAGTCGATATGCACGCCGTTCGTGAAAGAGGCGTGCACGAAGAAACCTTTGCCCACGTAGATCCCGACATGGTCCACTTTGGCCGTGCCCGGATTTTTCATGGCGAAGAAGATCATGTCCCCGGGCAGCACGCCGGAGGGGGGAAGGCGGAGGGCCTGTTTGAACTGGTCCCTGGCCACGCGCGGCAGGCCGAGGCCGGCCTTGCCGTAGACCAGCTTCACGAAAGCGGAGCAGTCCATGCCGGTCTGCGGGTGCATGCCGCCCCAGAGGTAGGGCGTATTAAGATAGGTCATGGTCTCTTTTACCACCTCGCCCCGGGCGTCGGCGATGGATTTGGCCCCGGCCGAGGAAAGCGGAAGAACGGCCAAAAGGCTGAAAAAGAGAATTTTTTTCAGGCGCATGATTTATGTATTATATAACATAGTTTTTAAGAACTTATAGATGAAAAAGGCGCTTCTCACCATTTGTTTCCTGCTCTCCTGCGCGGCCTCCGCGCGCGCGGAGTCCCTGCCTAACCTGCACAGCCAGGCGGCCTGGGGGGAAAAAGAAAAAAAAGAATTCCTGGGCTTCCTGAAGTCGAACCAGGCGGTTCCCGCCGGGCAGGTGAAGCAGATAGCGGCCGGCGACGACGCGCGCCGGTCTCCCTCGAAAGCGCGCTACGCCTCGCTCGCCCTCGTGTCGGACATGATGATCCTGGACGCCGGCGGCGGCAGGACTAAAACGGAAACCACGACTTTCGGCCCCAAGCTGCTCGCCGGCGGGCATATCTTCTCCTGGGTGCGCTATTACTCCGGTATAAAATATAACCGCGTGGGCCAGGAGAAGCTCGACGGCACGAGGGCGCATCTTTCGCATATAGAGGTCCCGCTCGGCCTCGAGCTCGCGCTTATCCCCCTTGGCACGCCCCATACCAGGTATTTCCTCCTGCGCGGCGGCGTCTCGGAGCATTATTTTTACGGCTCCGCTAAAAAGTCGGATTTCAAGAACCCGCTGCTCGGCTGGCGCCCCGCCTGGAACCTCGGGCTGGGCTACGAATGGCAGTTCGACAATTCAAACTGGCGCTTCCACTCCCTCGCCGAGGGCTACCGCACCTTCTCCGCGAGCAGCACCCGCTTCTACGGCCTGGGCCTCACCGCCGGCTTCGTCTACACTTTTTAATTCTTCCCGAATAAATAAAACACCCGGGTTCTTTTCCCCGGGTGTTCTTATTCGCGGTTTCTTCCCCGCTCCCGACTCCCGACTCCCGACTCCCGACTCCCGACTCCCGATTCTTAATGTACCCCGTGCATCCACTTGCGAAGCTTGGGGGTCAGAAGCAGCAGCAGTATCGCCGCGCCTATGCCGGTGGCCGTGGGGATCATGTAGAAGTTCACGTGGTTGATGGTGTCGTAGTTCCCGGCGAGCCGCCCGCCGATGAGCCCGGCCGCCACGCTGGACAGGAAGTAGACGCCCATCATCAGCGAGCCGAACTGCAGCGGGGCAAGCTTGGTCACCAGCGACAGGCCCACCGGGGAGAGGCACAGCTCGCCCAGGGTGTGGAAGAAGTAAGCGCCGACCAGCCAGAGCACGCTGACCGGGCCGCTCTGCTGGTAGGCCGCGGCGGCCGCTATCATCACCACGAAGCCGATAGCCAGCAGGCCCAGCGCGATAGCGAACTTGACCGGGCTGGACGGCTCTCTCTTGGTCTCGGCGAGGTTCACCCACATGCCGGAGAAGAAGGGCGCGAGCACCACGATGAAGAACGGGTTCAGCGACTGGAACCAGCCGGTGGGGACCAGGAAGCTCCAGCCGAACAGGGACAGGTTCCTGTTCGTCTCCCTTTCGGCGAACAGCGTCAGCGAGCTGCCGGCCTGCTCGAAGGCCGTCCAGAAGAAGATCGCGAAGAAGACCATGATGAAGATCACGGCTATGCGCTGCTTCTCGATGTGGGTCAGCTCCGACTTCACGGGCTTGGAGGCGTAGGAGTAGACCATGCCTATCAGTACGAATAAAGCGGCCGACCAGTAGAGCCAGCGCGGAACCCTGCTGAAGATCTCGAAACCGTTGAACTCCATCGCGGTGAGCACCAGGAAGGAGACCATCAGCGTGACCAGCGTCACGGGGACCCAGTAATTTGTCTGCGGGTCCGCCGGTTTCAGCATCTTGTCGCCCAGCAGCGCCTTCTGGCCCCAGAGGTACATCGCCAGGCCAAGGACCATGCCGACGCCGGCCGCGCCGAAGCCCCAGTGCCAGCCTACCTTCTCGCCGAGCGTGCTGCAGATCAGGGGGGAGAACATCGCGCCAAGATTGATGCCCATGTAGAAAATAGTGAAGCCGCCGTCGCGGCGGGGGTCGTTCTCTTCATAGAGCGAGCCCACGACGGTGGAGATATTCGGCTTGAAGAAGCCGTTGCCCATGATCAGCAGGATCATAGCGCCGAAGAAGAAAGGCATGGACGGCAGGGCCATTGCGAAATGGCCGAGCGCCATCAGGATGCCGCCCACCAAAATGGCTTTGCGCTGCCCCAGGTAGCGGTCGGCTATGTAGCCGCCCAGCAGCGGGGTCAGGTAGACCAGGCCGGTATACCAGCCGTAGACATGGCTGGCTTTCTCGGTGGAGAACATCAGCGATTTCACCATGTAAAGAACGAGGAGCGCCCTCATTCCGTAGTAGGAGAAGCGCTCCCACATTTCTACGAAGAAGAGGAGGAAGAGGCCTTTAGGCTGGTTATGGTGAATGCTCATTTGCGCTCCGTTTTCCCGAAAGATTGTTTTTATTATATATTAAATAATGCCGCGGCAAAAAAGCCGGGCAATACTTTCTTAATTTTTACGCAACACCGTTTATACACAAGTATCGGATAATATAAGCGGAGGAAAAGACGCCGCTATGGATTATTTAAAATATGTAATGATCGTGGGCCTGGCCTCGCTCACGGTGGCGGCCATCACCTGCGTGGCCCTGTGGCTGATGGGGCCGTACATCCTGGCCAGGGCCCGCCCCGAGCCGCCCGAGCCCGGCGAAGATAAGCCCGCGCCGGCCCCGGCCGCCGCCTCCGCGCCGCGGGGCGTGACTTTCGATTTTACCGCCGCCCAGGCCCCGGCGCTGGCGGGGCTGCTGAAAAAAGAGGCTCCCGGCGATATTGCCATAGTCGTTTCCCGCCTGCCCGCCGAAGCCGGCCGCGCCCTCCTGGCCGCGCTTTCGCCCGAAGCGCGCGTGAAAGTCATCCAAAGCCTGGCTTTGCCGCGGACCGTGGACATGGAGCTGATGCGCGGGATGAAAGCGGAGCTGGAGAACAGGCTCTACGGGGTGGTCGGCGGCCCGGCCGAAGCCGCGCCGTTCATAAAGAACCTGTCCTATAAAGAAAAAAAGTCGCTGCTTGAAAATATTTACGCGGAGAGCCCGGCCCGCGGGGCCGAGCTGCGCGCCAAATTCATACTGGACGAAGACCTGGCCGGCATGCCGGACAAGGACCTGCAGGCGCTTGCGGCCGCGGTTCCCGCGGAAACTATGGGCGCCTATCTGCCCGGGCTGCCGGAGAAGGTCGCGGCCAGGCTGAAGGGGCAGTACTCCGGCAAGGAAGCGCTCGCCCTGCAGAGGGTCGCTCTTGCGGCGGCCCAGGGCGCCGCGGAAAAAGAAGCGGCGCTGGCCGGCTTTGTGGACCTGGTGGAAAAAATGGCGGCTAAGGGGGCCATAGAGAGGCCCAAGCCTCAGCAGAAGGCGAAGCCCGCCTCCGCCGCTCCGGCTCCCGCCGCCGCGGCCAAGCCTAAGAGGCAATGGGGTTAATATGTCAACACAAGAAAACAGCGAATCTATCTTCTCAAATCTGAAAAAGAGCGCGGCGCCGGGTCCTGCCCCCGCGCCCAAAGAAGCTTTACCTCCTCCGCCCCCGCAGCAGCCGGCGCAGGAGGCCTCTCCGCAGCAGCAGGAGGCGCAGCAGCCGCCTCCCCGCCCTGCAAATTTCCCGCCGCCGCCGCTGCCTCCTCCTCCCGCTCCGGACGCGCGGATCCCCGCGCTGGAAACCGCCCTGCGCGCGCTCCAGGAGGAGATCCAGATCCTGAAGAACAGGCCGGAGCCGGAGGCCCCGCCCCCGCCCACCGGGGCGGTGGAGGAATTCGGCCCCAGGCTGGTCCGCGCGGAGGGCCTGGTGGAGGAGCTGCGCAGGCAGGTAGCGGCCTGCGACGAGGGTTCTAAAGCGCGGGCCGCGAACGCGGCGCCGATAACCGAGATCAAGAACCTGGACTTGCGCCTGGGCGACCTGGCCGTGTCTTACGACGGGCTCAAGCGCACTTTCGCGCGGGAAGGGGAGCTCGCGGCTCGCCTGGAGCAGGCCGAGAGCGCGGTGGCGGAATTCAAGGTGCTTCTGCCGGGGCAGCAGGCTCAGCTGAAGTCCAGGCTCGCGGAGCTGGCCCCGAAGGAGGAGCTGGACGCGCTGCGGGTGAACGTATCCGGGGCGCTTGGCTCGCTGGAGGAAGTGAAGAAAAAGTTCGCGCAGTACTCCGAGGAGTTCTCGGGGGTGGAGCGCGAGTGCCGCAAAGCGCTGGGCGAGATGCAGGGCTATGCCCGGAGCGCCGGCGAGAAGCCGCTGGCGGAAAAATTCGACGAATATCTTAAGGAATCCGTGTCGAGGCTGAGCGTGAAACTGGCGGAGGTGGAGACGGCTCTTCACGCCGGGCTGGCGGAGATGTCGGGCAAGCTGCTGGCGGGCGAGATCCTTTATAAAAAAATGTTCCGGGAGGCGGAGGACCGTCTTGCGAAAAGCGTGGAGCCGAAGCTGGAGAGTATCGACGGGCAGCTGAAGTGGCTGCGGGAGAATATGATACGGCTGTCGGACGAATACACGGTGGTGACGGAGCGGAAGATCCGCGCGCTGGAGGGGAAATACTCGGCTTTCGAGGCTATAGCGAGGCGTATGGACGCGATTGACGCAGCCCTTAAAATGGGGGGCAGGGTAGGTCTTCCATAATTATATATTTATAAGATACTTATAAGATAATTATATATACCTAAAAAAGGCCGGCCCCAAAGCCGGCCTTTGCCTTTTATTAAGGAGAGCTGCAATTTGATCGCACGCCATCTCTCGTGGGCATACCTGGCCGGCCGGAACGCAAAACCGGCGTCGCGCACACCGTGCGCGCGCCTGCCGCTCTCAGGCTCGGCGCTTACGCAAGCCTCGCCTTCCGAGGGGCTTTTGCTAACCCGGCCGGCCAGGTTTCCCGCGAGTTTTTCGTTGCAGCTAAAAAATGTTAGCGCAAATTTCCGCGGATATGCTATACTATTCTCCGTCGTGAAACAGCCGGAAAAAAGATATTTTAAAATATTTAAAAATAATAGTTGACAAGGTTTTTAAATCCGTGCTATACTATTCTTGTTGTCGGAAACAAGCAGCGCCCGAAAGGGAAATGAAACCAGCAACCTTGAGTTCTTTTTAAAAGCAAAAACATCAGTGAGTCAGAACCGAAACTTTTGAAACGCGACGTTTCAAAAACCGTTTTCTCCGACGAGAAAAATAATAGTTGACAAGGTTCGCGGTTTTGTGATAAGATTTACTTACGGTTAAGTACACAAGCCTTAACTGTAACAAATTACCTGTACCAGTGGAGTGGATTCCACAAAGCTGGATAAGGTTTGCTCTCTAAAAAATTATGTATGAATGGGCACCCTGAACGTGCGAAACGGGGGATCTCGAAAGAGGCCGGGCGTCAAAACCCGTCTGAACTTTTGAAGGAACCTGCGTAACATGTTGATGGTGTAATAAACACAAAGCAATTACCTAATGGTGTGATAACTAAGTTGGTTATAACAAAGTAATTAAGAGCTAATTAGAACGTCTCCGTAAATGCTAATTGTTAATAGTCGGCAGCAATGCTAACTATTAGCTTTTATGGATTTTTTGGAGAGTTTGATCCTGGCTCAGAGTTAACGCTGGCGGCGTGCCTAACACATGCAAGTCGAGCGAAGAGTACCAGAATATCGGGCTCTTAGCGGCAGACGGGTGAGTAACACGTAAACAATCTGCCCTCGAATGGGAGACAACCTAACGAAAGTTTGGCTAATACCCCATATAATCTCCTTGAGGCATCTCAAGGGGATGAAAGGCCCGCAAGGGTCGTTCGAGGAGGAGTTTGCGGCCTATCAGCTAGTTGGCGGTGTAACAGACCACCAAGGCTATGACGGGTAGCCGATCTAAAAGGATGACCGGCCACAAGGGCACTGAGACACGGGCCCTACTCCTACGGGAGGCAGCAGTGGGGAATTTTGGACAATGGACGAAAGTCTGATC
>JAJZPF010000003.1 GCA_021811315.1 bacterium
TTCGAACTTAATTATAGGCGGGAAAAAAATAAATTTAAAATTTAATTTTCCGGCGGAGAAACTGCGGGCGCTGGCCGGAGCAGCGGATTTAAATTGTGCCAAATTTTCCGAGAAGAAAATTTGGCGGCCCCTACGGGATTCGAACCCGTGATCTCCGCCTTGAGAGGGCGGCGTCCTAACCGCTAGACGAAGAGGCCGTGAAGTAATATTTTAGCAAATACCCGGCGCCGCGGGCAAAAATATAAGCCGACTATCGGATTTGAACCGATGACCTACTGTTTACAAAACAGTTGCTCTACCGCTGAGCTAAGTCGGCGACTTCATATACATTATAAGATTTTTGGAAGCCGCCCGGCTATCGCCAGGGCGCGTCGTCTGCCCGCTGCCCGGCCTAGGCCGCGGCCAGGGCTTCGGCCAGGTTTGCCGGGATCACTACTATGGCCTCGCTGCGGGCGGTGTCTTCGCCGTACTTCAGGTCCAGCGTGATCGCGGCCACGGAGTAGTGCTGCCCGCTGTCCAGCGTATCGCAAAGTGCTTCAAGCAGGAACCGGGGTTCTCCAACCAGGCATTTGGGCGCCGAGGGCAGGAAGCCGTGCTTCAGCTTGTTCGATAAAGCGCTTATGACGGAGTTCAGGATGATGTTCGCTAGCTCCGAGAACAGGAGCTCCTGCGCCTGGTTGAGCCCCGGCAGCTGGGGCAGGCCGAGGAAGCCGAGGGAAACGACGTTTATATCTTCCGGCTTGAAGATGATCATCGAGCTGAAGGGATATTTGCCGCCCACGCTGAAATACACGGCGAGGCCGGAGGCCCCGGAGATAGTGTGGTCGCGGACTATTTCGGCCATGCTTCCGTGCGAGACGCGCACGCTGACCACGGTCCATTTCCCGGCGGAGATGCGGGACAGCCTTTCCGCGCACCGCTCCATGGCGGCGGCGGCGATCCCCTCGAGCGTGCCGGAGGGGTCCGCCGCCTTCGGGGCCAGCCCGTTCATCAGAACTTTGAAGTCGTCGAAAGAGAAGGGCTTGCGCAGGACGGCGTGCACGCCTTTATCGTAAAGGCGCTGGTCGATCTCGTCCTGGTCCACCGCGGTGATAACGACCACGCGCGCCCGCGGGTCGATCCCCAGGATCTCTTCCAGGACTTCGAGGCCGGACTTTCCCGGCAGGATGATGTCCAGGAAGACCACTTCGGGCTTGAATTTTGTGAAATATTCCAGGGCGGTCTCGCCGTTCTCGGCTTCCGCCACGACTTCATGCCCCAGTTTGGCCAGCAGGGCCTTAATAGTGTGCCTGGTAAGCGCGTTATCTTCAACCAGAAGTACTTTCATGTATCCTTCCCCTTGCAATGGACTTCTGCCCCCTGGAACAGAGCGAACAATTATGAAGCTACTACGTATAATACAATAACTTGAGCATTGCGACTATATAGCCGAAAGCGGGAGGGAGGCCATATTGCGGCATACCTGCCGCGAATTGTTATAATTGGCCTTGGGGAGGAACCATGAAAAAAATAGCGATGTTCATAGCTTTCCAGGGCTTCCGTGACGAGGAATATACGGAGCCTAAAAAAATTCTCGAGGCCGCCGGGCATAAGGTGGTCACCGTTTCCACGGCGAAGGGCGAGGCCAGGGGTAAGTTCAGGGCCGTAGCCCGGGTGGATAAGACCATAGGGGAGATAAACCCGGCCGAGTACGACGCGCTCGCGCTGGTGGGCGGGCCGGGGGCGCTGGAGCACCTGGATACGCCGGAGGTCCACGCCTTGTTCAAAAAAGGCATGGAGCTGGGCAAGGTGATAGGCTCGATCTGCATCTCGCCGGTGGCGCTCGCTCACGCGGGGCTCCTGAAGGGCAGGAAAGTCACCTGCTGGCCCGAAGGCGCGGCGGAGGTCGTGAAGGGCGGCGGGGAATATACCGGCGCGGAGGTAGAGACGGACGGGAAGCTTGTAACCGCGAGCGGCCCCGTTCCGGCCAAAGAATACGGCAAAGCGCTTGTTGAAGCTCTGAAGTGAGGAAAAAATGAAAACATCGGCAATTTTATTGGCGCTCGCTCTTCTTTCGGGAAGGGCGGCGGCGCAGGAGCAGGGGAAAACGGCGTCCGAAGACGCCTGGAAATCCCGCACGTTCACGGCCGCGGAGCTGCAAAAATATAACGGCAAGGACGGGACGCCCGCTTACGCGGCGGTGGACGGGATAGTTTACGACCTTTCCAAAGCTAAATTCTGGAAGGACGGCCGGCATATGAAGCTGCATAGCGCCGGAACCGACCTGAGCTCCGCTATTCACAGCAAGGCCGCGAAGCTCATGCACAAAGACAGGCCGGTGCTTGAAAAAGTCCCGAAGGTGGGCGTGATGGAGGGTTTAGGCGCGGCGAAGCCCGTAGCCGCCGCCCCGGCTGCCGAAACAAAGCCGGCGGCAGTTCCGGCGCCCGCGGTGCAGAGGCCCGCGCCGCCCGCCGAACCGTCGCCTGCGAACACCGCGCCGGAGGCGGCCCCGCAGGAGGCCGCGAAAGCGCCGCTGGCCGCCCTGCACAAGGTTACGAAAGAGGAGCTGGGGCGGGAAACTTCCTGCCCGGTCACAGGGGAGAAAATAAAGGTTTCGGAGAAGACGCCGGCCCTGGATTTCAAGGGAAAAACTTACTATTTTTCAAGCCTGTCCAGCCTGCAGAAGTTCAGCAAGGACCCCGCGAAGCTGCTGAAAGACAGGGCCGGAGCGCTGTTCAAGAAAAAGAAAAGCTGAAGGTCTTTTTAAAGTCGTTCCAGAAACCCGGGTATGATTTGTTCACGCAGCCCGGGTTTTTTATTTCCAGCCCGGGGCAGACTAGCGCCGCGGCCGCCGCCGCCATGGCTATGCGGTGGTCGCCGAAGGTCTCCACCGGCCTGACCGCCGAAAAAGAAGGCCGGCCGGTTATCTTCATCGCGCCTTTGCCGTAGGAGGCTTTTACGCCCAGCGAGGCCAGGAGCGCCAGGGTGCTCTCTATCCGGTCGGATTCTTTCGCGCGCAGGCTCTCTATCCCGTTTATGACCGTTATCCCGCGCGCGCGGCCGGCGAGCAGGGCCAGGAGCGGGACTTCGTCTATCATCGCGGGTATTTCTTCCGGCCTTACCGTCCTGGCTTTAAGGGCGGAGGGCAGGACTTCTATTCCGCCGTAAGGTTCGGGGAAAGAAGAGGCGATTTCCGGCTTCAGGACGGCTCCCATTTTTTGCAGGGCCTTTATAAAGCCGAGGCGCGCGGGGTTGAGCCCGCAGGAATCGATCCTGAGGGCCTCCCCGGAGAGGAGCGCGGCGGCTATGAACGGGGCGGCCGAAGAAATATCGCCGGGTATGGAGAAGGGGCGGGCTGTAAGCGGGCCCGGCGCGAGGTTTATCCTGGGGCCCTGCGTTCCGAGGGCGGCGCCCATCAGGGCGAGCAGCCGCTCGGTATGGTCCCGGGTCTGGACCTTCTCCGTTATTTCCAGCGGCTTGCCGGCGTAGAGCCCGGCCAGGAGCAGGGCGGATTTTATCTGCGCGCTTTTCACGCCGGAAATTTTCCCGCCTTTCAGCTTCGCGGGTTTTATGGAAAGAGGCAGCAGGCCGTTCTTTGTTTTGATCCCGGCGCCGAGATTGTTGAGGGCTCCGGCCAGCTCGCCCATCGGCCTTTTCAGCAGCGAGCCGCGGCCGGCGATCGTGGAGGGGAAATTCTGTCCGGCCAGGATCCCGGCAAGGAGGCGCGCGAGCGCTCCCGACTCTCCCGCGTCCAGCGCCCCGGCTGGCTTTTCAAGGCCGCGCAGGCCCCGGCCTTCCACTACAAGGGCGTTGCCTTCAGGGAGGATCTTTACGCCCAGGGCTTTCAGGCAGCGGACGGCGGCCTCGGTATCCTCGCAGGCCAGCGGGTTCTCTATGCGCGCGCTGCCGGACGCGATAGCTGAGAGCAGAAGCGCCCTTATGGTCATCGATTTATCCGGCGGCGGCGTGTAGCTCTTCATTTTAATTCCGAGCAGAAATCCAGGGCTTTGAAATAAGAGAGCGGGCCCTGGCCCTTGAACTGGGCGCGGCATACGGGCTTGATGACCGAGATCCTGCGGAAGGGCTCGCGCTTTGAAATATCGCTCAGATGCACTTCCACGGCGGGGAGCCCGAGCGCCTCGATAGCGTCGCGGATGGCGTAGCTGTAATGCGTGTAAGCCGCCGGGTTGATCACCAGCGCTTCGGCCCAGCCGGCATTTGCGGTTAGCAGGTCTATTATCCCGCCTTCCGAATTGCTCTGGAAGGCCCTGATCTTCATCCCGAGCCCCGCCGCGTGCTTTTTTATGTCCAGGTCGAGCCGGGCAAGCGTGGCCGTGCCGTAAATTTCCGGATTGCGCCTTCCCAGCAAATGCATGTTCGGGCCGTGGATCACCAGGACGTTCATTTTAAAGCTCCTTCGAAGGCTTTCTTCAGCAGCGCCGGCTTCAGGTTCTCAGCGGCGTGGAGGCGGCCGGGGGCTTTTATAAGCAGGAAGCGGTTCCCGGCCCCGCGCGCTTTTTTGTCCCTCGAGACCAGGCTAAGGAACCTGCGGAAGTCCCGGCGTACGGAAGCGGCGGGCGGCAGGCGGAGGGCGCCGAGCAGGGAGTCCAGCCCGGAGAAAGCTTCGCGCCCGAGCAGGCCGGCCTCGCGCGAGGCGATCAGGGCGAAGCGCAGGCCGCGCGCCACCGCCTCGCCGTGCGGCAGGCGGCCGCCGGACATCGCCTCGAAAGCGTGCCCGGCGGTATGGCCGAAATTGAGGGCCTCCCGGCTGCCGTTCTCGTCGCGCTCGTCCTTCGCCACCAGCTTGAGCTTATAGGCGGCGCAGGCGCTTACGCAGGCGGTCAGGGCGGACTTGTCCCCGGCGAGGGTTTTGGAAAGATGGCCTTCTATCGCGCGCCTCAAAGTTCCGGGGCCTATCATCGCGTATTTCACCAGCTCGCCGCCGCCGGAGCGCAGCTCGGCGTGGGGCAGGGAGTCGAGGAAAGCGGTGTCGCAGACGGCCAGGGCCGGCTGGTGGAAAGTCCCGGCGATGTTCTTCGCGCCGCCGAGGTTCACCGCCGTCTTGCCGCCCAGGCCGGCGTCGATCTGCGCCAGGAAAGTGGTCGGGACGCTGATCCAGTTTATGCCGCGCATATAGATGGAGGCGGCGAAACCGGCCAGGTCCGTGACGGCACCGCCGCCGCAGGCGATGATAAGGGAACTGCGCGAAAAGCCTTTCTCGAAAAGGAAAGAGCAGAGCTTCCCGGCCTGCTCGAGCGTCTTGGCCTTTTCGGAAGGCGGGAGCCAGAAATAGGAGTGCGGGACCCCGCCCTCCGGGAACAGAGCAAGGGCCCTGGCCCGCAGGCTGGGCGGCGCGTCGGTACCGGTGACCAGGCAGATCTTGTCCGCCGGTTTGAACAGGGCGGGGAAGTCCGACGGGATGTCCGCAAGTTCGCGGCCCAGCGCGGCTTTTATGGTCTTTGAGCTCCGGATGGGGAAATTGAATGTTTTCATAGTTTCAGCGCTCTTTTTATTTTTTTCGCGGCCTGCGCGGGGGTGGTCCCCCCGGTGGAGACCGTCAGGCCCGCGCGGCGGTAGAAATCCAGCCGCCTCTCGTAAAGTTTTTTAGCCCGCGCGGCGGCCCGCTCCCAGGTCCCGTCGAGCAGCGGCCTGCCGGGGCGTTCCGTCCTCAGCCTTTTCACCAGTTCTGGCCAGGGGCAGTGAAGAAAAACCGTCTCCCCGGTCCTTTTCAGCAGCCCTTCCCAGCGCCTGGAAGGATAAACGCCGCCGCCGAGCGCTATGACCTGCCCGCCCCGCGCCGAAAGCTCTTTTACCAGGGCCGCTTCCAGGCGCCTGAAAGCGCCCAGGCCGTCCCTCCTGATGATAACAGCCAGCCGCTCGCCTGTTTTTTTTCTCAACAGGGCGTCGCTGTCCCTGAAAGGCCGCCGCAGGGCGCGCGCGAGGAGGGCGCCGGCGGTGGTTTTCCCGGCGCACATGAAGCCCGTAAGATAAATGTTCCTTACAGCCGGGCCAGGATCCTTCCGGTTTTTTTGCGCCATTCTTTCACCCGCAGTTCCAGTTCCGAAAATGAATCCCCGCCGAATTTCTCCAGCAGGGCCCCGGCCAGCTCGAGCGCGGCCGCGTGTTCGCCCACCACGGCCGCGGCGAACACCGCCGTGGTGTCGGAGGTCTTAGAGATAGAAAGCTTTTTCCGGAAAGTCTTCAGGTCGGTGGAAAGCGTGCCGGCGGGCAGCCCAGGCACCGGCTTTACCGCGCAGCGCAGGACGAGCGCGCGGCCATTGGTCATGCCGCCGTCCAGCCCGCCTGAAAGCTCTGGGTTCTTCGAAGCCTGGATGCCTCCGGTCGAAGCCAGGCTGAAGCCGCCGCCGACTTCGAAGCCTTTAACGCCGTTGATCCCCATGAGCGCCGCCCCGAGGCGGGCGCCGAGGCGGTGGTCCCATTGCGCGAACCCGCCCAGCCCGGCCGGCAGGTTTTCCACCGTTACTTCGAAGGTACCGCCCAGCGTGTCGCCGGCACGGCGCGCCTGGAGAATTTTATCGGCGGCCGTTTGCGCGGTCAGGATATGCGTCCCGCCAAGGCTGATGACCCGCGAATTAATGTTTATATCCAGCAGCTCGTGCAGGCGCAGGGCGAAAGAGCCCAGGGCGGAGCGCATCGCGGTTTCGCGCGCGCTCGCGCGCTCGCGTATGAGCGAGGCGTTAAGCAGCCCGTACTTGAGCATGCCGGGCAGGTCCGCGTGGCCGGGGCGCGGCAGGCTCGACGGGGCCGGCAGGCCGCGGCCGGTATTGCGGATGAGCAGGCTGATCGGAGCGCCGGTGGTGATATTGCCGCTGAGACCGGAAATTATCTCGAATTCGTCCTTTTCCACGGCCTGGCGCGCGCTGCGCCCCGGGGCCTGCCGGCGGCGGCGGAGCTGGGCCGCGATATAGCCGGGCGCGATCTTTACCCCGGCCGGAAAGCCTTCGAGTATGCCTGATAGATATTCGCCGTGCGATTCGCCGGCGGTGAGATAGCGCAGCATTTTATTCCCCCTGCCCGAGTTTTTCCCTGAGAAGCTTCAGGGCCTCCCTGGTAAATTCTACAATATCGCCCCCCGGGAGGCCCGTCCAGAATTTAAGAGAAAGGGCCGCCTGTCCTACCAGGATCTCCAGGCCGTCTATGGTCGAGGCGCCGGCCGCCGCGGCGGTTTTTACGAACTCCGTGCCGCCCGGCGCGTAGGCCAGGTCGAGGAAGAGGTCCCCGGGTTTCGGTTTTACCGGCGGTTTTCCCGGCGCGTACATCCCGAGCGGGGTAGCGTTCACGAAAATTTCAGCCGGGCTTTCGGGCAGGGAGAAGGGGGCGGTTGAAAAAGAGGTCCCGGGGAAAGCTTCCGCCAGGTTCCCGGCCAGTCCGAGCGCCGCGGCGCGGTTCCTCGCGCGGAAGGTCACCGAGGCCGCCCTGGAGCGCCCGAGGGCCCAGCCCGCGGCGCCCGCCGCGCCGCCGGAGCCGAAGATTACGGCGTTCTTCCCGGCCGGCTTCGCTCCGCTTTCTTCCAGGGCGCGGACTATAGCGGCCGCGTCGGTATTGAGCCCCTCAAGGCCCAGCCTGCCGAAGCGCACCGCATTGACCGCCCTTATATCGCGCGAGGCCGGGTCGGGCGAATTAAGCATTTTGAAAACGGCCTGTTTGTGGGGTATGGTGACGTTAAAGCCGGACCAGCCTTCGGACCTGAGCGCCTTGATGACAGAGGCCAGTTCGGCCGCGCCGCACTCCCGGGGCTCGTAGGTTATCTCTTCTCCGGTGAGGCGCGAAAAGATCCGGAAGATCTCCGGGGAAAGGGACCTGGAAAGCGGGAGGCCCAGCAGGCCGGCTTTTATCTGCTTTTTTTGCACTTTATTTTCCGGTCAGGGCGCGGAAGGAATCCACGGTCATCGTCTGCCTGCCGTCCACCAGGGCGGTCTCCGGAGAGAGGCTGGCTTCGACGAGGAGGCCGTCGGCCCCGGAGCGCAGCGCCCTGAGCGCGAGCGCTTTGGCCACTTCCCGGTCCCTGGAAGCGTGGCTGGGGTCGGCCAGCACCGGGAGGCGCGTAAGTTTCTTCGCCTCGCGCATAAGCTTGAAGTCAAGGGCGGGGCAGCCCGGGGAAAAAACGGAGTCGCCGCGCTCGCAGAGGATAAGTTTCTTCGCGCCGTGCCTGAGCAGGTACTCGGCCGAAAGCAGCCATTCTCGCAGGGTGGCGCGCATCGCCCGTTTCAGAAGCACGGCGCGCCCGGACCGGCCGGCTTCTTTAAGGAGCTCGTAATTGCGCATGTTCCGCGCGCCTATCTGGAGCACGTCGCAGACGGAGGAGAGCCGTTCCACCTGGCGGGTGTCGGTGGCCTCGGTCACCAGCGGCAGCCCCGTTGATTTTTTCGCTTTGGCGATAATTTTCAGCCCCGCCCAGCCGATGCCCTGGAAAGCGTAAGGCGAGGAGCGCGGCTTGAAAATGGCCGCGCGCAGCGCGTGGGCGCCGGCCGCCTTGAGCGCGGCGGCGGCGGCCAGGTAGGATCCCTCGTCCTCCACGGCGCAGGGCCCGGCTATGAAAACCGGCCCCCGGCCGAAGTTCAGCGGCGCTGAAAAAGAGGCGTGCTTCCCGGAGCAGGCCAGCGGGCAGTGTTCGGCCTCGGTCAGGAAGACCCCGGCCACTCCGGGCAAATTCTCTATGAGCGGCACGGCGTCGGCGGCCGGTTCGGCCAGGACGGCGGCCAGGCCCGCGGCTTTGCGGCGCAGGACGCAGCCGGGCAGCAGGCGCGACAGGGCCGCTTCCAGGTCCCGGCGGTTCCCGGCGCTTAGGTTCTTTTGGAGGCTTATTATCATTTTCCGCCTTGCAGTTTCTTGGATTGCCTTATTATCTCGGTAAAAACGGCCCTGGCGGCCGGCGCGTAAATTTTCCCGGCGGCCGAGGCCGCGTTGGCGAGCACCAGCTTCTCCCGCGCGCGGTCGGTAAGCCTCCTCTTAAGGCCCCTGAGCGGGACGGCCAGCGCTAAGCGCCGCGCCAGGAGGGCGGCTATGCGCCGGTCCAGGCTGTCTATTTTCGAACGCGCGGCGGAAAGTTGGTTCATAATTACGGGGCGCCGTCCTACACGGTAGAATTCTATTCTATTAAAATACGCATAAAATTAAAATTGCTAAAATGATATCTATGGCAGAAACGCTGGAACTTAAGGATATAGCCAACAAGCTGGAGGAGCTCGAGGCGGCCCTCGCCGCCTCCGCCAAGCTTTACGGCCTGGACGCCAAGCGCGCCGTGCTGCGCGAGAAGGAGGCGGTCTCCGGCGCCGGCGATTTCTGGGACGACGCGCAGAAAGCGCAGAGCCATATGAAGGACCTCAACGACCTGAAGAAAGGCGTTGACCTGCTTGATTCCGTAAAGCGCGAGATAGAGGATTTTAAAGTGCATTTCGACCTGGCGCGGGACGCCGGCGACACCGGGGAGCTGCCGGTGATCATGGAAGGCCTGCGCGCGGTAGAGAAAAAGCTTTCCGCGCTGGATTTCGAGCTGAAGCTGGCCGGCCCGATGGACAAGCTGGACGCCATCATAAGCATCCACGCCGGGGTCGGCGGAACCGAGGCCTGCGACTGGGCCCAGATGCTCCTGAGGATGTACACCCGCTGGGCGGCGAGCAAAGGTTTCACTTTCTCGGTCACCGACATGCTCGCAGGCGAAGAGACCGGGGTGCGCGGCATGACCGCCATAGTGCGCGGGAAATACGCCTACGGCTACCTTAAGAGCGAGATAGGCGTGCACCGCCTGGTGCGCATCTCCCCTTTCGACGCCAATAAGCGGCGGCACACCTCTTTCGCCTCCCTGGACGTGCTGGCCGACATCAACGACGAGATAGAGATAAAGGTGGAGGACAAGGACGTCAAGCTGGACACTTTCCGCTCCGGCGGGGCCGGCGGCCAGAACGTGAACAAAGTGGAGACCGCGGTGCGCCTGACGCACATCCCGTCGGGGATAGTGGTGGCCTGCCAGATAGAGCGCAGCCAGCACCAGAACCGCGAGACCGCTATGAAGATGCTGAAGGCCAGGCTTTACGAAGTGGAGATGGACAAGAAGCGCTCCGAGATGGAGCGCCACTACGACGCGAAGGGGGACATCGGCTGGGGCCACCAGATCCGCTCCTACACTTTCATGCCCTACCAGCTGGTGAAGGACGAGCGCACCGAATACAAGACCTCGCAGATAGACCTGGTCATGGACGGAGACCTGGACCCTTTCATGCATTCCTACCTCACCTGGGCCGCTAACAATAAAAAACCGGCCGGCAGCCAGTGACGGCGGCAAATAAATATAAATGCTGATCGAGACCCACGCGCATTTGAACGATAAAGCTTTCGACGCCGACCGCAAAGAAGTGATCGCGCGGGCCGCGGGGCTTGGCGTTTCGAAGATAGTGGAAATAGCCTGCGCTCCCGGCGAATGGGCGCAGGGAGAGGCCCTGGCCGCGGCCTTCCCCGATAAAGTCCGCTGCGCTTTCGGCGTTCACCCCGAATATACCAAGACCCTTACCTCTTCGCTGATGGCGGAGCTCGACGGCTTCATGGCCAAGCCCTGCGCCGTAGCGCTTGGCGAGGTCGGCCTGGATTACTGGTGGGACGTAGGGACCAAGGAAGAACAATTGGCCCTGCTGGAAACCCAGCTGCCTCTCTGCGGGCGGTTCTCCAAGCCCGCCGTCTTCCACGCCAGGAACGGCAAAACCCCGGCGCAGAACGCTTACGCCGACCTGCTGGAAGCTCTTAAAAAGTGGTCCTACCGGCCCGCTAATAAATTCCGCGGCGTGCTTCACTGCTTTTCCGGCGGCTGGGCGGACGCCCGCGCCGGCCTGGACCTGGGTCTCCTACTCGGAGTGAACGGGACTTTTACCTATAAGAACAACCATGACCTGCGCGAGACCGTGAGGAAAGCCGGCCTGGACAATATCGTCCTTGAAACGGACTGCCCGTACCTGCCGCCGCAGAGCGCCCGCGGCAAAAGGAACGACCCGTCCTTCATCCCGGAAATAGCCGCAATGCTGGCGACGCATTTTGGGGTCGGCAATAGCGTCGTGGCCGACAGGACCGCCGCCAATGCCTTCGAACTTTTTGGAGTATTTTAAAGCCTGGAGCGACCATGACTTCCGATGAACTGAAGAATTTCCTTGCGGAGCGGATCCCGGTTTTCGACGGGGCCATGGGGAGCTACCTGCAGACCTTCGGCCTCAAAGAGGCAGACTTCGCCGGGCATGAAGGCCTCAACGAGATCCTTTCCGTCTCTAAACCGGAAGTGATAACCAGGGTACATGAAGACTATCTCGCCGCCGGCGCCGACTTCATAGAGACCAATACTTTCGGCGCGAACGCCGCCGTCCTCGCCGAGTACGGCCTGGCCGCCCGCGCCAGGGAATTCAATTTGGCTTCCGCGCGCCTGGCCAGGGCCGCCGCCGATAAATTTTCAAAGGACGGGAAGCGGCGCTTCGTGGCCGGTTCCGTGGGCCCCACCAATAAAGCTCTCTTCGTGACCGGCGGGCTCAGCTTCGACGATCTCCGCTCTATCTACCTGGAGCAGCTCTCCGCGCTGATCGACGGGGGCGCCGACCTGCTCCTGCTCGAGACCGCCCACGATATCCTGAACCTGAAGGCCGGCCTGGCCGCCGTGAAGCTGGCTTTCAAAAAAGCCGGCAGGGAGCTGCCCGTCATTGTCTCGGCCACCATGGACGCGCGCAACAAGATGCTTTCCGGCCACGACGCCGAGTCCTTCTACGCCGCGATGGAGCACTTCCCCCTGGCGGCGCTCGGCTTCAACTGCTCCACCGGCCCCGAGGACCTCGCCCTGCGCCTGGAGCGCCTCGCCGCCCGCGCCCAGTACCCGGTCTTCGCCATGCCGAACGCCGGCATGCCCGACGAGAACGGCCGCTACCTCCAGACGCCGGAAACTTTTTCCTCCGTGATGGGCGCTTACGCCGGCAAAGGCCTGCTTAATGTTGTCGGCGGCTGCTGCGGAACCAGCCCGGCGCATATAAGATCTCTTGCGGGGGCGATGCGCGGGCTCAAGCCCCGCGCGCCCCGGGCCGCCGCGCCCTGGGTGGTTTCGGGCGTGGAAACCCTGTTTTACGACGAGGTGGAACCGCCGCTCATGGTGGGGGAGCGCAATAATTCGATAGGCTCCAAAAAATTCCGCGACATGGTCGCCGCAGGGGACTGGGACGGCGCGGCGGCCCTCGCCAAAGCCCAGGCCGCCGCCGGGGCGCATATCCTCGACGTCTGCCTGGCCAACCCCGAGCGGAACGAGCTGGAGGACGTGAAAACCCTCATGCCCAAGCTTGCGCGCGCGGTGCGCCTGCCCATCATGACCGACACCACCGATATCGCCGTGATGGAGGAAGTCCTGAAGCTGGTTCCCGGCAAAGTCCTGCTGAACTCCGTGAATTTCGAGTTCGGCCCGGAGAAGCCGCGGGCCGCCGCCGAACTGGTGAAGACCTACGGCGCGAAGCTGGTGTTCGGCTGCATAGACGAGGACAAGAAGAACGGCCTGCCGCTGGACGCGGAGCGCAAAGTGGCGATCGCCCGACGCGCTTACGCATTCCTGACCGGGGAATGCGGGCTTAAAGCCGGGGATATAATTTTCGACACCCTGGTTTTCCCGGTGGCCGTGGGCGGGGAGCACGCCAAAACCGCGCATGAGACCATAAAAGCCATAGAGACCATAAAGAAAGAGTTCCCAGGCGTGAAAACCGTTCTCGGCGTAAGCAATGTCTCCTTCGGCCTGCCGCCGGCCTCGCGCGAAGTCCTGAACTCCGTTTTCCTCCACCACGCCGTAAAGGCGGGGCTGGACCTGGCCATCGTAAATATAGAGAAGCTTAAGCGCTATACCTCCCTCTCCGCCGAGGAGCGCGTTCTGGCCGAGGACCTTATCTTCGCCAGGAAACCGGACGCCGCCCAGGCTTTCGCCGCGCGCTACCGCGACGCGAAGAAAGCTTCCTCGGCCCCGGCCGCGCAGGACGCCCCGCCGGCCGAGAAGCTGCGCCTCGGCGTGCTCAACGGCGTGAAGGCCGGCATCGAAGAAGCCGTTGCAGCCCTGCTGCTTAAAGAGCCGCCGCTGGCCATCATAAACGGGCCGGTCATGCAGGCCATGGCCGAGGTGGGCAAACAGTTCGCCGCCGGGGACCTCATAGTAACGGAAGTCCTCCAGAGCGCCGAGGCCGCCAAGGCCGCCGTTACCGCGCTGGAAGCGGCGCTAAAGGCGCAGAAAGCCCCGAAGCGCGGCCGCGTCCTGCTGGCCACGGTAAAAGGCGACGTGCACGATATAGGCAAGAACCTTGTAGGCATAATTTTCGAAAGCAATGGCTTCGAAGTGGAAGACCTCGGCGTGAAAGTTGCGCCCGAGGATATTGTCGCCGCGGCCGTAAGATCTAAGCCGGATTTCATCGGCCTCTCCGGCCTGCTGGTGCGCTCCTGCGAGCAGATGACCATAACGGCGCGAGAGCTGGCCAAAGCCGGGGTGAAAGTCCCGCTTATGGTGGGCGGCGCGGCCCTGACGGAGAAATTCACCGACAACAGCATAGTCCCGAATTACGGCGGCCCGGTCTTCTACTCGAAGGACGCGATGGAGGGCCTGAACTACGCGCTGGCCCGCGTGAGCGGCCATCCTAAAGAGCAGAATCATAACGCTCCAGGCACGGGCCGGAAGCAGGAAAAACCCGCGGCCGAGGCGGCCCACCCGTCCTCATTTTTCTCGCCGCCAGATATCCCGGTCCCGGCCGACCTCCGGAGGCATTTTACCGGTGACCAGCCCCTCGAGGAGCTGTTCGAGAACCTCGACGACGGGCTTTTCAATCTGCGCTTCCTCAAGCTGAAGAAGTCGCAGGAGGAGAAGAGCCGCCAGGCCCATGAGCTGCTCGCCGGGATAAAGGAAGAGATAATCAAAAAGGGCCTGATCAAGGCGCGCGGCGTCTACAGGTTCTTCCCGGTGAACAGTTCCGGGAACGAAATGTATTTTTACGGCGAGGGCGGGGAAAAGCTGGCCTCCTTCGACTTCCCGCGCCAGGCTGGTGGGGAGCGGCTCTGCCTGTCCGACTTCGCCGCGCCCGCTTCGGAAGGAAGGAAGGATTACGCCGCGCTGCTGGCCGTCACCTGCGGCGAGGGCGTGCTGGACCTCGCGAAGCGCGAGCGGGAAGCGGGAAATTACGTCCGCTCTTATCTTGTGGAGGCGCTTGCGCTCACCCTGGCCGAGGCTTTCACCGACGTGCTGCACTACCGGATACGCAAAGAATGGGGCATAGCCGAAGCGAACCCGGCCAAGCCGCTTCTGCGGAGCAAATACAGGGGGAAAAGGTATTCTTTCGGCTACCCGGTCTGTCCCGACCTGGCCAATCAGAAGGTCCTTTTCGACCTGCTGAAGCCGGAGCCGGACGCCGGCCTGCGCCTGACCGACGGCTTCATGATGGACCCCGAAGCCTCGGTGTCCGCCATAGTCTTCCACAACCCGAAAGCGGTCTATTTCAATATCTGAACTGTCGAGGCTTCGCCTCAGCAGAAAGAGTCCTATCGAGGCTCAACCTCGATAGGACTCTTTTAGGTCTTGACAATAGAAATACGTCTGCTAAACTATCAGTGAGTCCGCAGCCCTTATAAACGGGTGTTAGCGGACTCTTCCTTTTGGCCCTATCGAGGCTCAACCTCAATAGCCCTGGCGAGGCGAAGCCTCGACAAGTTATTTGCGGTATTCGAAGCCTTTCTGGTCTATGTAGAAAACGCGGTCTTTGAGAGTGACTTTGGCGAGGCCGCCGCGGAAGCCGGAAGCCTGGTCGTATTTGAAATCTATAACGGCCTTGCCGCCTTTGTCTATGTAGCCCCAGCCGCCCTTGAAGCTCTTGAGGACGGGGGCGAGGCCCTCTTCGAAAGAGGCGCACATGACGAAATTCGCCGGGATAATTTCTTTCCCTTCCTGGTCTATGAAGCCGCAGCGGCCTTCCTCTTCCAGCGTCTGCGCGTGCGCCAGGCCTTCGCTGTAAGGCCCTATGGAAACATAAGGGCGCTCTTTGAAGGTGAGCGTGCCGCGGCCGATGAAGCCGTATTTGTCTCCCAGCCGGGCCGAGGCGAAGCCGCCGCTGAACGGGAAGGCCTCGGAGTAAACCGGCGGCAGGGCTTCTTTGCCTGAAATTTCTATATAGCCGTATTTGCCGTTCAGCCTGACGCGGGCCAGCCCTTCGCTGACGGGATAGATCTCTTCGTAAATTCCGCCGCGGAATTCTTTCGCGTTCTTCAGGAGCAGCCCCCAGCGCCCGTCTTTCTTCGCCGGGGCCGCGCCTTCCCTGAACTGCAGCAGCTCCTCATATTCAAAAGGGACGACGGTTTTCCCGGTTTTGCCCACGCAGCCCCAGAGGCCGCGGGCTTTTACCGGCGCGCAGCCCTCGCTGAAAGAGCCGGCGGACTGATATTTTGCGGGGATCGCTTTCTTGCCCGCTTTGTCTATGAAGCCGTAGCTCGCGCCCGAGCGTATGAGCGCCAGCCCCTCGCTGAAAGGCTCGGCGTAGTCGTACCGGGCCTGTATTTGCAGTTTGCCGCCCGGGGCCGCGAAGCCCCATTTGCCCCTGGAATTATAAGGGACCAGCTCCTGGGCCGAGGCCTGCGCGGAGAGGGTTAAAAGCAACAGTAAAGCGGCTTTCTTCATAGAGAAAATCATACCAAATATTATTTGTATAATTGCCTTAACATGAAAAAGAGAATCGCGGTTTACCCCGGCAGTTTCGACCCTGTGACTTTCGGCCACCTCGATATCATAGACAGGGCCGCCAAGATCTTCGACCACATCATAGTCAGCGTCTTCGTCCACAGCGCCAAGAAGCATATGTTCTCGCTCGAGGAGCGGGTGGGGATGCTCAAGGCCGTCCTTAAGGGCAAGAAGAACGTTTCGGTGGATTGCTTCGAAGGCCTGCTGGTGGATTACGTCAAGAAGAAAAAAACGGACGTGGTGATCAGGGGCCTGCGCGCTATTTCGGACCTGGAATACGAGTTCCAGATAGCCGCCACCAACCGCACCCTGTACCCCGGCATAGAGACGGTTTTCTTCATGCCGCGCCAGCGCTACACCTATCTCTCCTCCAGTATCGTGCGCGATATCGCCCATTTCAAGGGCGACGTCTCGAAACTGGTCCCCCCGCACGTGGCTAAAGTCATCGCCGCGCGGAAATAGCTCACTCGAACTCGGTTAGGTTCTTCCTGTACTTCAGCGGCACGTTCTGGCGCTGGAGTTTGGAATTTATTCTTTCTTTGATCGCGACGGTCTTGAAGAAGTTCCTCCAGAGCTCGCGCACTTCCGCCTCTTTGGCGTCCTCGAGCAGCCGCGCGGAATCGAGCGGGGCGTAAACTAGCCGGCCTTCGAAATAAAGCGCGGCATTATTGCGCCGGGCGTCGTGGATGACCCAGTTGAAGGTCCCGAGCCGGGCGCGGAAATGCGGGACCAGCAGGGCGAGGATATTATGGTCAGGCTCTATTTTGGAATAAAGGGTCTTGTCCGCAAGTTCTTTGAACCTTACAAAGCCCATGAAACGGTGCGTTTCCCCTCCGACCTTTCCCGCGAGCGCGTGAACCTTTTTTACCCGGTCGTCGGCCAGCATATTCTCCGCCCCCGGGCCTTTGGCGGCAAGCAGCTTCACGTATTCCAATATCCCGGTTTCGGAGCCGGGGACTTCCGAGAGGAAGGCGTAGCGCACATTCTGCCAGGATTCCGCCGAGCCGCGCCGCTCGACCAGGTCCCTCGCGGCGGCGGCGCGCAGCGGGTCCGTCCCGGAATTCACAAATTCCGAGAAAAGACCCGCTTCCTCCGCTCCCTCTTTTGCGATAGCGCAGGAGTCCGCGCTGTCCAGCGCAAGCGATAGCGCCGTCAGGAAGCCCTCAAAATTTCCGTCGTAGAGGTATGTCCTCATAGCTGGCCGCTTACCGTGCCGGCCAGGCCCTCCTTCATAAGCGCTTTTTCACCGAACAGGTCCAGCTGGCCGTTCGGGTTCTTATGCTCGAGCAGCTTTAGCTTTATGGCCTCCTCGCTTTCTTTTTTCAGCCCCGCGTATTTGCCGCCGGCCGTCACGAAGTAGACGGCGCGCTTCATCACCACGCCCAGCTTTTTAAGGTCGTCCAGGCTCAGGGGTCCGGCGCGCCGCGCCCGCAAAATCCGCTTGGCCGAGGTCACGCCTATCCCCGGCACGCGCAGGAGCTCTTCGTAAGGAGCTTTGTTAACCTCGAGGGGGAAAAGGTGGAGATTGTTTATCGCCCAGACGGTCTTCGGGTCGAAAGAGAGGTCCAGCGTGGGATGTTTTTCGTCCAGGAGTTCGTCGGCGGTGAAGCCGTAGAAGCGCAGCAGCCAGTCGGCCTGGTAAAGCCTGTGCTCGCGCAGCAGGGGCGGGTCGAGAAGGACAGGCAGGCGGCTGTCTTTCATTATCGGCACGAAGGCCGAATAATAAACGCGCTTAAGCCGCATCTTGTCGTAAAGGGCCTCGCTTAGTTTTATTATTTCCCGGTCGGTTTCGGGCGTGGCGCCTATGATAAGCTGGGTGCTCTGCCCGGCCGGCGCGTAGGCGGGGGAACTTTTTATCGAGCGGCGCTCGTCTTTAGAGGCGGAAATCCTGTCGGCAAGGCGGCTCATGGGCGTCAGGACGGTGGCTTTAGTCTTCCCGGGGGCGAGCAGGCGCAGGCTTTTATCCGAGGGCAGCTCTATATTCACGCTCACGCGGTCGGCCCAGAGCCCGGCCTGGTCGATAAGCGACTGGTCCGCGCCCGGGATGACCTTCATATGCACATAGCCGTTGAAGCGGAATTGCTCCCGCAGCTTGCGCACCGCTTCAAGCATCAGCTCCATGGTCCGGTCCGGAGAGACCGTTATTCCGGAGCTTAGGAACAGCCCTTCTATATAGTTCCTTTTATAGAATTCAAAAGTGAGGCCGGCTATTTCATCCGGGGTCAATATGGCTTTAGGGGAATCGTTGGAGCGGCGGTTTATGCAATAAGCGCAATCGTAGACGCATTCATTGGTCATCAGGATCTTCAAAAGCGAAATGCAGCGGCCGTCGGCCGCCCAGCTGTGGCAGACCCCGCTCATATGCGCGGCCCCGGTGCCGCCGGCGCCGCCGCGGTCGGAGCCGCTGGAGGCGCAGGAGGCGTCGTACTTGGCGGAATCGGCCAGTATTTCCAATTTTTTATCGAGGTCCATATAATAAGTCTAGCAGACGAACCCGGGTGGACTACGCTATCCTGCGTAACTCATGGACACAATTCCAAGGGCGTAATTTCATAGCAATAGCGTAGCACACCAACCCGACAAGGGCGTGTCGGGTTGAAAAAACATGTTTTCGCTTAGGGTTCAAGAAAGGCCGATTACTATTTTTATATTATAGCTGAGCAACCAGGAATCGGCAACCCATGGAAAAAGTCTATATTTACGCGCTTGCGGCCAATTTAAGCTTCGCTATAGGCGTGCAGTTCTTCACCCACTACGCGAAGCGAACCTCCAGCCTGTGGGTCAACGCTTTCAAGGCCGTGGTGGCCGCGGCGCTGTTCGGCCTTACCATAGTTCTGCACGGCGGCTTCCACAGCATAAGCCCCGGCTGCGCCGCTCTCTTTTTTATTTCCGGGGCTATCGGCCTGGGCGCGGCCGACGTCTTCCTGATAAAATCTTTCTCGCTGATGGGGCCGGGCCGCACCATGCTCCTTTTCGGCTTCCAGCCGCTTGTAATAGGGGTGATAAGCTATTTCGCTTTCGGCCAGGCGGTGGACGCGCGGAAATTCCTGGCTATTTTGTTCTTCGTGGTCTGCCTCTTCATCTTCTCGCTCGAGTCCTTCAGGAAGCACGGCCACTGGAACATGAAAGCCACCCTGTTCGCCCTCTGCGGGATAATCCTGGACGGCCTGGGCGTGCTTCTGACCCGCTATGTCTTTAACAATTCTCCAGGTATAGGAACCACGGAGGGCAATTTCTACCGGGCCCTCGGCGCTTTGCTTCTGTTCGCTCTTCTTTCCCGGCTTAAGCCTTTCCAGTTCTTCGGGAAAATAAAAGAACTTTCCCGCCGGAGCCTCTTCTGGATAGCGCTCGGCTCCGTTGCCGGAACCTACCTGTCGCTGATGTTCTATCTGAGCGCGATAAGGTACTCCGCGGCGCTAGCCGCGGTCTCGGGGATAGCCATCACCGGAACCATCTTCGCCTCCGCTTTCGAATGCGCGGTGGAGAGAAAGCTTCCCTCCGCCTACCTGCTGGTCTCCTTCGTCTTTTTCCTGGGCGGGATGAGCTTCCTGTTTTAAACCGTCGGGCCTATTCTTCTAATGCTTCCCCCTGTGCGGCAGGACAGGGTCGGCTTTCATGGCGTCCTCGAATTTCGGGCGGCCATAGTGGTCGTAAAGGTCGCTTTCATAGTCCCCGCTTACGGGTACCGAGGGGTCGAAGCCCGGGCTGGCCTGGATGGCCGCGCGCGTCAGGTCCACGAACACTTCGGAGGTTTCCCAATCCACCCGCTCTATCCAGTGCGGAGAGATCAGTACTTTCCGGCCCGGCAGCCAGGCCCCGGTGTCGACCACCAGGTACCGTATCGCCCACTTTTCGTCGTCGACTATGTAATCCTCGATATGCCCGATAAGGCCGTCGGCCGCGTGCAGGCGGTAGCCCGTGACGGCGCGCGTGCTTTGCAGATGGGTCTCCTCCAGGGCTCTCCCCACGCTTTCTTCTTCCTGCTGGGCCGGCTGGAAAAGCATCCGGCCGGTATAGAAGCCCTCGCCCCAATAGACGGGCCAGGCGTAATGTTTATGCAGCTCAAGTTCATGCAGGCGGGTTACCGTCTTGTCGGTATCGATGTCCGGGCTGGTGCGCACCTGCTCCCGGTTCAGGTTGACCGGGAAGGTGCTCAGCCTGGGGTCCGGCGCTTTCTTCAGGGCCGCGGTCGCTATAAGCACTTTGCGGCCGGAGAGCCAGGACCCGGTCTCCGCCACCATATAGCGGATATCGCAGGTCGTATCGTCAAAAAGGAACTCATCGACTTTCCCGAGCTCGCCGTCCGTGGCGCGTATCTCCTGGCCGACCAGGCTTTTTATGTTTCTGAGCATTTTTCCCCCTATGTCTTTAGTCCGCCCGCGCGGAACCTTGACCGACCGCTTCGTTAAGGCAGGAAAAGCCGGCCCGCTTCCCTGCAAAGGAAGAAACCGGGCGCGACGATCTATCAATAAGCTGCGGCTAACCCTACCCTTGGGGCTATTCTAATGCTTTATTCTAAAAAAAGCAAGATGGGCCAGGGCCCGGCGCCGTCTTGAAGCGGGGTTGTTTTTTTAGTATCGTTTTCCTTGGGCGAGGGGCTTTGAGCGAATTTTATTTAAAACCGGCCGCGGCGCCGTGCCGCGCCCGCTGATACATGACGGCAAAAAACAAGAAAATAAAAAGAACCGGCCCCGCTCCAGCGGCGGAGCGCGCTGGAAACCCGGCGCGTTTTCCCATAGCGGGCTTAGGGGCTTCGGCGGGCGGCCTTGCGGCTTTCGAAGCTTTCTTTTCCGGCATGCCGGCCGGCGCCGATACCCGGATCGCCTTCCTGCTGGTGCAGCACCTGGCCCCGGACCATAAGAGCATTTTAGCCGAGCTGGTGGGGCGCTATACCCGCCTGAAGGTCTTGGAGGCCGGCGACGGGATGCGGGTGAAGCCAGGCTGCGTCTATGTAATACCGCCAAACCGCGACATGGCCCTGCTGAACGGCGCGCTTCAGCTGTTCGAGCCGGCGGCCGGAGGCGGCCCGCGCCTGCCCATAGATTTTCTCTTCCGCTCCCTGGCCGAAGATCAGGGCGAGGGCGCCATAGGCATAGTGCTGTCCGGCACCGGGAGCGACGGGACCCTCGGCCTGCGGGAGATAAAGGGCGGGGGCGGCCTTACCCTGGCGCAGGCCCCGGAAACGGCCGAATACGACGGGATGCCGCGCAGCGCCATAGCCGCCGGCCAGGCGGATTTTGTCCTGGCTCCCGCGGAGATGCCCGCCCGGCTTATCGCCTATGAGGGCCGCGCTTTCGGAAAAAAGCCACTCGCCGCCCCTGCCGAAGTCCCGCCGGAAGACCTGCTTAAAAAGATCTTCATCCTGCTGCGCGCCCGCGCCGGCAATGACTTTTCGCAGTACAAGCGGAACACGATCCTCCGCCGCATCGAGCGGCGCATGGCCATCCGCCAGCTGGAGAGCCTGGACGCCTATGTGAAATACCTGCAGAAAAACCAGCCCGAGCAGGACGCGCTGTTCGCCGACCTGCTGATCGGCGTGACGAAGTTCTTCCGCGACCCGAAAGAATTCAAAGCCCTGGAAGACGCCCTGGCCGGGCAGGTTTTTGCCGGCAAGCCGGAGGGTTACCTGGTGCGGGTCTGGGTGCCCGGCTGCTCCACCGGCGAGGAGGCCTATTCCCTGGCCATTTTGATGGCCGAGCTCCAGGAGAGGCTGAAGCCGGGGCTGCAGGTGCAGATCTTCGCCACCGACATCGACCACCGGGCCATAGAAGCGGCGCGCGCCGGCGTCTACCCGGCCGGCATCGCCGAAGACCTGACGCCGGAGCGGCTCTCCCGCTTTTTTACCGCCGAGCCGGGCGGAATGGCCTACCGCGTAAACAAGAAGATCCGCGACATGATGGTCTTTTCCGAGCAGAACGCGCTGAAAGACCCGCCTTTTTCCAAGCTCGACCTGGTAAGCTGCCGCAATTTGCTGATCTACCTCGGGAACGAGCTGCAGGAAAAGCTGCTGCCCCTGTTCCATTACGCGCTGAACCCGCGCGGCATCCTGTTCCTGGGGACCGCCGAAAGCGTGGGCGCCTGCGATAAATTCTTCGAGCCGCTCAGCTATAAAGCCAAGATCTACCGGCGCAAAGAGCCGGCCGGCGGCGGGCTTATCCCGGGCGCCGGCCGGTTCGCGCTGCCGCCTAGCGGCGGAGCTTTCAGCGCGCAGCGCGCCGGTCTTCAGCCCGTAACGCGCCGGTCGACTTTACGGGAGCTGGCCGAAAAGGCCATCCTGCAGCAGCGCGGGCTGGCCGCCGCCCTGACCGACGAGCGCGGCGAGATCCTTTACCTGCACGGGCGCAGCGGGCGCTACCTGGAGCCGTCCCCGGGCGAGGTCGGGATGAATATCCTGAAGATGGCCCGCGAAGGCTTGCGCGCGCCGCTGGCCGGGGCGCTGCAGGCGGCGGCGGCGAAAGAAGAGCCGGTGAGGCACCCCGGCCTGCGCGTAAAGACCAACGGAGATTTTACCTGGGTCGATTTAACGGTGCAGCAGGTGAAGGATACGCCCGAGCCGGGGCAGCGGCTGTTCCTGGTGACGCTCGAGGCGGCGCCGGCGCCGGCGGAGGCGCCGCCGGCCGCGGGGGCTGGGGATACGACGGACCTGGACCGGCGCGTCGCGGCGCTGCAGGAAGAATTGCGGGCCAAGGAAGAGTCGCTTGAAACCGCCAATGCGGGGCTGGCGGACCTGAACGAAGAGCTGATGTCGGCCAACGAGGAGCTGCAGTCCGCCAATGAGGAGCTGCAGAGCACCAACGAGGAACTGTCCACCTCCACCGAGGAGCTGCAGTCCATCAACGAGGAGCTTTCCACGGTGAACGCGGAGCAGCAGGCGAAGGTGGACAAGCTGGCCAGGGCCAATAACGACATGATAAACCTGATGGCCAGCACCGGCATAGGCACCATCTTCGTGGACGAGAAGCTGCGCGTGATGCGCTTCACGCCGGCCGCCGCCCGGATAGTAAACCTGATAGGGAGCGACGAAGGACGCCCGCTGGCGCACCTGGTCTCGAACCTCGTGGACTACACCACTTTGGTGGGGGATACCAGGGAGGTGCTGGAGACGCTGGTACCGAAAGATATCGAGGTGCGGGCCGGGACGGGGGAGTGGTTCCTGCTGCGCATCCGGCCCTACCGCACGGTAGAGAACGTCATAGAAGGGGCGGCTATCACTTTTGTGGAGATCACGGAGCTAAAGAAAGCTCAGGAGAGCTCGGCCCGCCTGGCGGTAGTCCTGCGCGACTCGGGCGACGCGGTTACAGTGCACGATCTGGAGGGCCGCATCCTGGCCTGGAACCCCGCGGCTGAAAGGGCCTATGGCTGGAGCGAGGCGGAAGCGCTGGCCGTGAATATCCGCGACCTGGTCCCCGAAGACCAGCGCGAGACGGCCCTGGCGAGGATAAAACAGCTCAGCCGCGCGGAAGTTCTGAAACCTTATCGCGCTAAAAAGATCTGCAAGGACGGGCATAGTGTGGAGGCCTGGGTAGCCGCTACCGCCCTGAAGGACCAGGCAGGCAAGGTTTACGCGATCTCTACCACGGAAAGGATCATAGAGAAGGGTTAAGGGCAGAGGGACAGGGGCAGGGGGGAAAATGGAAAATAATGAAAGGGGCCCGGCTTCGCCGGCCACAGCCAAGGCTTTGCGCAGCCGGGCCGAAACGCAGTTCCTTGAAAAACAGGCGGAGCTGCCTGAGAATCTGCACGCCCTGACGCCGGAACAGTCGCGTAAACTGATGCATGAACTGCGGGTACACCAGATAGAGCTGGAACTGCAGAATGAAGAGCTTGTTAACGCTCAGGGGCAGCTGCAGGCCGCCAAGGCCCGCTATTTCGACCTCTACGACCAGGCGCCGGTGGGCTACCTTACGCTGGACGAGAACGGCGTCATCCTCACGGCTAACTCTACCGCGGTAAAACTGTTCGGCGCCGAAAGCAGGTCTTTCGCCGGCGAGCCGCTGACCAAGTTCATCCTGCCGGAGGACCAGGATATCTTTTACCTCCACCGCAGGCAGCTGGAAAAAGGCGCGGCTAAAGATTGCGAGCTTAGAATGGCGGGCGCCGCTCCCTTCTGGGCCCGGCTGTCTTCAACCGCGGGGCCGCGGGCCGAAGGCGCGCCTTTATGGCGCATAACGGTAACCGACATCAGCGAAGCCAAAAAAGCCCGCGACCTGGTGAAGCAGGTCGGAAATGATTGGCAGGAAACTTTCGACGTGCTGAGCGACGTCGTCTGGCTGGTGGACGCGGATTTCGTAGTGACGCGCGCGAACAAAGCCACCGAAAAGGTCTTCGGCCGCCCCGTCAGCGAACTCCTGGGAATGCATTGTTATGAAATAACCCACGGGACGACAGGCCCTATCGAAGGCTGCCCGATGCAAAGAGCAAGAACAAGCATGCGCCGGGAAACTATGGAGCTTAAGGCCGGCGAGAAAACTTTCGAGGTTACGGTGGACCCCATAGCGGATAAAGACGGCCGGTTCGGCGGGGCCGTGCATGTGATAACCGATATCACCGGGCGCAAAAAAATAGAAGCCGATAAAGACCGCCTGGTCTACCGGCTCTCGGAGATAAAGAAGGAGATGGACAGCTTTCTCTATATAACCACCCACGACCTGCGCACGCCGCTGGTGAATATCCAGGGCTTCAGCGAGAACATAGCGAAGGATATCAGGGAGTTGCAGGAGATAATGGATCCGGCCGCGCTTCCGGAGGAAAAACGGGGCGCCTTCAGCGAGATTTCCGGCGACCGCCTTCCCGCCGCCTTAAAGTTCATCCAGGAAAGCGTGGGCAGGATAGACGAGGTTATAACCGCGATGCTCAAGCTCTCCCGCGCCGGCAAGGTGGAATTGCACCCGGCGACGGTGGATGTGAACGAAGTTCTTAAAGGCATAATGGAAAATATGCGCTTCCAGCTAGAAGAGGCGGGGGCGGCGCTGAAAGCGGGCGCGCTCCCCTCCTGCACCGCGGACGCCGATTCCGTCAGCCATATCTTCTCCAATTTGCTGTCCAACGCCTTCAAGTACCGGGATAAAAACCGGAAGCTGGAAATAACGGTGAGCGGTGAAAAAAAGGAAATACGGTGGTTTACCGCGTGGCCGACAATGGCCTGGGTATCAAAGCGGCGGACCTGCCGAAGATCTGGCAGCTCTTCTTCTGCGGCGAGGTTCCGGGCGTAAAAAAAGGCGAAGGCGTAGGTCTGCCGCTGGTGCGGCGCATAGTGGACAGGAACTCCGGCCGGATCTGGGCCGAGTCGAAAGAGGGGCAGGGGTCCGCCTTTTTCGTAGAGCTGCCGGAATAGGGGCGCCGGGTCCTGGTATGGAAGAAAAAGATAAAGTTGTTATTTTTCTGGTCGAAGATAATGAAGGCCATGCCTTGCTTACGAAAGACCTTTTCAGGCGGGCCGGGATAAAGAACGAGGTGGTCCATCTCAAGGACGGGCAGGAGGCCTGGGAGCATATATCGGGCGAAGCCCGGCCGGCCGCGGCCTGCCTGATGCTTTTGGACCTTCGCCTGCCGCGGCTGGACGGTTTCGGGCTGCTGCGGCGGATAAAGGCGGACGCGGCGCTTAAGGCCATGACGGTAATGATCCTTACAAGCAGCGACGATCCGAAGGAAATGGCGCTTTGCTCGGAACTGGGCTGCGCCGCTTACCTGAATAAGCCGCTTCAATTCGAGAAATTCACGCAGGCGATAGATAAGCAGGGCCTGGCCCTGGTGATATTGGACAAACATAGCGCCGGCTGAAAGGCCGGCCGCGTTTCCGGTCGGGGACTTGATCATGACAAAAACCGCTTCAGCGTTATTTTTATTTTTCGCGGCCGCTTCGCCGGCTTTTGCCGTGGAGCCGGAGGCGCTTGCGCCCTCCTATCTCCCCGTCTCCCGCCCGGCGCAGGAAGAGCTTACGGCAGGGCTGCGGGAGAAGGTCAGGACGCTGGGTCTTAACGGCCTGCCGGGGCCGGAGGGCGGGAAGGTGTCGAAAGCGCTGCTCCTGCTGCCGAACGACCGCGCGCGGGCCGGCGTGATAAATTTCGAGCTCGAAGCCGGCAGCCGGGCGGGGGTCTACCAGTGCGAAGCGCTGGGCCGGGGGATCACCTCCACCGCGCCCGCGGACGGCTGGCAATGGGGCTTTATAGGCGGGACTAAAATATTTTACGCGCCGGAGGATGTGGCCGACGGCGCGACGGTGCCGGGTGTCTATGACCTGAGGAATATCTCTCCGGACCGCTACGAACTTGCCTTCCTGGGCAAGCCGGGCACGCCGGAAGAGGACGCCGGCGTTCCGGTAGTTAAAGCCGGCGGGAAAAAGAAAAAATTATTTTCGGCGGTCTGGCGGAACTGGTACCCGGCGGCCGGCGGCATCATGCCGGTGGACCTGGTCTGGGCGGAGGATTCACAGGCCGGCACGCAGGGCGAGGGAGTTCCTTTCTTCGAGCGCCGGCCCGCGCCTTCGGGCGCGGCGTCGAAGGCCAGGCAGGCGGCGCAGCTGGCCCATAACCCGAAATATTATTTCGGACCGCACGGACGTTCCGGTTTCGCGGTGCACACCGACCGCTGGGAGGACGAACTGAAAAAGGCGGACCCCCGGAATGCCTGGCGGCCCGAGCTCGCGGACTTCCGCTGGCGCGACACCAACGGCTGCGTAAAGCTGCGGCCCGGCTGCCTGGCCCTGTTGAATAAATTTATCGAGGAGCAGTCGGCGCTCGGCCGCCGCGTCCAGCTTGAGATAAAAGGCACGGAGCTGCTGGATGAAATTCCTGTCAGTCCGCCGGCGGTAAGAGGTCAGTAGATCTTTTTGCCTTTCCCCTCCCAGTCCATGAAATAAACTCCGTCCGTCGCCGCTACGAAAATTCCGTCGGGAGAGGGCGAGACCGCGCCTACCCTGGCGTAATAATAGTCCCTTTTCCTGGGGACAGCCGGCAGCCGCCAGATCCTCAGTTCTTCCATGTTTTTTATTCCCGCGCGCACCAGATACCGGTTATCCGCGTTGAACCAGAGATAGCCGCCTCCCGCCTTAAGAAGCCGGATCTCGCCGTTGGTAACGCCGGTTCTTTCCATTATTCCGCGAGTGTTTACGGCCGACAGCGGCGTCCCTTCCGCGGTAAGTATGTAAAACTCCGGGCTGATCATTTTAACCGCCGGAGACCCGTACGATCGCAGTGATTTTATCCCTATTCCCCATACCGCCCCGTCGGGGGTAAGCGACAGGTTCTGCGTAAGGCGGAAATATTCCGGCCAGATCGGTTCGGCCTTCCCGTTCGGGCGGCAGAGGTAAGTGACGGCTTTTTTATTGATCTCGGCGGGCACTATGAAGTTCATGCCGTCGGCCAGTTCTATCCCAGGGACCGGTATGCGCGAAGCCATCGCGCCGGGTATGGTCCAGGTCCTGCCGCGGTACTCCAGTGTTTTCCTGTCCTTACGGAAAACAGCGGCGGCGCCTTCGCGTGAATATTTATCACCGAGAAAAGACAGGTAACCGTCCTTGAGCGTGCCGATCTGTTTCCAGTTAAGGGCGCCGTTCCGCGGCACGGAGGAATAGTAATAGCCGTCATCCCTGCGGTCTATTATGCCGGGCTCTTTGCCGCCAAGCAGGTCCATCCTCCAGCCGTGCTTCACCTCCGCGCGGGCGGCGAAGCCGGTCTTCATGTTCCCGGTCATCAGCCTGCCCCCGCCCTGCGGCATGTAAAGGACCCATCTGTCTCCGGAAGGAAGGGTGACGCTTTCGGCGCTCGCGAAAGTCAGGCCCGGGAAAAGATAGCTCAGGCCGGGTTCCGGTGTTTTCCTGCCGGCGTCTATCATCGAGCGGTTCCCCTCTTTATCTATGAAAAACGCGTCCCCGTAGAACGGCCGCTGGACCAGAAGCAGGCGCGAGGCTTCTTTTATGTCCCTGGAAGCGTAAAGGTGCTTATCCACGGCATATGGAGACGCGAACATGCTGGTAACGGGAAGCGTTACGCTCCTGGCCTTTAGAATGAGCCAGGCCAGCGAGGAGAAAGATGCAAGCGGCGCGGCGGCCAGGAGGATGACTACCGCGGCCAGTTTCGAGGCCGTCCACGCCGCTTTCCTGTCGGTTACCCCTGAAAGCAGTTTCAGGGCCAGCGCGCCGCCGGCCAGCGCCGCCGCGGACACGGCCGGCTTGATGAACCACATCGGGACCAGTTCGAAAGCAAGCTGCTGGAAAACCGACAGTGTGACGAACGGGTACAGGGTGAAAGCCACGGCGGCCGCCCCCGTCATCGCCCCGGCTATACCGTTGCCGAAAGCGTAAGAGAGGACGAAACTATAGAAGGAGAGATAGACCATTGAGAAAATATAAAGGCGCAGGATCTCTTCCTGTATTTTGCTCAGCGTCTCTAGCGGGAGGTTGAAGCCCAAAATAGCGTAGACCGCCAGGATAAGGACGCCGAGCTCCAGCAGGACGGCCGCTAGCGAGGACAGGAGCAGTCCGTATTGGGAGACGGGCAGCGGCTGCTCGGTAGTCCTCGCCTGTTCCCTGGCGGCCTCGGCGCCTGCTATGCCGGAAAGGATAAGCGCGGTAAGCGGTATGCCGGCGGCGGCCCAGTAAAGCATGGCCAGGTTTATGGCTTCCCTCGGCGTCATTGCGGCGGCTTTGACCCACAGCGCCAGCGGTACCGAGGCGAATATGGCCCCGAGTATTACGGCGAAGCTTAAAAAACTCTTTTTGAGCTGAAGCTTTATGAGGTTTTTCATATTATTCTCCCAGCAGCGCTTTGAAAGCCGAATCCAGGTCCAGGACGGAGATCTCCGCCCCGCTTATTTTTCCGGAGTTCTTCAGCTCCTGCAGCTTCTCCCTGCCGAAAACCGCAAGTTCTGAAACGCTGCCCGCCCGGCTTATCGCTTTTACTCCGGGCTCCTCCGGCAGCGGCGCTTCTTCGCGGACGGTTACCTTATAAGTCTCTGTTTTAATGAAGTCTGCTTTATGGTCGGAGGAGATCTTCCCGTCTTTCAGCACGCAGACCCTGTCGAGCAGCCCGCCCATCTCGCCCATCCGGTGGTTGGAGATGATTATCGTCCTGCCGCCTTCGGCCAGCTCGCTTATCAGGCCGTTCAGGATATGGTCGCGCACCAGGTAGTCCAGGCCGGAGGTGGGCTCGTCCAGGAGAAGGAGTTTCGGGTTATGAGCGGCGGCGCAGACCCAGGCCAGCTTGGCCGCGGTTCCTTTGCTCAGGTCGCCGGCTTTGGCGCTGGCGTCCAGCCCTAGGGTTTTGCATAGCTCCGCGGCTTTGGCTTTGTCCCAGCCGGAGAAGAAAGAGGCGCGGAAAGCCAGGACTTCTTCCACGGTCATAAAGCCGTGGAAAGAGGGCTTCTCCGGCACATAGCCGATAAGCCCGCGCAGCTTTCCGCTTCCGTCGGGGGTGAGGCCCAGGGCGGAAACGCTCCCCGAGTCCGGGGCGATAAGGTCCAGTACGACTTTGAAGAGCGTGCTCTTGCCGGAGCCGTTGCGGCCGAGTATCCCTATCACCTCTCCGGGGGCGGCTTTAAAGTCCAGGCCGTCCAGGACTTTTTTTGAGCCGAAGTTCTTAACAAGGCCTTTGCAGGTTATAACCGGATCATTCTCTTTCATACAGTATCCCTTTTAACCTTATTTATTATTTCCTCTATATCGCGGAGGGAAAGCCCGTTCTTCAGCCCGTCCGCTACGGCGTCAGCTATTTTCGCTTTAAGAGTTTTAGTATCGGACTCCGCCAGGCGGGCGGCTTTGGGAGAGACTATATTCTCTTCCCCGCGTTTCGATTCGAAGAAGCCCTCGGCGGTCAGCTCCCGGTAGGCCCGGGCCACCGTATTTGGATTCAGCTTAAGCTGGGCGGCGAGCGTCCTGATGGAGGGCGCGGCGTCGCCCGGCAGCATCAGCGCTTTGCGGACCAGGCCTTTGAAGCCGGTCTTGATCTGCTCGTAGATCGGCGTCGGCGAGTGCATGTCGATTTTTATCATAACTGTATTACCTTACTAGTACAGTAATGTTATAGCAGTCAGGATGGCTTTTGTCAAGGGGGGGAAGAAAGGGCGGCCGGGCGCTGCCGGCCTTATATAAGGTAAACGGCGTAAGCCCCGGGGGCCAGGCGCGCCGTCAGTTTAGCGCCGGAGGATAGCAGCGTTACGCCGCTGTTCAGCGCGACTCTTGCTTTTTTCACGGGGAGGCCGGGCGCCAGGGCGAGTTCCGCCGCGGAGGCGCCGGCGTTCATCAGGCAGACCAGGGAACCGCCCGGGGCGAAGCGCCTGAAGGCCAGGACTTCCCCGTCGCAATGCTCTTTGATGAATTCGAATTTCCCGTTTTTTATCGCCGGGCTTGCTTCGCGCAAAGCGGCCAGGCGTTTATAGAGGGCCAACAGGTCTTTGTTCCAGGATCTTTTATCGTTCCAGGGCATCCCTCTCCGCGTTCCGGCATTGAAAGCGCCCTCCAGCCCCAGCTCCTCGCCGTAATAAATATTTATCGCGCCGGGGAAGAGGAAAGAGAAAACCACTGCCAGCCTCATTCTTGTTTCGTCGCCGCCGTAGGTGCTGAGCATCCGGTCCGTGTCGTGGCTGGACATCATGTTCATCTGCCTCAGCGTGGTTTCCGGTTTGTATTGGCCCAGCAGGCTTTCGATGCCGCGGATGAAAGCGGCCTGCCCGCAATGCTTGAGCTTTTTCCCGGCGTAAGAATGGGTGAGCTTCAGTTTCCTGCCGCCGAAATAAGAGATGCAGGCCGCGCTCAGCTGGTAGTTCATCACGGCGTCGAACTGGTCGCCTTTCAGCCAGCGCTTCGCCTCGCCCCAGATCTCGCCGGTGATATAGCAGTCCGGGTTGACGGCTTTGCAGACCCGCCGGAACTCCCGCCAGAAAGAGTCGTCGTCAATTTCGTACGGCACGTCCAGCCGCCAGCCGTCTATTCCCTGCTCCAGCCAGTACTTTGCGACGCCGAGGATAAAATTTCTGACCTCGGGATTTTTAGTGTTGAACTTCGGGAGGGCGGGCAGGCCCCACCAGCAGGCGTAGTTCGGCTTCTCGCCTTTCTTCAGATTGTAAGCCTTCAGCGGGTACCCGTGCGGGTGGAACCAGCCTTTATAAGGCGAGGCCGCGCCGTTCTCGAGCACATGATTGAACTGGAAGAAACCGCGGCTGGCGTGGTTGAACACCCCGTCGAGAATAACCTTGATGCCGCGCTTATGCGCCGCTTTAAGGAAAGACTTTAAGGCCGCGTTCCCTCCAAGCACAGGGTCCACCGAGTAGTAATCGAAAGTGTGGTACCTGTGGTTGGCGGCGGAGGCGAAGATGGGGGTGAAATATACCGCGTTCACGCCGAGGCCGCGGAGGTAGTCCAGCTTTTCTTCGGCCCCTTTAAGATTGCCGCCCTTGAACCCGTCGCGCGTTTCGGGCGAGTCCCACTTCTCGAAAACCCCGTCGACCCTGGCCGCTTTCGATCTGGCGAACCGGTCCGGGAAGACCTGGTAGATAACCGCGCCCTTCACCCAGTCGAGATGTTTCATTGTAGATCCTCTTATGAAAAAATCCCCCCGGCTTGCCGGAGGGACTTTTTACCAGCTGCCTGCTCCGGTTTATTTGTCTATCTTGTTCTTCTGTTCCATCTGGCGCTTGAGCTGTTCGCCCATGGAGCCCATCGCGGGTTCGTCGGAAGATTTCGCTTCCTGCTTCTGGTATTTCTGCATCGTGGCCGTAGTCTCGTCTTCCTCGCGGCTGATGTCGGCGGGCACCAGGGAGATGCGCTTGTTGGCAGCGTCCACGGCCTCCACGCGCACTTCGATGTCCTGCCCGGCCTTTAAAACGTCTTCGGGGTGGTTGATCCGCTTGTCGCCGCCAAGGCGGGAGACGTGGATAAGCCCGTCGACGCCGTCGCCAAGCGTTATGAAAGCGCCGAACGGGGCGAGGCGGGACACCCTGCCGGTGTGGTAGGAGCCGGCCGGCCATTTCTGCGCCGCGGTGTCCCAGGGATTGGGCAGCGTGTCTTTCAGGCTCAGGGAGATCCTGCGGTTGTCCCAGTCCAAAGTCTTTATTATCACTTCCACCGGCTGGCCGGCGGTGAGCAGGTCGCTCACTTTCTCGGTGCGGCCCCAGGCCATCTCGGAAACGGGCAGCAGGCCTTCCACGCCGCCGATGTCGACGAAAGCGCCGAACTTCTGGATGGAGGTCACCACGCCGCGGATCTTGTGGCCTTCCTGCAGGGTCGCTTTAAGCTCGACTATTTTCTCCTGCCTTTCTTTCTCCACTATCTCCCGGCGGGAGAGCACGACGTCGCGGCGGTCGCATTCGATGATGAAGAAGATCATCGAGGCGCCGATATAGGCCTCTTTGTTCTCGTCGCGGCGGATGCCCATCTGCGAGTAGGGGCAGAAAGCGCGCATGCCGCCGGAGATGATGATCTCGAAGCCGCCTTTCAGCTCCTTGGAAACTTTGCCTTCCATCGGGATATGGTTCTTGAAAGCGTCCATCAGCTGGGCGCGGGCCGCGGGGCCGGTGCCTATCTTGGTGGTGAAGCGCATCTCGCCTTCTTCGGTATGGAGGAAGTAGGCGCGCACTTTGTCGCCGGTTTTAACCTGAATATTGCCTTCGGCGTCCTTCAGCTCATTGATGTCTATGTAGCCCTCGCCTTTGCCGCCCACTTCGATCAGGGCCCACTCGGGGGTGATGTTTACGATAGGGGCCTCCACTTTCTGGCCGGGCTCCATTCTCGACGGCTCTTTGTAGGTCTGTTCGAACATTTTCGCGAAATCTTCTTCGTTTTCCATTACATTCTCCATTGTTTTCTCCAGGGTGTATAACGCGCGTGTATATGACATTTTACCAAATTACAGGCCCGGGAGGGCGTAAAGAGTGAAATCCCGGTTGGAATAGAGCGGCTTGAAGGCCAGGGGGGCGTCGCTCCTGCGGACCGCGTAAGCGGCGCCGTATTTTCGCCCAAGGGCCAGGAAGCCGCTCCGCGGGATGCGGGAATAGCCCTGGTCCGGCCCGTCGGGCGCGGGGCTCGCGGCGCGCAGGTCGGCGAGCCTTTGTTCCCAGTCTTTTTCGAAGCCGGGGGCCCAGTGCATAGCGCCGGCGTCCAGCCATTCCGTGACCGGCGAGCGCAGCGAAAAGACCCTGAAACCATAGGTGTCCGGCGGAACCAGGAAAACCGCCGTGACCGGAGTATTATCCCGCGCCCATTTTTGAAGAGCGATCCAGGAAGCGGTCTCCTCGCCGTAATTGCTCCAGGCCCGGGAGGCCAGGCGGTAATTTATAAGCGGCAGGTAAGGGATGAGCGCGGCGGCCAGGGCGAGGCCAGCGGCGCGGCCAGGGCTTATCGCGCTTTTGTAGGACCTGCCCGCAAGGGCCGCAAGCCCGAAGAAGAGCAGCGCTACCGTGTATTTTTTATGCTCCGGAGAAACGCCGGGCAGGAAGAAGAGTTCTTTGGCGCAGAAAGCCGCGCCGGCAAGAGCCGCCGCCCTGAAGAGCCAGGCCGGGCCATAGCGCCACGCCGCCAGCAGGGCGAGGGCGAAAAGCGGGTAGACGGCCTGTCCTGTTTCCATGAAGGACAGGAGGAGGAGCGCGCCAAGCGCCCAGCCGCCGGGCTCCTCTTTTTCGTAAAGGCCGCGCAGGAGATCGGCGGCGAAGACCAGCCCGAAGAGGCAGAAGAAAGCGTCGCTGCGGAAAAACTGGAGGTTCACCAGCTGCGGCAGGGGCAGAAGCTCGCCGAAGACGAAAGCGGCCGCCCAGAGAAAATAAAAGGCGCGCAGGAAAGCCGACAGGTTCCGCTTTTCAGCGGAGCTTCCCAGCCCGCCGTAAATAGCGAGCAGATTGAGCGGCAGGAAGACGGCTATCCTGAACCATTTCGCGGCGCTCCAGCCCGAGGGGAAATAATGGCCCGGATACCAGCTCTTCAGGATGGCCGAGTAGCGCGGGCCCGGCCCGCCGAACTGGTTGTGCAGCGTGCCCAGCCAGCCCAGCCAGGCCACGGCTATAATACCGAGCGCCGCCCAGCCGCGCCGCATGGCCGCGGCGTCCGGCGCGCCGCGCAGGGCGGAGGCGTAGAGGGCCGCGAGGAAAATGGCCAGCAGGCCGTTAACGAAGAGCATCCCGCCGAGCGCCGCGAAGGCCGGGATATATTTCTTTCTAAGGAACAGCAGGAGCGAGAGCGTCCCCGCCAGGCCGGCGAGAGTGCTCTGGAAAAGCGAGGTTTTCAGGAGCGGGTCCTCGCCCATCAGGGTGAGGACGTTCGCCTGCGCGCTTACGGCCGCGAGGAGGACGGCGGCGAAAGCGGTCTTCCTGTTCCCCGTCAGGGTCTCGGCCAGCCCGAAGACCAGAGCCAGGAAAAAAAAGCGCGCGGCCAGGTAGGCCGCCAGGTGGAGGGTCTCCAGCGGAGCGAAGCGGCCCAGGAAGGCGGCGGCCGCCGGGTAAAGCGAGGGGAAGGAGGAGAAAGACTTCAGGAAAATATCGCCGGGGTAAAGCGCGGGGTCGGCCAGGCGGTGGATGTAAGGCAGGATCTGCGCCAGGTTCGGGTCCACCCCGAAATCATAGCCGAACAAAAGGACGGACAGTCCCGTCATCAGCGCCGCCCAGAGGTATTTGTATTTCACCGGCTATATCTTATAAAAAAACCTTGCATCGTTATTCGTGGGCGCCGCCGCGCCGCGGGGATATCGCCCGGCTCGAAAAAGTGAAGACTCTTTTTTTATTTTGTATCATAGACTAATACTTTTCCGGCGGCGGGACTAATATGGACAACACCAAGAAATCGCGCTTCATCCTCGGCATAGCCGGCGGCTCCGGCTCCGGCAAGACCACGCTGGCCGGCAAGCTTATCGACCAGTGCGGGAAGATAGGCATCGACGGCCAGCTTTTTTCTCTGGATAATTATTACCAGCCGCTCGACCACCTCGATTTCGAAGACAGGAAGACCTACAACTTCGACCATCCCGACGCGATAGATTCCGTCCTGGCCGTAAAACATCTGAACGACCTCTGCGCCGGCAAGGTCATCCAGCAGCCGGTCTACGACTTCAAGCAGCATACCCGCGAAAAAGAAACCGTCCCGTGCAAGCCCACGCAGCTGATAGTGGTGGAGGGGCTCTACACCCTGCATTTCCCGAAGCTGCTGGCGCTCTGCGATTATAAAATTTTCGTCTCTACCGGCATGGTGACCGCCGTGCTGCGCCGCGTTCAGCGCGACATCAGCGAGCGCGGCCGCGACATAGAGGGCATCAAGCACCAGATCCTCTCCACCGTGCTTCCGATGTACGAGAATTTCGTGAAGCCCACGCAGAAGAACGCCCATTTCTCCATAAACTGGGAGGGCGAGGAGATCCCCGGCAAAGCCACCGAAGGCCTGGTCCGCATGATGCGCGACCACTTCCGCTAAGTCCCTGCCGAGGCTTCGCCTCGACAGGAAATACTATCGAGGTTGAGCCTCGATATAAAAAGAAACCCGGGGAGCTTCCCCGGGTTTCTTTTTTGGCGGGCGGAAGGAGGTTACTTGCGCCAGACTCCGTCCGACCAGGTCACGAACTCGTCCCACTGGGAGGCTTTCGAGAGGGAGAGGTCTCCGTACTTGGTCTCGAAGATGGCGGCCAGCTGCGGGGGCACGGTCTTGATCTTCATGGTGGTGTTGATGGCCAGGCCGCCGACGTTCTCGTAGTTGTAGCCGTTCTCGGCGTCCTTGTGGAGGCCGACCGAGCGCATCACCAGGGTGTTCTTTATGAAGCCCATCAGGTTCCTGGCGGCCAGGCGGGTCTCCTGCGACTTGGCGTTGGCGTCGAAGAGGGCGGCGAAGTCGTAGAGGTCCGCGTAGGCGGATATCAGTTTTTTCTTGTCGTTCTTCGGATCGAGGCTGGTGAAGCGGATGACGTTGCCCACGGCGGCTTTAACGGCCGCTTCCTCGTTGTTGCGCATGGCGGCGCCGGCGAAAGCGTCCAGGTAGCCGGGCAGGTCGTTAAGGGCGGCGGGGCGCACCGTCGAGAGCGTTCCGGTCATGTCGGTCAGCGGCACCGTCAGGGGGCCTACGCTCATCCCGGCGGCGTAGAATTCTTTGTACCAGTTCATCAGCCAGTCGCTGAACTGCTCGTTGGTGAAAGCGGTATTGGCGTTCATGAAGGTCAGGAGCTTTTCGTAGTCGAAGCCCTGCGCCAGCATGGTCTCCTCGGAGCCCACGAACAGGCCGGTATAATCTTTCATCTCGTAGAGCACTTCGGCCATCTGCTGCAGGCAGGCGTTCTGCATCAGCACGTCCACGTAGCCGGCCTCTTTCATCATCTCGCCCAGCTGGCGGGTGCGCACGTAGTTCTTGGTCTCGTCGTCGAAAAGGATGCCCTTGTTGGCGGTCCCGGTGCCGGAGGGGGCCTGCTGCATATTGGGGTCTATCCAGCCCAGGCCGTGGTTCCAGAGGACCAGCATATATTTCTTGGCGGGGAAGGTCTTTTTGGACCACCGCACGAACTCAACCACGCGCTTATAGTCGCCCATATCGGCGTCGGGGAATTCGCCGTAAACTTTCTCGCCGGAGGAGAGGAAGCCGCCTTTCTCTATCAGCAGGCGGCGGGAGCCCTTGCCGGTGGCGCCGTGCTCTACCACGATATTGATCTTGGAGGTGGTTCCCACCTTCTTCATTTCGGCCATGTCTTTTACGGCCCACTTGCCGGACAGCCCCAGCAGCTGGCTTTCGCTGAGGTTGTTCTTTGCGTTCATGAAGACCATGACGGTCCATTCCTTCACGGGCATGGGGGCTTCGGGCTTGGCGGGGCTGAAAATGTCCAGGATGCCTTTGTCGGCCTGCGCGGCTTTGATGTCGGCGGCGCTTATCCCGTTCAAATTGAAATCCTGGGCTCTTAAGGCGGAGGAGCCGAGGACGATAAGCGAAAGGGCCGCTGACAGGAGCTTAAGGTTCTTTTTTGTCATGAATATAGTTTATCGCGGGGCCGGCCCCGCGGCCAGGGGCGTAGGGCCCAGTGAGGGGTAGGCCCTTTGAACTTCCCGGGGTTAAAGCGCGGCCCGACTTATTGATATAATAATTATATTATCGCGATTGGAGGCACCATGTCGAAAGCGCCCGATTTTTCTTATACCCCGGAGCAGGTGAAAACACTTTCGGAGGCCGTGATAAAGGAGCTTGAGGAAAAACTCAAAGTTCTTGTGAATATCCCCGGCTCCCAGCGCAATTTCAAGAATACCATGCTCGCTTTCGAGAGCGCCGTCAGCGATTTCAGCGAAGCGGTGCAGGTCCCTATCATGCTGGCCTATGTGTCGGACAATGAGCATTTGCGGACCGCGGGCCAGGAGCTGGAGCTGAAGATCAGCCAGTACTCGGTGGACCTGTTCACGCGCGAGGACGTGTTCGGCGCGCTGAACGAATACGCCGGCAAGGGCGAAAGGCTGGACGAGGTGGACGCCCGGCTGCTGGAAAAGACTTTGCGGGATTTCAAGCGCAACGGTCTGGGGCTGGAGCCTCGCAAAAAGAACAAAGTGAAAAAGCTGATGAAAGAGATCATCGGCCTGGAACTGCAGTTCTCCAAGAATCTGCGCGAAGTGAACGATACGCTGGAAGTAACAGCGGCCGAGCTTAAAGGGCTGCCGGAGGATTACAAGGCCCGGCTCAAGCAGACGGAGAAAGGCGGCTATCTGGTGACCATGAATACCCCGGACTATGTCCCTTTCATGGACAGCGCCGAGGACGGCGACGCCCGCCGGCGGCTCGAGCACAAGGTCAATAACCGCTGCGTGCCGGTCAATATCGAGCTGATGGAAAAAGCCATCGCCCTCCGCCGCAATCTGGGGAAACTCCTCGGCTATCAGAGCTTCGCCGACTATATGCTTGCGGACCGGATGGCGAAGAACAGCGAAACCGTTTTCAAGTTCATGGAGCGCACCCAGGCGAAGCTGAAGAAAAAAGGCCGCAAAGAGCTGCGCGCCCGGCTTAAACTGAAGGGCGGGGAAGACAAGGTCCTGCGCGCCTGGGAATGGCGCTATTACAACAACCTGCTCAAGAAGAGCAAATATTCCATCGACCACGAAAAGATAAAAGAATATTTCCCCCTGGAAACCGTGGTGAAGGGGATGTTCGAAGTGTTCGGCGAGGTTTTCGGCGCCAGCTTCGTCCCGGCGCAGCTGCCCGTCTGGCATAAGGACGTCCGCGCCTACGAGGTGAAGAACGCCGACGGCTCCGTGGCCGCCTATTTCTATTTCGACCTGTTCCCGCGCGAAGGGAAATACAAGCACGCGGCCTGCTTCGGCATCAGGCACGGGCGCGAGCTGGCGGACGGTTCTTACGAATTGCCCGCCGCGGCCATCGTTTCCAATTTCCCGCCGCCCTCCGGCGAAGCCCAGCCGCTCCTGAAGTTCGACGACGTGGTGACCCTGTTCCACGAGTTCGGCCACGTCACGCACAATATTTTCACGAAAGCGAAGTACGGCAAGTTCTCCGGGACCAGCGTGTCCCGGGATTTCGTCGAGGTCCCGTCCAAGATGCTGGAGAACTGGGCCTACGACCCGGCCGTGCTGCGCCGCATCTCCGGCCATTTTAAAGATCCGGCCGAAAAACTGCCGGAGGCGCTGATAAAGAAGCTGATCGACGCGAAGAACATGGACTCAGGGCTGGTCTATTTGCGCCAGATCTTCTTCAGCCTGCTGGACCTGCGCTACCACACCGCTCGCGGCAAAGTGGACACCACCAAGGTCTACGATAAAATGATGAAGAAGATCTCCCTCATCCCGCTCAGCCCGGACTGCCACCCGCAGGCCAATTTCGGCCATTTGATGGGCGGCTACGAAGCCGGCTACTACAGCTATCTCTGGTCCGAGGTGATAGCCCAGGACCTGTTCGGCGCTTTCGAAACTGCCGGGGTAATGAACCCGGAGACGGGCGCGAAATACCGCGAGCTTATCCTGGCCCCGGGCGGCAGCTACGACGAGGCGGCGCAGGTGGCGAAGTTCCTGGGCCGGCCCGCCGGCGAGGACGCCTTCCTGAAGAGCATAGACGCGGCTTGAGGGCGCGGTAAAGGGACGGCGGGCCTGAAAGCCCCCACTGTTTCCACTTTGCGGTTCAGGGACTTATGAAAGCAAAACTTTCAATCATCGCGGGTTTCCTCGTCGGCTGCGTGCTGCTCTATTTCTCCCTCAGGAATATAGAGTTCTCGAAGCTGGCAGACATCTATTCCAGGGTGAACACTATTTACCTGGTGCCCGTGATCATCGTGGTCGTCCTCGAGCTGGTTTTCCGCGGGGCGCGCTGGCGCCTGCTTCTGACCCCTTCCAACCCTGCGGTCAGCGTGACGGACGCTTTCAAGCTGGAAGCCGCCGGGCTGGCGCTGAACAATATCCTGCCGATGCGGCTGGGCGAGCTGGCCCGCGCCACTTTCGCGGCCAGGATGTTCAAGATCCCGCTGATAACGGTGCTGGCCACCATCCTGGTCGAGCGCCTGCTCGACGTTATCGTCCTGTTCGTCATGTTCGCGGTGGCGGCGCGGTTCGGCGGGATAACGGGCGGGCTCATGAACTACGGCGGGCTCCTTTGGGGCCTGGTGGCGGGGCTGGTCGTCGGCATAGCCGCGCTGATCTTCGCAGACGAGCTGGTGGCGCACGCCTGGTTCTCGGGGCTTTTCGCCCGCTTCCCGAAGGTCAGGCTGCTTTTCGAGCGCGTGGCCATGGGCGTGAAGGGCTTCCACTCCTTCAAGAGCGGGGCGCTTATTTTCCTTTTCGCCGGGCTGCAGTGGTTGATGGACGCTCTGAATTTCTACATTTTCGCCCTGGCTTTCGGGCTCGGGGATATCGTGAACATCTTCAGGGGCGTGGCGCTGGTGTTCACCGGCGCGGTCGCGGCCTCGGTGCCCGGCATGCCCGGCTATTTCGGGAATTACGAGCTGGTGATGACGAAGGTGCTGGCGGCCTGGGGCGTGCCGGAGAACTCCGGTTTCGCCTATGTCTTCTTCGCGCACGTGCTTGGCTATATCGTAATGACGCTTCTTGGCGTGTTCTTCATTTACCAGATGGGGCATTCGGTGGGCAAAGTCTGGGGCGATTTTAAGTCCGGCGGGGAAAAAACCGAATGAGCCATCCCGTGAGCTCCGTGCTGATGCTCAGCCAGACTTTCTACCCCGACATAGGCGGGGCGGAAAAGCAGGCCCTCGAAATTTCCAGGGCGCTGGCCGGGCGCGGCGTAAAAGTGACCGTGCTTACCAGGCAGCCGGGCGGCCTGCCGGCTGAGGAGGACCTCGGCGGCGTGCTGGTAAAGCGCCTCCCGGTCTTCGGGCCGCGCGCGGTTGATTCCGCTGTCTTCATGATAAAAAGTTTTTTCTGGCTCCTGCTGCACTCCGGGGAATACGAGGCCGTGCACGTTCACCTGGCCTCCTCCCCGGCGGTAGCCGCGGTTCTGGCCGGCCGCTTTACCGGGCGGAAGACGCTGGTGAAGCTGGGCGGCGGCCGCGGCGTGGACGAGATCACGCGCTCTATGCACAGCCTGCTCGGCCGGCTAAAGCTGGCCTTCTTCAGGCTCGCCAGGCCGGAGCTGCTGGTGATGAACGACGACGTTTTCAACTGGCTTAAAACTTCGAAAGAATTTTCCGGCCTCAGGCTGCGCCAGTTCCGCAACGGGGTGGACACAGGCCGCTACACGCCGCTGCTCTATAATGAAAAGATCAACGCAAAAACCGCCCTGGGGCTGGATAATTCCGCGCTTTTCCTGTTCGTCGGGCGTTTGTCGCCTGAAAAGCGCCTGAAAGAATTCCTGGAAGCCTGGGCGGAGATCTTCAGCGAGGAAAACCCCGCGCCGAAGATCCGCCTGGTCATAGTCGGGGGCGGGCCCGAGGAGGCCGCGCTTAAGCGGGCGGTCGCCGACCTGGGTTTGGCGGGCAGCGTCACTCTCGCCGGCCCGAAGGACGACCTGCTGCCCTACTACCGGGCCGCCGACGTCTTCGTCCTGCCCTCTATTTCCGAGGGACTTTCGAATTCTATGCTCGAGGCGATGGCCTGCGGCGTGGCGGTGATGGCCAGCCGCGTGGGCGGCGCCATGCAGGCCGTAACTCCGGGGCTGAGCGGCTGCCTCTTCGACCCGCTTAACAGGGTAGAGCTTAAGACCTGCCTGCGCGGTTTCCTCGCGGACCGGAGCGTCGCCCTCAAGATGGGCGAGCAGGCCCGCAAGACCGCCGTGGAAAAATATTCCATGGCGCGCGTGACCGACGAACTTATGGCGATCTACGGGGAAGACTGATATGTGCGGAATCTGCGGAATATATAATTACGGCTCGGGCCTTCCTGTAAAGCGGGAAGACCTGAAGGCCATGAACGACCTGATCGTCCACCGCGGCCCGGACGACGAGGGCTATTACGAGCATGAGAACCTGGGCCTGGCCATGCGCCGCCTGTCCATCATAGACCTGTCCACGGGGCACCAGCCTATTACGAACGAGGACGGCTCGCTCTGGATAGTTTTTAACGGGGAGATCTACAATTTCCAGGAGCTGCGCGAAAAGCTGCTGGCCAAGGGCCATGTTTTCAAGACAAAGAGCGATACCGAGGTCATTCTCCATCTCTACGAGGAGAAAGGGACCGATTTCCCGAAAGAGCTGCGCGGGATGTTCGCCATCGCGATCTGGGACAACAGGCGCAAAAGGCTGGTGCTCGCGCGCGACCGCATCGGCAAGAAGCCGCTTTTTTACGCGGTGACGAAGTCTTCGCTGGCCTTTGCCTCGGAGCTGCGCTCGCTCCTGACCATAAAAGACCTGCCGCGCGAGATAAACCCCGCCGCTATCGACGCTTTCCTGACGCTGCAGTATATACCGAGCCCGATCAGTATTTTCAAGGCCGTGAAAAAGCTTGAGCCGGCTTCCGTGCTGGTTTTCGAGGACGGCCGCGAGACGGTGGAAAAATACTGGGACCTGCCGGTCGGCGAGGAGAAGCAGGGCCATATACCGCTGCCCGAGCTGAAAGAGCGGCTGAAAGCCGAGCTGTCGGAGGCCGTGAAAATAAGGCTGATGTCCGAAGTCCCGCTGGGCGCTTTCCTTTCCGGCGGCATAGATTCTTCCATCGTCACGGCCCTGATGGCCAGACATTCCGACCAGCCGGTGAAGACTTTCGCGATCGGCTTCAAAGAAGAAAAATTCTCGGAGCTGGGCTACGCGCGCCAGGTGGCGAAGATGTACGGGACCAAGCATACCGAGTTCACGGTGGAAGCCCGCATGGTGGACGTGCTGGAGAAGCTGGCCTGGCATTACGGCGAGCCCTACGCGGACTGCAGCGCGCTGCCTTCGTATTTCGTTTCGCGCGAGACGCGCCGCGACGTTACGGTGGCGCTTAACGGCGACGGCGGCGACGAAGCTTTCGGCGGCTATCTGCGCTACGCCGGAATGAAGGCGGAGAGTCTTATGGCCGTGGTCCCGGTCTGGGCCAGGCGGGCCGCGCTCAAGGCCGTGGGGGTGTTCCCGAAGACGGCGCCGCTGAATTTTTTCTGGCGGGTGGAGAAGTTCCTTAAATTCTCGGTGATGGACACGCTTGAAAAGCGTTATCTTTCGACGGTCTCTTTTTTCGGCCCGGGCGAGGCGGACGGTCTTTACAGCGTGAAGTTCGCCAATTTGCTTGGGAAGGAAAATAATTACGGGGAGCGCTATCTTTCCAAATTCTTCGCGCTGAATCCTGACGAGGACCTGCTTAACCGGATGAGTTATGTGGACATGCGCTCCTATCTGCCTGAATGTCTGATGACTAAGATGGATATAGCGTCTATGGCGAATTCGCTGGAGACGCGCTCGCCTTTTCTTGACCACAAGGTCCTGGAGTTTGCTTTTAGTCTGCCGGGGGATATTAAGCTGAAGGGGCTGACTGGGACGAAGTGGATCCTTAAGGAGACTTTCAGGGATATGCTGCCGCCGGAGATCTACAGCCGGGGGAAGATGGGGTTCGGGATACCGGTGGGGCTCTGGTTCCGCGGGGAGCTGAAGGATTACTGGGCGGGGGCCTGTCTTTCTAAGAAGTCTTTGGACCGCGGCTACTTTAAGCCCGAGGAAGTTTTCAGGTTGTGGGACGAGCACCAGGCGGGGCGCCGCGATCACGGTTACAAGCTCTGGGCGCTTTTGATGCTTGAGTTGTGGCATAGGCAGTACGCGGATGGGTTTAAAATATGAGCGCGTGTCGGACTGCCGCACCGGCCGGAACGCAAAACGCGGGGGCCGTCATGACGACCGGAACGCAAAACGCGGTCGGCCACACCGTGGCCTCCCTCCTCCTCCGGGCAAGAAAGTGGCGGTGCGCCACGCGGCGCTATGCAAGCCTCGGCCTCAAGAAGGTTTTGCTAACCCGGTCGTCATGCCGTCCCGGTCGCTTGGATTTTGAAGAGAATTTATGAAGATAGTTTTGATCAATCCGGACATACCTTGGAATGCGGGGAATATCGGGAGGTCCTGCGTGGCGACGGGGACGGAGCTGGCTTTTGTGGGGAAGATGGGGTTCGAGCTTAGCGCCAAGGAAATAAGGCGGTCGGGGCTGGATTACTGGCAGTTTTTGAAGTATTCGGTGCATGCTGATTTCGAGGCTTTTTTGAAGACGCTGCCGGCGGACCCTTCGCTGCTGTTTTTCTCTACGCGCGGGGGGGAGAGCTACTGGGAGGCGCCTTACAGGGAAGATTCCTGTCTTATTTTCGGGGCGGAGACGGCGGGTTTTCCTGACTGGATGTATGAGAAGTACAAGGACCGCTTGTATAAACTCCCGATGTGGTCGGACAGGGTGCGGTCGCTTAATCTTTCGACCGCGGCGGGGGTGGCGCTTTACGAGGGTTTGAGGCGCTTCGCTCCGGCGGCGCGCTGATTGCTTTGTGGCCGTCAGTTAGATAAAATTGCGTTTATCAGTCTATCAGGCAGGAGTGAAAAATGAAGAAATGCTTAATTTGTTCGGCTGAGATAAAACCTTTCATGTCTTTCGGCAAAATGCCGATCGCCAACGGGTTCCTGACGGAGGAACAGTTCAAGGACGAGCCGTTCTTCAAGCTGGACGTGGCTTTCTGCGAGAGCTGCAAGATGACGCAGCTTACCGAACTGGTGGACCGCGAGAAGATGTTCCACGAGAACTACGCTTTCTTTTCTTCCACCTCGGCCAGGATGGGCGAGCATTTCAAGGGGTTCGCCGGTTTCGTGAAGGAGAAGTACCTTCCGGCCAAGGACCCTTTCGTGGTGGAGATCGGGAGCAATGACGGCATCATGCTGCGCAATTTCGCCGAAGCCGGGATAAAACACCTGGGGATAGAGCCCTCGGCCAATGTGGCCCAGGTGGCCAGGGAAAAAGGGATCAATACCGTCTGCGAGTTCTTCGACGAGGCGGCCGCGAAGCGGATAGTCGCGGCCAACGGGCAGGCGGACGCTTTCATGGGCGCGAACGTGATGTGCCATATCCCGTACATGCATTCGGTGCTGGCCGGGATAGAGGCCCTGCTTAAGCCGCAGGGCGTGGTGGTTTTCGAGGACCCGTATCTCGGGGATATTCTCGAGAAGACTTCCTACGACCAGATCTACGACGAGCACGCTTTTTATTTCTCGGCCGTTTCGGTGAGCGCCATGTTCGAGCGGCACGGCTTCGAGCTTATCGACGCCCTGCCGCAGGACGTGCACGGCGGCTCGATGCGCTACGTCCTGGCGCGCAAAGGCGCCAGGAAAGTTTCGGCGGCCGTAGCGGCCATCCTGAAAAAAGAAGAGGCGCTGGGGGTAGGGAGGCCGGAAACTTACGAGCGCTTCCGCCTTAACGTGGAAGCCTCCAAGGCCGCGCTGGTGAAAATGCTCAAAGAGCTGAAGATGGCGAGAAAGAGCGTGGTCGGCTACGCCGCCACCTCCAAGAGCACTACCGTGTTCAACTACTGCGGCATCGGCCCCGACCTGGTGGAGTATATCAGCGACACCACGCCCATAAAGCAGGGGAAGTTCAGCCCCGGCGTGCACATCCCCGTGCGCCCTTACTCCGAGTTCAAGGCGAAATACCCGGACTACGCCCTGCTCCTGGGCTGGAACCACGCCCGGGAAATAATGGCTAACGAGAAAGATTTCAAGAAAGCCGGCGGGAAATGGCTGGTCTATGTCCCCAAGGTGGAGATCCTCTGATGATACAGTGCAGCAACCCCCACGCGCAGTACGCCGCCCATAAAGCCGAGATCGACGAGGCCGTCCTCGGCGTCATGGCCCGCGGCCGGTATATACTCGGCCCGGAAGTGGAAGCCTTCGAGAAAGAATTCGCGGCTTATATCGGGGTGAAGCACGCTATCGGCGTGGGCAGCGGAACCGACGCTTTGAACGTCGCCCTGAGGGCCTGCAAAATCGGCCCCGGCGACGAGGTCATCACCGTTTCCCATACCGCGGTGGCCACTGTTTCCGCCATAGAGATGGCCGGGGCCGCGCCGGTGCTGGTCGATATCGACCCCGCCCGCTATACTATCGATACGGCCAGGATAGAAGCCGCCATAACTCCGCGCACGAAAGCGATAATCCCGGTGCATATTTACGGCCAGCCGGCCGACCTGACCCCGATACTGGCCATAGCCAAAAAGCACGGCCTGAAAGTTATAGAGGACTGCGCGCAGTGCGCAGGCGCTATGTATAAAGGCCGGCGCGCCGGTTCTTACGGCGACATCTCCTGCTTCAGTTTTTATCCCACCAAGAACCTCGGGGCTATCGGCGACGGCGGCATGGTGCTTTCGAATAACGACGAGCTGGCCGCCCGCGCGGGGCTGGTGCGCCAGTACGGCTGGGCGCGGCGCTATATCAGCGATATCCCCGGCGTGAATACCCGGCTGGACGAGATGCAGGCGGCGATACTCCGCGTGAAGCTCCGCTACCTGGACGCGGACAATGCCGTCCGGAGCAAGCTGGCCGCGGCTTACGGCGCCGGCCTGGCGGGAGCCCCCGGCCTGACCCTGCCTGTGACGGACGAAGGGCATGTTTACCATCTTTATGTAGCGCGCCACCCGAACCGCGACCGGCTGGCCGAACATCTTAAATCAAAGGGCATAGGCTCGATGATCCATTATCCCGTGCCGGTCCACCTGCAGCCCGCCTACAGCAAGCGGCTGGCCTCGGGGAAGCTGGGAGAAACTGAACGCGCGGCGCGGGAAGTTATTTCCCTGCCGATGTACCCGGAGCTTTCCGAAAGCGAACTGAAGCAGGTGGTGAGCGCGCTGCTGGAGTTTAAACCATAATGACCGGGAAGACCGCCATCGAAGGCGTAAAAATAATCGGCCTGGCCACGCATTCCGACGAGCGCGGCTTCTTCCGCGAGCTTATGCGCGCCGGCGACGGCTCCCTGCCCGCCGGTTTCGGCCAATTGAGCCACTCCCTGGTGAACAAGGGCGTCCTTAAGGGCTGGCACGCCCATAAAAAGCAGGAGCAGTGGAATTATCCCGCTTGCGGCCTTCTCAAAGTCGCGCTGCACGACAACAGGCCGGAGTCGTCCACCCGCGGCAAGACCATGGAGTTCCTGGCCGGCGAGGGCCAGCCCGCGCAGGCGTACTTTTTCCCGCCGGGCGTCCTCCACGGCTATATCTGTCTTGAAGGCCCGGTGCACATGTTTTATATAACCTCCGGAACTTACGACCCGGACGGCGACGAAGTCCGCATTCCCCACGACGATCCCGCGATAGGCTATGACTGGCAGGACGGCGGAAGGAAAAAGGGTTTATGAACGCTAAAGAGACGACAGAGCGGTCCCCAATAGTATTGGTCAATGTGCCCTGTCCTCGCTGCGGCGGGAAGGAGAGCGTTGCGGTAGCGCGCGGAAAAGACCGGCTCTGCGGGATCCCGGGGGATTACTTTGCGGCGGAATGCCTCGGCTGCGGGCTGTGGTTTCAGAATCCGCGACCGCCTCTTGAACGCCTTGGGGACCTTTATCCGGACGACTATTTGCCGCATGTCCGGCCTGAACCGGTGGTGATACGCCCGGGAGCGGCTGAATATTTGCGCCTGCATATGGGTTATGCGGAACTGAAACCCGACGCGGGAATCCGGGACGGCTGGACCTCCCTTCCGATATTTTCGCCCGTGAGGAAATGGCTTGCCGGAGCGGCTCTCACGCCGGAGTATGTTCCTGGGGGGAAACTCCTGGAGATAGGCTGCGCTTCCGGGGCGCGCCTGCTTTACCTGCGCCGCCTGGGCTGGGAGCACCTGTACGGTATAGAGCTCATGCCGGCGGCGGCCGCCCAGGCCCGCGAGGCCGGCTTTGATGTGGTCAGCGGGCAGATAGAGAGTAATCTCTCCGCTTACCCGGACGGATTTTTCGACGTGGTGGTCTCCAGTATGGTGTTTGAACATCTTGCGGACCCGTTCGCCGTAGTCGCCGAGGCCGCGAAAAAGTTGAAGCCGGGAGGGGAATTCCTCTTTTCCACTATCGTCAGGGACTCGCTGGACTTCAAGCTGTTCGGGGATTACTGGGGAGGGTTCGATTTCCCCCGGCACATGGTCCATTTCTCCCTTGCCGACATACTGGGAATGCTGAAGGACAGGTTCGAGGAGCCGGAATGGTTCTACCAGGGCGCCCCGGCCGATTTTTCCCGGCCGAGCTCCTGGCGCCTGGCGGAGGGGAAGGGCGGGCTGCTTGACCGCGCCGCGCTCGCGCTCGCGTCCTCGCGCCTGGGCGGGGCGCTCGCGTCCGCCGCGGCGCTGGCCGGCCTTACCTGCCGCGTTTCGTTCCGCTGCCGGAAGAAAGCCTGAAATTACGGGCCGGGGCCCGGTGAAGAGAATAACTATGTCGAATGAACACTTGAACAAACTGCCTCCCGAAGTCATTATCTGGGGGGGCACGGGCCAGGCGAAGGTCGTTCGCCCCATTCTCGAGCATTACGGCGCGAAGGTCGTGGCGGTCTTCGACGACACGCCCGGCCTGCCGGCCCCGTTCGGCGATATCCCGCTGTACACGGGCTGGGAAGGTTTTCAGAAATGGCTGCGGGGCCGCGCCGGGGGGAGTGAAATTGGCTTCTGTGTCGCTATCGGCAATCCCCATGGCCGCGTCCGTCTAAGCCTTAGCGAGCGGCTGGCGGGAGCCGGGCTTAAGGCTGTGACGATCGCCCATCCGACCGCCTGGATCGCCGATAACGCCATAATAGGCGAAGGCGCGCAGATCCTGGCCGGGGCTATTATCATGAACGAAACGCGCCTTGGCCGGCAATGCATCATCAACACCAAAGCCAGCGTCGATCATGAAAATATCCTGGAGGACGGGGTGGAGATCGCGCCAGGGGCGACGCTTTGCGGCTGTATCCGCGTACGGACCGCCGCCTGGGTTTGCGCCGGCGCCACGGTTCTGCCGAGGCTTACGATAGGGCCGGACGCTATCGTCGGGGCCGGGGCGGTCGTCACGAAGGACGTCCCGGCGGGCGCCACCGTGGTCGGCGTGCCCGCAAAACGGGTCATAGAACGAAAATGATTTCCGGGTAACAGTTACGCGAATAATGAGGAGAAAAATATGAAACCAATATATATGGCGGGCCCCTGGATCACGGAGCATGAAATAAAGACCGTTGAGGACTGCATGCGCAACGGCTGGTACGACTACAAATACGTAGAGAAATTCCAGAAAGAATTCGCGGCTTACCATGACCGCAAGTACGCCGTCATGACGCCCAATTGCACCACCTCCATCCACCTGCTCCTGACCGCCATGGGGATCAAGGAAGGCGACGAGGTCATAGTGCCGGAGAACACCTGGATCGCCACCGTGGCGCCCGTGACTTATCTGAAAGCTACTCCCGTTTTCTGCGATATCGACCCCGTCAACTGGTGCCTTGACCCGGCGTCCGTGGAAAAGAGCATTACCCCCCGCACCAAGGCGATCATAGTGGTCGACGTTTTCGGGAATATGCCCCTGATGGACGAACTGCTCGCCATCTCCAAGAAGCACGGCATCCCCCTGGTCGAGGACTCCGCCGAGGCCCTGGGCTCCACCTATAAGGGGATCCGCGCCGGGAAATTCGGCGTGGGTTCCGTTTTCAGCTTTCACCGGACCAAGACGGTGGCCACCGGGGAAGGCGGGATGCTGCTGCTCGACGACGATAAATTGTACGAGCGGTGCATGTTCCTGCGGGACCACGGCCGCAAGCCCGGCGGGCGCGCTTACTATAACTACGAGGTCACGTATAAATACATGCCGTTCAACCTGCAGGCGGCTATGGGTTACGCCCAGTTCCAGCGCATAGACGAATTGATCGGGAAAAAAAGATGGATCTTCGAGGAATACAAGAAACGCCTCGCGGGGATACCCGACATCGAACTTAACGCCGAGCCGGAAGGGGTGTTCAACAGCGTGTGGATAACGGGCCTCCTGCCCGGCAAGAGCTACAACATGGACAAATTGCAGTTCATGGAAAAGCTGGAGAAGCTCGGCATGCCGACCCGGCCGTTCTTCTACCCCCTGACCTCGCTGCCGGCGTTCGAGGGGATGGAGAAGATCTATAAACCCAGGAATCCCGTCGCCTACGATATCTGTTCCCGCGGCATAAACCTGCCCGGGGCGCTGATCCTGACCGAGGACCAGATAGAGTTCATCTGCGACTGCGTGACGAAAGTCCTGAAGCCTTAACTTATGAAAGGAAAAAAGGTCCTGATCACCGGCGGGCTGGGGTTTATCGGCAGCAATCTCGCGCACCGCTGCCTGGAGCTGGGGGCCGAGGTGACGGTGTACGACTGCCTGGACCCCCTGTCCGGCGGCAACATGTACAACCTGCACGGCATAGAGAATTCGCTGCGCCTGGTGGTCAACGATATCAGGAGCATGGAGGGGATCAGCTCCTGCATCAGGGGGCAGGAGCTCCTGTTCAACTGCGCCGCGTACACTTCGCATCCGAATTCGATGCGGGAGCCGCTCATAGACATAGACGTGAACTGCAAGGGCACGATAAACATCCTCGAATCCGCCCGCCGCTTCAACCCGGAGATAAAGCTGGTCCATATCGGGACCAGCACGCAGACCGGGAAAATGTGCTACAGCCCGGTGGACGAGAAGCACCCCGAGTTCCCGCTGGATATCTACTCCGCCAACAAGACCGCTTCGGAAAAATACGTCCTGGTCTACGCCAGCGCCTACAAGATGCGGACCACGGTGGTGCGGCTGGCCAATGTCTTCGGCCCCCGGTCGAACATAAAGACGCCCGACCTCGGTTTCATGAACTATTTCATCGGCCTCGCCCTCCAGGGCAAGGCGATGACCGTGTACGGGGAAGGCGCGCAGCTCAGGAACGTGACCTGCGTGCACGACTGCGTGGAGGCGCTCGTCGCCGCTTCCGCGAGCCCGGTCTCCGACGGGGAAGTTTTTTTCGCCGTGGGCGACCGGCAGTTCAGCGTGGCCGAGATCGCGCGCGGCATCGCCGAGCACGTGGGCGGGGAGGTCCGGTTCGTGGACTGGCCCAAAGAGCGCCAGGTCATCGACATCGGCGACGCGGTCATCAGCAACGAAAAGATACGGAAGGCGCTCGGCTGGGAGCCGAAGCTGACCCTGGCGGGGGGACTGGCGAAAACGCGGGAATACTTCGCCCCGGTCCTGGGTAAATATCTCTAAGGCGCGCGATAAAAAAATGGGAACCGAGAAACAAAAAAAACCGCTCCGCGTGCTGGTCATCCTGGAAATGGGGCTCCAGTTCCCCAGCGGTTTTCTGCGCGCCTGGATCTACAGGGACCATTTCGCGCGGGCCGGCTGGACGGCGAAATTCGTCAGCCATAATTTCACCGGGCCGCTGCTCTGGCATCTCAAACCGCTGTTCAGGCTGTACCGGTACCTCAATGAGCTCCGGCTGGTCCGCCTCGCCGGCTCATACGACGTCGTGTATATGTCCAAGGTGCAGTCCCTGCGCCTGGTAACGATGCTGCGGCGCGGGACCAAGGCGCGGCTGGTGCTGGATTTCGGCGACGCGGTCTGGATGCCGCGCTACGAGAACCCCGAATTCAGCAGCCTCCTGCCGCTGGTGGACGCGGTAACTACGGATAACGAACTTACGGCGGCATATGTGAGGCGGTTCAACGCTAATTGCACGATCGTGCCCGATTCGCCGCAGATAGAAATGTTCGACGAGATGCGCGGCAAGGTCCGGAAAAGCGCCGAAGGCCCGGTGACCCTTGGCTGGGTCGGCTCGCAAAGCACCGCTTATAACCTTTTTGTGATCTGGGAGGCCCTGGAACGCCTGTTCATCAAGCATCCCGATATCCATTTGCGCCTGCTCGGGACCGGCAGGGACCCCGGCGTGCTCCCGCCTTTTGAGAAAGTGAGGTATTCCTGCCTGGAGTCCTACACGCAGGCGGAGATGATCCGCGAAGTCCTGAAAATGGACATAGGCCTGTTCCCGCTCCAGGACGTGGAGGCTTCGCGCGTGCGCGGCGTCCTGAAAGCCAGCGTCTACATGAGCGGGGAGGCAGCGGTGGTTTCCTCGCCGGTGGGGCAATGCGCCGAGTTTATAAAGGACGGGGTCAACGGCCTGCTGGCCGGTTCCGTGGACGAGTGGGAGCGGAAGCTGGACCTGCTTATAAAAGATAAAAAACTCAGGCTCGCGCTTGCGAAAGGCGGCCTGGAAACAGTGCGCGGAAACCTCACCCTCGACCGCGCTTTCGCCACCCTGCGCCCGGTAATAGAAGGAGAAAATCATGTCTGAAGCGCCACGCGGCAAGGTCGGCAAACTGGTGATCACCGGTGCGCTCGGGCATATAGGCTCGCGCTTTATCCACGGCATACGCCCCGGCGACTACAAAGAAGTGCTGCTGATAGACAATCTCCTGACCCAGCGGTATTGCTCTTTATTCAATTTGCCCGAAGGCGTGCCTTTCAAATTCATTGAAGCCGATATCTGTTCCTGCGACCTGAAGGCCCTGCTGAAAGGCGCGGACGCCGTGCTTCACCTTGCGGCTATCACCAACGCGGAAGGCAGCTTCGATAAACAAAAACAGGTGGAAGAAGTGAACTTCGAAGGCACGAAGCGGGTGGCCGAAGCCTGCGTGGCCAATGGCTGCGGGCTTATCTTTCTTTCGACCACCAGCGTATACGGAACCCAGAGCGACGTCGTGGACGAGGGCTGCGCAATAGACTCGCTGAAGCCGCAGAGCCCTTACGCCGATAGCAAGCTGAAGGCGGAGCGGCTGCTGGCGGAGCTCGGCAAAAGCGCGGGCCTCAAATTTATCACCTGCCGGTTCGGAACTATCTACGGGGCTTCGATAGGAATGAGGTTCCACACCGCCGTCAATAAATTCGTCTGGCAGGCCTGCATGGGAATTCCAGTGACCGTCTGGCGGACGGCGATGGACCAGCAGCGGCCGTACCTGGACCTGGGCGACGCCGTGCGCGCCATAAACTTCATCCTTGCCGGCGGCAGGTTCGATAACGGGCTTTATAACGTGCTCACGGACAACGCTTCCGTGGCCGACATCCTGGCCGCTATAAAGAAGTATATCCCCGACCTCGGGGTAAAGCTCGTGGACTCTCCCATCATGAACCAGCTTTCCTACCGGGTGGCCTGTGAGAAGTTCCGCGCCCTGGGTTTTGAATTCGAGGGCGACCTCGACGCGGCCGTTAAAAACACCATCGGCCTGCTGCGGCAGGCGCAGGGAAGATGAATTCCGAAAAGCCTGCCACGGGCGGCGCTCACGGCAAAGGCCTGGCCGGGAATATCCTGTCCATAACCGTTTTCAGCGTAGCCTCCCCGTTCATCACTTTCTTTATACAGGTAGTTATCGCCGCCTATTTCGGCGCCACGGCGCTGATGGATGCCTTCCTGGCGGGCGTAACCCTTCCTTTATATGTGGTCGCGGTGCTCCTAGGCTCGGCAGTGCCGGTCTTTATCCCTATCTTTGTCGGAAAGCTAGCACTGAATCAGGAGAAAGCCGCCTGGCAGCTGGGGGCTTCTGTCCTGGGTTTTACCCTGCTGGGCACTTCCGCGCTGGCCATGGCGGGTATAGTTTTTGCCGAGCCCCTGTTGCGCATAACCACCCCCGGGATTTCCGGCGAGTCCATGCGCGCGGCCGTTCTGGTCGCCCGGATCACCTGGGTTTCCATCCCCGCCTCCGCGCTGACGGCTTTTCTGACCGGGATCTACCAGGCCCGCGGGCGCTTTATCTGGTCATCTGCCGTTCCGGTGATAGGCACTGTCGTAAACCTCGCTCTGCTGTTTTTTTTAATACCGATATTCGGTATTTCCGGGGTAGCGGCTTCGGCAACCATATCGCTGGTCCTCCAGTTGATGCTTCTTCTCCCGGTGCTTAAAGACCGAGGAGTCAGTTCTTACTTTAACCTTCGCGGTCCGGGACTGGGCGAAATCGGCCGCCTGGCCTTCCCGATGATATTGTTCGGCATCCTGACAAAATGCACGCCTATCGTGGAGCGCAACCTGGCGTCGGGGATGGGGCAGGGCAGCATTTCACACCTCGGTTACGCGTTCAGGCTGATGACGATCTGTTCGTTCATTATCTCTACCGGAATCGCGACGGTCGCTTTTCCCAGAATGGCGCTGGAAAGCGCGCTGGCTGATGTCAAAAGTCTGTGGAAAACGATCTCGGTCAGTTTCCGGATGCTGTTCCTGGTAGTAGCGCCTGCTATAACCTTGGGCGCCGCTCTGGCGCTCCCGCTGGTGTCCGCGCTGTTCGAGCGCGGTAAATTCACCGCGGCGGATTCCCTCGCCGTCTGCGGACTTCTGCGGATCTACCTGCTGGCTTTAGTGGCGGCCTCTCTGGGAAATATAAGCGGCCGGGCTTTTTTCGCTATTAAAGACACCCGCACCCTCGCGATCTTCGGCACGCTGGAAACAGTCGCATATGTGATCTATACCTCGGTCCTCGCTTCCCGCTTCGGGGTGAAGGGGATAGCGTGGGGCTATGTCATCTACTTCTGCATCTCTTTCTCCTGGCACTTCTTCCTGCTGAAGTACCGGTTCGGCAGAGAAGATTCCGGAATCTACAGGTCTTTTGGCCTGACCATAGCCTGCGCCTGCGCCGCCGGCCTGGCGGCTTGGTTCGCTAAAGGTCTGCTGCCTGGAGCCTGGCTACAGCTAGGTGGCGGGATAGCTGCTGGTGCAATGGTTTATCTGGCGGGCCTCAAGCTTTTGGAGTCAGATGAATTAGACCTGTTCCTGAAACACACGCTGAGGCGTAGCCGGGAAATATAAAGAGATACCTGTGAGGAAAGGCCTTGCGCGGAATTTCAGATCGAAACAAAGATTCCGGATACTAAGGGCTTGATTAACAATAAAAGGGGCCCTCAAGGTTTATAAAACTCATTTGAAATATGTTTGTAGTCATTAACCCTGAATACCATGAAAAGGGTATTTAATTAGAGAAAATTCTGAGGTATGCTATCATGGGAGATAGGTTGCATTAGGTTTTATCAGGGCAAAAGAGGCTTAATGTGGAAGCGGGCACAGGATTGGTAACCCGCTTTTTTAATTTATTCCACTGGAACAGCTAGCGCTTAAAGCTAAGCGAATTCTCAGCGGCAGATTGTCTCCATCTTCTAGACCATATGACAATAAGATATTGGATGTTAGCGTTCGCGCTCATAATTGTGCCAGGTATTTCTGCCAATTCATCAGCTAAAGATATTCCGGGGAATGGTACGGAGAAGGTGCAGGATTTGATCAGCTCAAAATCGCCTGTAGAAGCGCAAACCCCGGCAAATCCGGCCGAACCGGCGAATCCAGGGCAGAATCCTGTAAAACCGGCGGAGCCTGGCAATCTTGGTAAGAATGAAACACCGTCAAAGTCAGAAACACCAACTGAGCCCTCAAAACCCGCGGATTCACTGAATAAAGGAAATCCGACTGAAGAAACGCCTTCCGGTACCAAGCCGGCCGATCCCGGAGAAAATCCCGCCGAACCGGGCAATAAAGGAGAGCCTAACGGGGATAAAGAGCTTAAAGATAGCGCTAAGTCTGACGACTCCGGGAAAAACGCTAAAGATAAGAAAGACAAAAACGATAAAGATTCAAAGGGTAAAAAGGATAAGTCCGGAAAAGGCGGAGACTCCGGAGGCGGAAAGGGCGTCCCTGCCCCAAAGGGCGGCGCCTCAAGGCTGGGTCCGGCCGCGGGCGCAGCAGGCGGTGGGCTTATCGGCGGAATGCTGCCCGGGGGGAAAAAGGAAGCGAAGAAAGAAGAAAAACCGGGAAAGCCGGCTAAATCAGCTCTTAAAGAAGTCGCTGCTTCCAGTGAAACCGTAAGAAAGGCGGAGCCTGTCCAGGCCTCAACCCAGGCAACAGTCGCCGGGTCGCTTTACTCTGCCGGGAAGGGAGAAAGGATAGCTGTGATAGATTTCGAAGGAGAGTCGGGGGCCGAATTTGCCGCGCTCCTGTCTTCGGCTTTAAGCTCGGATTTGAAAGTTTATGATCCTAAAAAGCTGGCGGCTAAAAAGTATACTGCCGCAGCAATAAATGGAATTTCAGTCAGAAAAATAGCTTCGGAGATCGGTGTTGAATATTTAGTAACCGGCAAGGTAAGTAAAAAAACCTCCACGCTTTCCATAATCTCCATATTCCTGCGCGACGGCCAAACCGGCGATACAAAAATGACCGATAATCAAAATATAAGGTCCTCCGGAGATCTTGAAACTGCCGTGAGAAACGCCGCAGGAAAGATAAAAGAAAATATAAATCCATAAGCGCGTATTAAAGTTGTGTTCAGCTGGATAAGGATAAAAATGAAAGCCAATTTAATAAAGAACGGAATCTGCTTTAAAAAATGCGCTTTAATGTCTGTTCTTTGCTTCTTGCCTCAACAAAGAGCCGAAACAACAGCGAACCAAGTTTTGCCTGCGCAGGTACGACTTGCACCCGCTCCGTATTTAGTTAAGTATATCCAGGAAAAATTCGATGCCCCGCAAGTTGCGGAGGCATTTAGGTATTCCGAGGGGGTGAAGCTGGAGAGAACTGTCGATGGAATAAAGCTTAAAACAGGTAATCTCGGTTTGTCCGAGTCACAGGCCGCGCTCAAACCGGAAGAAGCAAAAGCCCTTGAAGCTATTGCGTTCAGGGACAATTCTAAGGAGAACGGCCTTCCGGTATTTACGCTTGGGAATACCATAGGCTCAGGCAACGTCATCAGCTATAAAGGCAATGTTTTAAGAGTAAGGCATATTGCGAAAGGCGGGAAGCTTTCCAGGGCCGCTGTTGACGGCGGCGTGGTGGAGTATTCTGAGGCTTATCCTGACACAAATATCCTCTACGTGCTGTCCACCGGCCGCTGCCAGGAAATGCTTCTCTTGAAATCTGAAAAAGCGCCGAAACAGTTTGAATATGAGTACTCCAAAGAAATAGCCCTCAATAAGATGGGGGAGATAGTTGTGGACGGACTTAGTCTGTCTCGCCCGGTTATCTTTGATGCGGCGGGCAAGCGGGTTGACGGATACTACCGAAAAACTGGGAAAAAGAGGGTTTTGCTCTCGTTCAATAGAGCGGGGCTGCAATACCCGCTATTAATCGATCCGACCTGGCAGGCTTCGACTGGCTCAATGGGCGCAACAAGGTATCTTCATACCGCAACATTATTACCCAATGGCAAAGTGTTGATAGTCGGTGGTACGAATGGCTCAAGTTCCCTTTTATCGGCTGAGTTGTATGACCCGGTAACCGGCACATTTTCCGCCACCGGTTCAATGAGCACAGGAAGGAAGTTCCACACCGCGACACTGCTGCCCAATGGGAAGGTGTTGGTGGCTGGCGGGAGCGGCGTCTCAGACCTAACCTCGGCGGAATTATACGATCCCGCCGTGGGAACATTTTCCGCCACCGGTTCGATGAGCGGCGCCCGGTCCGGGCATATCGCTATATTACTGCCGAATGGAAAAATATTAGTAGCCGGCGGATATAGCGGAAGCATATATAATTCCTCGGCTGAATTGTATGATCCTGCCGCAGGGACATTCGCGGTCACCGGTTCAATGAGCGTGGGGCGTGGGCAGTATTCCGCTACATTGCTGCCGAACGGGAAGGTGTTAGTGGTCGGTGGAGACAGCACAGGCGCAGCCATAGTCGCCTCAGCTGACTTGTACGACCCCGCCGTCGGGACATTTTCCGCCACCGGTTCAATGAGCGCGGCGAGATTCAGGCATTCCGCTACATTGTTGCCGAGCGGCAAGGTATTAATCGTCGGAGGCGCCAACAGCTCAACCCTTTCCTCGGCCGAGTTGTACGACCCCGCCGCCGGAACATTTTCAGCCACAGGTTCAATGAGCGGGATAAGGCAGGGCCCCATGGCAATGCTGTTGCCGAATGGGAAAGTGCTTGTGACCGGGGGCGCTGACGCTAGTACCGCCCTTTCTTCGGCGGAGTTATACGATCCCGCAGCCGGGACATTTTCTGCCACCGGTTCAATGAGTGAATTCAGGTCTTCCCCTACTGCGACATTGTTGCCGAACGGAAAAGTCTTGATTGCCGGTGGACATAATGGCAGCGCAGCTGTCTCATCCGCTGATTTGTACATTCTTTCCGGAGGAAGCGGAACGTTTTCCACTACAGGCCCTATGAGCGCGGCTAGGCAGCAGCATAAGGCAATATTGCTGCCAAATGATAAGGTTTTGGTTGCGGGAGGATACAACGGGGCATTTCTTTCCTCAGCCGAGTTGTACGATTCGGTTTCTGGTCTATTCTCTGGTACGGGGTCTATGAATGAGGCAAGGTGGGATCAGACCTTGACTTTGTTGCCTAACGGCAAAGTCCTGGTCGCTGCCGGAAATAATAATGGTTCAACCTGCACCGCCGATCTATATGACCCGGCCATAGGGATATTTTCTCCCACAGGCTCGATGATAGTCTGCGGTATAAGAAACAGGCATACTGCGACATTGCTAAAGAATGGGAAGGTGTTGATCGCTGGGGGATATGATAATTCAGCGTCTCTTTCCACCGCTGAGCTCTATGACTACTCTGCCGGAACATTTTCAGTCACGGGTCCATTAGGTGCAGCAAGGCGGTATCATACAGCGACCCTACTGCCAAATGGTAAAGTTTTGGTCGCGGGCGGGAGTTCTGATGGGAGCTCAGGTCTTTCCTCAGCTGAACTGTACGATCCTTCCACGGGAATATTTTCTGCTACCGGATCAATGGGCGGCGTAAGGTTGCACCATACTGCGACTTTATTGCCAAATGGCAAAGTTCTGATAGCTGGCGGCGGCCTTTCCTCAGCTGAGTTGTACGACACCTCTACGGGAATATTTTCAGCCACGGGATCAATGAATGAGCCAAGAAGCCTTCACTCCGCCACTCTCCTCCCCAACGGAGCGGTTCTTATTGCGGGAGGGACCGGAACTTCCACTTCAGAGTTATATGACCCCTCGTCGGGAGTGTTTTCGCCTGCGGGATCAATGGCTGTTGCGAGAGGGTATCATGCGGCAGTGCTTTTGTCGAACGGCAAGGTGTTGCTGGTTGGTGGAAGCGGTAGCGGATATCTTTCTTCGGCTGAGCTATATGACACCTTGTTTGGGCAAGTGTTAACGGGCAAAGTGACAAAATCTGACGGGGTTACGGGAATTTATGGGGCAACGGTTGAAGTGCTGCAAGGCGGCAGTCTTCTTGCGCAGACAACCGCCTCTTCATCAGGTAATTATTCAATAACTCTCGCAGCCGGAGTCTACGATGTTCGGGCAAGCACAGCTGGATACCAATCTTTGTTAAAAGCTGGAATTTTAGTCGCCGCCGGACAGGCAACAATAGCAAATTTCACTTTGCTCGAATCCTCGGAGCAAAAACCACAGGTGGAGTATAAAACAACGCTTGGTGATAATTTGTTCAATCCAAGGACTGGCGGGACTTCTAAAATAAAGTTAAGCGTTCCCTCTTCTGGCAGAGTGTCGCTTAAGATATACAACCTGGCAGGGAAGCCTATACGCACGCTTTTTGAAGGCGAACTCGCCGCTGGTGAGGCTCAGAAAGACTGGGACGGGAAAGATGACAGCGGGCGGTACGTGGTCCCAAGCGTTTACTTCCTATACTATGTGTATCCAGGCGGCAAAGAAGTCAGGAAGATAGGGGTTAAAAGATGAAAAAAACTCTTTTCTCCTTCTTTTTCCTGTTCTCTTCCATGGTCGCTTCCGCGCAGGAGAGCGGAGTTTTCCTGACTCTGCCGCTGTCTCCGCGGGCCGGCGGCATGGGCGACGCTTTCGTCGCTCTGGCTGACGATCCTCTCGGGCTGTACTACAATCCGGCCGGGATGGTTTTCGCGAAACGGCCGGCTATCTCCCTGGTTTACCACAAATACCTGCAGGATATAAACGGAAATTCTTTTGCTTTCGTATACCCGTTCAGGCATTGGGCGATAGGTTTTGCGCCGACCATCTATGCAATGAAAGAAGAGCCGATCTATGACTCGCTGGGGGCCGATACAGGGGGAAAGTTCGGCTATGAATCCAAGCTAATGGACGTCGCCCTGGCGGGGAGAATAGGCGGCCTGGGGCTGGGCGTCGCGGGCAAATCATACAGCGAGGATATCGGCGGGCAAAAATCCGCCACTACCGCTTATGACGTCGGTGCTATTTATAAATTGGGCAGGTTAAGTTTTGGGGCGGCAATCCAGAATCTTGGCGGAAAGATATTTGAGTATAAGGTGGCTAAAATCCAGCGGCTTGGCGCCGCTTATACCGGAACTAAGTATTCCGCCGCGGTAGATCTGAAGAAAGAAGGGGAGGATAAAGGTTACCTGGGTTTTGGCGGAGCCTATAATCTTTCCAGGGCGCTGAAATTGCGCGGCGGCTGGCAGCTTAAAGATGAATTCGGCGGTATTACTTTCGGGCTGGGCTTTGAACTCGGCGGACTTAGTTTTGATTATGCATTTCTAAGTTATGGCGATCTTGGCGCAACTCATAAAGCGGGAGTTTCTCTGGCTTTCGGGGCCAGTGCGGATAGGACAAAAGTAACTGAAGTTGAAAAAGACGATATAGAAGTTAAAGGCGGCTTTCAAGCTTCGACAAATACCGCGCCTGGTATTGTGAAAATAGCCGGCGGGACGAATATCGCCGTGGCGGAATTCGTCGGCAAAAATGTTTCGCAGGCCGACGCCTCTATCGTTACCGATTTCTTGCGCACAGAGCTGGTGAGCAGCGGTCTGTTCAATGTAATGGACAGGAATAACATGGATACCGTTCTGGCAGAACAGAAATTCCAGAACAGCGGTTGCACCGAGCAGGAATGCGCGGTGGAGATGGGGAAGCTGCTGAATATTAAGCAGGTTCTTGTCGGCTCCCTTTCAAAACTTCTGGACAGCTACTATGTTACGGTGAACGTGGTGGACGTCGAAACAGGAAAGATATCCGTGTCATACAATAGCGACGCGGTTTCTTCGAAAGAACTTAAAGAAGTATGCAGAAAAATAGTAAAAAATCTCTCCCGGAAATAATTGTTGCCGGGCTGCTTCTACTGCCTGTTTGCGTTTTCGCCGGGTTATCGCCCGGGGACAGGGCTCCGGATTTCGAATTGACTGACATGACGGGGAGAAGCGTTTCCCTCGCCGATATCACCAAAGATAATAAACCGGTAGTTCTTTCTTTTTTCGGCACCTGGTGCGAAAGTTGCCTTAAGGAGATGGGCGACTTGGCTGTAATGGTTAAGCAGTATGACGCCGCTGTCTACATGGTGGGCGTAGACGGGGACAAAGACCTTCTATCCAAGTTCGTTGCAAAGCATAATATCCCTTTCCCGGTGCTTTGGGACCCCAAGGCCAAAATAATGAGCAGGAAGTACGACTTGATGCGCGGGGCCTACCTTGTCGTCCCTAAAACCTATATTATCTCACCTGACGGAAATATAGAGTATGCCGCCGAATCCTACGATGAGGCGAGGAAAGCTGCCCTGACCGCGAAGCTCGCGGCTTTAAGCGGTAAAAAATGGGAAAAGCCTTCGGAGGTCGCTGTCTACTTTACAGGTTCTGCCAACGGCTACCTTGAATCCTGTAACTGTTTCAAGCATCCGTACGGCGGCTTTATAAAACTGCTTTCTTTCCTTAAGCAGCAGGCCGGCAAATATTCCAGCCGTATCCTGCTTGATTCCGGAGATTTTCTTCCTTATGGCGTAACCCCGGCTCAGGCCGGCCCTGTTTTTAAGGCGATGGCCCTGGCTGATTATGATGCGGTGGCTGTGGGTGATCAGGATCTGGCTTATAAAGGATTTATTGCGGAGGTTAAAAGGAATAAGGAAACCTTCCTGGCTTCAAATATAAGTTTTAAGGACGGGAGCCCGGGGGCGGCTGATAAAACATTAATGGCCGGCGGCATTAAAGTGCGTATCGTGTCTTTTGCTGATCCGGAGACTTTTTCTCTCTATCCCGAAGAATTTACCTCCAGGCTGGCTTTTAAAAATATAAAGGAAGTGTTGAAAGGCGGTAAGAACGCCGACTACCTGATACTTCTTTCCCATGCCGGGGTGGATGAGAATAGGAGAATTGCGGCGGAGTTCGGGCAGATAGACCTGATAATCGCGGGGCACTCTCAGGGACTTCTTAACAAACCGGTAAAAGCAGGCAACGCCATTATCGTCCAGTCTGGCGGCAATATCCAGAACCTTGGAAGGCTCGTGCTGCGCTTTGACAGCAAAGGTAAATTGCTGGGTTATTCACATGACATTTTTCCTTTGACGAACGATATCCCTGATTTTCCGCAGATAGCGGCAATTCTTAAGGATGCAAAAAATATAAAATAGTAGCGGCGCTTTCAGCGGCGGATCGTCATGAGAGGCCTGGGCGTGAAAACAATTTATTGAAGGTTACATGAACTGCACCATGAAAAGAACAAGGATATTCCTTAAAACCTGCGGGTTGTTCGCGCTCCTTTGCCTGTTCCAGCAGCGGTGGGCGGAAACGGCTTTTTCTGAGCAACCGCAGGCCTGGTGGGTCACAGCCGGCTCGATGAACGCGGCTAGATATACCCATACCGCGACATTATTGCCTGGCGGCAATGTGCTGATTACCGGCGGGTATGATGCCAATACCACTTCTCTTTCTTCGGCCGAGCTGTACGACCATAGAACCAAAAAATTTGTTCCCACGGGCTCAATGTGTGAGGCGAGATCATTCCATACAGCTACTTTGCTGCCTAACGGCAAGGTCCTGATCGTCGGTGGAAACAGGGGCAGGGCTGCGCTTTCCTCCGCCGAAATATACGATCCCGCCGCCGGAACCTTTTTGCCTACCGGCTCGATGATCACCCCAAGAAATAATCACATCGCAATTTTGCTGAAGAATGGCAAGGTTCTTGTCGCCGGCGGATACGAGGGGCGCGTATATGTTTCCTCGGCCGAGCTGTATGATCCCGCCACCGGGAGATTTTCCGCCACCGGCTCTATGGGCGCTGCGAGGAATCAGTTTACCGCTACTTTGCTGCCCAAAGGAAAAGTTCTGGTGACGGGGGGGCAGGGCAACAAGCGGCAGGCCCAGGGTATCATTTCCTCGGCGGAATTGTATGACCCCGCCTCCGGAACATTTTCACCCGTCGGGTCGCTGACCATCGCGAGGTTCAGGCATAGCGCTACCCTGCTGCCGGGCGGCAAGATACTGTTGGTCGGAGGATTCGACGGCATGGAGACGCTTTCTTCTGCTGAATTGTACGACCCGGCCCGCGGCACATTTACCCCCACCGGTTCGATGAGCGGGATAAGACAAGCCCATGTGGCGATATTACTTCCGAACGGAAAAGTGTTGGTGACCGGCGGCGCCGACAGTAGTGCGCCCCTCTCCCTGGCGGAGCTATACGACCCCGCCTCTGGGATGTTTTCCCCGAATGGTTCAATGAGCACTGCGAGAAGTTCTCACTCCGCGACTTTGCTGCCGGGGGGCAAAGTCCTGGCGACCGGAGGACATGGTGGCGTTTCGGCCGTCTCTTCGGCCGAGTTGTATGCTTTTTCCACCAGGATCGCCGATTCTCCCGCTGCGGTTTCAGCGAGTGCGGCGAAGCAGGAACATAGCGAGGCTTTGTCGCCGGCTATACCCCAGGAGCCTGCCCGCGTAAGAGTTGTGAAAATGCCGGACGCTAATAATGTGGCGGTGGCGGATTTTATCGGCAAGAACGTTTCGCAGGCGGACGCTTCTATAGTGGCGGGATTTTTAAGGACCGAACTGGTGAACACCAGGCAGTACAAAGTGATGGACCGCAGTAATATGGACACCGTACTGGCCGAGCAGAAATTCCAGAACAGCGGCTGCACCGAGCAGGAATGCGCGGTTGAAATGGGGAAGCTGCTTAATGTCAGGCGGATGTACGTGGGCTCGCTCTCAAAGCTTCTGGACAGCTATTATATAACGGTCAACGAGGTGGATGTGGCGACCGGTGAAATAACGGCGTCCTATGACAGCGACGCCGTATCCGCAAAGAAATTGAAAGATGCCTGTAAAAAGATAGTGGTAAAGATATCCGGGAAGTGACGGTTTCTAACTGGCCGCGAAAATGAGCCCGCGATCGCTTAGCAGAGTTCGCTATCTAAAATTGTATTTGGCCGAGAGGCCGAGGGCGGGCCCGCCGCGGAGGCGGGTTTTCGCTTTGTAGTCGTCGTAGCGCGCGCCGGTGTAGTACAGGCCGCTGAACTGCCAGCCGAGGGCGGGGGTCAGCTCGAAGGCGCGGGATAGAGACAGGGAGGGCTTAAGCGAAATATAGGAGGCCTCGTAATAGAGCGCCCGGCTTTTATCTTTCCGCCCGGCGGGGAGGAACTGCTCAAGAGCCGTGCCGCCCTCGAGCTCCGCGCGGAAGAAGGGCAGGGGGCGCCAGTTGAGGCCGGCTTTGAAATATTTCACGGGCTGGTAGGAGGCCGAGAGCGCGATCGTTTTAGAGGCCTGCCAGCGGACCATGAAAGGCAGGACGACCAGAAGCGTTTTAGAGGTGTAGCGGTAGGTCAGGAAAGGGAGCGGCAGGCCGCGCAGGAAAGGGCGCCTGCTTGAATAGTTGAGGCCCCAGAGCCAGGCGCTGCCGTTTTTCTCCGACAGAAGGGCCATGAAGGTCAGGCCCAGGTCGGTTTCTGAGGGGGAGTTGAAGGGGCGGTCTGAATTCGAATTCAGGTTCAGCGCCAGGCGGGTGTCGCCTTTTTCCGCCGTCAGCTTAAGGCCGGCTTTGTAAAGCTCGCCGGGGAAATAGCCGGGGCCGAGGTTCCGCAAATGCTCCAGGTCCGCCGCGGCGCGCAAGCCGAAGCCGGCGGTCTTTCCCAGCGCCGTTTCCCCGGAAATCCCGGTCCGCCTGGAGATGAGTCCTTCGGGGGCGGAGTAAGAGAGGGAGGCCCCGAGCGAAGCGGCAGGCTTCGGGGGGCCTGTCTGAGCCGCGGCCGCCGCCGGGAATAACAGGCACAGGGCGCTGATGAATTTCATCGCGGCCCTCATCCGGTTTTCCCCAGCTCTATCGGCTCGCGGTTCTTAGCGTCCAGTGCTATCAGGTAAAAACTGTAAAAGATGACGGCGGAGCCGCCCAGGAAAATAAGTTTGGCGACCAGCCCGGTCTGGGCCAGAAGGCCGGTTTCCGTTAAAAGATAATTCCAGTCATGCTCTCCGCCGCCCACGAGCGGCAGGGATTGTTTTACGGCGTCCCCGGCGTACATGCTGATATTGAGGAGGCTCTGGCCTAGCCAGAAAAGGCAGAGCTGCCAGCCCAGATTCGCGCCGCGGCGCATAAGGTGAACCAGGCAGACGGCGGGGATCAGGAGCTGAAAGACCGTTCCGCCGAGCATGGAAATAAAGCGCCCGAAGAAGCCCAGAAAGACATGGCCGGCCTCATGGAAGGCCAGGTTGACGTAATCAAGCGGGGAGAAATAATTCTCTTCCCTGAGCCAGCGCGTATAGAACATGAAAAGGCCGGCTATTATCCCGGCCCTTATCCACATCCGGGCCGCCGGCCGCTGGCCGCCCTCCGCCTCGGGGTCCGCCGGCGCCGCCGCGGGCGAAGCGGCCGCGAGTATCTTTTTAACTTTGACGGCCGCGCGCACTTCCGCCGGGATATGCAGCTGCTTATAGCAGGCGCCGCAGAACTCGCTGTCCGTCGCGTTAGCCGCGCCGCAGTAAGGGCAAGCGATGTTATCCGGTATTTCTTGCGGCTCTTCCATAAAGATTATTTTGCCTCCCAGGGCGGCTCTTTGCCGCATACTTTCAGCCAGCGCAGATGAGAGAACTTTTCATTTCCATGGCCTGTGGCCATAGAGATGTCGCTGAACCCTTTATCATGAAGTTCTTTAGCGATATCTTCCCCTTTTACTCCGTTCCCGAGATCTGAATCTATGAATATGCGGGTTACTTTTGATAAAGCGTTAGCGGCGGCCATGAATTCCTCGGGTTTTTTGAACGCTCTAAATTCCGTTCCCGCCGCCTTCGCCGCCAGCTTCCAGTTCATGTGCACCAGCAGATCGTCATCAAGCAGGATTATGGGGCCTGCCTGCTCCCGGCTCCCTGTTTCGCGAGGAAGTTCGACGCTGACTGTAGTGCCGCTGCCAGGTTCGGAGCTGATTTGCAGCGTCCCTCCCCAGCTCTCGGCTTTTTTACGCGCGTGGTAAAGTCCAAGCCCTGTGCCTCCTGACTTTCCATGGGTTTCGCCTTTCTGTCCGAGCTTGGCCAAAATTTCCGGCCGTATGCCATTACCGTTGTCCTTGACCAGGATTAAGGCCTTGTTTCCCATGGCTGATAAACTTACGCTAACCATACCGCTGTTCTCAAAAGCTTCTACAGAATTGTTTATCAGGTTCGAGATCAATCTCTGAAGCTCTTTCGGCTCTACGGTGGCTTTTATATCTTTATCGATAGCCGTAAAATTTATCTTTACCCAGGGTTTTTCTTTGTGCTGGGAGCGCTTTTCCATCACGACTTGTTCGATAAGTGGGGCTAAAGCGCAGGTTTCTGTTCTTTCGGCCGCTTCTCCGGGCCGGCGGTAGCGCTGGAGCAAATCGTCGGCTATGCCGCGGATACGGACGACGGCGCCGTCTATCAGCGATCTTTGCTCTGTCGGGATATTCAGCCCTTTGGCCGCGGCGCCAAGAGCCGCCAGCGGCGAGCGGATATCGTGCGCAACCTGGGCCGCTAAAGTAGAATAAGATTCCTTTACGCGCAGTTCAAGAAGCAGACTGTAATCCCTGATGAGCCGCTTTCTCTCGAAAAATGCGACGGGGACGGAAAGCGAGAATGTTATCAGCCAGCCTAAGATGCCCCACACTGCCGGAGTCCAGCGCGGGTAGTAGAAGACCATGTCGCCGGCTTTGAAGCGGCGTTCATCGTCGAAATAAAATCTTACCTGGGTGGAGGAACAGAGCAGAGGGGAGCAGCCGGCAGTTCCGGCCGGTAGAGAAAAACCGTCCTCTCCGGCAGAAGGGAACCAGGACATTCCGGAAAAGTCGCGGGCCACTGAAGAAGTCAGATCTGTTATGGCGCGGCGGGAATCACCGGAGAGTATCGCGTCCCTGGAGGCAGCAGATAACTGGCCGGCCAGGCGCTGTTTGAAGTAGGCCGTGAAAGAGGCTGAAAGCAGCACAGCGACCACGAAAATAATTGCCTGAAAAAGCAGGAATTTTATGAAAAGCTTTCGGATAGAACTTTTTATCTCCGGGTCCATAGTTATTCTCTCCTGAGTCTCCAAAGATTATCGCCGCCGAACATCGCCGGATAATTGAATTTCCAGGGCTTGCGTGCCACCGAGGCATAAGGCATAAGCGCTATCGGCAGCACGCGGGCTTCCTTCAGCGTGCGGTAGTGCAGGTCCTGAAGCATAAGAGAACGCGTTTTTTTATCCGGGCAGGAGGCGTATTTTGCGAACCATTTTTCCTTCGCCGCTGTGTTCATGTCAAAGAATTCCAATCCTATATAGTTTGAAACCAGGCCGATGTCGTCCTGGAAACTTATGTCGCCGCTGTTTAAGAGAAAATCCGGCTTTGCAGATTTGTTCTTTATATCAACTTCAGATAGTCCGGGAAGCCAGGGCAGGAGGCTGTCCTCCTTGCGTGACAGGTATTTTTTAAGCCAGAGGGCGGATATTTCCCTATTTATTATTATGTCGCTGCCTTTATTAAGCAGGCCGTGTATTTCGGACAGTTGGTTCCTGGAGAGGGAACCCTCCATCTTGAATATCTGATGCGGATTCTCGCACAGTTCTCTTCCGGCCTTGTAAAGCCCGCGCATTTTCCTGGCTATGAAGAAGCGCTCCTTTTTTGTTAGGGTCCTGATGCCCTTATCTGTAAATACCACATATACCAGCCTGACTGGCTGCGTAATGTTGAGGTTGTACCCTTGGAGGTTGGAGACAAAACGGATCTTGTCACCCGGATTCCGCGCCAGACTGGCTATCATGTAGTCAATCTCCCCTTCTGAAAGTTTTGCGAGCGCCTGCTCGTTGCTGATTTGAGTCAGTAGCGGGACGGATTTGACCAATTGCGGCATAAGCTTGGAATATCTGTAATGGGACTGGTTTGCCAGTAATTCCCATGCCCCGCCGCCACTATCGGAACTGACGAAATAAGGACCGGAGGTGTTACGGAGGTCCCGGATTTTCAATGTGGCCGGATCGATAGAGTTCCTCGGGATCACCGCGTAAGTGATATTGGTAAGCAGGTGGAAGAGGAAAGGCTTCTTTTCTTTGAATTCCATCGCGAGCGTGCGTCCGCTGTCGCGTATCCGCAGTCCCGGGCAGGCGTCGGAAAGTTTTTTAAGCGGTGTCGGACCGCATAATAAACCACTTAAAAGACTGTAATCCCGGCCGCCGATTATGAACAGGCGTTTCAGGCTTAATTCGGCATCATAGGCGTCTATGACCTGCCCGTCAGCGGTTGTTACGCCTTCGCGCATGCCAAACTGCGCCTCACCTCCGTGCCACCTGTAGGTTTCAGCCAGGCCTGAAGTGAGTTCGCCCGTGGCTGAATATTCCAACAGCGGGCTGAAGGTATTTTCAAGGAAGAAGAAGTCCTTCGGAAAATACGCATGGGCCGGGTCGTATTTATCCGTAGTGGAGAAGGAGTTTAAAAGTACTTTAAGTTCGGAAGATACGGGGGCGGAGAAGGGCTTGGACGAGAAAAAAAATGCCGCTCCTATCAGAAGGAACGGCGTTTTTTTAGCTGAGAACATCGGTCACTAAATGATTATTAGCTTTTAGCCGGGGAAGTTGTGCCGCCGTTATCTGTGGTCCCTGCGGGGTCAACAGTTCCTCCGGGCTTATCTTCGGTTCCGCCAGTATTGCCACCGCCAGTAGTAGTGGTGCCGGTCGCATCGCCGTCTGCGGCATAAACATAGGAATTATGTCCGGCGGTAATAGCCATCAGGCCAAGAAGGAAAAATAATGCGAAAAATGTTTTTTTCATAATAATCCCCTAACGAACCGGCTACAGATATAGTTTAGCAAATCGGGGCAATGGTTGGGGGTGTCTATGGGCCCGGTTGGTAATAGGTCCTTAGGCCCAGGGCCATTGATAAGTCTGCGGATAGGGAGGATATGAATAAAAAAGGCCGGGCTTGCGGGCCCGGCCTTTTTGCGGTCGCCGCCGCTTATTCCCTATAGTATTTGTCAGGGTTGTAGATGTAGTAGAAATCGAACGGTTTCAGGTGGGGCAGCGAAACGTACGGCTTGCCCTTTTCGTCGGTTTTCTCCTCAAGTTCCATTCCGGCTATGCCGCGCATTGCCTTGGTGTCCGGCTTCTCATCCGGGTTCTTGAGCACACCTGTTTCCTCCACCCTGTCAACAGTCCCTGTAACCCATTTGTATTCTACCGCTTTGTCTCCGAACTCCCTCCAGTCGCCCTCGGAGTTCTTTTCGTACATCTTTTTATGGAATTCATCCATAGAGAGGCCCATTTTTTTTGCCACCGGTGAGTTAAGCCTCCTGTCCCATTCCCGCACCAGGTCCATATGTTCCTTCTGCTGCGTGAGGTTGCCGACCATCGCGCCCCAGGGCTGGTGATGGAGTATTGTCGCGCTTGGATAGGCGTAGGATTTTTCAGCCAGTGTGGTTATTACCGCGGCCATGCTTGCGGCCATGTATTTTACTACAACGTAGACCGGCGCGCGACTGCTCTCCATGGCCTTTAGTATCGCGTAACCTTCGGAGGTGGAGCCGCCAGGACAGTAGTCTATCACGATAAAGATAGGCTGGGTAGAGATATTGTTGAAATAGTTTATCCTTTCCGTTACGGAATCGCCCACGCCGTCATAGATCGGGCCGTTGAGCGGGATGCGGCGGTCGCTTACGGTCAATTTGCCGTTGCTGAAAGGCTGATCAATATATATCGGATCGGTATTGCTTTCCTTCTTCCATTCCGCTTTCCTCGAGCGCATGTCAAGGTCGCTGTTCAGTTTGCTCATGCGGGCGTCCAGCTCCATTCTCTCTATCTTGAGCCTTTTCTCCTCGAGGTCGAGGCGTTTCATCGCCAGGTCGAGAGCATTCCTTTCTTTGCTGTCCGCCAGCAGGTCGGAGCGCTGCTGCTCCGCGCCGAGGTCGTTGGCGGCTTTGAGCCTGGCTATCTGCAGGGCCAGGTCGGCCATCAGTTTCTTGTTCTTCTCTTCCGCCAGCCTGTTCTCCAGGGTCAGTTTCGACAGCTCGTCGCCCTGGGCGGAGGTCAGGGCCCTGGACTGTTCCGCGGAAAGCTTGTTCTGGGAGGCCAGCTTTTGGTACTGGGTCTCGAGTTCGGCTATTTCGGCCTTTCTTTTTTCGTCGGCCAGCTTGTTCACCGAAGCGGCGCTGGCCAGCTCGGCTTCCAGCTCGGCGGTTTTAGTTCTCTGTTTCTGGAGATCGAGTTCGTATTGGGCCCGCAGCTCTTCTTTTTCGGCGGTCAACTGCTGAAGCTTCTTCTTTAACTTCTGCTCGGCCAGCTGGTTTTCCGCGGTAAGTTTAGCGAGTTCGGCCTGCTCGGGGGAGGGCGCCGGCGCGGGCTGAACCGTAACTTTGGCGGAAATCTGTTCCGGCGCGGCCGCGGGCTGAACCGCGGCTTTGGCGGCGGCCGGTCCCTGCGCGGCCGCTGGCAGAGCCTGCGCGCAGCACAAAAGCGCCGCGGACAAAATCAGGTATTTGTGGTTCATGTGTTAGGCCTCCGTATTTTTACGTACCGGTAAATGATAACGGTTGTCGCTCCCGCTGTCAACAGAATCGGCCGGCCGGCGGCGTCCTCTATTTATCAAGGCGTTTAAAAGTTGTTTAATGTAGTTACTATGCTTAAAAAACTCGTTGAAGCCATCATAGGCTCAAAAAGCTTGCGCTCCATGAAGACCATCCAGCCCCTGGTCGACCAGATAAACGCGCTCGAAGATGAAATTTCAAAACTTACTGACGCCGAACTGCGCGCCAAGACCGACGAATTCAAGGAAAGGCTCGCCAAGGGCGAGACCCTCGACGACCTGCTGCCCGAGGCCTTCGCCTGCGTGCGCGAGGCGTCGAAGCGCGTGCTGAAAATGCGCCACTACGACGTGCAGCTCATCGGCGGCATAGTGCTGCACCGCGGCAAGATAGCCGAGATGCGCACCGGCGAGGGCAAGACCCTGGTGTCCACCCTGCCCGCCTACCTCAACGCCCTCACCGGCAACGGCGTCCACATCGTCACCGTCAACGACTACCTGGCCAAGCGCGACAGCCAGTGGATGGGCCCGGTGCACGAATTCCTCGGCCTTACCGTAGGTTCCGTGCAGCACGACATGAAGAACGAAGAGCGCCGCGAGATGTACAACCGCGACATCACCTACATCACCAATAACGAGGTCGGCTTCGACTATCTGCGCGACAATATGGTGATGGAGAAGGACGAGCGCGTGATGCGCAGCCGCAATTTCGCCATCATCGACGAAGTCGACTCCATCCTGGTGGACGAGGCCCGGACCCCGCTGATCATCTCCGGCCCCGCCGAGGAATCCACCGACAAGTATTATATCGTGAACCGCGTCATCCCGCTGCTGACCCCCCGCTTCATCACCGAGAAAGAGGAGATCGAAGCCAAGCGCGACGGCGTGGACCTGGGCAAGGGCTTCGACGCCGTGGTGGACGAAAAGAGCCACACCGCCACGCTCACCGAGGAAGGCGTGCACAAGGCCGAGAAGATCCTGGGCGTGGGCAATATCTACGACGACGTCAATTCCGAGTGGTCCCACCATATCACGCAGGGCCTGCGCGCCCACCACCTGTTCCGCAAGGACGTGGAATACGTGGTGAAAGAGGGCGAGATCATGATCGTGGACGAGTTCACCGGCCGCCTGATGCCGGGCCGCCGCTGGTCGGACGGCCTGCACCAGGCCATCGAGGCCAAGGAAAACCTCCGCATCAAAGAGGAAAACCAGACCCTCGCCACCATCACTTTCCAGAACTACTTCAAGCTCTACAATAAGCTGTCCGGCATGACCGGCACGGCCATGACCGAGGCGGACGAATTCTGGGAGATCTACCACCTGGAAGTGGTGGAGATCCCGCCGAACCGCCCCCTGGTCCGCAAGGACTCCCCCGACCGCATCTACCGCACCGAGCGCGAAAAGAACAACGCGATAGTGATGGAGATAGAGGAGCGCTGGCGCAAGGGCCAGCCGATGCTGGTGGGAACCCGGTCCATAGAAAAATCCGAGAAGTTCGCCACGATGCTGCGCACCAAGGGTATCCCGCACCAGGTCCTGAACGCGAAGTACCACGAGATGGAAGCCCAGATCATAGCCCAGGCCGGGCGCAAGGGCCAGGTGACCATCGCCACCAATATGGCCGGCCGCGGCACCGACATCGTGCTGGGCGGCAACCCGCCGCTGCCGGAAGAGCACGAATACGTCAGCGCCACCGGCGGCCTGTGCGTGATGGGCACCGAGCGCCACGAGAGCCGCCGCATCGACAACCAGCTGCGCGGCCGCTGCGCGCGACAGGGCGACCCCGGCTCCTCCGTTTTCTACGTTTCCCTCGAGGACGAGCTGATGCGGCTGTTCGGCTCCGAGCGCATCTCGATGATCATGGAGAAGCTCGGGATGGAAGAGGGCGAAGTCATCGAGTCCGCTCTGGTCAGCCGCCAGATCGAGGGCGCCCAGAAGCGCGTGGAGGGCATGAACTTCGACGCCCGCAAGCAGCTGCTTGACTACGACAACGTGATGAACAAGCAGCGCCTGGCGGTCTACGAGCTGCGCAACGCGGTGCTGGACGGCCAGGGCGTGCCCGAGCGCGTGAAGAGCATGATCCACGAGGCGGTGGAGGAGCAGCTTGACCTTAACGCCCCGCAGGACCAGGCTTCGCAGCTGTGGAACATGGAGGCGCTCGGTATTTATCTGAAGAAGATCGCCGGCTTCGACCTGGCCTATACGGCCGACGAGGTGCACGGGCTTACGCGGCCCGCGCTTTACGACGAGGTGATGAAGCGGGTGGACGCGGCCTACGCGGCGCGCTTCGAGGCTTTCGCTGAGCGGAACGTGGATTTCGCGGAGCTGCAGCGGGTGCTGCTGCTGCAGATCATGGACCATATCTGGAAGAACCACCTGTTCGAGCTGGACCACCTGAAGAAAGGCGTGGGCCTGCGCGCCTACGGGCAGAAGGACCCGCTGATCGAGTACCAGAAGGAGTCCTATTCTTTGTTCGAATCGATGCTGGCGCGCGTGCGCGACCAGATGGTGGAATATGTTTTCCGGATCCAGCTGCCGCCGCGCCCGGTGGCGCGCCCGGCGGTGACCGAGGTTTCCTCCGAGGAAGCCAAACCCAGGCCGCAGGCCCAGGCGCCGGCGCCGAAGCCGGCGAATAAATTCATAGATTCCAAGACGGGGCGCAATGATCCCTGCCCTTGCGGATCCGGGAAAAAATACAAGAAGTGCCACGGGGTTAACGGGTAGGGCTGCCGAGGGGGGCGGAACGCAAAACGCGGTCGGCCACACCGTGGCCTCCCTCCTCCTCAGGGCAAGAAAGTGGCGGTGCGCCACGCGGCGCTATGCAAGCCTCGGCCTTCGGAAGGTTTTGCTAACCCGCCCCCCTCAGCAGCCTCAGAATTGCTTTAGGGGTTCCCGGAATAACTAAAAGATGTTGAAGAAATTCCCTCCTGCGCTTTTGCCTCTCCTGACGGCGCTGCTGCTTATTCTCAGCTATCCCAGGTTTAACCAGGGGTGGCTGGCGTGGTTCGCGCTGGCGCCGCTTTCTTTTTACATACTCAAGTCTAAAACTTATAAAGCGGCGGCGGCGGGGGGGGCGGCCTGCGGTTTTGTTTTTTATTCCGGGATCCTTTACTGGATCTATCCTACTATGCGGGCGGGCGGGGTTAGTCCGGCGGTTTCGGCGCTTGGGCTGGCGCTGCTTAGTCTTGTTCTTTCGGCCGAGTTCGCGCTGGTCTCGGTGTATGGTTTCCGGCTGAAAAGGATAGGGGTGAAAAGGTGGCCGTATCTTTTCGCGCTTGGCTGGCTGCTTCTGGAGTACGGGAAGGTTTATCTAAGTCTTAAGGCCGTCTGGTTCCCCTGGTTCATGCTGGGGTATACGCAATGGGACTATGCGCCGCTTATACAGATCGCTTCGGTTACGGGGGTTTACGGTTTAAGCGCGGCTTTGTGTTTGTCCGGGGCGCTTCTCGGCTCTTTGTTCGCGCTTGAGGCTCCTTTACTTAAAAAAATATTGCGCTTCAGCCCGGCTGTGCTGATTTTTGCAGGTATCTTTCTCTTCGGTCGGCGGGAGCTTGCCCGGTCCGGGGATCTTCTTCCGGAAATGACGATAAAGGCCGCGCTGCTGCAGCCTTCCGTGGACCTTTACGCGAAGTGGGACGCCGCCCAGGCCGGGAGCGTCAAGGCTAATATCGAAGGCCTGCTGGGGGAAGTGAAAGGCGCGGACCTGGTGGTCTGGCCGGAGAACGCTCTGCCCTGCTGGCTGGACGGGCCGGGCTGCTACGACTGGCTTAAAGCGGCGGTTTCATCCGGTACGGCCGCCGGCAATTTTGTCGGGTCTGTTTCCAGGGACGGCGGCCAGTATGTCTCGGCTTTCCTGCTGGACGGGAAAGGCGCTATTACGGCCTCCTATAATAAGCGGCAGCTCGTGCCTTTCGGGGAATATGTCCCGCTCAGGGATCTTCTCGGGAAATATATAAAGCCGGTGGCCGCGCTGGGCGAATTCCTGCCCGGAGACCCGGAGCAGAAGCTGTTCGACTTTCAAGGGACTAAGCTGGGGACCGCGATCTGCTACGAATCCATCTTCCCTTACCTTTTCGCCGGGGATACTCGCGCCGGGGCCGGCCTTTTCGTGAATATCACTAATGACGGCTGGTACCTGGACACGGCCGCGCCCTACCAGCATTTTATAGCCAATATTTTCAGGGCCGTGGAGAACCGGCGCGCGGTCTTGCGCGCGGCGAACAACGGGATCTCGGCCATGATAGACCCCTGGGGCAGGGTGCGGGCGAAAACCAGGCTGAACGAGCGGACGGTCCTCTATGTTTCCGCCCCGGTTTACTCCGCGCAGGCCCTCTTCCCGCTTTACGGCCACTGGGCCGCCGCGGCGGCGCTGCTTATCGTTTCGGCTTTCCTGATCGCGGTCGTCTTTCTTTGATGAAAATAGTCTTTTCCAAATATTATACGGCGAGAAGCCCCGGGCACGTTTTCAGGGCGGATAAGTTCGAGGCCGCGCTGAAGCTCCTTCTGAAAGAGGGCGTGGTCCTGAAAAAGGACGTGCTCGCGCCGGGGGCTCCTTCGAGAGCCGACCTGCTCCTGGCCCATAGTCCCGGCTGGGTTAATAAAAATCTGGGCTTCAAATTCACCGCGGAGGACGGCGCGAGGGCGGAGATAAAGATCACCCGGGGCGTGGCCCGCGCGCATTTGATGAGCGTCGGCGGAACGATCCTGGCGGCCCGGCTGGCGCTTAAAAACGGGATAGGAGTGAATTGCGGCGGCGGCTCCCATCACGCCTTCAGGGACCACGGCGAAGGGTTCTGCCTTTTGAACGATATAGCGGTGGCCGTGAAAATACTCCTTAAAGAGCGGCGCATAAAGCGCGCGATGGTGATCGACCTGGACGCGCACCAGGGCAACGGGACGGCCTCCATCTTCGGCGGCGATAAAAAAGTTTTCACCTTCTCGATGCACGGCGCGGGGATCTACCCGGAGAAAAAAGAAAAGAGCACTTTGGATATCGGGCTGCGTCCCCGCACGGGCGACGCCGCGTATCTCGCCGTTCTCGGGCGGGAGCTGCCCCGGGCGCTGGATAAGTTCAGGCCGGACCTCGCCGTCTATGTCGCGGGCGCGGATATCTACAGGGGCGACTTGCTGGGCGGGCTGGGGCTTACCGTGGGGGGGATAAAAAAGCGCGACGCTTTAGTCTTCGGCGAGTGCCGCGGGCGCGGCGTGCCGGCGGCGGTCGTCCTCAGCGGCGGCTACGCGAAGAAATTTTCAGATACCGTCCGCATCCACGCGAATACGGTAAAAGCCGCGAAAACAGGATAGTTCACGCGGTGAGAATAAAAACAGCCGGCTTTCGGCCGGCTGTTCCGCGCTAAGGCTTGCTGTTACCAGCCCATCTTGAACTTGAAGTTGTGGGTTCCGTTCACGGGGTCGGTCAGCCACTGGCCGTCCACCACAACCGCTATTTCCTGGCGGAAGTTGTAGCCGTAGCCGATATGGCTCTGCGAGAGCTCCACGCGCTGGGCCTGCGCCTGGTAGGACAGCGGGCCGTGGCCGTAAGAGCCGGGGGGGACCAGTTTCAAGTCCAGTTCCTGTTTCTCGAACAGGGAGTTCGCGGCTATATTGGAGCTGTCATAATAGTTCATTATCACGGCGCGCACTTTTTCGGCCCCGGTAAAACCCATGCCGGGCTTTACTACCGTTACCCAAAGAGGGGAGGCGATGATCTCGGCGCCAAGGCTGAGCGGGCTGTAGTCCACCACTATCTTAGTCCCGTCGGAGGCGGTGAATTTGGCCTGTTTCCAGTTTAGATCCGCCTTCGTCGCTTCTTTGGGTACCCGGGGATAAACCTTGAGGTCCATATAGCTGGGATTGTCGCCCGGGTCCTGGTAGAACAGGTCTTTGACCTTCTCGTATTCGGCCCAGTTCTGGAATTCTACCCAGAGGCCGTAGCCGCCTTTAGGCTCGTTAAGCAGGCCTACTTTCGCCTTTAGGCCGTAGCCTTTCAGGTCCTTGCGCAGGGTCGAGGCGGCTTCGAGGGCGAACTGCATATCGGCCGGGACGACCGGCTGCGGGATATTGTTGTGCTGCTGGTTTATCTGCGCCAGGATGGCGCCTGCGTCTATGGGGGGGAGCTGGGGGGCCCGGCCAGGGGCGTCCGCGGCCAGAAGCGGCGCCGCTATGGAAAGTGTTATGAGAAAAGCCGATAATTTTTTCATTTAATGCCTCCGTGTCTCCTGCCTGCTTCCCACAGTTTCTCAAATATACGCGGCTTTTTATAGAGGCTTAGGGCCCTTTGCGCCCAAGTAAAAAGGCCCCCGCCCGCGGGGCCATCCGGCCCGGCCGTTAGACTAATGTCATAGGCCCTTTAGTCGGAGCCGCGTAAACAAGTTAAAAGATACGAATTAAATATCTGCGCGAAAAATAGTAGTTCTCCTATGAAGCCTTGACAGGTCCATAGGCCTTAAGGCCCAAAAAGCAATAGGCCTAAAGACTTTCGCTTGACTAGGCCCTTTGGTCTTGATTATAATCAAGATAGAGATTAAACTCTAAGTGTAGCGCACACTACACAAGACCAAACCGCAGTACGGGAGGCAGTAATGTTAAGGAAAGCAACCGCAGCGTTAGCCATAATCGCCGCAGTCTCCGCCCAGGTGTCAGCAATATCTTTTGACACGCTCAACAAAACCACCCTGCAGGATGAGATCTCAGCTCTCGAGCTGAGCGTTCCCCAGCCTGCCACCGCAGTTGAAAAGGCCGCCACCGACAAAGAATGGACCATCATGGTCTTCGTGAACGGCAAGAACAACCTTGAGCCGTATGCGCTTAAAGACATGAACGAGATGGAGATGATAGGCTCCTCCGACAAGGTCAATATAGTGACCGAAGTGGGCCGCATCGCCGGTTACGACTCCACTGACGGCGACTGGAAGACCGCCCGCCGCTACCTTGTGAAGAAAGACAATGATACTAAGAAGATATCTTCTCCTATAGTGCAGGAGCTTGCCAAAGTCGACATGGGCGACTACAAACACCTGGTGGAGTTCACCAAGTGGGCCCAGGCCGCCTACCCTGCCAAGCATTATATGCTGATAGTCTGGAACCACGGCGCGGGCTGGATAAAATCCCGCGGGATGGAAGCCGCCAAGGGCATCTCCTACGATGACCAGACCGGCAACCACATCACCACCCCCCAGCTGGGCCTGGCGATGAAAGCCATCGGCAAAATAGACGTGATCGGCACCGACGCCTGCCTCATGCAGATGCCGGAAGTGAACTACGAGATCAAAGACTACGTCGACTACATAGTGGCCTCCGAAGAGACCGAGCCCGGCGACGGTTATACCTATAACACCTTCCTCGGCCCCGTGGTCGCGAAGCCCACGATGAGCGCCAAAGAAGTCGGCGCGCAGGCCGTGAACGCCTACGCCGACCATTACGGCACCCAGGACCACACCCAGAGCCTGGTGGACGCTTCCGCGATGAACGGCCTCATGCCCCTGGTCAACAAGTTCGTGGCCGCCGCGATGGCCGCCAACGAGAAAGACCTGGTCAAGTCCGCCCTCGGCAGCGCGCAGTCCTACGCTTATGCCGAGAACAAGGATATGTGGCACTTCCTGAGCCTCTACGCCGCTTCCTCCAAGGACGCGAACGTGAAAGCCGCCGCGAAGTCCCTGCAGGATTATATCACCGGCAAACTGGTGCTGGTTAACCGCGCGAACAGCACCTATAGCGACTCGCATGGCCTGGCCGTGTATATGCCCAACTACACTAACTCCTCCTATGCCGCCCTGGCCTGGTCCAGGGACGGTCAGTGGGACGAGTTCATCGCCTGGTATACGAAATAAGCTGTCAGTCAGCTGAATCGGAGGGCCGGCTTAACCGCCGGCCCTTCTTTTTTGCTCTCTAGGCCCAAGGGCCTATAAAACTCAGGGTCCCCCGTACCTTGTAGGATATCTCCGGGCAGGCTAAACTATGTATATGAAACGCAACATCTGCAAAGTCCTGGAGGTCTCCATGTTACGCAAACTGTCAATATCGGCCGTAGCCGTTTCCATGTTCGCAGCCATTGCCTCGGCCGAAGTGAACTTCGACGGCGGCAAGAACCTCAATATAAAGGAAGAGATCGCCAATGCCGGCGTCTCGGTCCCCGAGCCCACCCAGGACAAGAGCGGAGTGCTCGACTGGTTCTTCGGCAAGCCGCCTGCGGCGCCCAAAGCCGGAGCCGAGTGGACCATAATGTTCTTCGAGAACGCGAAGAACGACCTTGAACCCTACCTTCTTAAGGACCTCAACGAGATGGAGATGATCGGCTCCACCGACAAGATCAATCTGGTCGCGCAGGTCGGCCGCATAGACGGCTACGACGATTCCGACGGGGACTGGAAAGGCGTGCGCCGCTACCTTATAACCAAAGATACCGATACCGCCACGATGGGCTCCAAGATGCTCCAGGACCTGGGGCAGTCCGATATGGGCGATTATAAAACCCTGGCCGAGTTCGCCAAATGGGCCAAGGCTGCCTACCCCGCCAAGAAATATATGCTGATAATCTCCAATCACGGCGCGGGCTGGACCAAGGGCCTCGACGGGCGCCCCGTGAACAGGGGCATCTCCTACGACGAACAGTCCGGCAACCACATCAATACCCCGCAGCTGGGGCTGGCCATGAAAGAGATCGGCAAACTTGACGTGCTTGGCACCGACGCCTGCCTGATGCAGATGGCCGAAGTCGACTACGAGATCAAAGACTACGTCACCTATATAGTAGGCTCCGAGGAAACCGAGCCCGGCGACGGCTACACCTATAACGACATGCTCGGCCCCCTGGCCAAGAAGCCCTCGATGGGCGGCGCCGAACTGGCCAAGCTGACCGTCGACGCTTACAGCGACCACTACGCGGCGCAGAAGACTGGCGCCACCCAGAGCTATGTGCTGTCCGCTTCCGTGCCCAGGCTGCTGACCCTGACCAATGCCTTCACCGCCGCGATGACGGCTTCCGGGGACAAAGCCCTGGCCAAGAAAGCCCGCGACGGCGCGGTCAAGTTCGCGATGGACGAGAACAAGGACCTCTACGACTTCCTCCGCCTGGTGCTCGCCGAGACCAAGAGCGAAGCCGTGAAGACCACCGGCCAGACCCTGATGACGTTCATCACCGGCGAGCTGGTGGCGCACAACCGCACCAGCAACTCCCCCGGCGGCTACTGGAGCGGCCCGGTGGATTACTCTCCCGCCAAGGGCATAGCGGCCTACTTCCCGAGCGGCGCTCTGGGCGACGGCTACGCCGACCTGCAGTGGGCCAAGGCCTCCCAGTGGGACGAGTTCGTGACCTGGATCAACCAGCCTTAATAAGCAAGCAATAAAAGAAAGGGCCGGCTTTTAAGCCGGCCCTTTCTTTTAAAAAGGGGACACCTGTCCCCTTTACCTTTACTTCTTCAGCACCTCTCCCAGGGCTTCCTGCAGGGCTTCGAAGCTGAACGGCTTGGCCAGCACCGGGCGGCCGGTTTTTAACAGGTCTTCCCCGCCGCTGGAGCCGGAGATGAAGATCCAGCGTTTTTCCAGCTCGGGTTTCAGCCCTATGGCCCATTTAAACAACTCAAGGCCGTTCTGGCCCGGCAGGCGGTAGTCGCACAGAACCGCGTCGTAGGTACCGCTTTCTATTTTTTTTCTGGCGCTCTCTGAATCGCGGGCCGTGTCCGGGGAAAGGTTAATGGTGCGGAGGATCCTTACCGTCACGTCCATCACGCACTCCTCGTCGTCGATTATCAGGACCCGCTGGCCCTTTAAGGCCGCAGGCTCCTCGCCGGCGGCTTTTTTATCTCCGCCAGCGGGTTCCTCGGCTATAGGCAGCTCAATGGAAAAGCGGGCTCCTCCGCCCGGGAGATTTTCGGCCCAGATCCTGCCGCCGTGGCCCGCGATTATGCCGAAAGAGATGGACAGGCCCAGCCCCGTGCCCTTGCCGGGTTCCTTTGTAGTAAAAAATGGCTCAAAGATGTTTTCAATGCATTCCTCGGGCACCCCGGGTCCGCTATCTGATATTTCTATGCGTATAAAACCGCCTATTTTCCTGGTTTTTATCGCAATATGCTTCTCCCTGCTTTGCTGCCCCATCGCGTCCTGGGCATTGCCTATCAAATTCATCAGCACCTGCTGGAGCTGGTGGAAATCCGCCATCGTCTTCGGCAGGTCCGGCGCAAGCTCTTTGGAGACGGCGATATTGTGAAGGTTAAGCTGGTGTCCCTGCAGGCGCAGGGAATCCTCTATCAGCCCGTTAAGGCCTATAAATGTCTTTTCGGGTTTGTGCTTCCTGGCGAAAGTGGTGAGATTGCGCACGATCTTCTGGCAGCGCTCCGCTTCGCGGAAGATGGTTTCTATATCCTCGCGGTGGCGGGAATTCTCCTGGATGGCCTCGTCGCGCAGCAGCAGCTGGCAGAAGCCCATGATGCCGGTAAGCGGGTTGTTCAGCTCGTGAGCCACGCCCGAAATGGTCTTGCCAAGCGAATTAAGCTTGTCCGCCTGGAACAGCTGCATCTCCAGGGCTTTTTGCTTTTCAGCCGTATCTTTGGCCCCGGTTATATCCCTGGAAACGACTATCACCTTCTCCACTTTGCCGTCCGGGGCTTTGACCGCTATGCCCTGCGACTGTATATGCCTGACGCTCCCGTCCTTAAGGAGAAGGCGGTACTGGGTGCTCTGGCCGACGCCGGTGCGCACCGTTTCGAAGAAAAGATTTTTTATCCTCTCTTTGTCTTCGGGGTGGATGTCGGTGAAAGAGTCGGTCCCGGTCATTTTCTCCGGGTCCCCCAGGAAGCTGTAGTTCGGCGTGCAGTAAAGCCTGCGGCCGGTGACGTCCACCAGCGCTATCATGTCGGTCAGGTTTTCCGCTATGAGGCGGAAATATTTATCGGCTTCGCCCTGCCCGCCATCGTCTTTTTTTGTTTCTTCCGGCATAAGATCTCCGTTCTGTTCGAGCCGGGAGCGGCGCCGCCCCGGCCTTTGAAATCTGGGAATATGTTACTAAATATAAGGCTCGGGAAAGTTCGAGCTTTCCTGGCGATATTCCGGATTATTAATTGTATAATTAGTTTTGATAATAACGCGTTACGCCGTAGGGAGAAGCTGGGGGGGGGGGGAGAATGGCAAATAAAGGCGAAATACTGATAGTCGACGATTCGGCCGCGTCCTTGGCGCAGATATCTTCGATGCTTGCCGGAGAGGGCTATTCCGTCCGCACCGCGGAAAGCGGGGAGCTGGCCCTGTCCGCGGCGGCGGAGCGTCCGCCCGAGCTGATCCTGCTGGACGTGCGCATGCCGGGGCTGGACGGGTTCGCTGTTTTTAACCGCCTTAAAACCGAACGGGGGACCGGCGCCCCCCCCGTGATCTTCTTGACGGCCGCCACGGACCCGGACGAATGCGTCGCCGGCCTTAAATTGGGCGCCGTGGACTTTATTACAAAACCCTATGACCGCGAAAGCCTGCTGGCCAAGGCCCGCACCCATATAGAGCTTTTCCGCCTGAGAAAAACGCTGAAGCAGCAGACGGTCAAGTACAAGGCGCTTTTCGAAAACTCCAATGACGCGATCTTTGTATATCCAATGGAGCCGGGGGGGCGGCCCGGGAAATTCACGGAGGTCAACGACGTCGCCTGCGCCAGCCTCGGCTACAGCCGGGAGGAATTGCTGACGTTGACTCCAGCGGATATCGGCGCTCCCGGCATGGATGGGAAGCGTGAGGCGGCCATAGCGGAAATAGCGCGCTCCGGGTATGCCGTTTTTGAGGTAACCCAATCCACAAAAGACGGAAGAAGCATCCCGGTGGAAGTTTCCAGCAGGGTCTTTCAGTTCGGCGGCAGGCCGCATGTGCTTTCTATAGCGCGGGATATCACCGAGCGCAAGCGGCTTGAGAACAGGCTGAGGCAGTCCCAGAAGATGGAGACGGTCGGCCTGCTCGCCGGCGGGGTGGCACATGATTTCAACAATATTCTTAGCGCTATAATGTGCAATGCCGGCTTCCTGGCCAAGGACATAGCCCCCGGAGACCCCAAGCTTAAAGACGTGAAGGAGATAGTGACGGCCAGCGAGCGCGCGGCCGCGCTTACCCACCAGTTGCTCGCTTTCAGCCGGCGCCAGATACTGGCGACCCAGGTGGTGGACATAAACGGCCTGGTGGGCGGCATGACCAGGCTGCTTAAGCGGGTGATAGGCGAAGAGATAAGGGTGGCGGTGAAACTGCACCCGTCGCCCTGCACCGCCAGCGTCGACCCCGGGCAGATTGAGCAGGTGATAATGAACCTGGCCCTGAACGCGCGCGACGCCATGAGCGGCGGCGGGACCATAGCCCTTGAAACGGAAATAATCAACCCGCCGGAAGAATTCTTCGATACTCGGCCGGACCTGCCTAAAGGACCGCTGGTCTGCATGAGGGTGTCGGATACCGGCAGCGGGATGAGCAAGGAAATTAAAGACCATCTTTTTGAACCTTTCTTTACCACGAAAGAGCAGGGCAAGGGCACCGGCCTCGGGCTTTCCACCGCTTTCGGCATCGTAAAGCAGAGCTGCGGGGATATAGAGGTTGAAAGCGAGCAGGGTAAAGGCTCCGTTTTCACCGTATACCTGCCGCTTGTGGAAGCTCAACCCCGGGACAAGGAAAAGGATAAGAACGACCGCCCGCTTGGAAAAGGCCATGAGACCGTCCTGTTCGTTGAGGATGAAGAGAGCCTGCGCCGCCTCGGTGAGCGTATTTTGCTCAGCAGCGGCTATAAAGTCCTCGTCGCCACGGACGGACAGGCGGCCCTGAAGCTCATGGATGAGCGCGGGAAGCCCGTCGACCTGCTTATGTCCGACGTCGTGATGCCCGGGATGAGCGGCCGCGAACTGGGGCTCGAGCTCGCGCGCAGGAAGCTTGTCGGCCGGGCGCTCTATATGTCCGGCTATACGGACGAGGCCATAGTCAAGCACGGAGTTCTTGAGCCGGGCATAGCTTTCATTTATAAGCCTTATACGGTGGAGGCGCTGCTGAAGAAACTGCGGGAAGCCCTGGACGGGCCGGCCGGACAGGCGAAAGTTTAATTTACAATCTTAATGAGCATCATTGAAATATGAACCAACAAATAAAAATAGAAGATAAAGGCCTTCCGGAAAAGAAAAAAATGGAGGCGCTCGGGCGGCTCTCCTGCAAGGTAGCCCACGATTTCAATAATATCCTGGGCGCGATAGAGGGCTACGCTACGCTCGCGATGGGCGCGCTTAAAGCCGACGACCCGGTGAGGGCCGATCTGCAGGAAATACGCGTTTCCGTGGCTAAAGCCGCCGCTATCGGGAAACACCTTACCGCTTTCGGCGGCAGGCAGATGCTGCATAAGGCGCTGTGCGACGTTAACGAACTGATCGCGAATACGCTCAAGAGGGCGGAGTTGGCGCAGGATGAAAAATACAGGATAGAAGAACGCCTGGAACCGGGGCTGCCGGGGATAATGGCCGACGCCGCCCATTTCGAGCAGGCGCTCGCCGGCTTGCTGCTCAACGCGCGCGAGGCCATGCCCGGCGGCGGGACCGCCGTGATAAGCGCCTCCGCCAGGAAATTAGAGGCCGGGGAGATCGGTTCGCCGAAACCGGAAGAGGCCGGCGCCTTGTTCGTGAAAATAACCGTCAGCGACGGCGGCGCGGGGGTAAGCGCCGAAGCTTTCGAGCATCTTTTCGAGCCTATGTTCTCGACCAGTAAAAAAGGCCTCGGGACGGGGTTCGGGCTCGCGCTGCTTTACGGCCTGGCCAAGCAGCATAACGGCTGGGTAGAGGCGAAAAGCGAGCCCGGCAGGGGAAGCGAGTTCTCTCTGTATCTGCCCGCGGTAAATGGGGCCAAGCCCGCCGCCTGACATGCGCCGCCGGCGGGAGCCGGCTTGTGAGTATCAACGCCGCCGCTTCCCGATATTTGAGTAAAACCTGAACCTGACCTGAAGTTTTCGTTAAACCGCCGGGGTATTCTATGGATGCAGGTGCATCCATATGGCAAACACAGGACGAAAATCGGTCGCGCTGCTGGCTGCCGCCTTCGTTCTCCTCCGCGCCCCAGGCGCGGCCGCCGCAGGAGGGTACGAGAATATTTCCGCTCAGATAATGAAATGCGCCGAGGACAACTCCTTTAAAAAAATAGCCGTGCTGGAGTTTTCCGCCAAAGGCGGCGCGGGCAAGATGACACGGGCACGTAGTGGAAACACTGTCCTGGCGCATTCTTGCGCGTATTTAAAAGGCCATTTCGCCAGAAATGGCTATAAACGCGCTTAAAGGGCTTTTAGGAAAAAAAAAGGGGGGTGTTTTGGCCGGGAAAACGCCTCCAGGATCCACCGGCGGCGGTTGTATGGGGGCCTAAACCTGGGGAGGTCAAGACTCCCCAGGTGCCATCCCGCCTATGCTTCCTTGGATTTTTCAAAAATCGCGGCCACTGTCCTTGTCAGCCAGACGCCGATCAGCAAAACAAGGAAAGCCGAGACTATAGTCGGCCCGGTGGACCAATCCAGCCTTAACGACATCTCAAGGCCGCCGAAACAACCGACGATCCCGAACAGCCAGCCGAACATTATCCGTTTAGATGTGCCCTCCACGCAGGTCATTGCCGCGACCGACGGAATTATCAGGAAGGCGAACACCAGCAGCACCCCCGCCACCTTGACCGAAGAGGTGACTATCAGGCCAAAGGTGGCGTAGAAAACAAAATCCCACCACCACAGCTTCATTCCTTTCGCCCGCGCTTTCTCAGGCGCTTCGGTGACCAGCAGCAACCTCTTCCTGGCCAGCCAGTGGATGACCCCTATCACCGAATACAGCACGGCGATGAACGCCACTTCTTTCGGCGAGACCGTAAGCAGCGAGCCGGTGAGCATCTCCTTTATTTCCTCGGTGCCGGTGGCGGCGTGTTCCAGCACTATCAGCGACAAGGCGATGGAACCCGCGTAGGTTATGCCGATGAGCGCCTCGATAGGAACTTTCTCGTGTTTACTCCGGAACACCACGAACAGCAGCGCCCCGCACAGAGTGAACGCCAGCGACATCAGGTAATTCTGCACGGGGAACTGCTCGCCCCAGCCCACCAGGATGGCCACGCTGGAGCCCAGCGCGGCCACCTGGGCCAATGACAGGTCCACGAAGATAACGCCCCGCTTCACCACGTGATAGCCCATATACGTATGTATGCCGGTCAGGATAAGGCAGACCAGGAGCGCTATTACCGCGAAGTGATACTGGAAGATCATCATGTCTATTTCCCGCCTTTTATACGCGCCGTGATCTCGTCGAAATGACCGAAATACGAATCCGGCTTTACGTTGTCGCAGGAGGGCGGGAACTTGTAGACCTTTATCCCGGTCTGCCGGGCCAGGAAGCGCGGCGCGTCGTCGGGAAAATACATTTCCTGCAGAAGCACCGCTATGCCGTCCCTCTTGATCAGGTCGACAAGTTCCGCCAGGTGTTTAGCCGTGGGCGGGATGCCGGGCAGGGGCTCGACGCTGCCCGCCACCGCCAGGCCGAACGCGGAAGCGAAATAGACCCAGGAGGAATGATAACTGATGATCTTCTTCCCCGGCACATTCGCAAACGCGTCTTTCCAGGCGGGCAGGCGCTTCTCTGTTTCGGCCTTGAACTGCTCGTAATTCTTTTCGTAGTACCTGGCGTTCTCCGGGTCGGCTTTTGTCAGCGCGGCCAGCACGTTGCCCGCCACTATCACGCCGTTTGCCGGATCCAGCCAGTAGTGGGGATTACCCTCGGGGTGCACGTCGCCCATGGAGGCGTCCACCTTGCCGGCCGGCTTCTGAAGAACCTGCACGCCGTTGGAACAGTCCACCACCGTCAGCTTGCTGTTGCGCGAGCCGTCTATTATGGCGTTGGACCACTGGTCCAGCGCAAGCCCGGCTTTCAGGTAGATGGCGGCGCGGGAGACCTTTATCATGTACGACGGCAGCACTTCGACCGCGTGCGGGTTGGCGTTGTTCCTGCCTATGGCGAACACGTCCACCTTGTCGCCGCCGACATACGCCGCTATGGACCCCAGGTCCGGCAGAGCCGCCGCTATCTTTATAGGCGCGGCCGACAAGGGCAGAACACCGGCGAAGAGCGCCGCAACTAACGGGATCAGATATTTTTTCATATTTTTTTCCTTATCCATGAACGATTAGAACTGATGCGCTTTATGCGGCCCCATGCTGAACAGCACCTGAAGCATGACGGTGTGCACGGCGGGGTTGTTCTCGGGCTTGAACCGCTCGCAGGTCAGCCGGAGCAGCGTCGTTTCCTCAAGCAGCGAATAGCCCAGAAAGCCCTTTATGGCGCTGTTAGTGAGGTTCTTGTTCTCGACGGGGTTATACTGGTCGTAGATGACGCCGGCGTTCCACCTTTGTTTGAACCTCAGGTCGGCGAAGGCGTAAAAGCCCTGCCGGCCCATGTGGCTGGTGTCGCCGGTGGTTGTATCCACAACAACGCTGCTGTTGTTGTAGAAATACTCGCCCTGCAGGGTCAGGTTGGTCAGGCTGGAGAACGGGATCTTGGTTTTGATATCCGCTCCGTAAACGGCGGTTTTTGTTCCCCAGAGCACGTTGTTGGTTCCCTGTGTCGCCGAGACGCCTATATCCAGCGGCGTAACGTCGCCGAGCAGCAGCGAATTATTCCAGTGCGCCACCCAGCCGCCTTTCGACTCCGTTTCGTCCGGGTGGAACGCCGCGCCTTTTAGGGCGTCTACCGTAACGTCGGACGACCAGGAAAACGGCAGGAAGTAGGAAGCTCGCGTACCGATGTCGTTGAACCCGTCCTCGCCCGGCAGCATGGCCTTCATGACCCGCGGCGCGTCTATGAACGAATATACGTGCGGATGGACGGGGTTCAGCTTGCCGAAGCCGAGGCGGTACTTGCCGCCCCGCAGCGCCAGCCCGTCGGGAAGGCCTTTTATGACGTCGATATAAGCCTCCTCGGTACCCAGGCCTTCGCCTCCCACGGTGAACACGAAAGTCCCTCTCGCGTAGGGGTTCAGGTAGGATTCGAATACCAGCTCCGTCTCGCCCAGGTCCAGCGTGGGCTTGCGGGCGTCCGGCGCGGCTTTGTCGTCGTGGTATTTATACAGGAGCTGCCCGATAACGGAAATATCGGGATTGATCACGCCGGCACGTAAGATCCCGGGGCCGGCCAGTAAAATATATACAAAACATAAAGCCGCAATGGCTCGCGCTCTGAACATAAATGTTCTCCTTTGAAACGGGGCACAATGGCACCGTCTAAATATCGAAGTTGTGGGTTATTATAACTCCGGAACAAGGCCCGGAATTATCAGATAAGAGAACCGGGCGGCGCCCGGCTCAGGAAGATAGGATGGCAGACATGGAACGCCGGGATATACGCATCCGCGGACGCTTCCGTAATTACAATAAAACAGCAGGCGAGCGCGGGCCCGGCCGCAGGAGACACTACTCCGTGCCCGCCGGCGAGGGCAGCGCAGACATCGCAGGCGCCTTGATGCGGGGAAAGAAGGTCGGTAATAGGATCGCCGGCAACGCCGAAGGCAAAAGCGCCCAACAGCAGCGCGCAACTCACCTTGCGGAAAAATAAAGTCATTGCCAGCTTCATTACAGTAAATCCTACTCTTAATCGACTCTTTCGGTCAATGAGACATAATGTCGGGAGTGGTAACCATCACGCGGGAGACAGTTCCAATACGCGCGTGCCGCCACAGCGGTTTAGCGCGTGTTTAAAAGCAGGATCGCCGCGCCAAGAATGATCCGATAGACGGCAAAAGGAATAAAACCCCGCCGCCGGACCCAGGCCATAAACCAGACAACCACAGCCCAGGCGACAAAGAACGATGAAACAAAGCCGATGGTTAGCGTAATCCATTGATGGGCGGTTATAGAGACAGCGGCCAGGGCTGCCGTGTCAGAATTTGGTCTTAAAGTTTTAAGGAGGTCATAGCCGGTTGCGGCGAACATTGTTGGTATCGACACGAAGAAGGAAAACTCCAGCGCCGCGGCGCGGGACAGACCGGCGGTCTGCCCGGCAGCGATGGTTGCCATGGAGCGGCTGGTGCCGGGAAATACTGCCGACAGTATCTGGACGGCGCCGATCCATGCCGCCTGCAGCCAGTTCATCTGGTTTATATCAGCCGTCCGGGGCTTAACGGACAGCGCGTCCACCACCCACATAATAATCCCGCCGATCAACAGCGCGGAACCGATGATTTGGGGACTTTCCAGGTTACGGCTTATTAGTTTTTTTAATATGAATGCCGGCAACGCCGTCACGAAGAAAGCAATGAAGACCAGTGCTGCCGGGTGATTTAAGATATCACGCTTCCAGGTGAACGGATTTACGGGGAACGGCGTAAAGAAATCTTTGATGCGCCGCCGGAAATAGATAGGCAGGCAGAGCACCGCGCCGAGCTGGATTACCACGTCGAACATCTTCCAATACGGGTCGGTAAGCGGAATATGGATGTAAGGCAGCGCTTTTGCCAGGCGCAGGTGGGCCGTAGAGCTGACCGGAAGAAACTCGGTTACGCCTTCGATGATGCCGAAAAGCAATGCAAGCAGGTAATCGGTCACATAATCCTTAAGTCAGACCGGACTGAAGTCAACGTCCGGCCGGAGGGTATCTTCTTGGTGAAGAAAGAGAGATCTTTCAAGTATTATACCGCATTCGAAAAAAACTTATTCTTACAAGGCCGCGGTTGTTGGCGCGGGCCTTGCCGCCAACGGCGGTAAGGGGCGCGCGGCCGCGCAGGGGCGGGGCAGGGCGGTGGCTGCGCCAGGCCGCGTAAGGAACTCCACTTTTATCAGGAACTCCGCCCGCGAGTAAATGCAAATTTGCCCCGGACGGTAAGCGGCAATACGCAGGGGAACCGCCCGTGTTGCCCGGTCCGCCAGCCCCGGCCAGTTCGTGTCCACGGACGGCGGTCCTGAAATCAATCCCTCGTGCGGGGACTTCATCGTAAGCCGGATGGGAAAGTAAAACGCGCTGAACCGGGCGGAAACGGGCGGATTATTTTCGCGCGAAGAAAGCGGAGCAATAAAAGACGCGCGCGGGGAGACCGCTATTCGGCTCCCGCAGGAGGGCTCATTTCACTGACGCGCATTTTATATATGTCCTCTGAAACGGTCCTGAGGTCTTCCCTGGCCGACATGGGCCGGCCGACGCCTGAAAGCTGTTTTTCCGTCTTAATGCCATCCGGCGAGATCCTGCCGGAGCCTTTCAGTTCCCCGCCGGTTTTCAGCTTTATATCATAGGTCCAGGTTTTAAGCTCCGGGTCTTTAAAGGTGACGCTCCCGGTAAAAGTCCCGCCGGCGTCCGAGGCGTCGTAGACCAGCGTTTTTTTGCGGCGTTTCAGCGTGGTGATTATTTCCCTGGGGCGCATGCTATGGCCGTGGCCGGGCTGGGTTACGGTCTCTATTATCCGCGCGCCGCCGTCCAGGATTTCCCGCTTTACCGCTGACTCAGTGTTATTGTACGGTATTTTCCCGTCGGGAGAAAAAAAGGAGACCTGGCCGTAATAATGCGCCGCGCCGCCGGCGGCCTTCAGCGCCACGGTCCCGGCGCAGGCGGAAAGAGCCGCGGCGATCATTATGAGACCTGCTTTAAAAGTTTCCATTTTTCCCCGCTTAAGCGGAAACCCTTCCGCCTTTTTCCCGTCCCTGGGTTTAACTTCTCTTCAACGAACCAGCGGCTTAAACGAGGCCAGAACCGCTTCGTACTCTTTCAGGCTGGCCTTGGCCAGGTCCATGGGGGCATAGTACCGCAGCACGAAAAAGCCGTTCTTCACCGGAACCACGGCGAAACTTTCGTAGACAGGGATCTTCTTCGGGTGCAGCGCGTTAGCCGGCAGGTATTCGAAAACTTTGCGCTCGAAAATCCTGGCGTAGTAATTACCGGCCTTGCCGGGCTTCACCTTGCCGTAGACCTTGCCGTCCAGGTTGATCCCCAGCGCGGGCTGGGAATGCAGCTTTATGAATTTCTCCGGGGACTTGTGCACCAGGTTGTCCGGCGCGTAGTAATGCACTCCTATCCTTACGGCCAGTCCGCCGGCGGCCGGCCCGAAGAACTCCGCCCCGTAAACCTTTTTCTCTTCGTCCGAAAGGCCGACCCCCTCCTCTTTTTTCACCCAGCCCGGCGGGAAGACTACCGAGAAATATTTACCCTCGGCATAAGCCTGTCCCCTGGGGGCTTCCCCCTGCGCCGGGCCGGCGGTCAGGCAGAAAGCCGCGGCCATTAACAAATTTCTCATCGTTACTTGTTCCTCTTACATGGCCGGGACCGCAAAGCCGGAGCCGGTGTTGCCGTACTTCTTCCTGAAAGCCAGGGCCTCGGCGTCGTTGACGGCGTTCTCCCGGTAGCTGATGGTGTACCATTTAAACCTGGTGTTCATAAGCTCGCGGTAATTCTTCAGGTCCAGCTTCTGCTCCGCCGTCATCGCGGCGGGATCGGTGCGCTGCTGGGTCTCCAGTGTCTTCACCTGCGCCGCGTACTTCTGCGCCATTTTGAACTCGCGCGCGGCGCCGCCCTCGAAACCGTCGATGCGCGCGTAGAGCGGGGCTTTAAGCGTATCCAGGGCTTCCACCCCGCCCTCCATGAACTTCTCGGCGTTCTCGGCGTGTGCGGCGTTGAACTTGGCGTAGCAGCCGGCCCCGCCGTTCCTGGAGCAGTACTCGATCATGTGCCTGGCGGATTCAGTATTTGAAAGGTTTTCCTTGGCCCGCGTGTACGGCGAGTCGCTGCCAGTGTCCTGTTTTTTGTAGTCCGTGCCGGCGGCTATGGCGCGCGCGGTCTGGTTCTGGTGCTCGGCCTCGTGCACCATGGTGGGCGAGATATAGAGCGCCAGGTCTTTCATGGCCGCTTTATCCTTCATGAGCTGCGGCACGGTCAGGCCGCGCCTGGCCGCGAATTCCTCGGCCACCCCGCTGTTTATCCTTATGTTTTTCTTGTCCGGGTCCCAGTAGCCGAACACGCCCGGGGAGTTGGTGAAGCCGAAGTCCAGCTTATTGCTGCCGGCCTTGGCGTACTTCGGATCGCCGTAAAAAGCGTTGGTGCGCTTTCCGGCCTCGGTCTGGTTCATCACTTCGGCCAGGTACCCCGCCGGTTTGCCGCCCTCCATGCGCATCATCCGCTTGCCAAGCTCTTTCCTCTCTGCGTCCGTCATCGGCGCCGGCTTGATAGCCGCGCCGGTTCCGGGGGCGGGCCTGGTTCCGGTCCCGGCAGCGGGGTTGCCGGGGGCAAGGGCGCCCGGCTTGACGGCGGCGGCATTGTCGAAGGTCTGCCCCAGGTAATCGCCCCGCCCGGCCGGATCTATGCCAGCCAGCCTGTCGCCGGCGGCGGTCATTTCCTTCGCTTTTTTATCCGCGGCTGAGGGGGTGTTGTCTTTCTTCTTCCCGGCCTCTTCCGCGGTCTTTCTCTCCAAAGCGTCCAGCGTAGCCCTGCAAGTAGAGTCGGACGGGAAGATCAGGTCCTCGCGCAGTACGGAGGCGAGGCCGGCTATATCCAGCTTCGAGGAGGCGCCTTTAAGCGCCGCTGCGTCGGCCAGTTCATAGGTCTCGTTCCTGGCCCAGCTTGAAAGCTCCCTGTAGCGGGCCAGTATGTTCTGGCTGTTCCACGAGGCCTTGTTCTGGCCGTAGCCGGCCGAAGAAAGGGAATTTGTCCTCACCGGACCCAGCGCGTCCCAGGTTCGCACCCCGCGCTGCACCTCAACAAGGCGGTCGCCGGCGTATCTGTCGACCCACTCGAAAATATCCTCCGGCCTGGGGCCGAGGGTCATGTCGCAGAGGGCGCAATTGGAATTTTCCAGCACGCGGGTCAGCGCCTTGGCGGCGTGGTAGCCGTTCTGCTTTACCACTATTTTTTTAAGGTCCAGCAGGGCATTGTTATTGCCTATAAGCCTGCCGGCGGCCTCGGGGTCCTCGGCGGAGTACCTGGTTATCAGGGCCGCGGGGGAACCTTCGTTAAACCCCTTCACGCATTTGTCGGCGGTTTCAGGTGAGAGGAGTTTTCTGGCGGGGTCGATATTCGCCTCGCATTCTTCTATCAGGGCCTGATCCTTCTCCGACAACTGGGCGAAGATTGGATGAGCCGGAAGGATTAAAAGAAGAGATAATAGCAGTTTGTTCATAATGAACAGTGTCCTGACGCCGCCGCGCCGCAGCATCGTCAATAACAACATGCGGCCACGGCCGGGCCCACATATAATATTATGCGGTCTGGATTGACTACTGTCAAGGGCCTGCCCCCGCCCCGCCCTCCCCCGGTGCCGCGAAAGTGCTGTGGGGGCGGACGGGGCGTGCATGGCCGCCTGTGTGAATCCCCGGCGGATCCCCGGCGGACGGAGACAGGAAGGCCTGGAAAATGTACAATACGGTCAGGGATAATGCATCGGGGTTCGGTTAAGAAAAATGCCGGCACAAGAACCGCTTTGTCGCATTGCGAGATACGACCATTTTAATATCTGCACTACGCTTGATATCAGCTCACTTCACTTCTATGAGCGCGCCAGAGCGGAGCATCCGGGTATTGAAGTCTGCTTTGACTCCCTGCGGCCTCATCACCGCCGGCTGGGGAATAAACAACTGACGCTCGCTCCGGGCAAGATCATGACGTTTAACGCCATGGAAGAGCATGTGGAAGAGTGTTCGAAGAATGGCGCCAGCCATCATTCCCGCGCCGTGATCATTGATTTCGCCTTTGTTGACCAGCTGACGCGGGAGCTGGGAATCCAGGCGGAGGAACTGTTGTTCACAAATACGATTTCGACGCCGACGGCGGAGATCCGGGCCCTCCTCGGGGAACTGGTCGCTTTGCAGGATACTCCCGGCAGTTCGCGTGTGGCATTTGATTGCGTGGCCACGGAACTGGTCCTGGAGCTGCTCTCGCAAGTGGAAAATACTATGAGCGGGCGGCTCCGCGCCGCCGCGGCCACTGGATATTATCCGCGCAGTTTTGACCGGGCCAAAAAGATCATGCATGAGCTTCTGCCGGATGACAATGTGTCGTTAGAACGCGTCGCCTCGCTCGCGGGCCTGAGCAAGTTCCACTTCGCCAGGCTTTTCAGAAGATGTACGGGGCTCCCGCCGATGCGGTACTATAACCAGCTCAAGATCGATTTCGTCAAAGACCAGCTCCGGCGTACGGCCACCCCCATTACCGACATCGTTTATAAAATGGGGTACTCGGATATTTCCACCTTTGAAAAATCTTTCAAGAAATTGTGCGGCCTGTCTCCTTCACAGTACCGGCGGCAAAGCGTATAAAGAAGAGCAATATTTTCCTACCAGCCTGCGGTCCCCGGTGTGCTACACTACGGTTATGAAGTCTTACCGGGTGATAGAATGGAGGCATGTATGAAGCTGGAACTGGATGAGGAGTTGCGCCGGCAGTTTAACAATAAGCACAAGGCCATAGCCCATTTCGCGACCGTGGATGCCGGGCGCGGTTATGCGCCTGAGATCAGACCCATGACCTTGCTGGAAGACGGCTGGCGTTTTTATATCGCCACCTCCGTCTCCAGCAGGAAAGCTAAAGAGATTGAGCGCCATCCCAAAGCGGCGTTCCTGGTGTATTTCCATGACGGAAAAAACGCGGGCTACCTGAGGGTTACCGGGAGACTCCAGGCTGTCACCGACGCGGTCGCCAGGGCTAAAGTAGTAAAGACGGCCGATTACCCGCTTGAATGCCGCTGGAAAGGCGGCGCCGCGGACCCCGCTTTATATTTCACCCGGATCATACCTGAGCGGGCCGAGTACCTTAAGCCGGGGGAAGACGAGGCCACGGATATCACGGCGGAATTACCGCAGTGAGCCGGTTGTCACCGAGCCGGGGGTATTACCGTCTCATGGGTAAACCTTTGTTTATCCGCCGGGATATCTGTATATACAGGTATACAGATATCTACGCCGCCAGCCTGGAATAGAAGGAATCCAGGGCTTTAAACGCCGCTGCCAGGTCCGCGGGCAGGCCGCACGCGCCGGCTAATGCCCCGAAGGGGGCCTTCCATGCGGCTGGCGGCCGGGCGAGGGATGCCGGCAGGGGGTGAGTCTTGCGGCGCTTAAATGTGGCATCGAGCGCCAGCCGGACCTTGGAGCGGTCCATCTTGCCGGAGCCGATGAGCAGAAGTATATCGATAAGATCCCGGGCCCGGGAGTTGGGCGTCTCGCGCGGCAGGGTGTAGGAGTGAAGCTTTTCCGCGAAGTGCTGCTCCCGCGAAATAGTGGGGAACTCGGCGCCGGGGATGCCGGCGAACGCAAGCCAGTCATGGGCGTGGGTCATGTCGAACGGCGCAAGGACCACGTCGCCGGCGCCGATATCGAGGTGAAAGCGCACGAATGTACGGCCATCGAGCCGGGCCTCGACCGGGAAACGGGCGCCGCCGTAGGGCGCGGCATCCAGGTCCAACATGGCTTCGCCGATATTAAAAGAAAAGAAGTCGCCCAGGTCGCGGGCCGTAGACTCCGCGAGCGCTTCGAGGATCAAGGTTTTGAGGGGGAGATCTTTCTCTTTGCCCAGGGAATGCCGGAGGGCTAGGTCGATATCCTTGGTTGCGCGGGCTTCCTTCATGCGCAATTCCAGGGCATAGCCGCCCTTGAGGATCCAGGCCGCGTCTTTCCTGGCGAACAGACGGGCGAGCAGGCGGTCGAAAGCCACCTCACGCATGAGACGCTGGAGGTCTAATTCTTCGTTTTTTGCTTTTTGTTTAAGACGGTCTTCTAAGGCGCGGCGGAACGCCGTCGGGGTTGCATACTTCTTCTGCTTGTCCATTATTGGTCTCCCCTGAGCTGCTCGATCTCTTTCTTTATGGCGGCAGGGATCCGTTTGGCGCGGGCCAGTTCCGTGCGGGTAATGAGCCCGCGCTGGAACGCTTGTTTCACCGCTTGCTGCATATGGTCCATCTGGACCGTGCGGGTGGCCAGAAGATCGGCGATGGTTTTAAGCGGCCGGGTTACTTTGACGCTAAATCTGGTCTCAATATCGTCTTTGTGTACGTTGCCCCGGTGAAGGACCGGGGTTCTGGATAGGGGGCTCCTGCGTTGAAAAGAGCGGGGCACGGTCATGTGCAGCCTGGCCGGATTGATATCAGAAAGATCGTAAAGGCTTAGCGCCGTTTCATGCGAATAGACGCCCTGCGGCATGTCGGCGCGGTTGCGTGACCATAGCCACCAGAATATGAGGTCGGGGCGTTCCGTGGGGGGAAATTTGGCCAGGAGGTAAATACCGCGGCGCTCCCTGATCCAGTTGCCCGTCCGGACATGGTAGCCATGATTCTTCTGGCTGAAACCAGCCGCCTCCGCCTGCTTAGTCGTGAAATAGCCGCCCTGCACCTCAGCGATTTTATAGAGGCGCTCAAATGTGTCTTTATGGCTGTGGCGGCTGCTAGTCATATGTAATACCCTTAATAATTAAGGGTATTGTACCATAAAACAAGGGAAAGTCAAGGAGTAGGGGGATATCTGGATATCTATATATACGGATACCTTCGGGGATCGTACGGCCTGGGGGAACTGTTCTACTGCACCGGGCACTGGTTTTCTTTTCTGGGGAAGATAAGCGTGAATATTGTGCCTTTGCCCGGGGCGCTTTTCACTTCTATTCTCCCCTTGCAGGTTTCCGTTATCTGTTTTACCAGCGCGAGGCCGAGGCCCAGGCCGCCGCTTTTTCTGGTCATGTAGTCGGCCACCTGGTAGAAGGGGTCGTAGATCGCGGTAAGTTTCTCTTCCGGTATGCCGATGCCGGCGTCTTCCACGCTGAGCCGTATGCCGCCGGTGTTCTCAGCCAGTGTTATTTTAACAATGCCCCCAGGAGGGCCGAAAGTGACGGCGTTTTTTATGAGGTGCTTTATGGCCAGGGTGAGTTTTTCCGGCACGCAGTTTATGGCCGGGGCGGTTTTTGGGAAGGAGGTAAGCGCGGAGGCGTTATGTTCCTTAAAAACCGGTTCCAGTTCTTCGACGGCTTTTTTTATCAGGCCTGCGGCGTCTGCCGCAGTCGGCTGCGCCGGGCAGGTTGAGTTCTGGGAAGCAGTATAGGCGAGAATGTCGCCGATAATTTCCTTGAGGCGCAGCGCGCCAGTCTGCGCGGCGGTTATTATGGCCTCGGGCGCGCCCGCGGGGCCGCTGTTTTTGATCATTTCTATCCCGCCGAGGATCTTTGTCAGCGGGGTCTTTAATTCATGGCCGATCACGGACAGGAACGCGTCTTTCATCTTTTCAAGCGCTTGCAGCTGGGAGTAAGCGGCCAGGATTTCGTCCCGGGCGGCTTTGGTGGCGGTAAGTTCCAGGGAAAGTTTCCGTTTCTGCAGGCAGCGTTCCACGGTAAGGTGGAGCATTTTGTCGGAGAACGGTTTTACCAGGTAGTCATAGGCTCCCGCTTTGAGCGCGCCTATGGCGTTCTCAAGATTCGGGTCGCCGGTCATTATGATTATGTCGCACGTGCCGGCCCTGGCTTTTATTTCTCTGGTCAGGGTTATGCCGTCCATCCCGGGCAGGTTTACGTCTATCAGGGCCAGCTCGAAAGGTTCCAGGAGCACTTTGTTCAGGAATTCCTCGGCGGAACTCGCCGCCGTGACCGCAAAGCCGCGGTTTTCAAGAGCGCGGCCGAGAAAGCCGGACATGGAACTGTCGTCTTCTATTATGAGTATCGCGGTTTTACTTTCTTCCATTTGATTTCTCATCCAGCATTCCGCGGATCTTGGCCAGCAGCTGCGGGAATTCTATCGGTTTGTGGAGCTGCACGGTATCGTCTATGTGGTGCTGCTCCAGGATGTCGGCGTCGGAGTAGCCTGTCATGTAAAGAAGCCTGAGGCCGGGGCGTAATTGCAGCAGCTCTTCGGCCAGCTCGGCCCCGGTCTTCCCGGGCATCCGCATGTCAGTTAGCAGCAGGTGTATTTCCCCGACGTGTTCTTTTGCGAGCGACAGCGCTTCCCCGGCGTTGGCGGCGGCGAGCGCGTTATAGCCCTGCTCTTTGAGGATCCGTAAAAGCACCGCCCGGAACGCGTCGTCGTCCTCGGTTATCAGGATGGTTTCGGCGCCTTTGAGGCTGGCGCCCGGCTTCTGGCTTTCGGGCGCGGCGGGTGTTTCGCTTTCATCGGCGGCGGCCGGTATATAAACCGTGAAGGTGGTGCCTTCGTTTAAAACGCTGTCTACGGTTATCTGCGCGTTGTTCTGTTTTATTACGCCGTAGACTATTGAAAGCCCCATCCCCGTTCCCTTCCCCTCCGGCTTGGTAGTGAAGAACGGCTCGAATATCCTTTTTTTTATTTCCTCGCTCATGCCGGTGCCGGTATCGGACACGGAAAAGACCACGCATTTTCCCGGCGGCGGGCCGGCGTGGGGGAGCCCTTCCGCGGCCTGGGTTTTCTCCGTTTTTATTGCGATGGTGCCGCCGGCCGGCATGGCGTCCCTGGCGTTTATCACGAGGTTCATTATGACCTGTTCGAGATGAGTGGGATCAATTTTTATCAGGGGTAGGCCTTCCCCGGGCGAGAACTCGAGTTTTATGTTCTCGCCGGTTAGCTCGCCGAGCATCGGGAGCAGCCCTTTTATGGCGTCGTTGAGGTTTACGTTCCTCTGGATGGCCGCCTTTTTGCGGCTGAAGGTAAGCAGTTGTTTTGTAAGCGCCGCCGCCCTTTCCGCGGCCTTTTTTACCTCCAGCGCGTCCGCGAGCTGTTGGGGCATATTTTCCAGGTCTTTTGTCAGAAAATTGGTGTACCCTAATATAGCGCCGAGAATATTGTTGAAATCGTGCGCTATGCCGCCCGCGAGCTTGCCGACGGTGTCCATTTTCTGGGCCTGCACGAGCTGCTCCGCGAGCAGGTTCTGGCTTAAGATCATGCTCATCTGGTCGGCGGTAGCCATGAGGAAGCTCACGAATTCCTCGTCCTCGGCGCCTTCCCGTACGGTTAAGAAGTTTATAACGGCCGCGACCTCCCCGCCCACTATGATGGGGATGGCGACGGCGGCCTTTATGCCGCAGGCAAGCGCGATGTTCTTGCGCGGGAAATTGGCGTCTTTCGTCACATCCGGCACCCAGGCCGTTTTCCTGCTTTCCCATACCCTGCCGGGCAGGCCCTCGCCTTTTTTGAACCTGAACTCCCTGGACTGCACCGCGAAGGTTTCGATCCCCGGCGCGTCCGTATGATAAGCCGAGACCCGGTACAGGCAGGGTTTATCCATATCCGGCAGCCACACTTCGCCGATGGGCCAGTCGGCTATTTCGCAGATGTTGGTCACCAGCAGTTCAAGGGACGTTTTGCTGTCCTGCGTGCCCGCCGCCCTCACGTGCAGGTCTCTCAGGAAAGAGAGATATTCGTTCATCTTTTTCCTATGGATTATGCCGGCCAGGATATCCGCTATAGCGGAAAGAAAACTGATGTCGGTCCCGGAGCGGACCTGGCCGGGCTTGAGGTAGATATTGAGGACGCCGTAGGTCCTGGCGCCGGAGATTATCGGGATTATGTAATGTCCATGGTCGGCCATTCCCTCATAGCGGGTTTCATGGTCGCCGTCGACATGCGCTTTAAACACGGGTTTGCCGCCGGCCAGTACCCTGCCGCAAAGGCAGTTGCCGGTCATTACTTCGCCGCAGGCTTTTATAAAAGAGGCGCCAAGGCCGGCGCTGGCGGCGATCTTTAAGGAGTTCGTCTTTTCATCCGCGAGGAGGATGGCGCCTTTAGCCTCCGCCGAGAACTGGTCGACCGAGAATATTTCCGCCAGTGTGCGTTGAAATATCTCATCCAGCGGCCGGTTCTCCATCTGGAGTTTTAATATTTTATTCAGGACTTTGCTGGTTTGCAGATGTTTGAGGATCTTTTCCTCCGCGAGCAGCTTGTCGGTGATGTCTTTCCAGATCCCGATAAATTCGGCCAGCCGGCCGTTTTCGTCCAGTACGGGGAAGATGACCACGTCTTCCGTATAGAGCGAGCCGTTCTTTTTTTTATTGATTATCTGCCCGCGCCAGGTTTTGCCGCTTGTAAGGGTCTGATGGATCTCCTGGTACAGCGAGTCCTTATGTCTGCCGCTTTTGAGGATAGCGGGGTGTTTGCCCGCGACTTCGGCCAGCGTGTAGCCGGTGGTTTTTTCGAAAGCGGGGTTCACATAGGTGATCTTGGTGTCGAGGCCGACTATTACGACGCTGTCGGGGATCTGCGCCGCGAGGTCCGAGAATCTGGCCTGGGCGGACGCCAGCGTGGTGTTGTAGTGGCGTATAAGAAAAAGGGCCGCGGCGGTTATGCCGGCGCTGTCGAGCAAAGTTCCCCAGAAATGCGGCAGGGCCAGCTGGTCCAGGACGACCATGATGAAAGACTCGGCCGCGAAGATAAGCAGCATGATCCTTAGCACGGGCAGCTTTGTGTTCATGGTTCTGTTTTCTTTATTTATGCGGGATTTGCAGGGTGTAAAGACAAGCGGGTGTTTGTAAAACGCGTGCCCGGGTTATTGCCGGCCGCGGAACGCTTTCTATTCAAACAATGTTTTTACCCAGTCTAGGTAACGGCCTACGTCACTTACGTGCCTGGTGCGATGTTTTTTGGGGCTCATGGGCCAGCACCTCGTAGAAATGTTTACCGAAAATAACGCGGCCTTCCCTGATCACGTTCTGGATCAATTTATCTTTCTTACCGAACCGGGAGATGAAATCGCGGCGCCGGATCACGTGGGGGGAAAGCATTATGCCGAATTTAGCCAGGAACTTGCCGCCTTTGTCCTGTACGCAGGAGGTGATCTTCCGGGCATCCAGGGAATTCTCGACCACGATCATAACATCCAGATCGCTGCCCGGCTTGTTTTCTCCGCGTGCCACGCTGCCGAACATGATTATAGAAACAATGCCTTTAGGCGGCAGCGCCTTGCGCAGTTCTTCGATCATTGCGGCGCCAAGGCCCTGCTCGCCGTCAAAAAGGGGGGATAAGATCTTTTCGACTACGTAGCGCGACCTGTTGAGTGAAAATAAGTATGACGCCCCCACGGCTTTCCGGTGGACGACGCCTGTGGCATAGAGTTCCTGCAGGGCCTGTTGCGCGGCCCTGGGGCTCAGGTCCGCCTTCCTGGCTATTTCCCTGCCCGTGAGTTCGGTCCCGCGGTAAAGAATGCGGAGTACGGCCACTTTCGACTTCTGGCCCAGGTAATCTTCTAGCAGGTGTTTTGTGCGCATATGTCTATATTAAGTGATTGTTTGTATACATTAGTGTACATGCAATAGCGCGCGCTTGTCAATCATAAGTCTGCATGCGCGATGGGCATGGGCGGCATTGTAAACTTATCCTGACAATCGTTAATAAATATCAACAGTGCAGCACATAGCGCCGCCGTGTCGCAGAAGGGGTTTTGCGACACTCGAAGCGGCGCGGCCGAATTTTCACGACGAGGGGGGAAAGGCGGAACTGGACTTTTGCGACACTGGGGGCGGATCGCTTGAAAAAAACGTCCAATGCCGCCCCTGCGGCGGCCCCGCCCAGGAAGTAAGGCAGCACCGTCCGGGTGAGTGCGAAAAATTCTTTAAGAAAAGCGGAGATATATTCCATTATTCAACTTTGGAAAGCGGCGCCAGACCGCGAAGCGCCTTAACAAGCAGGGGACCGCCGGTATAGGTGTAAAAAACCAACTTCCCCTGATTTCGGCAGCGCACAAGACCTGCCGCGCGCAACAGCCTTAACTGGTGGGAGACGGCCGAAACGCCTGCAGCCAGCACCTGCGAGAGGTCGCAGACGCATAGCTCGTGCCCGGCCAGAGCCAGCAGTATGGACAAGCGCCCCGGATCGGACAGCAGGGCGTAGACAGCGGAGTCGGCGCGCAGCCGCGCGGCCGGCGGCAGCCTCCGTTTTGCCGCGGCAACCTTTTGTTTGTTGGAGCAGAATTCAGCGCAAACAGCGGGGTTAGTCATAAAATCCTTTGAATTGTTACTTGAACAGTTATTCAACTATTATAACATCAACAAGATGCATTATCAAAATCTTATTCCCGTCAAGGCCACGATTGTTGGCGCGGACGCGCAGGGGCGGGGCCGCGTATATCCTTTTTATGGGGTACTGCTTGGGGTTTGGGTTAAGGAGGCGCCTACGCGGCCCCGGTAAATTCTTTTCCAAACCCTCAAGCCGTTCAGGTCTCCGTCGGGGAGTTATGCGGTACAGCTAATTTGATACAATAATCATGTTCCAGCGGAGGAATCCGGTTTAAATCCGGAGCTGCCCCGCAACGGTAAGGTCCGTCCCTGACGGACTAAGCCCGGTCTACCGCCGGAACTGTCGCAGCCTGCGAGGGACGGCCTTTTTCCACCCGGTGGAGAAGCCGCTTTTGTCATGGCGCGGCGATTCTCTCGGGAGGAAAAATGAAAACAGCACCTGTGTTCCTTGCGGCCATCCTTGCCCTGTGCGCTCCGCGGGCTTATTCACAACAAGACAGCGACGTTTATCTCTCCATCAGTAAATCCGGTCTGTCCAGAATTGAAAGACCTACGGACGCCATAAATCTGTATATCCCGTATCAACAGCGTGGGGAGGCCTCTTCAGCGGCCGATCTGCTTGATACCGCGCTTCCCGCGCTGGTAAAAAGCGCTGGTGATAACGGCCTTGCCACGGCAGGCCTGCGCGGTTTCGCCTCCAAACAAACCGCCGTTTTCTTCGACGGTATGCGCATCCCGGCCGACCTTACCGGCACGGTGGACCTTTCCGTAGTTCCGGCCGGGGATATTGAAAGGGTGGAAATTCTGCCCGGGGCGCAGTCCTCCATACACGGAGCGGACGCCGAAGGCGGCGTTATAAACTTTATAACGCGCGCCCCTAACCCCGGCGTTACGCGCGCGGATCTGAGTTCCACGCTATCCTCGTACGGCGGGAACTCAGGCGCGCTTTCGTTCATGAGCGGAACGGACAGGGTTAAAACCTCCGTAAGCGCTTCAAGGGAAGCTTCGGACGGCTTTCAGCAGAATTCGGCCGCCCGCAAAGAGTTCTACAGCGGCAAAACCGTTATTGCCCTTAACAATGGCGGCAAAGTTTCCGTTAACGCCATACGCAGTAATTCCGAGATCGGCGTGCCCGGCGGAACGCCTGTGCCTATCGACCAATGGAACGGCAGCCGGGAGCGGGCGGCCAACTCGCTTACCGACGGCATGCGCTCAAGCCTGGGGCTGGCCCGCGCCGCGCTTGAAATGCCGCTTAATAGCGATGTTTCTTATTCGCTGTCCGGGCAGTACGGGGTAAACAGGCTTTTCTCCCACACTAGTTATGGCGACTCGCTTACCCGCACACTAAGCGATACGGCTATGCTCAGTTTCTCTTTTTTAAATAAGGGAGAGGCCGGAGTTGAATACGACAAAAACATGCTGAGGTCCGACACTTACGGCGATCATTTTACGCAGAATACCGGGCTTTTCGCCCAGTGGGCGCTGAAACCGCTTAAAGGCCTTAGTGTTATTCCATCCGTGCGCCACGATATTAATGTGGCCTATGATAACCAGACCAGTCCCAAGCTGGCCATGGTCTACTCTCCGGATTCAGTCTGGAAGTTCTCGGCACAGACGGGGCGCGCCTGGCAGGCGCCTACCTTAGCGGACCTTTATAATATCAAGGGGCCGAATAATCCCTGGGGGCCTTCGATCAGTGATATCTCGCCCAACCTGAAGCCCGAATCTTCCTGGCAGACGCAGACCGGCGTGGCCGCGAATTTCGCTTCGGGGATATGGACCTCGCTTAACGGTTATTACGCTGATGTTAAAGACCGTATCGCGCTGGATTCCTCAAAGAACTGGGCGGCCTATAATCTGGATTCGGCCTTCAACGAGGGAGTGGAAGCGGGTCTGGGTTACAAAGGCGGGACGTTCAGTGCCGGGCTGGGCTATGTTTATAACCTCAGCAAGGGGCGTACTGCCGGCAATTACAAGCTGCTCTCTTTCAGCCCCAAATACCGGTTTACCGCGGACGCCGCGCTTAAAACCTCTCTGGCGGATATTACGGCAAAGGGGTATTACAGCGACAGGCAGTATTCGGCTGTGGATTACGGCGGCGCAAAGATCCCGTCTTATTTTACCGCCGACCTGTACCTCTCGCGTAAGTTCGACCGGTTCGAGGTTTTCGCCGGGGCGGATAATATCTTTGACGCACACTACGCCCAGACAGCTGATATGTATAACGGCTCCTGGCCGGATTATTACCCGCGTTATTTTCCGCGGCCGGGCCGCGTGCTGAAATGCGGGCTCAGCGTAAGGTTTATATAAGTTGTAAAGTTCCCCGGCGGGGCGGGAGGCGGCTGTCAATCCGCCTTCCCGCCCTCCGGAAACAACACTAAGGAGAAGACATGAAACTGACGCCTAAAATATACGCCTTAATCATAATTATCGCCGCTGTTTCCAGGCTGGCGCCGCACCCGCCGAACTTTACCGTTATAGGTTCCATGGCCTTGTTCGGAGGCGCTTGTTTTGAAGGGGCGGCGGCGGCCTACCTTATTCCGCTGGCGGCGATGCTTCTTTCGGACGCTGTTATAGGGTTCCACCGCGGGATGCCGGCAGTCTATCTTAGTTTCCTGCTGACTACGCTGCTCGGCAGGCGGCTGCTGGGTGACAGGGGCGCGGGAAAGATAGCAGCCGTGTCGTTCGCCAGCGCGGTACTGTTCTACGCCATCACAAACTTCTGGGTCTGGGCCGGCTCGCAGTTGTACCCGCATACGGCTCAGGGGTTGCTTATGTGCTACACCGCTGCAATACCGTTCTTCGGCAATACGCTGGCGGGCACCATGATCTATTCCGCCGTGCTCTTCGGCGCGGCCGCCGCAACTGACCGGCTGATCCTGTCGGCTGCCTGAGAGGGGGGGCTAAAGCGGGTGAGACAACAAGCTTATGGAACTCAGCGGGGGTTGTTCATCAGCTTAAACTTATCATCAATGTTTTGAAATCCCCGTAGGAAAAAGGTTTGCGTAAGATGGCGTGGACGCTCTTGCCGGAAAGCCGGCGGTCTATTTCCGCCTGGTCTACGGCCGTTATGATCACAACCCGCGTCTTCGGGTCCACGCTGCGGAGGTCCTCCAGCACTTCGATGCCGGATTTTCCGGGCAGGATAAGGTCGAGGAAAACCACGTCCGGTTTTAACCGGGTAAAGAACTGGACCGCTTTCTCTCCGTTCTCGGCTTCGCCCACGATTTCATGGCCGAGCTTTGTCAGCAGAGCCTTCATAACATACCGCGTCAGTTCATTGTCTTCAACCAGTAATATTTTCATAAAGCCCCCGGCCGGCTACCTTGAACTTATGGGATTAATTCGACTGATGAATTATATCAAGGTTCTGCGCCGTACAGTTACCCCGCCGGGCGTTATTGCGGCAGTCCATACAAAAACCTTTGGGTTTTGATTATGGTTCCCCAAATAGTCTTTGATGGCGGCTATCAGAACTGAAACACTTTCAAAAGAACCGCGGCGGATTCGTTTATCGGTAATCTCACGGAACTGGGCCAAACAGCCTCACGTCCCCTATCTCCCCTTCGATTGGGTTCAGTCTCTGGGAAAAATCCGGTACATACAGGCGTCGATAAGGTAGACGCCCGAATCCCGCATGTTTCCGTCGGAATTGCAATAGACGGAAGCCAGGTTCACGGCTTTTTCAAGGTGCTGACGGTATATCGCCAGGTTGGCCTCCGACATGCGTACGATTATCCGCTTCGAATCAACGCGCTTGGAATCCTCTACCCATTTATTCAAATGATTGCGCAGCGAGGCCTTAATCGACGCCGTCGCCGGCGTAGCGGGCAGCAGTTCGACCAATTTTTTAGCGAACGGGCTGCGCGCCTTGTCTCCGGAAAGCTCAACCAACCCTCCGGAAGCCAGCGTTTTAATCGCCTTCCTTACTGCTTCCGGTTTAAACTTGGTCGCATCCGACAAATCCCGGACCGTGACCCAGCCCGCCGTGTTTACCAGGAAGAACTGACAGATGTTCGTCACTATGTCCCTTGCGCACAACCTCCATTGGTCTATCGTCAGGTTGACGCTGCGCTGTTCGAGCGCTTTATGAATCGCCGCTTCGGCCAGTTCCCTGCTGGTGAGGTCGGCGCCGGCGGAGGGCGGAGCCGACAGGGCCTGGACCAGTTCGTCTGAACCCGAAAGCGTCTTAAAATAAGCCCGGACCAACTCCTGGGCTTTAGGAGAATAGATCTCAATGCACAAAGCCGCCATAATCACCTTAAGGCGCCAGCTCCTGGGCAATTTTTTACCGCGTTCCATATCCCAGTAACTCACGAAGGCAAGCCCCAGACTTTTGCTCCCCCCGACGCTTTTAAAGAATTGATGCGCGCTGGAGAAGCCTTGCTCTTTCCTTATCCTGGACAGAACGCTGCCGAATGTTTTGGCGTTAATCATGCTCCCAGTATATCATATCGGTTTAGCCAATGGCTAAGCTAAAGATGTTTATGTTTAGCCGCCGCTCCTGGGTCGAAAAACAAGACTATTCTGTGTCGTTAGCCTCATGTAATCCAGCGCCGGCCGGGGTAAACTATATCAAGAGGTTTTGCAAGGCTGCACGGTAAGCCATATTCAAGTCTGGTTAAGGATAAGGAGAGTAAATATGAAGAAATTGCTATTAGCGGCGGGAGTTGTTTTTACAACTGTTATGGCAGTGAGCGCGGAAGAAGCGCGCCTGGATTGGAATAAAGACCCGGTTGCTCAATTCAGGAACATACAGACATATATTGGTGAGGTCAATACCACCATCCCCGTCTTCAAGAAAGGCTGCGGCAATGTTCCGGAGCCCAAGGCCGTTGCGGTTGAGGGTGTGTCTGCCGGCGAGGCGGCCTGCGTGGCTGAGGCCTCCCGGCCTTTCCACGACCCTTCCGGCAAAATCGTCGAAGTAGCTTCTCTTTCCATAGCGCAGGCTGTGCGGCTTTGTAAAGGCGCAAGTGATACCGCCCCTGCGGAATGCCGCGAACTCGCCTACATCCACACAGGTCTTTCAAAGGAAGAGGAAATTCAACTTTGTACCGGTGCGAAGCGCGGTGGCCATAAGCCTGTGCTCTGTTACATGGCCGACATCGTATATCCCGCTTCCCGAGAGGAGTCACTGCGGTATTGTAGTGCCATTAATCTATACAGCGCCAATGGCTGGACGCCCCCTAACTACCACGACATGGGGACCAAGGCGGCGTCAGCCATGCAGCCAGCCGCTAAGATAACTAAAGCGGAATTGCTGGGGATGAACTTCCTCACTAATCCCAAAGACAGCACAAAGGCCGCGCTCACTATCGGCAAAGACGGCTCCTGGTCATTTAATATGGGCAGCACTAAATTATCCGGAGGGAGTTTTGAAATAGCGGAAAGGATACAGCTCTGGGGCGATAAAGAAGGGCAGATCGCGGTGTTCGGTGAGCGCGGCGGACCCGTAATGAGGCTGACGGAAGAACTGCGGGCGAAAATAGAAGCGCAGTTAGGCTCCAAAGTCAGCGGCGACTATATTATGACCTTCTTCTATGGCTCAATAGGCGACGGTCAGGCAATCTACCTGTTCGGCGGAAAGAATTAACAGCCGCAGGAATTTCAGTGATGGCTTAGCGTACGATTTTTCCCGTTTCCTGAGGGGGGCCCGTTAATGCGCGTATCCGGCACGGCATCCTTAGAGGGGGAAGGTGACGCCGCAATGATCAGGCAGGGCCCCTTTTCTCCGGCGGATTTATTGTGAAGTAGAAGGCGGCGCCTTTATCCTCGGCAGCCTCCGCCCAGATCCTCCCGCCGTGGCGCTCGACGATGCGGCGCACCGTGTTCAGGCCCACGCCGGTGCCGGGAAATTCGTCCGGGGAGTGAAGCCTCTGGAAAGGCTGGAACAGTTTGTCCGCGGATTTCATATTAAAACCTTTGCCGTTGTCCTTCACAAAATAAACCGTTTCCCCGTCCCTTTCCTCCGCGCCGAACTCCACTGCGGCATTTTCCGTCTCCCGCGTGAACTTCCAGGCGTTATCCAGCAGGTTCTCCATTACCTCCCTCAGCAGCCCGGCGTCGCCGGCCGCGCGGAGGTTCTGGGCGGCCCTGAATCTTACGACCCGGCCGGACCCGGCCGCCGCCAGGCGCTCCGCCGCCTCCGCCGCCAGCGCGCCCAGGTCCACTTCCTCAAATTTCAGCTCCAGGTGTGTTGCGCGGGAAAGCCTGAGCAGGCCGTCCACAACAGCGGCCAGCTGCCCGCAGCCTTTGCTTATTCTGGCGAGATAGCCCCTGCCCTCGGCGCTGACCTCGCCGGCGCATTCCTGCTCCAGCAGCGAGATGAATGCGGCTATGCGCCGTATGGGGGCGCGCAGGTCGTGCGAGACGGCGTAGGTGAACGCTTCCAGTTCGGAGTTGGCCTCGCGCAGGCCGGCTGTGGTCTTCTCCAGGCGCACGGCCGCGCCGACCAGTGTATCGGCCAGGAAGCCGCTGAGGGCCGCCGCGGCCAGGACCAGGAGGAGCATGCCGGCCAAAACAAGATCGCGCGCCGCGTAGACTTCCTGGAGAGACTGTTCGACGGCCACGGCCCAGCGCCCGCCCTTTACGGGCGCAACGGCCGCCATAAACTTCTCGCCGCCGCGCGCGTAGGTCAGCACGCCGCGCAGGCCCTGTAAGGCCCTGCGCGCGGGGTCCTGCGCGCCGGCCGGGTGCAGCGGCCCGGGTTTGCCCCCGCTGAAGACGGTGTTCCCCTCATGATCCACAAGGTAGGCCGAAGCCGAGCCTTCCAGGCGGATGTCGCGCAGCCAGGACACCAGCGTGCCGGCTTCTACCTGCAGGACAAGGTAGCCTTTAAGTTCGCCTTTGTCGCGCACCGGCGCCGCGCAGGCCACCACTGCAATGCGCGGCTCTGCCGCACGCAGGTAGAAGCCGGATATAAAAGGCACCTGCGCGCGCGCCACACCCCTATACCACTCCCGGTAAGCGAAACTCCTCCCACGCACTCCGGGCAGCCGCGGCCAATCCGCCCTGAGCACACCCGCGCGGTCCGCCAGAAACACGCGGTTCACGAACGGGAAGTTCCCCGGCACGTCGCGCTGGATGAGGATGGCCTCCTCCCAGCGGCCCTGCGACACGAGTTCCCGGAACTCAACCCGGCTTGCCAGCGAGAGGGCAAGGTCGCTCGTGTGGTCAAGCTTCTCCCGGATGGTGGCGGAGGCTAGGTCAGCCATGGCTTGCCGGTGCTCCACGGCGGAGCGGTTCAGCAAGCTGTGGAGGTACACGATGCTGGGCGCCCCTACCAGCACCACGGGCGCCGCGGCGGCCAGAGCCACCGCCAGCCGATGCCAGGACGTGAACGGGCGTCCCTCCGGATAAGAGGGCCGCAGGGCCTTGAACACCGACTTCCAGAGCATCGCCATGAATTACGATTATACCCCTTAATGACGCACCTGAAAGGGTGCAGGGAGCCATTATAAAATATGCGTATACACATGACTCCACTAACCCCAACCTGTAGTATCAGTGGAGTGACACAGACTGCCATCTGTGGTAGATAGTGGAGTCAAGTAGATACCCACATTATAAAAAGACGCAGACGCTTGATTGTCTTAGAGAATTTCTCAAACTCCGCCGGCGGCTAAAATGCGCGGCTGCACTTATATTTTGATAACCTATGCCCCCGGAATACTACAATCCGAATGGTAACAAAAACGGGGGGGGCAATGCTTGCCCTGGAAATGCTTGCCCTGGAAATGCTTGCCCCCTGGAAATGCTTGCCCTGGAAAACGCCGGCCAGCGCGGTTCCCGTGCGGAATCAGGGCCTCCGGTAAGGACCAGGCAATATCATGTTTGCCCGCCTTAACGATCGCATAAAATCTTTTTCTTCGCGGGGCGAAGTCCACACGGTCAGGGCGTGATCCTTAAAATCCGGCGGGGTTTAGCCTGCGGCTGTTATTGCGGCAGGGCCGAGACCGTGAGCCAGTATCTGGTGAAGTCTCCTATCAGATTTTTTAACCCTTCGAAGCTTCCCGGCTTGGTCAGATAAGAGGCGGCGCCGCATTCATAACTGCGCGAGACGTCCTCCCTGGCGGAGGAAGAGGTGAGTATTATCACGGGGATCTTCCTTAGGAGCTGGTCCGCTTTTAAGATCTTCAGGAGGGCGAACCCGTTTATAATGGGCATATTGATGTCCAGCAGCAGCAGGTCCGGCAGAACGGGTTTCCTGTCCGCGTATTTGCCGCGGCAGTGCAGATAATCCAGCGCAGACTGGGCGCTCATCGCCGTTTCCAGTTTATGAGGGAAGCTGAGCTGGGCGAAAGCTTTCCGGGCTATCATAATGTCGTCCTCGCTGTCGTCCACCAGCAGGATGTTTAGGCCGTTATAATAGTTGCTCATATATCCCCCTTAGCGTGGAAATAAAACAACATACGGCTTTACGAGCCGGGCCTTTCAGGCCCGTCGGTATCGCCGCTGTCCCTCACATTACAGTATAACAGGCCTGATAAATATATCAATAGCATCTTGAGTACATAAGGACCTGCGCCGACGGCAGACCGGGCGTTTAAGATCTTATCAGGGGGATACGCACCGGTTTCAGGCCGGAATAAACACCCCGCACGGACGCTCCCGGAGGAAACATCGGGGGGTAGGGACTCTTCCGGGAGCGCCACGAATGGGGGCCTGGGCTCAAGGCATAAATTTATCGGGCAGATTATACCAAGGTTCCGCGCTGTAGAGTTTCTTAACACAAGCCGGGCACATACAATGCGAGAACCTGTGCCCGGCGAATTTCTTTTTATAGCCGGGGACGGTCCGCCAATGCCCCTGGCTGTCTTTTATTTTTTTACAGTTGGCGCAGACTAAAACAAGCGCGCCCCCGGTTTTCTTGGTTTTAGCTTTCATCACGGGGAGGGATTTACGCCAGGGCCCTGGTTACCGCGGCTATAAAAGCGTCGGCGTCGAGAGGCTTCTCGAAATAAGCGGCCAGGACCGGGATCCTGGCCGGGTCGAGCTCCGGCGCCGCGCCCGTTACGAGTATGCACTTGGCGCAGCCTTGTTTCCTTTCAAAGATCGTTATCAGATCGGTGCCAACCCCGTCCGGGAAGACCAGGTCCGTCACCAGCAGGTCGTAATTATGTGAGTTTATGAGCGCCGTGGCTTCGGCGAAGCTGGAAGCGCGGGAAACAGCATACCCTGTGCCGGCAAGTTACAGACTTTTTTTCAATCTCCTTGCCGACACAGATATGCTGTGTATCCGTATCCCCCAAGACGGGGAACGGGAGAAATCAGGCTGTTTGATGCCGGAATGAAAAGGACCGGCGGTTAAAACTGCCGGCCCTCTTCCGTTCATAATCTGATGTTTTATCTGCAGATGTAATTTGCTGTAGCCGGACCGGCGCCATCGCCTATCATCTGGACGCGCAATTCGGCGGAGCCGTGAAAGCCGGGGTTCGCGAGATCCGAATCCAGGCGAAGCTGGGTAAAAACACCCCACTGGTCGCCGCCGGAGGAGGCTATCGCGAAGACTTTGGTGCATGGATTCTCCCTGCCATAGTCCGTGCTCGCGTCTACTTTCGCGTTCTCATAATACCTGAACCAGCTCTGATATGCCTGCGGCACATGAGCGCCCGGGTATGCCTGATCACGGAGAATGGTGCAGGAATTCCCGTCTTTCCTTAACGTAAGCTTTTCCGGACCAGAGAAAGTCAACTCCAGCATCTTCTTCTCGTAGTCCCAGCAGCGGCGTGTCACTTCGGCAGGGGAGGCGGCTTTTGAAGCGCCATCAATCGCGGAGAAGCCGCTCTCGCCGGCCTTTTCCCGCGCTAACGCCTCAAACACAATGGAGTCCTTGTACATCCCGAGCTCCGGGACTGTACCCAACAGGTTTTTCCTTAATCCGGGTTCGACCATTTCCGGGGTCTTGCCCGGTTCCAGGATGTACTGGACTTTCAGAACGAACCGCCCGCCGGAAGCCATCGCGACCACGACGTTATGCACCGGATAGCGGGAGAGCAGAAGGTCTTTATTGGTTATGCCGTAGTTGGCGACAGGGGCGTCCAGGAACCGTTGCAAATCCTGTTGTGAAGGGGCTTTCACAAGCCTTTCGTTCCCGTCCCCGGATACTTTGTCCATATCATCTGCCCTGGCCAAAACTGGACTAGGAATGGATACAGAGACGGCATTCTCACCTTTCAGAAGCGGAAAGGATAGCGCATCAAGAGTGAAGCCGCCGGCTATGGCGGCCGAAGTCATGCAGAGCACGACCGCCGCGAGAGTCACTGTGTTTTCTATTTTTTTCATTAATTCCCCTTAGGCTTCGTCTGGTATGGGCACTTAGAGCGCCTGTTCTTGATAAAGTCTACCACTTGGACGGAGCATCCACATGAGGCTAAATGCCCAGAAGTAGTCTTTTTTCCGACCTATATCCCATTGGGCCTTTAGGGACAGGGCTGTCCCAAGAAACTTTTTCAGGCGAAGGGCAGGAAGGGCTGCAGATCCCCGTCACGTATCCTATTCAGCCTATTTTGGTTCAAATTTAAAGTGTCCAACAGCGATAATCGCTCCATTAACCCCGCCTTAATCACCTGATGCAGGTAGTAAAGCGAATGCGCGTAGCGGCTTTGATATTTTATATAGGCCAGCAGCAGGTAATAGCACATGGCTGACCAGATCTGTGTCAGGACCGCGTTCTCGCTGGTACCCAGGAACGTCTTTATTTTCAGGTTCTGCTTTACCCATCTGAAAAACGCTTCTATCTGCCAGCGCGACTTGTAGATGTCCGCTATTGTCCGCGCCGGCAGCTTCATCTGGTTCGTTATGAACTCAAAAGTCTTATCACGCTCTTTATCGTAATATCTTACAAGCCGCAGCCACCGGGGATGCGTTTCCTTCATTTTCCCGCATAGTTCTATTACGTCATCGCTGACCACCCCTTTGGCCGGACCCTTCCAGCTTACATGCTGTCCCACAATGCGGTAATTCACCCTTTCCCGCAGGCGGGTGACGAAGTAAGCCCCGGCGTCGCCGATGCGGCGAAACCACTTGGAATCCATATAGCCCCTGTCAAAGCAGTAGATGCTGTCCCGTGAAAGCTTTATATGCGCCCTGGCCGCAACAACATCGTTATCCTCGCCGCCGGTCATCACCATAAAGCACGGGATATCCCCGCTGTGGTCGAACTGGAAATGCATTTTTATGGCCCCTTTCTTATGCTTTATCCTCGCCCAGGGGAAGACCGACAGGCAAAGGCTGATGGTGGTGGCGTCTATGCTGTAAAGCGGGTTCGGGAAGTTAAACTTGTGTTTAGGGGTAAGGTCGCGGCATCTGGCCAGAAGTTTGTAGAACATGCCCTCGTAGATGCGCCAGTCGCGCTTTGCGTTGGCGTTTGAAAGCGTGTTGCGGCAGATCTTTGAGGGCAGGCCCAGGTGATAGGTTCTTAAATTCTGCACGCTGAAGGCGCTTTCTATTTCGCGCAGACTTTCCAGCCCGCTTATCTGCGCGTATAGTAGCGCCGTGAACTGGTTCCAGGTGCTCAGCTTCTTGGCGTAGCGGTCTGCGCCATACTGTTTTACGAGGGTTTCGAAACTATGTCTTGGCAGCTGCAAAAGCAGGCTGGAAAACAATGTGTTATAATGTGACATAAGGGATCCTCCGTCGGTAAAGACTGTTTTCTAAGCAAAAACATCTTACCATTAACGGAGGATTCTCTTTGTTTTACGGATTTTCCTGGGACAGCCCTGCTTTAGGGAACACTGCGTGTAGACTCGCTGGGTGTTGTCGGATAACCGCCGCAGCTGCATGTCACGGACCATCTTTTCGCGCAACGGGGTCATTGCTGCCTCCTGTATTTTAGGTGGGATAAGGCGCTCCAAGGAGCCGCCCAGTGGCAGTATAGGCAACTGGTGATACGGAATTATTGATGAATAAAGAACCGGAATTATCGGAGAGGCAGGAGGCGATGGGAAGCTACGGCCGCGGGACAACCGCGAAGCGGTTTCGTTCAACGATGTTATGTATAACCCAAGCCCGCCCGCCTCCTTATCCCGAATCCCGCATTTGCGGGATGTCCCGCTGGCGCATGACCCGGTGTTAAAACCGCTGATCCCGCACGGATTGGACGTGTATGAAAAGATGGTGCGCCGTGAAACGACACTACATACTTGGTAGCGACAAAACTAACCTAAAGGAGGTCTGGCCTGCGGGTTGCCCCTTGGGTAACATTCTTAATTGATTTGACAGGGGGGCCACAAGTACCCAGTTCAGTCACATTTTAAGGCCTATGTTAAAATGGGCCTTACTGGTGTGGAGAACTCGCCAGGCTGGGCGGATGGGACCTAAGGCCTATTTTTGCCTAGTCCAAAAAAATACATTTAACAGGCATTCATGCCCAGGATAAGTTAATGGGTTGTGTTAAACTATCAAATGTGCAGGGTTGCACACTGGAGTGTTAAAGGGGATTCTCATGAGGCACAAAATAACCGGCATTGCCGCCATTCTCACTATCTTGGTTCCCCTGCAGGCCGCACAAGCCCAGGAAAACCGGCAGCTGGCCCCATACGCCTATTTCGCTTCCGCGGGTTTTGAAGGGAAAGCGCTTCCTGTTCCAGCTATAATCGCGGATATCCCGAAAGTGGATACGCCCGCCGCCGAACCTTTAAACATACCTTTGGGGAACTTCGGCGTTGTCCTCACGCAAGGTATAGACGCCCGCCGGAACATCCGGGATGGTGTCGTTTTTAGGGGCGGCTCGCTGGATAATGAGCCCTCATACGCGTTTTTGCGCGATATAGGCGTCAGCGCCGTTGTTAACCTTCAAAGCTTGCACCAGAGTGACCCGGCTCTCTGCGCCAAATACGGTCTGACGTGCCGGGAAGTGGGCATACTTCCTTTCGATTTCATCAGTCTGACTAGGAGCTCGGCTTTTCAGAATGCTTTCCGCTTTGTCCTTGATGAAAGAAAGGCCGGCAAGAAAGTCTACATCCACTGCATGAAAGGCAAAGACAGGACAGGGGCGCTAGCGGCGGCTCTGATGATAAGAGAGCAGGCTTGCGGCGGAGAGTTCGACAAAGTCAGGCTGCGCGACACCATAGAGGAGTCGCTCAAGGCGCATCATTTCTGGTTCCGTAACTATCCTAAATGGCACGCGGAAATAACCGGTTGGGTAGAGAATTTTGAGGGGAATAAAGATTGGCTCTGTAAGTGACCGGACAAAAGGGCCGGGGGGGGTAAAAAGAGAAGTTCGCGCATAAGTTGCTGCACAGTGCGATGATTTCGGAGGAAATATGATGAAACCCACAGTATCGAAAACAATCAGCGCGTTTGCTATGCTTTTTTTCGTCTCAACGGCATCCGCTTCTGATCTTGAAAGTCGGGTGGTGGAGAGCGGGCGGGCGTTCGTTAATCAGAAGTTTATAGCCGGAGAAAGCGTGGTCGAGATCCCAAGTCCGGGGGAGCCCGAATATGTCGAAAAAGGGGGCGAAGGGCCGTATTATCCGGGGACCAATGAAGGCAAAGCTCCTGATTTCAACAGCCCGATACCCAATTTCGGCCGGGTTGTGGAAGGCGTATATAGAGGCGCCAGGGTCACCACTGACGAGCATTTTAAGTTCCTTAAAGATATGGGGGTCAATACCCTCGTAAATCTGCAGTGGCCTCTTAAAAACGATGCCAGGCTTTGTGAAAAATACGGGCTTAATTGTTCCTATGACCCCGTAATAATCGTTCCGCTGGTTGATTGGTATTTTGACATGAAAGCCCTTAAAAAGACTTTTGAATTTTCGGTAAGCGAGCTCAAAGCGGGCAGGAAGATCTACATCCATTGCCACTTTGGCAGGGAAAGGACCGGGATCCTGGCGGCCGCTTTAACGATAAGGAACAGCATGTGCGACCCTGAAAGGCAAAAAGACCCCCAGCTCAAGGAAAAGACCTGGAAAATAGTTGAAGCCGGATTTGTGAAATACGGTTATAAAAGCACGTATGCCAAGCCTTTCCGTGAAATGCGGTCATGGATAGATAACTTCGGAAACAACAAAGACTGGCTCTGCCGGTAACGCGGAAAGATCGCGTTAAAGACGAAGCGGGCGTTAACCAGGCCGCACGATGTTCAGCAACCGCGGGAACGGCTTCGACATGACGTCCCCGGCCTTGGCGGGCGGGAACAGGAACGTGCGCGCCGTGCCGCTGAACTACTATGACAGCGAGAGCATGCTGTCCGGCCAACTGCGCGACAGCCAGACCCTGGACCTCAAATATGCGGGGTCCTGGGCGCTAACGAAAACTGACCCACTTCTGCTAATTTAAATTGACCCAAGCGGAGCGTTTGCGCGCGCAAACGAGGATTCTTACTATGGGTAGTGACTCTCTCATATATCCGCCTACTGCCTTCTGGTTGATTTCCCCTATGGGAGGGCCGTTAAAAGTTAGCTGTAAACATGGTACGCTCTGGCACAACCACCCATAGTTATGGGGCCAAAACCTCAGCTTGTTCCAAAAATCGGGTGGGTCAGTTTTCGTTAGCAGGGGCGGGTCAAATCTGGTTAGCGCCCAAGCTCTGGGCGATTATCCCTTTTATTACAGCAAGATGAATACTCTGATTTATTACTTTCTTGACATTGTCCAGATTAAGACATAATATAGGGTTATGGTTAATGCCGCACTCGTATTAAAACATCACGGGGTCAGACCGACCATGCACCGCTTGGCCGTGGCTAAATTTATACTGGGCAGCAAGGAGCACCCTTCCGCGGAGCAAGTTTGGGCGCTTGTGAAGGCGAAGTTCCCCGCCATCTCACGCGCTACCGTATACAGCACGCTTGAACTGTTCGCGGAAAAAGGCCTGGTCCGCAGGCGCATTATAAAGAAAGGCACAGCCGTATACGACCCGGTCATGGAGCCGCACCATCACCTGGTGGAGGAGGCCACCGGCCGCGTTTACGACATCCCTTGGGCAGCGGTAAGACTCCCGCGCAGGATAGTGATCCCCGGTTTTGAGGTTGCGGAATTCCATTTGGTGATAAAGGGAAAAAAGAAAAGATAGAGGGGAGGAAACATGGATAAGAAAAAAGTTAACAAACTGACTTCGGTGACGGGCGCACCGGTGGTGGACAACCAGAACAGTATGACTGCCGGACCGCGCGGGCCCATGTTGATGCAGGACGTGTGGTATCTAGAAAAACTCGCGCATTTCGACCGCGAAGTGATCCCGGAACGCCGTATGCACGCCAAGGGCTCGGGCGCATTCGGCACATTCACCGTTACCAAGGACATCACAAAATATACCAAGGCCGCCATCTTCTCTAAGGTGGGCAAGAAGACCGATATGTTCGTGCGCTTCTCCACCGTGGCCGGAGAGCGCGGCGCGGCCGACGCCGAGCGCGATATACGCGGCTTCGCCATGAAGTTCTACACCGAGGAGGGGAACTGGGACTTGGTGGGCAACAACACCCCGGTCTTCTTCCTGCGCGACCCGCTGAAATTCCCGGACTTGAACCACGCCGTCAAGCGGGACCCGAAGACCAACCTGCGCAGCGCGAAAAACAACTGGGATTTCTGGACCTCGCTGCCCGAGGCGCTGCACCAGGTGACTATCACTATGAGCGACCGCGGCATCCCGGCGAGCTATCGCAACATGCACGGCTTCGGCAGCCACACGTTCAGCTTCTACAACGCCAAGAACGAGCGCGTATGGGTGAAGTTCCACCTCCGCACACAGCAGGGAATAAAGAACCTCACCGACCAGGAGTCGTCCGAGACCATAGCGAAATGCCGCGAAAGCCACCAGCGTGACCTCTTTGAGGCCATCGAGAAGAAAGACTTCCCGAAGTGGACAATGCTCATACAGGTTATGACCGAGGAACAGGCGGCGAAGCTGCCCTACAATCCGTTCGACCTGACCCGCGTGTGGTACCATAAGGACGCCCCACTGATGGAAGTTGGGGTGTTCGAGCTCAACCGCAACCCGGAGAATTACTTCTCCGACGTCGAGCAGGCAGCGTTCAACCCTGGCAGTATAGTGCCAGGCATAGGCTTCTCTCCGGATAAGATGCTGCAGGGGCGGCTGTTCTCCTACGGCGACGCGCAGCGCTACCGCCTTGGGGTCAACCACCACCAGATCCCGGTGAACAAGCCGCGCTGTCCGTTCAACTCCTACCACCGCGACGGCCAGATGCGCACAGACGGCAATCACGGCGGTACGCTGGGCTACGAGCCTAACAGCTACGGCGAGTGGCAGCAGCAGCCCGGCTTCGCCGAGCCGCCGCTGAGGCTGGAGGGCGCCGCGGACCACTGGGCGCAGGACGACGACAACTTCACCCAGCCAGGCAAACTGTTCCGCCTGATGAAGCCCGCGCAGCAGAAAGTGCTCTTCGAGAACACCGCCCGCGCCATGGGCGACGCCCCGAAGGAAATAAAGCTGCGCCACATAGGCAACTGCTACAAGGCCGATCCTGCCTACGGCGAGGGCGTGGCCAAGGCACTGGGCCTGAATGTTAAAGAGGCTGTTAGGGCCTGATATACAGACTGGACCCCGTAAAACAAGGAGGAACGCTAATGGGAACACGTGGACGTGAAATTATAGGAATGGATGTAGATAAACTGCTGGGACTGCTTAATAAAGCTTTCGCCAGCGAATGGCTGGCCTATTACCAGTACTGGCTGGGGGCCAAGGTAATCAAAGGCCCCATGAAGGACGCCGTGGCGGCGGAGTTGAACCTGCATGCCACCGAGGAATTAAGCCACGCCACACTGCTGGCCGGGCGGATAATACAGTTAGGCGGTACTCCAGTACTTAGCCCGCAGGGCTGGCTAGAGGAAACTCCGTGCAAGTACGATGCTCCGGCGGACCCTTACGTCGCCGTGCTGCTGGACCAGAACATCGCCGGTGAGCAGTGCGCCATCAGCACCTACAAAGCGCTTATGGATGCCACCAAGGATAAAGACATGGTCACTTATAATATGGCACTAACCATATTAGAGCAGGAAGTGGAGCACGAAGAAGACCTGCAAAGCCTGCGCGAGGATCTGGACCTGATGGTAAGACGCGGCGATAAATAAGCTGGAGAGTATAAGAAAAGACCGGGGAGAGGCCCCGGTCTTTTCTTTACCAGGGAGATTAAGGGTGGTTAAGATTGCAAGTTCGCCTAAGACAATTATAGCGATAGGAAGCGGGCCACGTAACCAGCTCGTCGTAAAACGCGGGGTAGAGGATGACATGGGCACGTTGTGGAAACGCTGTCCTGGCGCATTCTTGCGCGAATTTAAACGGCCATTTCGCCAGAAATGGCCGTAGACGCGCTTAAAAGGCTTTTAAGGCGGGGTATTTTTGCCGGGAAAGCGCCTCCTGGGGCCGCCGGCGGCGGTTATACCCGACTTTGACACTTAAACCCTGAAAATCCGCCTTGTCTCCAATGAGGGAGGGCTGGGAAATCCGAAAATGTAGGCACACAATCTTTCTATATTGTGTCTATCGTGGATAGGACGCGTTTCCGTGGAACCTGTTACCGGGCGGCAAACTGGATCTGTGTCGGTGCCACGCAAGGCCGAGGAAAACTGGACCGTCACCGCCTGCATCCGCTGCCGGCAAAAGACATCTTCCTTTACCCGCTCAGCCAGGATTTCCGGCAGAAGCTTCGCGCCGCCTGATACCGCGGCGAGACGGGTTTACTGAATATTTACAAGTCGGGAGCCAAAGGGCTCCTTAGATAAGGCCGCTTCAGGCTCAAAGCGACGAGCCTTACTTAAGGTTTATTATAGCAAGACAATGCGATTTTTTATTACCGGGAAATCTTTTCTTGCAAGGCCGCGGTTGTTAGCTCGGGCCTTACCGCCGCAGGCGGTAAGGGGGGGGCGCGGCCGCGCAGGGGCGGGGCAGGGCTGTTGCGGCCCTGAGAAGGGCCGCGTAAGGAACTCCATTTTTATCAGGGAAGGCGAACCGGCGCCACTGGGAAGATATGTGTATATCCGTATATACAGATATGCCGGCGGGGTTATTCGTAATGGGTCCACATCCGCAATATCTTTACGATATGTTCGGCTTTGTAGACCTGGTAGGCGAGGCGGTGCTTGATGTTAATGCGCCGGGAGTAAGCGCCGGCGAGATCACCCACAAGCCTTTCGTAAGGAGGGGAATTCTGGAACGGGTTAGCGCGTAAGACCTCGAACAGAGCGTCTACGCGGCCGCGAAGCCCGGAGGCTTGGATCTTCTTGGCGTCCTTGCAAGCGTCCCGGGTAAAAACAAGTTCCCACTTCACCATGGCAGCTTTTTTGAGCACTTGGCGACGGGAGTCTTCATGTTTTTAATAAGGGACTCGCGCATACCAGGGACGGACAGAAGATAAAGCGTCTCCTGGATGGCTTCCCAGTCTTCGGAAGAAACAAGGACCGCGGAGGCGCGGCGCCCTTTTATCTGCACCGGCCTGTGCGAAATGATAGCCGCATCAACAAGGCTAAAGAGCTGCGCGCGGGCCTGGCTGGTAGTTATGGTAATCATACCTTTATTGTACCAGATATAGTACCGCTCGTCAAGGGCCAGTGCGGGCTATAATGAGAGCGGGCGTCTTCTGAGGGTGAAAGGCTCTTAGCCGGGTTTGTTATTCGGATTGTGCCGAGGGCGGGCAAGGCTGTCGCGATCAAAGATCGCGCAGGTCGCCCGTTTTTTTGCGCGGCAGGGGCCGGACCGCGCGCTAATAATATACAATCTTTTTATATGGCAAAGATCCTGGTAATAGATGACGACGGCATAGTGCGGGACGCTCTTTCCGTTTTTCTTATGCGCGCCGGGCACGAGGTGCTTACCGCGGCCGACGGGGCCAACGGGGTGCAGGCTTTCAAAAGCTCCTTGCCGGACCTGGTGGTGCTGGACCGCGACCTCCCGGTTCTGTCCGGCTCCGGGGTTTTCGACAAAATACGCGAAGTTTCAAAAAGCGTCCCGATCCTGATCCTCAGCGGCTATGACGACCCGGAGGAGGTCGGCGCCTACCTCCGCAGCGGCGCGGCCGATTTCCTTTCCAAAAGCGACGGCCTTTCCCCCGTGCTCGCCGCGGTGGACCGCCTCCTGGGGGCGGCGTCCGCGCAAGTGGCGGCCGCGCCCAGGCCGGCCAAGCCGGCTCCCGCTCCTTCGGGCGCGGCCATTATCCTCGTGGCCGACGACGACGAAGAGATCAGGAAAGTTTTGAACCGATTCCTGTCTTCGCTGGCCTATGAAGTTCTGGAAGCGGCGGACGGGGCCGAGGCGCTTGCGCTCGCGCGCGCCCGCAGGCCGGATATAATCCTGCTTGATATCGCCATGCCTAAAAAAGACGGGGTGGAAGTGCTTAAAGAACTGGCGCCGGAAATGCCGGGGGCTGGTTTTATTATGATAACCGGAAACGAGGATGAGGAGCTCGCGCGCGAATGCCTGGGCCTGGGGGCTTTCGATTATGTCTCAAAGCCGATAAACATCGACTCGCTGGGTAAATCTATAAAGGCCAGGCTCCTGCTTCACAGGATTTAAGCGGGAGGGACGGCGCGGGGCGTCCCTTATCATAAAATGCGACCGGCCGGGTCTAACCCGGCCGGTTCTTTTTGGCAATGGCTGCTGCTTTGTTTATTTGCCGGCGGCTTCGGGCTTCTTGGCTTCGGGCTTCTTGCCTTCGGCTTTCTTGCCTTCGTGCTTGCCCTCGTGTTTCTGTATGGGCTTCACGGAAGCTTTGCCGTCCCTCACGGTGACTTTTACTTTGGCGCCTGCGGCCAGGCCGGCCATCTTGGCGGCTTCAAGGGTGAACTGCTTCTCCACGCCCTTGGCGTCCTTTACGGTTATCATGTTGGTGGCGGCGTCGACGGCGCTGATGTCGCCGGTGAAGTTCTCGACGACCACTTTCGCGTGCTTAGCGGCGGCGGGCTTCTCGGCTTTGGCCGGAGCGGCCGGGGCCTGCGCGAAGCTCATCCCCGCGAAAGCGGCGAGCGTTACGGCTGCGAGTAAGTACTTTTTCATTTTAGTGTCCTCCAAAAGATTTTCTGCCTGCACCCATAGTCTAGCAACACCCCCATTAAAACAACCTTAGAACAACATTAAAAGATTTTAATGTTGCGCGAGGGAAGCAGGGACGCGATATATAAAGTCGGGCCTTGCCACAGCGCAGGAATCTGGTCAAGCGCCAGGCGGCTGGGCGGCCTACCGTGCGGGCCGGAACGCAAAACGCGTTCGGCCACACCGTGGCCTCACTCCGTGTTCGCCCGCCGGGCTATGCAACCGGCGGGCTCTCCGAGGGTTTTGCTAACCCGGCCCGCACGGTCTCCGCCCAGGTTGCCCGCCTTAACGGAAAACGCGCCGCCTGACAAAGTGAGCGACGGGCCCATACCCTTGCCAGGCCCCCGACTACGCTTCTCGCGGTTCTTATATCTTTTTATCTGTTGGCGGGAAGACTACGGTGAAGGCGGCGCCTTGGCCGGGGGGGCTTTCGGCTTTTATTTCGGCGCCGTGGGCTTCGGCTATGGACCTGGCTATGGCGAGGCCGAGGCCGAAGCCGGAGGAGCTGCGCGAGGAGTCGGCGCGGTAGAAGCGCTTGAAGATGTGGGGCAGGTCAGCGGCCGGTATCCCGGGGCCGCCGTCCGATACGCTTACCGCCGGCCGCCCGGCTTCCATGTATATATTGACCTTTACCTTTCCCCCGGGGCCGCCGTATTTCACGGCATTGTCGAGCAGGTTAAGGAAAAGCCGGCTGAGCTGGCCCTGGTCCGCCACGACTTCCAGCGGCTCCGCGCCGCTGGACAGTTCGATGGAGGTCCCTGACTTCCCGGCCAGGACCGAGAGGCTGCCGGCCGCGCCCTCCAGCAGGTCCTTCAGGTTCACGCGGGAGCGCTCGAGGCGCACCTCCCTGTTGTCGAAGCGGGCGAGGGTGAGCAGGTCTCCCACTATCTTGGACATCTTCTCGGTCTCCTCCAGGTTGCTCTGCAGTACGGCGGTATATTCGCCTACGGAGCGGGCTTTCTTCAGCGCCACCTCCAGCTCGCCTTTAAGGATGGTCAGCGGCGTCTTCAGTTCGTGGGAGACGTCCTGGATGAAGCGCCGCTCCGAAAGGAAAGAATCCTCGAGGCGCGCCAGCATGGCGTTGAAGAGGTCGGCCAGCTCGCGGATCTCGTCGCGGGTCCGCGGCGGCTTGATGCGCAGGCTCAGGTTCTCGGCCGTGATCTGGCGGAGGGTGCGCGCCATGTTCGCCACCGGCCGCAGCGCCACGCGCGCGAAGAACATGCCGAAGGCCCCGGTCAGCAGCACTATCAGCGGAACCATGGCCGTCATCATCACGCGCAGGTTCTTCAGCGTGAACCGGGTGTGGTAGGTGGAGCGGTAGGCCTGCACTATGTAAACGGCCCCGCCGGTGCCGGAAGCCGGGGTGGCGTAAGAGCGGTAAGTGTCATCGGGGCCCTCTCGCCCGGCGATCTTGATGGTGTCGTAGACGGCATTGCCTTTCAGGGCGTCCTTCAGCGTCCGTTCGGGCAGTTCCGGGGCTCCGGCGGCGCCGCGCGAGTTTTCCAGCTCGGCCCCGGAAGCGTCGAGGATGCGCAGTTCGACGGCGGCCTGCTTGGGGTCTTCGGTGCGCAGGCGCACCAGCTCCGGGGCTATCTTGAAGAAAGCGCCGCCTTTGGCCGCCGAGGCGGAATACCTGCCCACCTCTATGCGCTCGGTCTCCAGGTAGGCTTCCAGCGCGTCGGCGACCCCTTCGCCGCGGACCGCCAGCAGCTGGTCCAGGTTCTCGTCGAGGCTGTTTTTGAGATTGTTGTAGACCACCACGCTGAAAAGGGTAAGCGTGACGGCGAGCGCCGCCGCGTACCAGAGAGTTATCCTGAACCTCACGGAATTGAACATTTCTATCAGCTCTTAAGGAGGTAGCCCTTGCCCCGGACCGTCTGTATGACTTTCTTCGAAGGGGATCTTTCCAGCTTGCGGCGCAGGTAGTTGATGTAGACGTCTATGACGTTAGTGCCGGTGTCGAAATTGATATCCCACACGTGTTCGGCTATCATGGTGCGGGTCACTATCTTCCCCTTGTTGCGCACCAGGTATTCCAGCAGGGAGAATTCCTTGGCGCTCAGGTCCAGCTCCTTGCCGGCCAGGCGGGCTTTGTGCGCGGCCAGGTCCAGCTCGATCTCGCCGGCGCTGAGAAGGGCGGACTGGTCCGCCGGCTTTGCCCTCAGGAGGGCGCGCACCCGGGCCAGCAGCTCCTCGAAGGCGAAAGGCTTGGTGAGGTAGTCGTTGGCGCCGGAGTCGAGGCCTTTCACTTTGTCCTCCACCCGGTCCTTGGCGGTGAGCATCAAGATGGGCGCGGCGAAGCCGGAGGCGCGCAGGCTGGCGCAGACGGCCACTCCGTCCAGGCCGGGGAGCATTACGTCGAGAAGAAGCAGGTCGTAGGGGTTTTCTTCGGCGAGGGCCAGGGCTTCGGGGCCGGTGCCGGCGACGTCGGCCGCGTAGCCTTCCTCTTTAAGCCCGCGCTTGATGAAGTCGGCTATCTTCTTTTCATCTTCGGCGATAAGAACGCGCATAGCGTCAGACCCTGGCTTTAAAGTGGGTGATGGTGAGCTTCAGGCCTTCTTCCAGGTCCACCCTGGGCTGCCACTTGAGGAGCTTCTTCGCCCTGGTGATATCGGGGCGGCGGACCTTGGGATCGTCTTCGGGAAGGGGCCGGAAAACTATTTTAGACCTGCTGCCGGACAGGCGTTTTATGGTTTCCGCCAGTTCCAGGAGGGAGATCTCGTGCGGGTTGCCGATATTGACCGGCTCGTTCTCTTTGCTCATCAGCAGGCGGTAGATGCCGTCTATCAGGTCCGACACGTAGCAGAGGCTGCGGGTCTGGCTGCCGTCGCCGTAAACGGTGATGGGCTTGCCTTTCAGCGCCTGCGTCATAAAATTAGGGACGGCGCGGCCGTCCCGGAGGCGCATATTGGGCCCGTAGGTGTTGAAGATGCGGAGCATGCGCACCTGCATCTTGTGGTAGCGGTGGTAGGCCATGGTCATGGCCTCGGCGTAGCGCTTGGCCTCGTCGTAAACGCCGCGGGGACCGATGGGATTAACATTGCCCCAGTAGCCCTCGTGCTGCGGGTTGATAAGCGGGTCGCCGTAAACTTCGGAGGTGGAGGCGATCATGAAGATGGCCTTCTTCTCCTTCGCCAGCCCCAGCGCCTTATGCGTCCCCAGCGCGCCCACCTTCAGCGTCGGTATCGGGAACTTCAGGTAATCTATCGGCGAGGCCGGGCTGGCGAAGTGCAGCACCGCGTCGAGCTTTCCCGGCACGTGCAGATAATTAGTAACGTCGTACTTTGTAAATTCGAACTTAGGGTTCTTAAGAAGGTCCTCGATATTGGCGATATTGCCGGTGATAAAATTATCTATCCCGATAACGGAATGGCCCTTCCCCAACAGATAGCGCGAAAGATGGCTGCCTAAAAACCCCGCCGCGCCGGTAACTAATATTCTCATAGCTAAATCTCCAGATCCTTAAATCGTAAACCGAGGCCGCGTGTCGGGCCGGGTTAGCAAAACCTTCCGAAGGCCGAGGCTTGCGTAAGCGCCGAGGCCTGAGGAGGAGTGAGGCCACGGTGTGGCCGAACGCGTTTTGCGTTCCGGCCCGACATGCGGCCCAGGGACAACGCAAAATCCCTCCGGATTCGGAAACCGGGGCTGGTTACGGCCGGCCTACTGACTTGTACGTCCAGCCCATTTCGCGCATCTTCGCGGGGTCGTAGAGGTTGCGTCCGTCCACCATGATCGGGTGCTTCAGGGCGGCCTGCAGCTTACCCTGGTCCAGCTTCGCGAATTCTTTCCACTCCGTCACCAGGCAGACGCAGTCCGCGTCTTTGGCGCAGTCATAGGCGTCCTTCGCGAAATAGATGCCCTTGATGCACTTCTTGGCGTTCTCCTGCGAGACGGGGTCGTAGGCGCGCACTTTGGCGCCGCGCCTGAGCAACTCGCGGATGATGTCTATGGAAGGGGCGAAGCGCATGTCGTCGGTCTCCGGCTTGAAGGCCAGGCCCAGCAGCGCCACGGTCTTGCCCTCGATGTTCCAGAGCTCTTCCTCGATCTTCTTGAGCAGCCACATCTTCTGGCCCTCGTTGATGTCCTTCACCGTCTTGAGCAGGGCGAAATCGTAGCCGACCTGCGCGCTCAGCCAGTAGAAGGCCTCCAGGTCCTTGGGAAAGCAGAAGCCGCCGAAGCCGATGCCGGCCTTAAGGAAGGAAGCGCCGATGCGCTTGTCCAGGCCCATGCCGCGGGCCACGTCCTCGACGTTGGCGCCGGTCTTCTCGCAGACGTTCGCCACGGCGTTGATGAAAGAGATCTTGGTGGACAGGAAGGAGTTCGAGGCGTGCTTGATGAGCTCGGCGCTCTTCACGCTGGTCACCACTATCGGCGCGCCTTTCATGGGCTTGTAGATGCGCCGCATAAGCGCCTCGGCTTCTTTGGACGAGACGCCCACGACGACGCGGTCCGGCTCCAGGAAATCCCAGACCGCGGTGCCTTCGCGCAGGAACTCCGGGTTGGACGCCACGTCGAAAGGCAGGTGGTGCTTGTTGTGGCGCTTCACGGTCTTGATGATCCAGTCGCAGGTGGCCACGGGAACGGTGGATTTCTCCACTATCACCGTGTAGTCGGTCATGTTCTTCGCCACTTCTTCGGAAACCTTCTCTATCGCGGAGAGGTCGGCCGAGCCGTCCTCGCGGGGCGGGGTGCCCACGGCTATGAACACGGCCTCGGCGCGGTGGCCGCCGTGGTGCATGCCGTCCTTGATCGAGTTGGCGAAGTGGAGGCGCCCGGCCTTCACGTTCTTTTTGACGACGCGCTCGAGGTCGTCCTCGTAGATAGGCATCACGCCTTTTTCGAGCATCTTGATCTTGGCGGGGTCGCTGTCCACGCAGACCACGCGGTGGCCCACCTCGGCGAGGCAGGCCCCGCTGACCAGGCCGACATAGCCGGCGCCGACGATGCAGATATTGACTTTTTCGTTCTTTGTCTTTTTCATGATGTTTTCCTGACGCGTCTTAATTCTGTTCTTTGGCCGCGGCGGAGGCCGGGGCGACGCCGTTGGCGGTGGCGCAGACTTCCGTGTCCTTTTCCAGCTCTATCTCGTGCGCCTTCGCCAGCTCGCAGGCGCGCTTCTGCTCGGCTTTGCCCATGAAGTAGATGGCCACGAAGATGGCGGCCAGGCCGAACCAGTCCTCCATCTCCGGCAGCTTCTGGCCGGCTATCAGCCACCAGACCACCAGCGTAGCCACGGTTCCGGCCACCAGGGAGGTGACGCGGTTCACCAGGCCGGCGAAGGTGGCCGTGCGGCCCTTGAACATGAACAGGAAGACCGAGAAGAAGGCCGCGGCGCCGAAAGGCAGGCCCGAGAGTATCCCTTCTTTCCACAGGGCCGGGGCGTTCACGAGCGAATCCTTGAACTGGAAGGCGAAAGTGGCGGGGCCGGCCGCCGCCAGGTCTATGGAGTAGAAGAAGACGGCCCCGCCTATGACCAGGGCCAGAGAGGAGGTTATCTGTTCCACCGCGAAGAAGCCTTTGGTATCGTAGACAGCGCCGGGCTTCCGGGTATTTTTGTAGTAGTTGAAGATGTAGATGCGGATGGAGTAGGCCGTCAGGTACGAGCCCAGGATCGTCATCGCCGCCGCGTTGTGCAGGAAGTCGAAATCGCCGGGCTTGACGTAGATGAACTTGATGCAGACCGCGACAAGCGCGAAGACCACGGCCACGTTCTCTTCCCAGTAGACCGTCTTCTTGAGCACGCCCTGCTTTATCTGTATCGTGTCGATGATCCGGCTGATGATGATGACGCTGGCCCGCATGATGATCATGGCGACCATCACGGAGATCGGCAGCACGTACATCAGCGTGGTGGTGGGTATGATGACGGCCGTGCAGACTCCGGAGGGGATGATGTAGAGGAACTCGCGGGGCATGTTCAGGCCCAGGAAATTTATCCGCTCGGCGGACTGGAACCTGTACCAGCCCCAGACGAGCACCACCAGATTGCAGACCAGCATTCCGCCTATGGTGTTGTAGACCGTGTAGGTATTGCCGCCCATGCCCAGCGTCTTGGCGAAATACTTGGCCAGGTAGCCGGTAATGACGTAAAGGAAGAAATAGCTGAATGAATACTGCAGCAGCCTTTCCGTGGTTCCTTCGTGAGTTTTTTGCGTGAATACTGTTTTTAGCGTTTTGATCATAGTATGGTTTTACCGCCCTCGGTCCGGTCCTTTGATAATATTATAAATAATAAGGGCCGCCTGCAAATCAGGCGGCCCGGGGATCCGGCCTCGGCCGGGTCAGGGTTTCGGGGCGCGCTTGCGCGAGAGCTCGGCGGCTTTCTTTATCTTGCCGACCAGCGCGTCCAGCTCAAATGGTTTTACCAGGTAGTCCATGGCGCCGAAAAGCAGCGCGTCGTTGAGGGTGGCGGCGTCGTTGAGGCCGCTTACGGCTATTATCGGGATATGGGCCGCGGCGTCGCGCGTGCGGATATCCCCCATGAGGCTTATCCCGTCCACGCCGGGCATCATGATGTCCATGAGGATGACGTCGGGCAGCTCCTCCGGCCTGGCGGCGGCGAAGAAGTCCCTGGCTTTCTTGGGATCGACGAAAGTGCGCACTTCGCAGCCGGCCGTGGCGAGCCCGGTCTCGTAAATTTCGAGTATGGTTTCGTCGTCGTCGACCGCGGTGACTTTTATCCTGGGTTCTTCTGCCATAGGTTTATTCTAACAAAAATACCGGGGTTTTTTCCGCCCGCTTTCGGCCCGCGGCCGGGAGACGCCGGCGCTAGCGACCGGTTTTGCCCGCGGCGGCCGGTTTCCTGGCGCCCTTCTTCGGGGCCGGCGCTGCCCGGGGGGCTTCTTTCCTGTCGGTTTCAAGCAGCTGGCACTTGAAAGTTCCGCGCGTGCTTGGCACGTAAAAAAGGGTCCGGAGGCCGTAAAGGCGGCGGCTGGAGATGAAATCCTGCAGTTCCTTGAGCTGTACGGCGGTTTCGATGGGGATCAGGCGGTGAGGTTCTTTTACGGCGGCCATCAGCGGCTTTATCGTCTGCAGGTCCTCGGTCTCTATATTCTTCACTTCCCCGCCCACTTCCACCTTCCCCCTGAAAGCGTCGAGCGCCTCTCCTTCCACCGTTTCGGCCCGCAGGAAAGAGAGCACTTTCTTTTCCTGCGGAAGGACGGCCACGGCCTTCTTCACCTCGTTGAAGGCGTAGGAGAAGGCCTCGCCGAAATTGTTGAGCGGGGCTTCGGTGCGGGTGAGTTCGCCGCTTATGTAGGCGGAGATCTTGAGGATGTCGCCGCGGTAGAAGACCATCTTGCTCTGCTTTACGTTCTGGGAATTGATGATCTCGGAATTCTCGATCTCGCGGAAGAAATCTTTTACGAGCTGGGTCTTTATGGTCCCGCGCCGGGTTACGACGCTTTTCGAGGTTTCTTCGCGCAGTATAGCCCGGCCGTCCTGGGCTACCTCCAGGTAATATTCCTGGCCGGTTTTTATGGCGGAAACTGTCATCCAGGCGGCTTTCGTGCGCGCGCCCTGGCTGTAAGGCCTGAAGGCGGTCAGCGCGGCGGCGGAGGCGGCGAGCGCCGCCAGCAGCAGGAGCTTTTTCATAGGGTTTCAGCCGCCTTGTCCGCGGACCAATAGCCGCCGTATCTGGCGGCTATCCAGGACAGCGCCAGGAAGACCAGGTTCTGCGTGAATTCGCGGGCGATGGAGTTGCCGCCGCCGCTGCCGAAGCAGCCGCAGGAGGTGATAGGCAGCCCGCGGAGCCAGGCCTGGCCCAGCATAGCCTCGAAGCCGAGCAGCATCAGCCCGGAGAGGACGGCGTTGAGGCGCGTGAAAACGCCGGCGGCCAGCAGCAGGCCGGTCCAAAGCTCTATCCAGGGCATGACATAGGCCGTCCAGAGCGAGAGCTGGGCGTTCAGGACGCGGTAGCTTTCTATGGCGTAGCCGAATTCCTCCACCGGGGCGAGGGCTTTCATCAGCCCGGCGTAGATGAGCACGCCGCCGACCGCGAGCCGCGCAAGGAGCCCCACTATATCCGTGGTTTCAGTTTTGCCGTTCATGGTTTCGCCGCCCTGAGGATATTGTCGAATTTCCTGGCCTGGTCCACCAGCTGGCCGCCGCCCACGGCGCGCCTGCCGTTTATAAAGAAGGTGGGGGTCGCGTTCACGCCCTTCAGGTCGCCTTCCGCTATGTCCAGCTTCAGCCGCCTGAGGGTTTCAGCCGAGTCGGCGCAGGCCGTTATTTTTGGCCAGTCCAGCTTCAGCTGGGCGGCGTAGGCTTCGAATTCTTTCGGCTTTTCTTTGGACTGCGCCCATTTCTCCTGGTTTTCGAACAGCAGGTCCGCGTATTCCTTGAACTTGCCCTGCTCTCCGGCGCAGTCGGCGTAGGCCGCGGCGTGGAAAGACCAGGGGTGGATATCCATCAGCGGGTAATGCTTGAAGCTGATTCGCAGGCCGGGGCCGTAGATCTTCATCATTTCGTCTATCTTCCCGGCGGCGTGGCGGCAGGCGGGGCAGGAGAAGTCGGTGTATTCGTAGATCTGCACCGGGGCGGTTTTGGGCCCGAAAGTGCGGAAGTCCGGGGCGGGCCGCTCGGGGCCTATATTGAACTGGCGGGCCAGCAGCACGGCTACGGTGGAGATAAAAACTATCATTGCGGCCAAAGCCAGCAAGCGCGCGTTTTTGCGGTCTATCATATAAGAATTATACAGTAAGTCCCTCGTGGAAATCTATATGCTTATCTGGGATGTGGACCGCGCCAGGCGGCTGGGCGGCCTACCGTGGGGACGGGGTCATCAAAACCGGTGTCTCGCACACCGTGCTCGCACCTGCCGCTCACTGCAGTGGCCGCTGCGGCCACCCGCCCTTTCCGGCGCTTACGCAAGTCTCGGCCTCCGAGGGGCTTTTGCTGACCCCATCCCCACGGTCTCCGCCCGGATCACTCGTTCGAACGGAAAACGGGCTGACGTATAACTTGAACGGAGGGGTGGCAATGGTATGGGTTCGGAGCGACCTCTCGGAGGCCGACGCTTGCGTAAGCGCGGAGGCCGAGAGGGGAGGCGCGGCCACGGTGTGGCCGACGCCGTGAGCGACGGGCCCATACCCTTGCCAGGCCCCCGACTTCGCATCTCGCGGCTCTTATTCTTACTGGCTGTTATTTTTTTATTTCCGGGGAGATTATCTTTACTATCTTGGCGGGGGAGGTGGCGCCTTTTATCAGCATGATCTTTTTGGCTTCTATGCCGAGCACGACCGAGAGCTGGCGCAGGGCGGAGGCGTTGGCCAGGCCGCGCTCCGCCGGCGACTTCGTCCAGATCTCGTAGGCGTCGGGGGCTTTTTTGAAGACCTTGTCGCGCCGCGAATCAGGATGCACTTTTAGCTTTATGAACATAAAATAAATACAGGATCGAGGATCGAAAATCGGGAATATGAGGAAGAAAGGTTCCGGTTCCCGACTATTTTTCTATCAATGATTTCGACGTCATATCTGCCGGCTGCTCCAGGCCCATCACCTGGAGGACCGTGGGGGCGATGTCGGACAGGATGCCGTGGGGGCGCAGTTTCACTTTATCGGCGTCCTTCGCTATGTAGATGAATTCCACCGGGTTGGTGGTGTGCGAGGTCATGGGCATGTTAAGCTTGTAGTTCCACATCTCCTCGGCGTTGCCGTGGTCGGAGCTGACCATGACGGTATAACCGTGCTTCAGCGCCGCGGCCACCAGCAGTTCGACGCTGGAGTCGGTCACTTCCACGGCTTTCACCGTGGCGGGGTAGATGCCGGTGTGGCCCACCATGTCGCAGTTGGCGAAGTTGACGACTATGAAATCGTATTTCTCCGAGGCTATTTCCTTGACCGCGCGCTCGCGGACCTGCGGGGCGTTCATCTCGGGGTGCTCGCCGAAGCTGGAGGGGTCCCATGTGCCTTTTATCTCCACCTGGTCCTCGCCCTTGTAAGGCTCGGTGCGCTTGCCGTTGAAAAAGGAAGTGACGTGCTTGAACTTCTGGGTCTCGGCGAGGCGCAGTTGCTTCAGGCCCCGTTCGGAGATTATCTGGCCCAGCAGATTGTTCATGCCGCCGCCTTCGTCCATCGGCGGGAGGGCGCTGAACTTGAACTCGTCGTAGTAGCGGGTGAGGCCGCAGTAGACCACGTCCATCTTCTTCCAGCGCTGGCCTGGATAGCTATCCTCGACGAAGGCCTTGGTCAGCTCGATGGCGCGGTCCTGGCGGAAGTTGAAGTGCACTACCGAGTCGCCGTCCTGCATGCCGGGGTAATCGCCGATGATGGTGGGCGGGATATACTCGTCTACGATGGGCAGGCCGTTGGGGTTGGTGAGGCTGGCGTAAGCGTCGTTGATGGCGGCTTCGGCGGTTTCGGCCCTGGCGCCCGCCGCTTTGGTGATCGCATTATAGGTCCGGTCCACGAGAGCCCATTTCTCGCCGCGGTCCATGGCGTAGTAGCGGCCCATGATGGTCGCGACCGAGGCTATCTCCACTTCTTTGATGACCTCTTCGAGCATTTTGAGGAAAGAGAGCGCGCTGCGCGGGGGCGTGTCGCGGCCGTCGGCGAAGAAGTGGATGTAGACTTTCTTTATGCCGCGCTTTTTGGCTTCGCGCATGATGGCGTACATGTGGTCCTGGTGGGCGTGCACGCCTTCGTCCTGGACGAGGCCCATCAGGTGGAGGGCGCTGCCTTTGGCCACGCAGTTGTCGAGGGCGGCTTTCAGGGCGGGCATGGTGAAGAAGGTCCCGTCCTCTATCATGTCCATGATGCGCTTGAGTTCCTGGATGACGATGCGGCCGGCGCCTATATTGAGATGGCCGACTTCGGAGGAGCCCTGGTAACCTTTGGGGAGGCCGACGGATTCGCCGGCGGGCTCGAGCACGGTATTCGGATATTGCTGGAGGTAGCGCTTCATATTGGGCGTCTTCGCGTTGCGCACGGCGTTGAACTTGTCGGGCCTGTACATCCCCCACCCGTCCCTGATGATAAGAAGAACTTTTTTATTGGCCATAGTAGTGTCCTCGGCTGAAGTATCGGTTGAAAAATCGGTGAGACCGCTTCCTGTTATTTTATGAAATATGGGAGGGCTTGGGGAAAGACCGCACGCTGTCTAGTCGGGGGTCTACCGCAGGGGCAGGAATGAAAAACACGTTCGGCCACACCGTGGCCTCACTCGGTATTCGCCCGGCGCGCTTATGCAAGCGCCGGGCTCAACGACGGTTTTTCTTATCCTGCCCCCGCGGTCTCCCCCTCCGGCTGCCAGCTCGCAGATTGACATTGTTGGTTATGTCTGCAAGAATATGACAGTAAGGCGGACCGGTACAGGCAAAGGGACGGGAATAAACATGGAAACCAGGAACATCGCGATAATGCTTACCGATATTAAAGGGTTCACCTCCAAGACGGCGAGCTTTTCCCGGGCGGAGACGCAGGAGCTGCTGTCCAGGCACCGCGAGCTGGTGCTGCCGGTGCTGGAAAAATTCCACGGCCGCCTGGTCAAGACCATAGGCGACGCCTTCCTGGTGGCTTTCAACAGCCCGACCGACGCGGTGATCTGCGGGGTGGAGATCCAGGACGTCCTCAAGGCCCACAACGCCGCCAAGCTCCAGAGCGAAAAGATAGAGATCCGCATCGCCATCAATTCCGGAGAGGTCGCCATCCACGACGACGGCGACATCTACGGCGACGCCGTCAATATCACGGCGCGGCTGGAGAGCATCGCCGAGGCGGGCGAGGTGTTCTTCACCGAATCCGTTTACCTGTCCATGAACAAGAAGGAAGTCCCGTCGAGCGAGATAGGCTACCGGCAGTTCAAGGGCATCCCGGAGAAAATAAAGGTCTTCCGCGTGCTGAGGGAAGTCCCGGTGGGCGCCCAGCCCCCGGAGCAGGCGCCGGAGCCGGCGCAGCCCGCCGCGGCAGAGGCAGTCCAGCCGGTTCCCGTGGTCCTTTTGCCGGCGCTCGGTTCCGCCGGGACGCTCCCGCGCGCCGTCGCTCTGCTGATAGATATTTTTATATTCGCGGTGATCTATCATTTCCTTTTCAAGGGCCTCTCCGGGCTCCCGTTCGCGGCGCTTTTCTGGGCGGTCTACCAGACCGTGTGCATCAAAAAGAAAGGCGCTACCCCGGGGATGCTGATAATGAAGCTCCGGCTGATAGACCTGGCCACCGGGGTCGCCCCTAAAAGGGCCTTCTGGCGCGGACTTCTCGGGGTAGTGTCTCTCCTCCCCGCCGGGCTGGGCTATTTCTGGGCTATCTGGGAAAAGGACCACCGCACCTGGCATGACCTGCTGACCGGCACGCAGGTGGTAAAGGCCTGACGCCCGGCTATAAAAAGCGCTGACGGGATAATAAGTGATATGTTCTTAGATGAAATTATCGCCGCCCCCGGGCGGGGCGAGGCTGACGCCGAGGCTCTTAAGGCTCTGCGAGAGCTGCCTTTGGTGCTTTACGGGGCCGGGTGGTACGCTCCTTATGTGCGGGAGTACCTTGCGCGGTCCGGGCTGGAGGTCGCGGGGTGTTTCGTGGACGAGGGGTTCACTTCTTCTCCTGAAACGGTTTCTTTCGGGGAGATCGCGCGGAGGTTCGGGCGCTTCAACGTCGTCATCGGCTTCGCTAATTCGCGGGTCGCCAGGAAGAAGCTGGCGGAAAAGAACAGCGGCCAGGTAGCGGGCGTATATTTCTTCGACGTGATGGGCGCGCTGCTGAATTACGGGATCGACCGCGCTTACGCGGAGCGGAACAAAGAGCGGTTCGGCGCGGTCCATGAGATGCTTTCCGATGAATTGTCCCGGGAAACATACGCCGCTTTCCTTAATTCCAAGCTGGCCGGGGACGCGGAACCGCTGTACGGGGTCCTGCGCAAGAACCAGTATTTCCCGGAAGGGATAATAGAGCTTTCCGACAGCGAAGTGTTCGTGGACGGCGGGGCCTACACCGGGGATACCCTGCTTACTTTCCTGAGGAAAACTGACAACAAATATACGCGGTGTTACGCTTTCGAGCCGGAGCCGGCGAATGTGGCCAAGCTGAACGCCCTGGCCGGCAGGCAGCGGTTCCGCGACGTTCGAATAATCGGCAAAGGGCTGTGGAGCAAGGCCGGGGTGCTGCGGTTTACGGCGGCCGAAGGAACGACCGGCTCCGCGATAGCTGAAACAGGCGGCTCCTCTGTCGAAGTGGATACCATAGACAGCCTGGCTCCGGACGCTACTTATATCAAGATGGACGTGGAGGGCGCGGAGCTCGAGGCTTTAAAGGGGGCGGCCGGGACTATCAGGCGCAACCGTCCCAAGCTCGCTGTCTGTCTTTATCACAAGCCCGGGGACCTGTTCGAAATACCGTTGTTCATCAAGTCGCTGGTTCCGGAGTACCGGTTCTACCTGCGGCAGCACCAGCCGGTTTCCTGCGAGCTGGTCCTGTACGCGGTGATATAGTCCGGGCAGGGTTAATTGCGCAACCGTTCGGCCGCGGCGTCCGTAGTATATATGAGCGGCGCCGATTTTTAATAGAGTAAAATATCCGGCAGGGTTCGCGCGTTCAGGTTCTGGTCATACATCAATGAAAACACTTATTAACTTCTCTTTTTCCATATTTCTTTTTCTGTCCCTGGCCGCGGGGCCCTGCGCCGCGGCTTCCACCGGGACCGTAGAGGCCTGGCCCGCGGCGCCCGCCGCGGCCCAGCTTACGACGCGCATCCTGGAGGAGGCCCACTACGATCACAAGCCGGTCACTATCGAGACTTCCCGCGAGCTCCTGAAGCTTTACCTGCGGATGTACGATCCCAACCGCCTTTTTTTTCTCGCTTCCGATATCAGGGAATTCGAGTCCCGCTTCGGGTATGGCCTGGCCCCGCTCCTGAAGAACGGCGACGTGGAGCCGGCCTATTTCATCTTCAACCGGTTCATGACGCGCCTCCGGGAGCGGGTCGGCTGGACGCATGAGCTGGTCCGCTCCACCTTCACCTTCGCTTCGGACGGGACCATGCTGGCGGACCGGCGCGAGGCCGCCTGGCCCGCGGACGAGGCGGCGGCGCGCGGGCTCTGGCGCAAAAGGATAGAGTTCGATCTCCTCCAGGGGAAGCTGGACGCCGCCAAGCCGGAAGACAGCGCGAAGGACATCCGGAAGAACTACGACCGGCTCCTGGAGAATTACAATGAGTTCGATTCGGTCGACGTGCTCCAGAGCTATCTTACCGCCCTGGCCGGCTGCTACGATCCTCACAGCGGCTATATGGCCGCCCCGGCGGAGGAGAATTTCGATATCGGCCTGGGCATTTCCCTGGTAGGCATCGGCGTGACCCTGCAGACGGAGGAGGGCTACGCCAAGATCATCGCCGTGATCCCGGGCGGCCCGGCGGCGAAAAGCAACGCTTTCCACGTCAACGACCGCATAGAGGCGGTGGCCCAGGGTTCCGACGGTCTTTTCGCCGAAGCCGCGGGCATGAAGCTGGACCGCCTGGTCAAACTGATCCGCGGCGAGAAAGGAACCACGGTCCGCTTAAGGCTCATCCCCGCCGACGCGCTGGACCCTTCGACCCGCGTTACGGTGACGCTGGTGCGCGAGAAGATAGTGCTCCGCGACCAGCAGGCACGGGCCCAGATAGTCCTGGTCCCGGAGAAGGGCGGCGGGGATCTGCGCCTGGGGGTGATCAAGCTCCCTACTTTTTACGCGAAGATCGGCCCCTCCGGCGAGGAAAGCACGACGCGCGACATCAGGACCCTCCTCGAATACTTAAAGCGGCAGAACGTGGCGGGCGTCATCCTCGACCTCCGGGACAACGGCGGGGGCTCCCTGGAGGAAGCCGTCAACATGACCGGGCTTTTTACCGGCGGGGGGCCGGTGGTGCAAGTGCGGGATTCGGGCGGCAATGTCCGCGTTTTAAGAGCGCCCGGGAACGGGCCGGGTTACGCCGGGCCCATGGTGGTCCTGGGTTCGCGGTTCTCCGCCTCGGCTTCCGAAATAGTTTCCGCCGCGCTCAAGGATTACCGGCGCGCCGTGCTGGTAGGTGATAAAAGCACCTACGGCAAGGGCACGGTGCAGACCGTGGTGGACCTGGACCAATATATGCCGCAGGCCCTGCGCCAGTACAAGGCCGGAGGGGTGAGGGTTACCATCCAGAAATTCTACCGTGTTTCCGGCGGCTCCACCCAGAACCGGGGCGTGGTTCCCGATATAGTCCTGCCCTCCCTGAACGATTACCTGGACCTGGCCGAGTCCTCGCTGCCTAACGCCATGGCTTACGACCAGATCCCCCCGGCTTCCTATACTCCCGTCGGCGTAGTAACTCCCCCGGAGCTGGCCCGGCTGCGGGAGGCTTCGGCAAGCAGGGTCGCGGCTTCGCCCGATTTCAAGTTCGCGAAGCAGGACATCGAACTTTACCTGGAGAGGAAGAAGGATAAGACCGTCTCCCTTAATTACGCCAGGCGCCTGGCCGAGCGCAAAGAGGACGAGGCCAGGAAGCTCGCCCGCAATAAAGAGCGCGCGGCGCGCAGGGTCCCGCCTCTTTCCGTCACCGATATCACTCTGCAGGATATCGAGTCCGGAAAACCGCTGGTGCTCAACTCTACCGCGGCCATGGTCGTGGATTATTCCACGGCGGTTTCGCGCGGCGCTTCAGTCGCGGCGCTGGCCGCCCCCCAGGCGCCGGCCGCCCCGGAAACCGCCGTGCCGGGAGTGGCGGTCTCCACCTCCGCGGCGGAAGGCGGCGGTTACGCCAAGGCCCCGGCCGCCGGGGATTTCGTGCTGGAGGAAGCCGCGCGCGTCCTCTCGGATATGGTAGCGCCCCGGTCCGCGGCGTCTTCGGGCGGCTGGAAAAAAGGGACAGGCAGGAAAAGATTTCTGGCGGTAAAATAGGAGCTTTCGATATGGATGACGCCGCAGACGAACTGGTGATACGCGCCGAGACCGCGGACGATATCCGCGACGTGCGGAAGCTGAATAAAAAGGCTTTTAAAGGGAACGACGAGGCCAGGCTGGTGGACGCCGTCCGGGAGGCGGACTATTTTATACCGGCGCTCTCGCTCGTGGCGGAAAAGGGCGGGAGGATAGTAGGTCATATCCTGTTCACCCCGCCAAATTTTTCTCCCGAGAAATTTGGCAGAATTTAAGTCCGCTTGAGCGTTTAGCTCCCGCAGTTTCTCCGCCGGAAAAATAAATTTTAATTTTATTTTCTTCCCGCCTATAATTAAGTTCGAACCGATATTTTTCAATATTTGC
>JAJZPF010000023.1 GCA_021811315.1 bacterium
CTTTACGCCGGCCTGCTGCTTACGCCCGGGATCTTCACCCGCTTTAGCGCCTTTTTATGCGGCGCCATGCTGGCCTTTTTCGAATTGCTGCTGGCGCAGGCCTGGCTTCGGGGGCTGCCAATCACCTCCTGCGGCTGCTTCGGCTCCGGCGGCTCCAATTCCCTGCCTTTTGAGTTCTTGCTTAACTTGCTTTTCCTGGCCCTGACCTGCCTGGCTTTCCGCCATGGTCTCTTTTTCTCTGCCGATAAGGGCATAGGAACAGAGCGTTCATAAAACCCATAAGCAGATTAGCCGGATACTAAACAGCAAAAGAACGAAATAAAGCGAGGCAGCCTCTGCATAAGTCGGCGCTAACGCTAAGACGTGCAGAGGCTGCTTCTTAATAGTATTTAACTATTAAAATCCCAACTAATCAATACCCGGCTGAACACATTTGACAGACGACCGTAAAATTGCGCTAATAGGGTGAAGATCTACCTTTGCATTAAAATGAGAGGACTTGCGAAAAATGGGAAAGAGTTGTAAGCCGGAAGGCGGTTCGAATCTAAAGTCGTCGAGGCGATAAGCGGACGCGCTTATCACCCGGCAGCGCGGGAGGAAAGCAATGAAAACAAGAAATCCATTAATACTGACCGTAATTATCGCCTCACTATCCGGCTGCTCGGTACTGCATTGGTCCGGGCATCCGGTGCAATTGACCGGAATTACCTCCGGGGCGGGACCGAACCCGGCGCGCTCCGCGCCTCCGGAGAGGGAAACAAAGCCGTTCATAAACAACCTTCCCCGGACTTCTGAGGAATATACCAGTGCCGCCGGCCTGTACCTGGACCTTGCGAAGAAATACAGGAAGGAGGCCGCTTCCCATCAGGCCATGAAAAAACTTTACGGGGACACCGACCCCGTTATGGCGGAACATTGCGAGAACCTGAGCAGGCAGTTAGCGGCCCTGGCCGACCAGTGCGAAGAGATAGGGAAAGCGCACGAAAAGAAAGCCGAGGCGCTTAAAGAATTGAAAAAGTGAGCGTATTTTTTTATATTCCAATCCGGTCCAGGAGGTCTTATGATAAATTACGGTTTTACAAAAGAGCTTGAACTACCCTTTGAGGGGGCGGTGGAAGCCGTGACCGCCGCGCTGAAAAAGGAAGGGTTCGGCATACTCACAAAGATAGATATGCGGGAGAAATTCAAAGAGAAACTGGGCATTGACTTCCCGAACTATGTCATACTCGGCGCCTGCAGCCCGGCTAACGCCTATAAAGCCGTACAGGCCGAGGAGAATATCGGGCTCATGCTTCCGTGCAATGTTATAGTGTACGAGAAAGGCGGGAAAACCGCGATTGCGATAATAAAGCCCACGGTAGCGATGAGCAGTATAGACAACGCGGCGCTTAAGCCTTTGGCGCTGGAAGTTGAAACCATGCTGAAAAGAGCATTTGACTCGATGGTTTAGCGAGGGTATAGATGATCAAAAAACCACTCTTTATTGCGGTATGCGTCCTGGCTGCGGGCTGCGCCGAGTTGCCGCCCGCGGCCCCGAATCCGTGGGATTCGCCGCAGAGCCGCTGGAGCGTTGAGAAAGAAGGGCTGCGCCTGGACTTCACCCTTAAACCGACCGTGCCCGACGAAACGCAGGAGGCTGAACTTGAAATCCTGGTCACCGACCTGGCGGCCTCTTCTCCCGGGCCTATCATTGACGCCGGAGTCAAAGGAAGGGCGCTGATGCCAAGAAGGCCCGGACACATACACGTGCTGGCCCTGCAGGCCCTGCACAAGGAGAACCGCCCGGGCGTATACGGCATGCACCTTACATTCGGAATGGGGGGGGAGTGGGAGGCGGAATTCGCAGTCAGCCTGCCTTCAGGCAAAACTGTAGAGGCCTTATTTCCCTTCATTGTTTCAGGGTCGGATATACCGCCCTGGGAGAGAAAGCAGGGGAGAAAGAAATAGCTTTGCGGCTCATTCTATTTCACGCACAGTGAGAGTGCGTTTATCCTCCCACTGGTATACATCACCGGTAACTTCGACTTGCCGCCCTATCCGCCGCTTCAGCTCTTCGTATATCAATCCTGACTCCGGCCCCGCGGCTATCCCGTAAAGGACGCCTTCGGGGGTCAGCAAGCCCATGGGAAGTTTGATCTCCAGAATACAAAGCTCGGCGCATTCCCGGTGTCCGGCCCCTCGCGCCCCTTTTTTTTCATAACAGGCGACGTCGACAATTTCGCCCCGCAGCTTCTTCCGCTCCAGCGGCACGGCCAGCGCTTTTTCCCACTTTTTGGCGCTTAGAGAGTAATGTGAAATTTTGACGCCGTTGATATAAACCATGGGGGTCGCCGAACCTGCATAGACGCCTTCATTTTTTACCCGCCGGACAGAGAAAGAGGCTTGATACAGCTTTGCCAGGCGGCTTAATTCTTCTTCAGCCGAATCGCAATGAGCACAGCCGCAGCGGTGTAGAACTATTTCATGTTTCGCGGTAATTTCAGGCATATACACTCTCGGAGGCCGCCAGGCGGATTATTAACCTGAAGCCGAGCGGCGTTTAAACGGTACCGATCGGCCTGTGGAATGACTTGGCAGCGCTCCGTAACAGAGCCTACCCTACATCTTTTTTCAGGGAATTACAATGCTGACTCCCTGCAGATGTACAGAAACCGGACATTGACTCACCAATAGGAAAATTGCGGTAATACGCTTAGGGCGAAAAAATCAAATAGAGTTCGAGGCGTTCTTTCTGCATGGTCTATTAAGAAAAGGGAGGACATAGGGCCGGGTCGCGTATACGAATAGAGAGAAATACCAACCACTGAACCTATTTTGGTACTATTACTAGCGAATAAATTCCGCAAGTTTTCTCCCGATTTTACGTTTAAATTGGTGCGAGGTCGATTATGACTGATAACTGTTTAAAAGTAGTTCAGAATCTTTCCGCCTACATGGACGATGCGCTTGCCCCCGAAAACCGGGCAGAGCTGGAGGCCCATATCGCCGCTTGCGCCTCCTGCGCCGTAGAACTGAGACGTATAGCAGAGTTGGACGCGGAAATAAAGAGGCTTCCGGTTATAGAGCCCTCGCCTTTCTTTGCCGCAAGAGTAGCGGCCGCTGCCCGGTCGATGAACCGGGCCGGCGTCTCTTTGCGCCGCTTCCTGCGCCTGCCGGTACCGGCAATGGCTTTAATGGCAACCTTCATCCTGATAAACCTCTTCACCTTCGCCTTCAACATCAACGCCATGGAGAACGGCCCGCGCCGGGAACTCGCCCGAAAAGTGGTGGCGCAGCTCGTAAAGCCGACCAGCATGCTGAACCCCGTGGCGCTGTCGCGCCTGTGCGGCGAATGCAATGAATACATGTGCCTGTGCATGCATGAAGCCGGCAAAAAGAACATCTGTCCCTGCAAAGACTGCGAAATGGAAAGAATGCAAAACCAAACCGAGACAGGAAAAACCGGCGATATGGGCAGCATGGAGAAAAAAGATGTCCACTAAATTCGCTGCAGCAGCTCTCGCCCTTGCGATCTTTTCTTTCGTGCACCTGTTCGGAGTTGAAAAGGCCGTTATAGCCGTGGCCCTGGGAGTGGTGATCCTTAAGGACTCTTCTGTCACCCCGCGCGCCCAGAAGCTGGCCAAAGCCGCGATAATAATCGGCCTCGGTTACCTGCTCGTAGTAACAGGGGTTTTTCTCTACCACATGCCGGTTTTAAACAACATGGCGGCGAAACTGGCCAAGTAAGGCAACTTTATGAAGACAGTCACAACAGCGGCCATATTACTCTCGCTGGCATGCTCCCTCGCGGCGGCCCAGGGGCAAACGCGCCAGGACGATGTTACTCCCCGGGTGGAAACCGCGGCCGCAAAACCGCAGTTGAATCTGGCTGATGTACTGGCCGAAGTCCGCTCCAAAAATCCGGAGCTCATGGCGGCCGCCGCCGTTTCACTGGCCGCCAAAAGCCGGATCAAACAGGCTTATCTGCTCAAAGACCCTGTGATCGAATTCGAGCGGATGTACACTCCCTCCGGCCAGAGCTTCGTGAACAAAGCCGCGGAGAGGAACATCTCCATCAGCCAGGAAATAGACAACCCCTATAAACTCCGGCTGCGCAAGGATCTCGCCAAAGACGAGCACGCTTTGTATTCTACCCTTTACGCCGCCAAAGAGAGGGAACTGGTCTCCAAAGCAAAGGCGCTCTTTTATGAGTATTACATGGCCTCCAAGGCGGAGCTTATCTACAATGAGACGGTGGAGATCCTGCGCGGTTTCTCGAAGATAGCCGAAACCAAGTATTCGGTAGGCAGCGCCTCTCAAAGCGACGCGATCAAAGCCCAGGTGGAACTTTCGCGGACCCTCAACATGTTGGTAACCGTTACCCAGGAGAAAGAAACCGCAAAGGCCATGCTGAACGCCATGATGAACCGGGATACGCTCTCTCTCCTGCCGGAGCCGCAGGAACTTGAGCCCTCGCAGCCGGGCGCCGAGTATACAAAACTGCGGACCGCCGCTCTTGCCTCAAATCCCGGGCTGAAAGCCTATTCCCTCAAGATCAGCCAGGCCGAAAAACGCTTCTCCCTTTCAAGGGCCGAGTACCTGCCGGACTTCATGCTGCTGTACAGGAAAAGAAAAGCCCCGGGTCAGGAGATGAATAACACCTACGATCTTTCGCTGGGCCTGACCATCCCGCTCTGGTTCTCCAGGCAGAAGGAGATGGTGAAGGAAGCCGCCGCCGACAAGGAAATGGCCTATGCCGAATACAGGGCCGCCGGCAACGAGCTCTCCTCCTCGCTCAGGGAGGCCGACATAAAGGCGCGCAGCAGTATGCGGCTGGTGGACCTTTACCGCGGCAGCGTCATACCGCAGGCCGAGGAAGCGCTGAAAATAGCACAGAGCGGCTACCAGGCGGATAAGACCGATTTCATGGACCTGCTGGACGCACAGCGCACTCTGCTCGATTTTAAGATGGACTATTACCGCTATATCGTGGATTGCCATACCTGGCAGGCCAGGGTCGAACAACTGACAGGGGAAATAAAATGAAGGTAAAAAAACTCGCTCTGATAATTCCCGGGCTGCTGCTGCTGGCCGCCGTTGCCCTGGGGATAATATATTACCGCGGCCACGCCGGGCATGGCGCCGCGCAACAGAAAGAATCCTACCATTGCCCCATGCACCCCACTTATGTCTCGGACAAGCCGGGGGAATGCCCTATCTGCGGCATGAACCTGGTTAAAAGCGATACCGCGGCCCCGCCAGCGCAGCCGGGTGAAAAGAAGATCAAGTTCTACCGCTCCCCGATGAACCCTGCCGTAACCTCCAAAACGCCGATGAAGGACGAAATGGGGATGGATTACACTCCGGTGTATGAAGTTGAAGGAGAAGCCAAAGAAGTGGGCGGCCGGGCCCCGATAAAAATGGACGCCGGGAAAAGGCAGCTTATAGGCGTAAAGACCGACAAGGCGGCCTACAGGACGCTGACCCACACGGTGGTCAGTTCGGGCAAGGTCGCCTACGACCCGGACCTTTACCAGTCCATTTCGGAGTATAAGGAAGCCCTCATAGCCAGGGAAAAGATCAGGGATAATTCGTGGCCGGAAGTGCATGAAAGAGCGGAGGCCCTGATCAGGGCCTCGGAACTGCGCCTGCGCCAGCTGGGCCTCTCGGAGCAGCAGCTGGACGAACTGGCCGGCAACGGCGGGGAAACTCAATCCAACCTGCTGCTGCCCGGCGCCAAAGCCTGGCTTTACGCCCAGATCTACGAGTACGAGATAGGCCTGATCAAGCCTGGCCAGGAGATAGAAGCGGCTACGCCGGCCTATCCGGGGAAAATTTTCCGCGGCGTCATCAAGGCCGTGGACTCCATCCTTTCCGCGGAAACGCGCACGCTGCGGGTCAGGGCGGAAGTGGAAAACCCCGACAACATGCTGAAACCGGAGATGTACGCCGAGGTCAAGATAAAGGTTACGCTGGGTTCGCGCCTGACGGTACAGAACAACGCCATCATAGATACCGGAACCCGGAAGCTGCTTTTCGTGGATAAAGGCGAGGACGGCTTTGAGCCGAGGGAAGTGAAAACCGGTTTTGCCGGCGACGATTACACCGAGGTCCTATCAGGGGTAAGGGCCGGGGAGACCGTGGTGACTTCCGCCAATTTCCTGGTAGACTCAGAATCCAGGCTCAGGTCCACGGTCACGGAATAAGCCATGATAAAAAAGATCATCGGTTTTTCCGCTCACAACAAGGCCTTGGTAATTATTTTCGCCCTTGTTGCCGTGATAGGCGCGTATTTTTGCGTAAAGAACATCTCGCTCGACGCCATCCCCGATCTTTCCGACACTCAGGTGATAGTGTATTCGCGCTGGGACCGCTCCCCCGATATCATGGAGGACCAGGTCACCTACCCTATCATCACCTCGCTTCTGGGCGTGGCTAAAGTAAAGACCATTCGCGGTTTTTCCGATTTCGGCTTTTCGTACGTTTATATCATCTTCGAGGACGGCACGGACATCTACTGGGCCAGGGCCCGCGTGCTGGAATACCTCAATAAAATACAGGGCCGGCTGCCTGAAGGCGTAAAAACAGAAATAGGTCCGGACGCCTCCAGCGTGGGCTGGGTGTACCAGTACGCCCTGGTGGATAAAAGCGGCAAGCACGACTTGTCGGAACTGCGCTCCTTCCAGGACTGGAACCTCAAGTACCACCTGCAGTCGGTGCCGGGCGTGGCCGAAGTGGCTTCCATCGGCGGCTTCCAGAAGCAGTACCAGGTGAACCTGAACCCCAACGCCATGGCGGCCTACAATATCCCGCTGGAGAAAGTGCTGAGCGCCGTCAAGAACGGAAATAACGACGTGGGCGGGCGGCTGATAGAGTTCTCCGGCGCGGAATACATGATACGCGGCAAGGGCTACGCGCGCTCCACCGAGGATATAGAAAATATAGTGGTGGCGCGCGACTCCAACGGCACTCCGGTGCTGATCAAAAGTATTGCCAAGGTAGAGACGGGGCCCGAGATAAGGCGAGGCATAGCGGACCTGAACGGCGAGGGCGACACCGTAGGCGGCATAGTCATCATCCGCCATAAAGAGAACGCGCTGAACGTTATAAACAGGATAAAAGAAAAGATAGAGCAGATAAAGCCCTCTTTGCCGGAAGGCGTGGAGATAGTCGCAACTTACGACCGCTCCACGCTGATCTACAAGGCCATCGAAACCCTCAAACGCCAGCTGACGGAAGAAATGATCATCGTCAGCCTGGTCATACTCATTTTCCTCTGGCATGTGCCGTCGGCCATTATCCCGATAGTGACGATACCCGTCTCGGTTTTCCTGGCTTTCATCCCCATGTATTTCATGGGCATCTCCTCCAACATAATGTCGCTTTCAGGTATCGCTATTTCCATAGGCGTGCTGGTGGACGGCGCGATAGTTGAAGTGGAGAACGCTTATAAAAAACTGGAACTCTGGCAAAGCGGGGGGAGAAAAGGGGATTTCCACGCCGTGCGGCTGGAAGCCCTGCAGGAAGTGGGCCCGTCGGTGTTCTTCTCGCTGCTGGTCATAGCCGTGGCTTTCCTTCCCATCTTCACTCTGGTGGACCAGGAAGGCCGGCTGTTCAAACCTCTGGCCTACACCAAAAATCTTTCAATGTTCATGGCGGCAATACTCGCCGTGACCCTGGACCCGGCCCTCCGGATGATGTTCGCCCGCATGGACCCGTTCCCCATCAAGCCGCGCTGGCTGGGGAAAGTGGTCAACACGGTAGCCGTCGGGACCTACTACCCCGAAGAGAAACACCCGATAAGCAAAATGCTGTTCGCGGTGTACGAGCCGGTCTGCAAATTCGTGCTGAACCACCCGGTAAAGACCATCGTGTGCGCGCTCCTGCTGGTGCTTTCAACCATCCCGGTCTACCTGAAGCTGGGCTCTGAATTCATGCCGCCCCTGAACGAGGGGACGATCCTGTACATGCCCACCACGCTGCCCGGGCTTTCGGTGACCGAAGCGCAGAAACTGCTGCAGCGGCAGGACGAGGTGCTTAAAAGCATCCCCGAGGTGGAGCGGGTGTTCGGCAAAGCCGGTCGGGCGGAAACTTCTACGGACCCGGCGCCTTTCTCGATGATGGAGACCACCGTAGTCCTTAAACCCGCCGAAGAATGGCGAGCCAAACCGCGCTGGTATTCCTCCTGGGCGCCTGACTTCCTGCGCCGGATACTCAGCCATATCTGGTACGACAAAATGACCTGGGACGACCTCATCACGGATATCGACTCAAAGATGAAGTTCCCCGGCGTTTCCAACGCCTGGACCATGCCCATAAAGGCCAGGATAGACATGCTTTCCACCGGCATCCGGACGCCGATAGGGATAAAGATCTACGGCGCGGACCTCACCCAGATCCAGAAAATAGGTATACAGGTGGAACAGCTCGTCACCCAGGTGAAGGGGACAAGAAGCGCCTTCGCCGAGCGCACCGCCGGCGGCTACTTCCTGGACTTCACGCTTAAAAGGGACCAGCTGGCCCGCTACGGGCTCTCGGTCATGGAAGCCCAGACGGCTGTGATGTCCGCCATAGGCGGCGAGCCTGTCTCCACCACGGTGGAGGGCAGGGAGCGCTATTCGATAAACGTGCGCTACGCCCGCGAGTTCCGCGACGACCTGAGCAAGCTTGGCCGCGTACTGGTGACCACAATGGACGGGATCAACGTTCCGCTTGCGCAGATCGCCGACATCGAGATGCGGCAGGGCCCCGCGATGATCCGCGACGAGAACGGCCTGCTGTCCGGCTATGTCTACGTGGACATAGAAGGCATAGACGTAGGCACCTACGTGAAGAACGCCAAGGAGCATATTTCCGCCAATCTCAAACTGCCTTCAGGCTACTCGCTGGAATGGAGCGGGCAGTACGAGAACATGCTGCGCGTGCGCGAAAGGCTCAAGCTGGTGCTGCCGCTCACCTTGTTCATAATCTTCATACTCCTGTATATGAACACTAATTCGGCGGCGAAAACGTTCATAGTGCTGATGGCCGTGCCGTTCTCGCTGATAGGCGCGGTCTGGTTCCTGTACTACCTTGGCTACAATGTCTCCATCGCCGTGTGGGTGGGCATGATAGCCCTGATGGGCCTGGACGCCGAGACGGGCGTGTTCATGCTGCTTTTCCTGGACCTGTCCTATGAAGACATGAAAAAGGCCGGGCGGATGAACGATACCGGCGACCTCAAAGAGGCCATCATGCACGGCGCGGTAAAACGCGTGCGCCCGAAGATGATGACGGTGGCGGCGGCCTTCATGGGGCTTATCCCCATAATGTGGTCGCTCGGCACGGGGTCGGACCTGATGAAGCGCATCGCCGCGCCGATGATCGGCGGCCTGGCCTCCAGCTTCGCGCTGGAACTGCTGATCTACCCGGTGGTCTTCTACCTCTGGAAGAAGAAAGAGCATAGTTTCAGTTGATCAAGGAGAAAGAAAATGAAAACCGTAAATTTTGCAGCCGCGGTTCTTTTTTTAACGGGCTTTATCTGCGCCGGGCAGGCCGGAGCCCACGGAGACGAGGAGCATAATTCCTCCGCCACGGTCGCTGCCGGTAAGGCGGCTAATGGGCCGGCCTCCAAAAAAATAACGCGGACGAAAAGCGAGATCCTAAAAGAAAAAGCGACAAAAGCGGCGCTTCAGAAATACAACTGCCTCCTCTGCCACAAGTACAAAGGCAAAGGCGGAAAAGTGGGCCCCGCGCTTGACGAGCATCTGCGGCATCATCCGAAAGACAAGCTGAAGAAATTGTTAAAAGAGCCTAAAAAGCCCATGCCGCCCTTTTCCGGCACGGATGCGGAACTGGATGAATTCATTAATACGGTAGTCCCCGCGCCCGCCGCCGGTACCGGCGACAGCGCTAAGCCCACGACGAAACAGGTTTCCAAAACATATGTCTGTCCCATGGGCCACTATCAAACCGACAAACCGGGGAAATGCCCGAAATGCGGCATGGACCTGGTTGAGAAGAAATAAGGAAAGCCTTAAAGGAGCGAAATGGCAACGGCTGGAATAATTATAATGGTTGTAATGATGGGCGCGATGTTGCTTTCGGGCGGACATGGCATGATGGGCAAAATGGAACACGACCAGAACAAGTCCGCTTCTCATGAAGTAACGGTGTCCACCCCTACTGCAGTATCCACCTCCGCCGTGCAGAGCACGCCGGCGAATGACACAAGGGACGCGGAGCACGCGCATTAAACCGCCTGAGCGCGGAATCAAGGAGAAACACAATGCAAGAACCTAAAAAAGATTGCTGTTCAAAAAAACATATATGCGACATGATGGCGGATAAAGACGCGCTTGAAGCCGTGAAAGCGGCGGCGAGGGACGCGCGGTTTATATGTAAAGCCTGCGGCCGGGCCGCCGGAGACCCGGCGGCACTTTGCGAGCCGGTAAGCCTGGACGCCTGACCTGAAATACGCAGTTCCGGAATATAGAGAGAAACGAAGTTATACGGTTAATGGAAAAAATATGAACAAGAAACTGACAATGCTGTGCGGGTTCGCCCTGGTTTTAGGCTGCTCTGCGGCTTTTGCCGCTGAAAGCGCAAAGCCGGCAAAAGAGGCTGACAAGAGCCAGGAGCAGGAGAAAAACACTAAAGCCGCCGTTAAGGCGAAAGCGGCGCAGCGAAAAATAACGAAAGAGGAAATAGGAAAAGAAGCGGTCTGCCCGGTAACCGGCGAGAAGTTCAAGGTGACGGCGGAGACCCTCTCGGCTTCCTACAAGGGCAAGGTCTACTACTTCTGCTGCCCAGGCTGCGACAAACCGTTCAGTAAGGATCCGGAGAAGTATATAAACAAGAAAGAGGCGGGCCAGGATAAAATATATGTCTGCCCAATGGGGGATTACCAAGGGAACAAACCCGGCAAATGCCCCAAATGCGGCATGAACCTGGCCGAGAAGAAGGCGGAGCGGAGCAAAACATATGTCTGCCCCATGGGCGACTACCAGGGCGACAAGCCAGGCGAATGCCCCAAGTGCGGGATGGACCTTGTTGAGAAGAAGTGAACCGAAAATTTCCGGGCCGGCTTGTACAGGCCGGGAAGAAGTGAAAAGCAACGGAGGTAACGCATGCTGTTCGAAGAACACAATGAAGTTGCGGTTGCCGTCGTGAGCGTACAACACTGCATTGGTCAGGGCGGGGATTGCACCCACGACCCTGCCTAGTGCAGCGTAAGTAATAATGGGCGCAGCCTCCATGCAAGTCCGGCTGTTACAGGAGGACCCATGGAGGCTGCGTTCCATATCATTTTAACTTATAATCCATGCTCATAATCAATTGCGTCATCAAGCGTTCCCAGGACGATATCTGGCTGCATCATACGGCCAGCGGCTACAAAGTAAAGATGAACCAGGATGCGCTGGACGTACTCCAGGCTATGGCCGCCCGCCGGAGCACCGCCGAGATGACGGAAAAGGAAAAGTTCATTTATGACAAGCTGGCGGCCAAAGGAATAGCCGGAGAAGACACCGGCCGCAAAGAGGACCGCCGCATCATTATCAGAGAAAAGAGCAGTCTCGCCTCGGCGGACCTGGAGTTTTCGGGCCGCTGCAACCTGCGCTGTGCCCACTGCTTCGCCGCGCTTTCACAGAAAGACATGAGCCGGGAGATCCTTGAAAAAGTATTCGCCGGGATCGACGCCCTTGAACCGACGACCCTGACGATCAATGGCGGCGAACCGCTGCTGAACCCGCTGCTCCCAGAAGCGCTCGGACTTGCGCGGGCGCGGCGGATGCGCGTTAACCTTATGACTAACGCCACCCTTGTCACTGATGCTGCCGCCGCCATGCTGAAAGAGTCCGGCGTGGCCCTTGTAGCGGTCAGCCTGGATTTCTTCGAGGAAACACACGACGCCATCCGCGGGCGCGGCGCCTTCAAGAGGGCTGTGGCTGGAATAAAACTTCTGGTCTCCCGCAAAGTCCCTGTCTCTATAACGGCCCTGGTCCAGGATAGCACCGCGGGGCAGGTCGAGGAATTCAAGAATTTCTGCCTCGGCGAACTCGGGGCCTCCGGCATAAGATTCTCCTCCATCACCCCGATAGGCGGCGCAAAGGATTCGCCCGGACTGGAGCTGTCCGTCACGAAGACGAAAGAACTCTTCAACAAGGGTTTGATCCCGGCCCCCGGAGACGCCGAAGGCGTTATCGCCAGATTTGCGGGGGGACGCAATTTTTATTGCAAGGCCGGCGTAGGGCAGTGTTTTATCGCGGCGGACGGCCAGGTATACGCCTGCCATTATTTCCAGAATCTCGGAGAAAGCATGGGCAGCCTGTCGGACAAGTCATTGGAAACGATATACAGGGAGTATCAGGGCAGCCGGGCCGCGCCAGTAGACCTGGATTGGAACAAGCTGGAAAAATGCAAAGCCTGCGTCCATTTCGCCAAATGCCTGGGCGGCTGCCGGGGCAGGGCGAAAATACTCTCCGGCAGCTGGTATGACCCGGACTCTTTTTCCTGCGGTATGTACGGAGTGGAATAGCCTGCTGCTGAAGTCGCCGTGTTTTGGTAAAGTAAAAAAGGACAGCCCCGCGGGTCTTCGCTTTTAGCTAGGACCCGCGGGGCTGTTCCTGTTTTTTATTCCGGACTAAGTCGGCTCGTGGTCGCAGTCGCCACCCTGACCGATGCAGTGCTGCACGCTCACGACGGCAACCGCAACTTCATTGTGTTCTTCAAACAACATTGTGTTACCTCCTGACTTATTAGCTGACACGGGTAAATCCGAATTAGGTCCGCAGAGGGAGACTCTCCGGCCGCTCCCGGGTTACACAGTCATTGTATTTAGTATATGGTCTGTATTGATTTTTCTCAAGGGCCAGAAGACCCAGAGAAGCATAGGACTAAAGACCCAGGGCTGTCCCAAGAAACTTTTTCAGGCGAAGGGCGACAACGGCTGCAAATCCCCGTCTCTTATCCTTTGAAGCCGGTTTTGATTCAAATTCAACGTATCCAGCAAAGTGAACGAACCCGCACCTTTTCAACAAAGATTAATACATTTGATACAATGACTCTATACGGCGGAAAACGCCTTTAAAGTTAAGCAAAGACATGAAGCGTCTTTTAAACACCGCGTGGAGAAATATATGATCTTAAAAACAGGTGAAAACATGCAGACAGTAGATTCCGTTCTGGACCTTATAGGCAATACCCCTCTTCTTAAAGTAAAACACCTGGACACCGGGAAATGCGAACTTTTCCTTAAGTTGGAATGCCAGAATCCCGGCGGTTCCATAAAAGACCGCATCGCTCTCTCCATGATAGCCGCCGCCGAGAAGGAAGGCAAGATCAAAAAGGGCGGAACGCTGGTGGAAGCCACCGCAGGCAATACCGGCCTGGGGCTCGCCCTGGTCGCCGCCCAGAAGGGCTATAAACTTATCCTTGTCATCCCCGATAAGATGAGCCAGGAAAAGATCTCCCATTTAAGGGCCCTGGGCGCGCAGATAATAAATACCCGCTCCGACGTGGAGAAGGGCCACCCTGAATACTACCAGGATATGGCTGAAAGGATAGCCAAAGAAACGCCTAACGCCTACTTTATAAACCAGTTCGCGAACCCGGCCAACCCCGCGGCTCACGAAGAGAGCACCGCTCCCGAGATCTGGGAACAGATGGAACACCGCGTTGACGCCGTGGTCTGCGGCGTAGGTTCCGGCGGAACCCTGACGGGCTTCGGTCGCTTCTTCGCGCGCGTTTCACCCGGGACGGAAATGGTACTGGCCGACCCGGCCGGCTCGGTGCTGGCCGACTATGTAAAGACCGGCAAGATCGGAAAGGCGGGCTCCTGGTACGTGGAAGGGATAGGCGAGGATTTCATCCCCTCGGTCGCGGATATGGCCCTGGTCAAGAAGGCTTACACCGTGACCGACGCGGAAAGCTTTACGGCCGCGCGCGAGCTGCTCAAGAAAGAAGGCGTCCTGGCCGGTTCCTCCACAGGCACCCTGCTGGCCGCCGCGCTGAAATACTGCCGCGAGAGCAAGACAGCTAAGCGGGTAGTCACCGTCGTCGGGGACAGCGGGAACAAATACCTCTCGAAGATGTTCAACGACTACTGGATGGCGGACCAGGGCTTCATTAAAAGAGAAGAGTTCGGCGACCTGCGCGACCTGGTAGGGCGCCCGTGCTCCGCCGGCTCGGTGGTCTCGGTAAAACCCGGCGACGCGCTGGTGACAGCCTTCCTCCGGATGCGGATGTACGAATACTCCCAGCTCCCGGTAATGGAGGATGGCCGCGTGGTAGGGCTGCTGGACGAGTCGGATATCCTCCTTGCCGTTCATAAGGATGTCTCTAACTATCGCAAACCCGTAAAAGAGCATATGACCCACAACCTGGTCACGGTACAGCCTTCAACCTCCCTCGAAGAGATCACCACTATCCTCAACAAGGACCTGGTGGGGCTGCTCAACTGCGACGGGAAGTTCTACGGCCTTATAACCCGCGTGGACCTGCTTAACCACCTGCGGCGCTCGTTGGCGTAATTGAAGCAATTCAAGGAGAGCAAAATGAAATTCGAAACAGCGCTGATGCACGCGGGGCAGGAAGCCGATAAGCAGACGGGCTCCGTCAACGTGCCGATCTACCAGACCTCTACTTACAAGCAGGACGCTATCGGCAAGGACCGGGGCTGGGAATATTCCCGTACCGGCAACCCCACGCGCAAAGCGCTCGAGGACTGCATAGCCGCGCTCGAAGGAGCGAAGTACGGCCTGGCTTTCGCTTCCGGCCTGGCCGCCGAAGCGACGGCCTGCCTGAGCCTGCTCAAGAAAGGCGACCATGTAGTGTCAGGCGACGACGTTTACGGCGGGACCTACCGGCTCTTCGAGAAAGTATTCAAGAAGTGGGGCCTGGAAGTCACCTATGCGGACGCCAAGAATCCGGCTGCTTTCAAAAAAGCGATGCGCCGCAATACCCGGCTCATCTGGGCGGAGACCCCCACAAACCCGCTTCTGAACATAACCGATATAGCCGCGCTGGCCGAGATAGCTAAAAAGCACAAGGCCATCCTCGCCGTGGACAACACTTTCGCCACGCCTTATTTCCAGCGCCCGATAGAGCTGGGCGCGGACATAGTGGTCCACAGTTCCACCAAGTACCTGGGCGGCCACAGCGACGTGGTAGGCGGCCTGATGGCCGTGGCGGACAAAGGCATCTACGAGGAAGTGAAATTCCACCAGAACGCGGCAGGCGGCATCCCCGGGCCCTGGGACTCCTGGCTTACGCTGCGCGGGATGAAAACCCTCGCCGTGCGAATGATGGCGCATGAAGCCAACGCCTTCGAGATAGCTGATTTCCTTTCGGCTCACCCGGCTGTAGCCAAAGTATATTATCCCGGCCTAACTACGCATCCCGCGCACGCTCTCGCCGACAGCCAGATGTACGGCTTCGGCGGCATGGTAAGCTTCGAACTGAAGGGGGGGCGGCCCGCCGCCGACGCCTTCTTTAAGAAACTGAAGATCTTCATGCTGGCCGAGAGCCTGGGCGGCGTTGAATCGCTGGCCTGCTACCCGGCGACGATGACGCACGCGGCCATCCCGGAGAAAGACCGCCTGAAGCGCGGGATAACCGCCGGGCTGGTCCGCCTCTCGGCCGGTATCGAGAATTCGGACGACCTGGTAAGCGACCTGGAGCGCGCCCTGAAACGCTAAATGGACCTGAAGAAAGAAGAACTTATCCGGTATTCAAGGCAGCTGGTCATCCCCGGCGTGGGACCGGAGGGCCAGCAGAAACTAAAAACCGCCAAAGTCGCCGTAGTCGGCGCCGGCGGCCTCGGGTCGCTGGTGCTCGGCTACCTGGCCGGGGCCGGGGTCGGCGAGATAGGCGTCTTCGACTTCGGCCCGGTTGAGCTTTCAAACCTGCACCGCCAGCTTATTTACGGCACCGGTGATATAGGGAAACTCAAGACGGATCTTGCAAAACGGCGCCTGCTTGAAATAAACCCCGAAATTAAAGTTAACGCGAATGAAGGAATTCTTACCCGGGAGAATATCAGCGCCGCACTGTCGGGCTACGACTTCATCGCCGACTGCACCGATAATTTCCTGACCCGTGGCGCGATAAACAAAGCCTGTCTGAAACTGAAAAAGACCTATGTTCACGGAGCGGTTTACCAGTTCGAGGGCCAATTGGCCGTCTTCGAACCGCACGCCGGGCCCTGCCTTGGCTGCCTGGCTCCCGGAGCCGAATCGCAGGAAAACCAGGCCTGCGCCGAAGCCGGAGTGATGGGCCCGGCCGCCGGAGCCGTGGCCTCAATGCAGGCTCTGGAAGTACTTAAACTGATACTCGGATTTGAAACGCTGAAGGGAAAATTCGCGATGCTTAACTTCCGGCTGGCCGATTTCAACGTTGTTGAGTTGAAAAAGCGCGAGGACTGCCCTGTCTGCGGTTCGAAAGCCGGAGCGGACAATAAATTTATAGAAGCACTCTCGGTCGATCTTATCACCCCGGAAGAGCTCAAGGCGCGATTAGCATCCGGCAAGCCGCCGCGCTTGCTGGACCTCCGCTATCCCTGGGAGCATGACCTTTGCCATATAGCCGGCGACGCCTGGATAGACTTCGATGAGCTCCTCAAGAACGGCGCGGGACTCGGCGCGGGGGAAGAGTTCGTCCTTTACTGCAAAGGCCAGAGCAAATCCACGGCCGCCTTCCGCGCCCTGCGCGCGAAAGGTTTTACAAAAGTTTCAGTCCTGAAAGGCGGCCTTGACGCCTGGGCTGAAAAGATAGAAAAAGGACTGCCCCGCTATTAGTCCTCCGGCCCCGCGGACTCCCCGCCACGCCGTAATAATGGCCGGGCCGCATTTTCCCCGTAACACCCCGGGCCAGGCCGGTACGAAGAGGCCCCGCTGGACGAGCGGTTCCTGATATTTCAGGCTCAAAATATGTTTCAATTATAGTGTATCAGGATCCACTCAAAACGGAACTTTCATGCTTCAAGCCAAGCCGCCGACAAAGACCCTCAGCCCCCTAAAGGACCTTTACTCTTTACTGGAGAAAAACCGCCGGATAGCGATAGTTTTCGTCTTCGTCGCAATGTGCTGCGTGGGCTTCCTGGATTACGCGACAGGCGAGGAGTACAGTTTTTCCATCTTTTACCTGGTGCCTATCTCTTTCGCCGCCTGGAGCATGGGCAGGAACATCGGTATCGCCGTTTCGCTCGCGGGGGCCGCTGTCTGGATAGGCATCGATTTCCTTATCGACCATCAAAAATACGGCTACTCGCGGGTTTCATACTGGAACTCGCTGGTGGGGTGCGCTTTCTTCGTGGTGGTTTCCGTCCTTATCTCGAAGCTGAACAGCACCCTGAAAAGGGAAAAGGCCGTTTCGGAGATGAAGACCAGGATGATATCTTTCGTAAGCCACGAGATCAACAACTCCCTGACGAGCATGAACATGACGCTCGCGCTCCTGAACGAGGAGAACCTGGCCTCTTCGCCTGAAAGAAGAAGAGCGATGTACGACGTGCTCGCCAGCGTCTATTCCGTCATAAGGCAGACTTCCCTGAATTTTCTCAACCAGGCCAGAATGCAGGAGGGGAAGCTGGTCATGGATAAAGAACTCACCGATCCCCTGAAAGTGATATCCGGAACCGCCGACCTTATCAGCCCGCTGATAGCGGACAAGGGGCTGGAGCTGACCATCGGCAAGCCGGAAAGCCCTGTGCTTGTCCTGGCCGACCCCGACGCGCTGCTCCTCGTGGTCACGAACCTGGCCGGGAACGCCGTAAAATATACCCCGAAGAGCGGGAAGATCGCCATACGCCTGAGCTTCGACGGGGAAAACGCCCTGTTCGAAGTAGAGGACACCGGGATAGGGATGAGCGGCGACGACCTGGAAAAAATAGCGACCCCGTACTACCGCACGGAAGACGGCAAAAAAAAGGCCAAAGGTTTCGGAATAGGGCTCAATTTATGCAGAGAGATAATCCAGGCCCACGGCAGCTCCCTTAAGATAGAAAGCGAAAAGGGTAAAGGCACCAAGGCCAGCTTCATTCTTCCGGCCTCGAAACTGAGCTGATCGGGCAGCGTGCCTTCACTCCGGGCCGGCGGGAGCCGCCGGCGGTATACCAGATCTTATGAGATTTTCCTTCACCAAACTTGTTCCGTCCCTGGTCAGACAGGGGGTAAGATCACAGGCGGCCGTGCTGTCGGAGAACGACCACAGGCTGCTCGACAGCTGCTCCCTTTCGCCCGACCAGGCCCTGGCGGAACTTAAGACCTCAAGGGACGGCTTAAGCGATTCCCAGGTAAAGGCGGCCAGGGAGTTCCACGGTTTCAACGCCCTCTCCCGTAAAGAAAAGAAATTCTTCGTTTTCGAGATCCTCGAGAGGTTCAAGAACCCGCTCGCTATACAGCTGCTGATAATCGGGGCGATATCCCTCTGGATGGGCGACGACCGCTCGGCGGTGGTCGTCGGCGCGATGGTTTTCCTCAGCGTCATCCTTTCCTACGTGCAGGAGACCCGCTCCGGCAAAGCCGTGGAGCAGCTGCAGAAGATGGTGCAGGCCAACACGCTGGTGATCCGCGGCGGGAAAGAGACGGAGATCCCGACCGTGGAACTGGTTCCCGGCGACATAGTGGTCCTCCACGCCGGCGCAATCATCCCCGCCGACCTGCGCCTGGTGGCGGCGAAAGATTTCTTCCTTAGCCAGTCCGCGCTCACCGGCGAGTCCATGCCGATAGAGAAGTCGGCGGACCTGCCCGGGCCTGCGCCGAAGAACATAATAGAGCTGGCCAACGCCTGCTTCCAGGGCAGCTACGTGGTGAGCGGGGCCGCCCGCGGCGTCGCGGTCAATACCGGGGAGAGCACCTACCTGGGCTCCATCTCGGCCAAGCTTACCGGCGAGAAAGGGCAGACCAGCTTCGACCGGGGCATCCAGGACTTCACCTGGCTGATGATCCGCTTCATGGCGGTGATGGTCACCTGCGTTTTCCTGATAGTCGGCCTCACCAAGGGCGACTGGGTGAGCGCCCTCCTTTTCTCCATGTCGGTCGCGGTGGGTCTCACTCCGGAAATGCTGCCGATGATCCTGACCGTGAACCTCTCCAAGGGCGCGCTGGTGATGTCGAAGAAAAAAGTTATAGTGAAGCGGCTGAACTCGATACAGAATTTCGGCGCGATAGACATACTCTGCACGGACAAGACCGGCACGATCACGCAGGACAGGATCGTGCTGGAGAAGTTCGTGGACGTGACGAACCGCCCCAGCGAGGACGTGCTGCGCTACGCCTACATGAACAGCTATTACCAGACCGGCCTGCGCAATTTGCTGGACCGCTCCATCCTTTCCCATACCGAGCTGGACGTGGAGAAGACCTGCCGCAAGGTGGACGAGATACCTTTCGACTTCAAGCGCAAGCGCATGTCGGTGATCATAGAATACGAAGGCTCGCACGTGATGATCACCAAGGGCTCGGTGGAGGACGTTTACAGCGTCTGCGGCTCGTGCCAGATAGACGACGAGGTCCTCCCGCTGATAGACGTGATGAAGCGGGACCTGATGGAGGAGTACGAGCGCCTTTCCAGGACCGGCTACAGGGTTCTGGCCGTCGCCTACAAGGAGTTCCCCAAAGACAAGACCGTTTTCGGAGTGCAGGACGAGGGGGACCTGGTTCTGCTCGGGTACCTCGCCTTTTTCGACCCGCCCAAGGACTCCGCCGCCAAGGCGCTGGCCGGGCTGGAGAGGATGGGCGTGGCCATCAAGATCCTCACCGGTGACAACGAACTGGTCACGCAGAAGATCTGCGCCGACGTCGGCCTGGCTTCCGGGAGCGTTATAACCGGCGGGGCGCTGGCTGACCTGGACGAGGCGGGCGTCGCGGCCGCGGCCGAGAAGAACACGGTCTTCGCCCGGCTTTCGCCTTCCCAGAAGGAGCAGATCATCGCCGCCCTGCAGAAAGCGGGGCACGTGGTGGGCTACATGGGCGACGGGATAAACGACGCGCCCGCCCTGAACCTGGCGGACGTCGGGATCTCCGTGGACACGGCGGTGGACGTGGCCAAGGAATCCGCCGACATCATCCTCCTCGAAAAAGACCTGATGGTGCTGGAGGAGGGGATAATAGAGGGGCGCAAGGTCTTCGGCAATATCACCAAGTACATCAAGATGGGCGCCAGCTCCAACTTCGGGAACATGTTCAGCGTGGTCGGCGGCAGCTATTTCCTGCCTTTCCTGCCGATGCTGCCGATACAGATATTGATGAACAACCTGCTCTACGACATTTCGCAGATCGGCATCCCGACGGACAATGTCGACGCGGAGTATCTCAGGAAGCCCAAGAAATGGAACATCGCCAATATAAAGAAGTTCATGCTGGTCGTGGGGCCGATCAGCTCCCTCTTCGACTACGCCACTTATTTCCTGATGCTCTATTTCTTCGGCTGCGCCGCTTTCTCCGCCCCGGGCACGCCCCTTGCCGATAAGATGCACCTGGAAAAACTTTTCCATACCGGCTGGTTCGTGGAATCCCTCCTGACGCAGACCTTCATCGTCTATATCATCCGCACAAAAAAGATCCCTTTCCTGGAAAGCGTGCCCAGCCTCCCGATGGTGTTCGCCACGGTGATGGCGATAACCATAGGCGTGTTCCTGCCGAATACGCATTTCGCCGATAAGCTGGGCTTCGTCCCGCTGCCCGGCGTCTACTGGCTGTGGCTCGCGGGCTTCCTGCTCCTTTACGGCGTGCTCACCCATAACGTGAAAGTCTGGTTCTACCACAAGTTTGGAGACGACTGATGAAAAGCATTTTAACCGCGCTTCAGGACGGCAGGCTGATAGAGCTTCCGGAAACGGATAAGAACAAAGCCCTGGGCTACATGGCCAGCATCCTGGAAGCCATCCCCGAGGTCAGCTCCAACATCGACGTGGCGGGGGGCGTGCTGGAGCGAGAGAACCAGGCCAATACCGGCATAGGGAAAGGCTGGGCCTGCCCGCATATACGCGTCGACGGCGACGGAGAACTCTTCTCCGTGCTCGGCTGGAGTCCGGCCGGGATCGATTACGGCGCGCCCGACAAGGAAAAGGTCCACCTGCTTGTGATGTACTACATCCCCGGCAACCAGCGGATGGCTTATCTCAAGGAACTCTCCGGGCTGGCCAAGGCCATACAGAAGGGCCAGGGGATAGAGAATATCCAGAAGGCCGCGTCCCTCAACGACGTGCGCAACGAGCTGCTGAACTGGGTCTCGGCCTCCATAGACAACACCATGCCGCAGGCCAAGGCCCGCATGATCAAACTGGAGGCGAAGCACGCCCAGGCCGCGGAAGCGGTCTGCTTTACGGCCCAGGGCCTCGAGCGCCTCGTGCCTTTCTACGTTATCACCGGGAACGGTTCTAAAGCCGTGGCGCTGGCCCAGGACGCCGAACTGGTCCGCGCCGTGGAGGCCGCCGACCTCGGACAACTGGCGGAAAAGCAGGACTTCGAGGCGGGGGGCTACAGGGTCTTCGTCCGGTCCCGGACCCTTTACAAGCCCGACCGCGCCATGTACGACTGCATCGCCGTGAAGCGCTGAGGCCCGGCTCCGCCCGCGGGCCAAAGAAATCCATCGCTATGAAAAAGATAGCCAGGTACGCGGTTCCCTTCTTCGGCGTAGCGCTTTTCGCCGCGGCCATGCTGGCCCTGCACCACGAGCTGCGTCTTTATTCCTACCGCCAGATAGCCACGGAATTCAGGTCGCTGCCGTACTGGAAAGTCCTCCTTGCCGCCCTGCTGACCGGCTTCAACTACGCTATCCTGACCTGCTACGACCTTCTGGCCTTCCGGTACCTGGGCCGCGCCCAGACCTACGCTAAGATAGCACCCGCTTCTTTTACCGCCTACGCCTTCAGCAACAATATCGGGATGGCCGCTCTGTCCGGGGGGTCCATCCGCCTCAGGCTATACTCGGCCCAGGGGCTCTCCTCGCTCGACATCGCACGCATAATAGGGTTCGGCATAGCCACTTTCTGGCTGGGCCTGCTTTCCCTTGGCGGCTCCGTTTTCCTGCTGCACCCGCCGGCGCTTCCGGCCGGTCTTTCTCTCCCTTTCTCCTCGCTGCGGGCCCTGGGGCTCCTCATGGTTTCCGCCGCGGGGCTCTACCTGGCGCTGGCCGTCCGCGCCAAACCTTTCATCCTGCGCGGCTTCGAGCTGAACCTGCCGCGCCCCGGCCTGGCCCTGCTGCAGCTGGCCGTCTCGGCCGCGGACTGGGCGCTGGCCGCCGGCGTCCTGTTCGCTCTGCTTCCCTCTTCCGGCAGCTTCGGCTATTTCGACCTGCTGGCCGTCTTCATGCTGGCGCAGGTGGCCGGCCTCGCCAGCCAGGTCCCGGGCGGGCTGGGAGTGTTCGAGACCGTAATAGTCGTCTTCGCGGGCCGCCAGGCCGGCGCGGCGCAGGTCATGGGCGCCCTGCTCGCCTACCGCGTCGTCTACTACCTGCTGCCGCTGCTGGCCGCTTCGGCCTACCTGGCCCTGCACGAACTGCCGCGCCGCGCCGGCGCCCTGCTGCGCCTCGCGCCGGGCCTGGTGCCTCAGGCCCTGTCCGTAGTGGTTTTTACCGGCGGCGCGGTGCTCCTTTTCTCCGGGGCGACGCCCGGCGTTCACTCCCGGCTTTTACTGCTCGGGGCATTCCTGCCTCTTCCGGTCCTCGAGGCCTCCCATTTCCTGGCCAGCGTCGGCGGGGCGGCGCTGCTGGTGATAGCGCGCGGCCTCCAGCGCCGCCTGGACGCGGCTTATCACGCCGCCACGCTGCTGCTGGGAGCCGGCATAGTGCTCTCTATCCTCAAGGGCCTGGACGTGGAGGAAGCCCTGCTGCTGTCCGCGATGCTCGCGGCGCTCTATGTTTCACGCAGGGAATTCAACCGCAAAGCGTCTCTCCTCGCCGAAAGCTTCAGCCCGGGCTGGATAGCCGCCGTCCTGCTGGCCGTCGGCGCGTCGGTCTGGCTGGGACTTTTTTCCTTCAAACATGTCGAGTATTCGAATTCTCTCTGGTGGCAGTTCGAGGCGGCGCATAACGCTCCGCGCTTCCTGCGCGGCAGCGCCGGGGCCACCATGGCCGTGCTGCTGTTCGCGCTTTCACGGCTTTTCAGGGCCGCCCGGCCCGGGCTTACGGCCCCGTCGGCCCCCGACCTGGAACTTGCGGCCAGAATAACCGCGGCCTCAGGGGACACCTCGGCCTGGCTGGCCCTCCTTGGCGACAAAGAAATTATTTTCAGCGAAAAGAAAGGCGCCTTCCTTATGTACGCCGTGCACGGCCGCAGCTGGGTCTGCCTTGGCGGGCCCGTCGGGCCGGAGACGGAGCGCAGGGAGCTCCTCTGGCGCTTCGCGGAGCTCTGCGACGAACACGGCGGCCGCCCGGTTTTCTACGAAGTGCCGGCGGCGGACCTGGCGTCCTTCGCGGACCTCGGCATGACCTTCCTTAACCTGGGCGAAGAGGGGAAAGTTCCGCTCGCCGGGTTCAGCCTGGAAGGCGGCGCGCGCAAAGCCCTGCGCCAGACCGTGACCAAGGTCGAGAAGGAGGGTTTCGTCTTCGAGGTGGTCCACAAAGAACAGGTTCCGGCCCTGCTCCCCGAACTCCGCCGTATTTCCGACAGCTGGCTCGCGGAGAAGAAAACGCGCGAGAAGGGCTTCTCCCTTGGTTATTTCAGCGCGGATTATATAAGCCGTTTTCCCTGCGCCCTGGTAAAGAAGGACGGGGCGCTGTTCGCCTTCGCCAATATCTGGACCGGCGCAAGCGAGGTCTCCGTGGACCTGATGCGCTATGTCCCAGGCTCTCCCAACGGCGTCATGGATTACCTCTTCGCAAAACTGATGCTGTGGGGAAAAGAGAGCGGCTATGCCGCTTTCGACCTGGGCATGGCGCCGCTTTCCGGGATACAGGTGCACGCGCTGTCCCCGCTGGGCAGCCGGCTGGGCAGTTTCCTCTACCGCCACGGCGAGAACTTCTATAACTTCCAGGGCCTGCGCACCTACAAGGAAAAATTCGACCCGGTTTGGTCACCGCGCTACCTGGCCTCCCCGGGCGGGCTTGCCCTGCCCGGGATAATAATCGACGTTACCTCCCTGGTCTCCGGCGGCATCAAAGGAGCCGTCTCAAGATGAGGACTTTCCTGCTCGCCGCCCTGCTCGCCCTGCCCGGCGCGTCCGCCTATGCGGCCGAAAGTTCTCTCAAATTCGGCCGCTTCGGGGCCGTGGCGGTCTACAGGCCGGAAAAAATAGAAAGCGTGGTCATCTTCATTTCAGGGGACGGCGGCTGGAACCTGGGCGTAGTGGACATGGCGCGGATGCTGCGCAAAAGCGGCGCGCTGGTCCTGGGCGTGGACATCAGGAAATACTTCAAGGCGATGCGCGCGTCGAAGGACGAATGCTGGTACTCCGCCGCGGACTTCGAGTCGTTAAGCCAGTTCGCGCAGAAGGACCTCGGCCTGCCGGAATACATCAGGCCCGTCGTGGCGGGCTTCTCTTCGGGCGCCACGCTGGCTTACGCGCTGCTGGCCCAGGCCCCGCCCAACACTTTCAAGGCGGCGGTCAGCCTCGGGTTCTGTCCCGACCTCGCTACGCCGAAGCCGCTGTGCAAAGGCTCCGGCCTTTCGCACGGGCCGCTCATCCCGGGGACCGGCTACGTTTACGGCCCGGCGGCGCTCTCCGCCCCCTGGGTGGCCTTCCAGGGGCTCGAAGACAAGGTTTGCGACCCGGACGCCGCCGAAAGTTTTGTGAAGGACGTGCGCGGCGGGGATATAGTACTGCTGCCGAAAGTAGGCCATGGCTTCGGCGTGCAGAAACGCTGGGTGCCGCAGTTCGAAACTGTCTTCAAGCGACTCACGACGATAGAGAGATCCACGGCCCCGCCCGCGGCGGTGGCCGACCTCCCGCTGATACAGCTGCCGGCAAAGACCGGGCGCCCTTACTTCGCCATAATAATTTCAGGAGACGGGGGCTGGGCCGGTATAGACCGGGAAGTGGCCTCGGCGCTGGTTAAGGACGGCGTGCCGGTAGTCGGGCTCGACTCGCTCAAGTATTTCTGGAAAGCAAGGAAGCCGGACGGCGTGGCGGCCGACCTCTCGCGCGTGATAGCTCATTTCTCCGAGGCCTGGGGGAAAGAGAAGGTGCTGCTGGTAGGCTACTCGCGGGGGGCCGAGATACTGCCCTTCGCGGCCAACCGGCTGTCTCCGGAGACGAAGGGCAAAGTGGCGCTGCTGGCGCTGCTGGCCCCGGGACGCAAGGCCGAGTTCGAATTCAAGCTGACCGACTGGCTGGGCGACAGCGGGGGCGGCGCGCCGATAAAGCCGGAGGCGGAGGCCTGGTCCGGGTCCCCGGTGGCCTGTTTCTACGGCAAAGCCGATAAAGGCAATTTGTGCGAAATACTGGACCCCTCCCGGTTCACCGTTGTCAGGCTGGGCGGGGGGCACCATTTCGGCGGCGCCTACGCCGAGATAGCGGCCCGCATACTGGAAGAGATGCGCTGAATTTACGGTTATTCCGTGAAAAGGCCCCCAGGCGGCTTTTCAAACAGGCCGGCGGCCTTTTGCCAACCCTAAATCAACTTTGATACAATGACTATATACGGCGGGGAAACAGTTGCCCGACAGGCCCCGTTCAGACACTCCAAGCGCCCTTACGGCCGGCACCTGCAGATCTTCTTATGCCTTATAAAAACCTGGGTAAATTCATAGAAACGCTCGAAGCGTCCGGAGAGCTGCGGCGCATCAAAGCCGAAACCGACCCGGAACTCGAGATCACGGAGATAGCCGACAGGGTTTCAAAAGCCGGCGGCCCGGCGCTTCTCCTCGAAAACGTTAAGGGCACGGAATACCCGCTGCTGATAAACGCCTTCGGCAGCTACAAGCGCATGCAGCTGGCGCTGTCCTGCGGCTCCTTCGACGAGATCGCGGCCAGGATCGAGGCGAATATAAAGATGCGCCCGCCCGAAGGCCTTTTGGGGAAAATAAAGATGCTCTTTACCCTCAAAGAGCTTGCCGGGTTCATGCCGAAAAAAGTGAGCTCCGCCCCCTGCCAGGAGAAAATATATACCGACGGCCCCATGCTGGACCGGCTCCCTATCCTTAAATGCTGGCCCGGGGACGGCGGGCCTTTCATCACGCTTCCCGCCGTGATAACCAAAGATCCCGACTCGGGCGCCCAGAACATCGGGATGTACCGGATGCAGAAATACGACAATACCTCCACCGGTATGCACTGGCAGTACAATAAGGACGGCACGCGTCATTTCGACAAGTACAAATCGCGCAACCAGCGGATGGAAGTGGCCGTCGCCCTGGGCGGCCCTCCCTCCGTCACCTACGCCGCTTCCGCGCCGCTGCCGCCGGACATAGACGAACTGATGTTCGCGGGGTTCATCGACTCGAAGCCCATAGAGGTGGTCAGGGGAAAGACGGTCGACCTGCTGGTCCCGGCGGAAGCCGATTTTATAATCGAAGGCTATGTGGACCCGGCTGAAGAGCGCACGGAAGGGCCGTTCGGCGACCATACCGGCTTTTACTCCGCCGCCGACAAGTACCCCGTCTTCCACGTAACCGCGCTGACCTGCCGGAACGACGCCGTCTACCCCGCCACCATAGTAGGGAAACCGCCGATGGAAGACTGCTACATGGCCAAGGCCACGGAAAGGCTCTTCCTGCCCCTGCTTAAAATGGTCATTCCCGAAGTCGTGGATATGGAGCTCCCTATAGAGGGAGTGTTCCATAACTGCGCGCTCGTTTCGATAGACAAGAAATACCCCGGCCAGGCGAAAAAAGTGATAAACGCTTTCTGGGGCCTGGGCCAGATGGCTTCGACTAAATTCATAGCCGTTTTCGACAAGGATATCGACCTGCGCGACTCCGGCACCGTACTTTGGAAGCTGCTTAACAATACCGATCCGAAGCGGGACCTCCTGATGTCCGAGGGGCCGCTCGACGCGCTCGACCACAGCGCCCCGCACGCCAACTTCGGCGGCAAGATGGGCATAGACGCCACCCGCAAGACGCGGGAGGAAGGCATGGGCAGGGACTGGCCGGAAGAGATAGTAATGTCCCCCGAAGTAAAAGAGAAAGTCACGCGCCGCTGGAAGGAGTATGGATTTTAAGAAACTCTCCGGGCTGCTGATGCCGGAGCAGACGCTGTTCGCGCTGCCTTTCGCCTGGCTCGGCGTCCTCTTCGCCCGCGGCCACGGCTTCCGCACCTGGCTGCTGGTCACGATAGCGCTCGCCGCCGCAAGGACCGCGGGCATGGCTTTCAACAGGGCGATAGACGCCCGGATAGACGCGGCCAACCCGCGCACGAAAGACCGCGCCATCCCCAAAGGCGAGGTGAAGAGGATAGAGGCCGTCGGGCTGGCGGTCGTCTCCTGCCTGGCGCTTATAGCCGCCTCTTTCCTGCTGAACCGGCTTTGCTTCTACCTGTCTTTCGTCGCGGTGGCGCTCCTCGCCGGCTATTCTTACTTCAAGCGCTTCTCCGCCTCCTCCCACTTTTGCCTCGGCTTTACCGAGGCCGCGGCGCCTATAGGCGGCTACCTGGCGGTTACCGGGCGGCTGGACCTGATTTCCCTGGTGCTGGGAGCGGCAATAATGCTGTGGATAGCGGGCCTGGACATAGTTTACGCCCTCCAGGACAAAGATTTCGACAGGGAGGCGGGGCTGCACTCGATACCCGCGGCTTACGGGGACAAACTAGCGCTTGCCACCTCCGCGCTCTGCTACGGAGCCTCTTTCTGCGCGCTGGCCGCCGCGGGGCTGATGACGCGCATGACAGCCCCCTACTGGGCCGCGCTGGCCTGCGTCGCCGGGCTTTTCGCCTACCAGCAGAGGGCGGCCCGCGGCGCCGACATCCTCCTGGCCATGCCGAAGATCTTCAGGGTCAACATGTACGTGTCCCCGGCCCTGCTCGCCGGCGCCATCGCCGACAGCCTTTTAAGATAATGGAGATTTTATGATCGCAGTAGCTATAACCGGGGCCAGCGGCCCTCTGCTCGGCATCAGGCTGATAGAAGAACTCCTTAACTCCGGAGAGGCCGTTTACGCCGTGGTTTCAGAGGCCGCCTGGAGCGTGATCGCGCACGAGCTTTCATACAGGAAGGCCGGGCCCGCCCCGCTTGCAGCGCTCCTTTTGAAAAGGGGGAAAGCCTCCTCCCTTAAGCTGTTAAAAGAATTCGACCCCCATGATCTTTTCTCGCCTTTAGCCAGCGGCTCTTCGCCTTTCGGCGCGATGGTCGTAGTTCCCTGCTCGATGAAAACGCTTTCCGCCGCCGCCAGCGGCTACGCGGACTCGCTCATCACGCGGGCCTGCGACGTAGCCCTGAAGGAAAAGAGAAAGTTGATCCTGGTTCCACGCGAAACTCCCCTGAGCGCGATACACCTTGAGAACATGCTTAGGCTCTCGCGCGCCGGCGCGACCATCCTGCCGCCGGTAATGGGCTTTTACTCCGGCCCGAAAACCATCGGCGACATGGTGGATTTCGTGACGGGCAAGATACTGAACCTGCTGGGGATAAAACACCGCCTTTTTAAAAGCTGGGAAGAACAGGCTTCCGCGGCCGCCCCTAAAGCCAAAAAGCGCGGAGCCGCCTGATCATTTCAGCTAACGATGAAAAAACTCCCGGATACCATCAGCGACAGCGCGCTGCGCCCGATCGCCAAAAAAGTTTACGAGGGAAGACCCGTAACCGCGGCTGACGCGCGCCGCCTGCTCGCCACGAACAGCATCCTTGACCTGGGCAGGATAGCCTCTTACTCGCGCGAGAAGCTGCACGGGAACGCCGCCTACTACGGCGTCAGCATCAACCTGAATTTCACCAATATCTGCGAGCTACGCTGCCCGCTCTGCGCCTTTTCCCGCGGGAAGGGCGAGCCGGGCGCCTACCTGCTCGCGCTCCCGGATATCGAGCGGCGCGTTAAAAAAGCGGCCGACGACGGGGTGGACGAAGTCCACATCGTGGGAGGGCTCAACCCGGAGCTGGAGCTTTCCTACTTCGAGGAAATGCTGCGGCTGATAAAGAGGATAAAGCCGGGCCTCTTCATAACGGCTTTCACCGCCGTGGAAATAGATTATTTCGCCAGGAACGAGGGGATCACCATAGAGGAAACGCTTTCGAGGCTTATAAAGGCCGGCCTCGGCGCCATGCCCGGGGGGGGCGCGGAAATATTCTCGCCGCGCGTAAGAAAAGTCATCGCCCCGCTCAAGATACCGGGGAAACGCTGGCTTGAAATAATGAGGGCCGCCCACCTGGCCGGCCTCAAAACCAACGCCACCATGCTCTACAACCACCTTGAGACAAAGGCCGACATCGTCGACCATCTTAACAGGATCAGGGACCTGCAGGAGGAAACCCGCGGCTTCAAGACTTTCGTCCCGCTGCCTTTCCACGGCGAGAACACCGGGATAACCGCGAAGCGCGCCGTCACCACCGGCTATGACGATATCCGCGTATACGCCGCCAGCCGGATCTTCCTGCACAATGTGCCGCATATAAAGGCCCTCTGGATGTACCTGGGTGAGAAAATGGCGCAGGTGCTCCTCCGGTTCGGCGTGGACGATTTCTCCGGCACCTACTCGGGCGAAAAAGTGGTGCACGCGGCCGGGGCCGCCACCTCCGACCGCGGGACGGAGGCTTTCCTCAGGCGGCTGATACTCAACGCCGGGCTCAAGCCGGTGCGAACCACCGCGGCTTACGGAGCGCGCAAATGAAACTGGGCCGCATAGACTATCTTAACTGCTATCCCTTTTATTACCACATGCTGGAGAAAGAGGCGCTGGGAGGAGTTACCGTTCACCCGGCGCTCCCGTCGGAGCTCAACCGGATGATGGCGAAAAAACAACTGGACATGAGCCCCGTCTCCGCCGCGGCCTACGCGGACATAAAGCAGGACGCCCTGCTCCTGCCGGATTTCTGCATAAGTTCCACGGGGCTGGTCAAATCCGTGATCCTGGCCGGCAGGTTCCCGATAGAGGACCTGGACGGGAAAAAGCTGGGCCTCACCTCGGCCTCCCGCACCTCGGTCGTTCTGCTTAAGATCATCCTCAGGAAGTTTTACGGGATCGAGCCGGAATACTGCGCGTCGGCCCCGCATCCGGACCTCAGGGATCTAGACGCCGCCCTCGTTATAGGCGACGACGCGATGACGGAAGAGATAGACGCCGCGCCTTACCGGTACGACCTGGGAGAGCTCTGGCTGAAAAAGACGGGGCTGCCCGTGGTCTTCGCCGTTTTCGCGGTCGCGAAGTCCGCGGCTGCGGGCGACCCGGCTGCGGTCAGGGCTGTAGTTAATTCCTACAGGGCCTCCCTGCGCTGCCTCGCGGATGAAAGGCCCGGGCTGGCCGCCAAGGCCGCCCTGAGATACCCGGGCGTCACCTGCGACATAAACTCTTACCTCGACACTTTGCGCTACGAGTTCACCGAGGAGCGCAAAGCCGCCCTTAAATATTATTTTTCAGCCGCCTCGGAGCTTGGGCTGCTGAAAGAGGTCAAAGAGCTTGAATTCCTGAAACTATGACCCCAAAAGAAAGACTCAGGAAAAAGATATTCTCGGGAGGCCGCATTTCACCCGGCGAGGCGGACAGCCTTTTCTCCTGGGACCTCATAGAACTGGGCGAAGCCGCCGATATGCGGCGCAGGCTCGTCCACCCGGTGAACACGGTGGGCTTTATCCTCGACCGCATAATCAACTTCACCAATATCTGCGAAGCGGCCTGCGACTTCTGCGCTTTCCACTCGGGGGCCGCGCTGAAGCCCTATGAGCTTCCCCTGCCGGAGATCTTTTCGAAGATAGAGGAGCTGCGGGCGCGGGGGGGAACGCAGGTAATGCTGCAGGGCGGCCTCCACCCGCGGCACACCCTCGCCACCTATACGGGCATGGTCAGGGAAATTAAAAAGCGCTTTCCCTCGATCCGCCTCCATTCTTTCTCGCCGAGCGAGCTGGACCACATCGCGAAAAAGAGCTCCCTTTCCCTGGACAGGGTGATCGCGGAACTTAAAGACGCGGGCCTCGATTCGGTGCCGGGGGCCGCCGACATGCTGGTGGACAGGATACGCGCGAAAGTCAGCCGCAAAAAGATCCGGACAAAGCAGTGGATAGAAATAATGCGCGCACTGCACCGCCACGGGATGAAATCCTCCGCGACCATGACCTACGGGATGGGCGAAACGCAGAAAGAAAGGGTCGCCCACCTGGCCGTGGTCCGAAAGGTGCAGGATGAAACAGGGATCTTCAGGGCTTTTATCCCCTGGTCCTTTTCTCCGAAACGCACGAGGCTGGAAAGCATGGCTCCCGCTACCGGCATCGACTATCTTAAGATCGTGGCCGTTTCTCGGATTTTCCTGGACAATATCCGCTACATCCAGGCTGGCTGGCTGACGGAGGGCCTCAAGCTGGCGCAGATCGCGCTTGCCATGGGCGCGAACGATATGGGCGGCGTGCTGACCGAGGAAAAAGTCGTGGAAGCCGCCGGCGGGGGAACTAAAGCCGGGATGCGGGAATTCATAGACCTGATAAAGAACGCCGGAAAAATACCCGTGCTGAGGGATTCCGATTATAAGGTCCTGGACAGTCGGCCGGCCAGGAGGCTCAAATGACCTCGCTTACGCTCGCTTTCTCTCCCTGCCCGAACGACACTTTTATTTTCCACGCCCTGCTGCACAAGCTCGTTGACACCGGCGATTACTCCTTTTCCTCCAATATCGACGACGTGGAAGCCCTGAACACGGCGGCTTTCGCCCGGCGCTTCCAGATCACCAAGCTTTCCTCCGGCGCCTACCTGCGGCTCAGGGAACATTACGAGCTGCTGGATTCCGGGGCGGCCATGGGCTTCGGCTGCGGCCCGCTGGTGGTAGCGGCCCAAGGGCACTCTTTGTCGGCCGCGTCCAGGATCGCGGTGCCCGGCTTCAACACCACGGCCCTGATGCTGATGAAGAGCTGGAACCCCGGGCTGAAAAATCTTTCGGAGGAGCGTTTTGACCGGATACTGCCGGGAGTGCGCTCCGGCAAGTATGACGCCGGGCTTATCATCCACGAGGGCCGGTTCATTTACAGGGACTTCGGCTGCGTTAAGGTCGTAGACCTGGGCGACTGGTGGGAGAAGGAAACCGGCTGCCCGATACCACTGGGCTGCCTCGCGATCCGCAAGGACGCCGGAACCATCCTCCACCGGGAAGCCGTCGAGCGCCTGATAAGGGAGTCCGTTCTGTACGCGCGCGCTCGCCCAGAAGAGTCCAAAGCTTTCATACGCAGCCACGCGCCCGGCTCCGCTGAAGAAATAATAGCCGCCCACATAAAACTGTACGTGAACGACTACTCCGTTTCGATGGGGGAAACCGGAAGAAAAGCTTTTAAGGTCCTGGAGGAAAGATGCAAAAAAAGCCTGTGACCTGCCTCATAATGGCTACGCTGCTGGAGGCGGAGCCGTTCATAAAAGGGCTTTCCCTGAAAAGAGCCTCCTCAAAGCCTTTCCCCGTATACCGGGCCGGGAACCTCGCCGCCGTAATTTCCGGCATCGGCAAGGCCAACTGCGCCATGGCGACCGCCTACGCCTGCCTGGAACTCGGGCCGAGGCTCCTCGTCAACCTCGGGGCCGCCGGCGCCACGGACGCCGCGCTTCCGCTGGGCGCGAACCTGCATGTCTACCTCGCCGTGGAATTCGACAGGCCGGGCTTGAGAACGAAATTGCCGCACGAGCATACTCCCGACGTTTTGAAAGGCTTTTCCCTGGCCGCTATCGCCACCCAGGACCGCCCCGCGCTTGCGGCCGCGGAAAGGCGGGTCCTGTCGGAAAAGACGCGGCTCGTGGACATGGAAAGCGCCTCCTTCATCCAGACTTGCAGGAAGTTCGGGAAGAAATGCTACGTCTTCAAATTCGTGACCGACACGCCCGCCCACTCCCACGGAAGCGCTATAGTCGACAATATAGAGAAATACCGGGGCAGTTTCTTTGAGTTCTTCAAGAGCTCGGTCTTAACCCGCCTTTGAAGGCCCGCCCTTTCGGGCGGACCCCCGCTGGCTACCACCTAAAACGGCATCCCGATCTTTAGCCGCGTCTGCGCGTCCTTGCTGTCCGGGTTCAGCCCGGCCAGATAACCTATAACGGCCCAGACTTTCTGATTCTTAGCGCCGAAACTTATAGTCGGCCCTAAATAATATTCATCCGTCTTGTACTCGCCTTTGGCCTCCAGGCCCCCGCTGAATACATCGGAGAAGCCCCAGGAGGCCCCGGCGGAGAAGGAATGCTCGGCCGCCGACAGCTTTTCGAGGGGGAATTCCACCACCTGGTTATAGGCCAGGTTGAGGCGCCCGAAATCCCGCCCGAACACCAGCTTTCCCTCCAGCGCGCCCTGCGCCGAAAGGTCGGAGCCGCGCGAGTATTCGGCGTAGAGCAGAGTGTTGACGGGCATCCCGCCTTTTTCCGCTAGCTTATGCCTGAGGCGCAGTTTCATGCCGTCATAATTAAAGGTCTTCGAGGCGGGGGTATTCTCCTGCTTGAAGACCTGGTACATCGCGATGTCTGTCTTCCGGGTAAGGCCGTATTCAAGCTCGATCTGATGCGTCCAGCTGCTGGTTTTCTTGTCCCCGGTATCGGGAAGCTCCGCAGTGGAGTAATACTCCAGTTCGGCGTGCCCTTCCCAGACCGTGGAATGCCCGTACGTCCACGCGTAGGCGTGCGAATCCGCCTTTACCGGCGCCGGGCCTGCCGCCAGGACCGCCGCCGTTATAACCGCCGCCGCGAGAACTCTGCCTTTCATGTTCTTGTTCATGCTGTTTTTTCTCCTTATTTTATGCGAAGCCTGATGATTGTGATAATCATTATCAATTGCAAAGAAAAAAAATAGAGCCTACTTCCCGGCGCAGTTCGAGCACAAACCATAGATCTCAAGCTTATGACTGGAGGGCTTGAACCGGTGCCTGGCCGCTAGCCTCACCTGGAGTCGCTCTATTTCCGGGTCGACGGCCTCTATAAAGCAGCCGCAGGAGGTGCAGATAAGGTGGTCGTGGTGGGCGCGGGAACCGGCCGGCTCGTAGCGGGCCACGCCGTCGGCGGGGATGAACTCGGCGGCCTTGCCGCAGCCGCAGAGGAATTTGAGCGCCCTGTAAACAGTGGCGATACCTATGCGCGGCAGCCGTTTAAGGGCCGCCTTATGAATTTCTTCCGCGCTCAGGTGGCCGGGACCGGAGGTAAGGACGTCCAATATCGCTTCGCGACGGGTGCTGCGACGCGCCCCCAGGCAGTCGGACTTTTCACGCGCTTTGAACGGTAGTTTTGGCATAGTGATAACGATTATCATTATCCCATACAAAGAAGCGGCTTGTCAATGGGGCACGGAGAATTCAAGGCCCGGCGCTTAAGCTGGCGAGTAAGCAGGTTCATGGAAAGGCCTAAAATATATATAATTATACCAGCGGTCTACCGACAACCAGAACAGGAGAAACAAAATGAAAAGAACCATATTGATTTCCATCGCGACCCTGGCTTTAACCGCCGGGTCGGCTTTCGCCGTAGAGGCCCATAAGGCGGCGGCCAAGAGCGAGTGCGCCGACTGCCCGATGCATAAGCAGGCAGGCGCCAAGAAGTGCTCCAATAAAATGTGCCCCGAAGCCATGGAGGGCGTGGAGACCGTCGCGAAGAACACCGCCACCGGCGTCGAGATAACGATGACCGCGAAAAACCCGGAAACCATCGCCAAGGTACAGGAGCTCACCCTGGTCCATTACAGCAACAAGGGCACCATGGACAAAGAATGCCCCGCCCGCGTGGAAGGCGCCGAGGCCAAGATAGAGAACACCGCCACCGGAGTTAAAGTCCTCCTCACCGGCAAGACTCCCGCGGCCATAAAGAAAATACAGGCCGCTTCCGCCAAGGAACACATGAAGGCCGGCTGCCCCGAAGAACACGGCAAAAAAGAAGCAAAAGCCGGCAAGAAGTACGCCTGCCCCATGAAATGCGCCGAGTCCGACAAGCCGGGCAAGTGCCCCAAGTGCGGGATGATGATGACGGAGAAAAAATAAATGGTATCGGCCCTACTGAAGCAGGTTTCTTTTTTTAACGGCCTGAGCAATGTCGAACTTAACAAGGTGCTCGCCATAGCGGGAGTAAAGAAGTACACCGCCGGCCAGATGGTCTTCGCCAAGGAGGACCTGGGAAACCAGTTCTTCGTGGTAAAATCAGGCCGCATTAAGATCTTCACCTCGGTAGGCCCCGAAAAGAAAAAAACCTTCGCCTTCCTGAAGAAGGGGGATTTCTTCGGCGAGATGTCCCTGCTCGGAGGGAAAACCCGGTCGGCCTCGGCCCAGGCCGCCGAGAACAGCGAACTGTTCGTCATCCCGAAAAAGAACTTCAAGAAGCTGATACTCGAGAACCCCGACTTCACGCTCAAGCTGCTGCACACGCTGGTGGAAAGGCTCAACAAGTGCAACAAGGACGTGGAATCGATGCTCTTCCACAATATCCTTGGCAGGCTGGCCGACGCTATCCTTGAACTCTCAAAGGACAAGCACTCCAAGCCGGTCAAGATGGCCATAAACCAGAACGAGCTGGCGCAGTACCTCGGGACTACCCGGGTGCCGGTGTGCCGCGCGATAAGCACGCTCAAGCGCAGCGGCGTCATCGACTACCGCCGCGGCGAACTGATCATCCTGAACTCCGCCCGGCTGCATTCCATCGCCGGGAAAACGAACTGACGGCCGCCTCATGATAAACTCCCTGCGCGGCTTCCGCGACCTGCTTCCCCCCGAGTCGGACCTCTTCGCGCGCATTGAAGCCGCGGCCAGGGAAGTGTTCGGCCTCTACGGCTACCAGGAAATAAGGATCCCCGCGCTGGAAAAGAAAGAGCTGTTCGTTAAATCCACAGGCGACACCACCGACATAGTGGAAAAAGAGATGTACGCCTTCACCGACGGAGGAGGGCGCGAGGTCGCGATGCGTCCGGAGGGAACCCCCGGGATCGTGCGCGCCTATATCGAACATAACCTGGGACAGACCGGCCGCAGCGGCAAATACTTCTATATCGGGACAATGTTCAGGGCCGAGCGCCCCCAGGCGGGCCGCTACCGCGAGTTCACGCAGATAGGCGCGGAGCACATAGGCAATCCGTCGCCGGCAGCCGACGCGGAAAGCATCTCGATGCTGATCCGCCTGCTGGAGAAGCTGGGAGTGGAAGGCTGCTCGGCGGAGATAAACTCCCTTGGCTGCGCCGAATGCCGCAAAGCCTACCGGGAGATCCTGCTGGCTTTCCTGCGGGCGCGGGCCGAGAAGCTCTGTGAGCCCTGCCGGGGCCGCATAGAGCGCAACCCGCTCAGAGCGCTGGATTGCAAAATAGACGGCCCCGCCCTGGCTGAAGCGGGCCCCAAGCGCTCTCTCTGCCCCTCCTGCACGGAGCATTTTGATAGGACCCAGCATCTGCTCGCGGCCGCCGGCGTAAGCTACAAGGTCAACCCCGGCCTGGTACGCGGACTGGACTATTACACCGGCACCGTCTTTGAAGTGCGGACCACCGCGCTCGGCAGCCAGGACGCGCTATGCGGCGGCGGCCGCTACGACGACCTGGTAAAGTCAATGGGCGGCCCCGTAGCCCCGGCCATAGGCTGGGCCATCGGCGAGGACCGGGTAGCCATGCTCCTCAAGGACAAACCCGCCCCCGATAACGCGCCCAGGACTTTTATCGTAGCCGCCGCCAAGGAAGCAGGGGACAAAGCCTTCGCCCTGCTGACGTCCATGCGCGCCGCCGGCATAAGTTCGGACTTCTCCAACTTCGAACTCAGCCTGAAATCCCAGATGCGCTCCGCCGACAAGAGCGGCGCCGCCTTCGCCTTGATAATCGGCGAAGACGAACTCAAAGCCGGAACCTGCGCCGTAAAATCGCTAAAAGAGCACGGCGACCAGCAAACGATCCCGCTCCCCGACGCCCCTTCACATATCAAGCAGCTTCTGAAGGGTTGATCATTCCCCGGTATTTATAATGGAGGGGTGGCAAGGGTATGGGTTCGGAGCGACCTCTCGGAGGCCCGAGCTTGCATAAGCGCGAGGGCCGAGAGAGGAGGCGCGGCCACGGTGTGGCCGACGCCGTGAGCGACGGGCCCATACCCTTGCCAGGCCCCCGACTTCGCATCTCGCGGCATAAGACCAAAGCAACTATCGAGAGACAAACCATGACAACAACAATCCCTTCAAAAAGCACCGCCCTCCGCACGCACACCTGCGGCGAGCTCAACGCCTCCCACGCCGGGCAGACCGTCACCCTCTCCGGCTGGACCGACGTAAAGCGCAACCACGGCGGCGTCCTCTTCATAAACCTGCGCGACCTCTACGGCGTCACCCAGGTAGTCGCCAACCCCGGCAGCCCCGTCTTCAAAACGGCCGAAGAAGCCAAAAGCGAATACGTGCTGAGGGTAACCGGCAAAGTCTCGCTTCGGCCCGGAGCCAACGCCAATAAGAATATGCCCACCGGGGAGATCGAGATAGAGGCCTCTGAAATAACCATACTCAACGCCTCCCAACCCCTCCCGTTCGAGCTCGGCGAGCACGCCGGCGTCTCCGAGGAGACGCGCCTTAAATACCGCTTTCTCGACCTGCGCCGCCCCCGCATGGCGAAGAACATGGTTCTGCGCAGCCGCCTTTCCCAGGTCGTGCGCAACTACCTCTACGGCCTGGATTTCAACGAGATAGAAACCCCGCTGCTCACGCGGTCCACCCCCGAAGGCGCGCGCGACTTCGTGGTGCCTTCCCGCAACAACCCAGGCGAGTTCTACGCCCTGCCCCAGTCCCCGCAGCAGTTCAAGCAGGTGCTGATGATGTCCGGCATGGACCGCTACTTCCAGCTGGCGAGGAACTTCCGCGACGAGGAACTCCGCTCCGACCGCCAGCCCGAGCACACCCAGATAGACCTGGAGATGTCCTTCGTCGACGAGCAGGACATAGCCCGCGTCGTGGAAGGGATGATGAAGGCCGTCTTCGCCTATATCGGCGAGGAGATCTCCGGCCCCTTTCCGGAAATGGAGTATTCCGACGTAATGCTTAAATACGGGTCCGATAAGCCGGACCTGCGCTATTCGCTCGAGATAAAGGACTGCTCGGAGATCTTCAAAGCCTCCGGCTTCAAGGTTTTCTCAGAGGCCCTCGCCGGAAGCGGCGTAGTGCGCGCAATAAAAGGCGAAAAAGCCGCCGTCTTCAGCCGCAAAGATATGGACAACCTGACGGACCTGGTAAAGGCCCGCGGCGCGAAGGGCCTGGTCTGGCTCCGGTTCAAAGACGGGAAATTCGAATCCCCGACCCTCAAATTCATGACGGAGCCCGAGCTCGCGGCCCTTAAGGACCTGCTCGCCGTGGCCGAGGGCGACGCCGTCTTCATAGCCGCCGACAAGGCCGCGGTGGCGGCTCCCTGCCTCGGGGCGCTCCGCACCGAGCTGATCTCCCGCCTGAAACCGGCCCAGGAGAAAAAGCGGGCCTTCCTCTGGGTGCGGCATTTCCCGCTGCTTGAAAAAGACCCCGAGAGCCCGAACTGGACTTTCACGCACAACCCTTTCACCGCGCCCCTCCCCGGCGAGGAAGGCAAGCTGGACACCGACCCGGGCAACGTCCTCTCCTGCCAGTACGACCTGGTGCTCAACGGGGTGGAGCTCGGCTCCGGCTCGGTGCGCAACCACAGCCGCGCGATGCAGGAAAAGATCTTCGGCCTGATGGGCTACGACAAAGAGCAGGTCCAGCGCCGCTTCGGCATGATAGTCAATTCCCTGGACCTGGGCGCGCCCCCGCACGGCGGCATAGGCATAGGCTATGACAGGCTTATCGGCCTCATCTGCGGGACGGACTCCATCAGGGACGTTATAGCTTTCCCCAAGACCACCAGCGGGGCCTGCCTCATGAGCGACGCCCCGTCCGTTATCGACGACAAACAGCTGAAAGAGCTCCATCTTAAGATCACGGATTAATGGCCTACCCGAAATGGATAGTGGACGAAGTCCGCCGCAACAAGGCGGACTTGCGCGGCTCCGCCGCCGCCGGCACCGCCGGCGAGCTGGCGAAGCGCGCGCTGCACACCGTCTGCGACGAAGCCCGCTGCCCCAATAAAGGGCGCTGCTTCTCCGAGGGCGAAGCCACCTTCCTGATACTGGGCGACATCTGCACTCGGAATTGCGGCTTCTGCGCCGTAAAGAAAGCGCAGCCGCTGCCCCCGGACCGGGGAGAGCCGCGCCGCGCGGCCGAGCTCTGTAAAAAGTGGGGACTTAAATACGTCGTCTTCACCTCGCCGACCCGCGACGACCTGGCCGACGGCGGAGCTTACCATTTCGCCGAAACCAACCGCCTGATCAAGGAACTCTCTCCGGGCATAAGGACGGAGCCGCTTATTCCGGACTTCCGGGGAGACATAAAGGCCCTGGAAACCGTACTGGACTCCAACCCCGACGTGCTGGGGCACAACCTTGAGATGGTCTCCGGCCTTTACGCGGGCGCCCGCGCCGGGGCGGACTACTCCCGCTCCCTGCGCCTGATCGCCAATTCAAAGAAGCTCAGGCCGGACATATTCACCAAGTCAGGAATAATGTTCGGCCTGGGAGAAAAGCCCGAAGAACTGACCAGGGCGCTGGGAGACCTGGTCGAACACGGCTGCGACCTGCTCACGCTGGGCCAGTACCTCGCGCCGTCAAAAAGCCACCGCCCCGTGGAAAAATACTATACCGAAGAAGAATTCGCCCGCTGGGGGGAGAAGGCCAGGGCCGCGGGGTTTAAAGCCGTGCTGTCAGGCCCGCTGGTAAGGAGTTCCTACCGGGCAAGCCGCCTATACGCCGAGGCCGCCGCGAAGCCGCGCGCGAACGACTGAATGGACACACTTGAAAAAGACAAACAAGCGTTCTCCTGGCTCGCCCGCGCCTGGGACGACTATGCGGGGAATCTCCCGCTGCTGCTCCCGGTGCTTCTTTTCCAGGCGGCGATCGCCGCCGGCTCTTTCTTCCTCATAAGCCGCTTCCACTCGCTCCTGCCGGCTTTGCCCTATATGCTTTTCGTGGTAACGCCAGTCGCCACCGGCGCGAACCTGCTCTATATCAAGATAGCCAGGGGCGGCGGCGCGCGCTTCACGGACCTGTTCAGCGCCTTCCCTGTTTATCACCGCGCGATCGCGGTCAGCGCCGTACTCGGCCTCGTAACCATGGGCGGAGCGATCCTCCTGATAATACCGGGAGTCGTCCTGTACCTGGCCTACTGCTTCAGCGAATACGCCGTCGTCGACCGCCGGACCGGCATAAAGGAATCTTTCGCGCTCAGCGCGGCGATCACGGAAGGCTGGAAGAGCCGCCTCCTGGTGCCTTTCAGCCTTATAGTGCTTATAAACGTTTTTGTTCCCGATATCTACCTCGTCACGGGGCCCCTGAAAAATCCCTCCGCCAGCCTTGACCTTAAGCCCTGGACCATCGCCGCGGCGGCGCTTAAGACCCTGGTTTTCCTGCCCTGGCTGTGCCTGGCTATGGCCCGCGCCTATAATTTCCTCCTGCTTCCGCCCGGCCCCGAACCCGCGGCGGAAGAAACCCCGGTTGACTAAGATCATAGGCATTACGGCCCATATTTACGCGGACCTTTAGCCCTTTAAGAAGCCGGGGGGAAAAGGTAAAATTACATTGTAGTTAAAGGTTAAGCAGGAGGAATACTGAATGAAAAGATTAGCCCTGATAGCAGCCGCCATGCTGAGCGCCTCGGCGTTAAGCGCGTCCGAACTCAATACCATTTCCGCCGGAGACATAAAGATCTCCAAAATAGACATCCCCGCCCCGGTCCTCCAGCCGGTAGAAGCGGCAAAATGCAACCACGTCACCGTGGAGATAACGAGCAAACTGTACCTCATGCCCCAGACTTCGAAAAGCCTGCTTTTCACCTACGCCAAGAACGAAGCCGAATTCAAGGAATTCACCGCCCTGTGGACCCCCATCCTGAACAAGTTCGGGATGAAGGTAACGGGCACCGAATACAAAAACGAGTTCGGCATACTTAATTACGAATCTCCCGAAGGCCTGGTAGTGCGCGACTTCCTGGCCGAGGACATGAATTACGACGCCCTCAGCTCGACCACGATCGTGAAGCTCCAGCACGAGCTCCTCGAGCCGCTCGAACAGGCCGGGATGACGCCCATCGCCGCCCTCAATATAAAGAACGAGGTCTTCAGGCCCACTTTCAAGCTCTATTACCTCACCAAGCCCGACGCGAACATGGACCACGAGGTCCAGCTTCGCCAGCTTAAGAACGGCGAAGACATCGACTTCGACCTGCTGGCCAACTCCGTTAAGCTGGTCAAGAAGGACGCTTCCTTCTCCATGGTCTATATCGGCAAGCTCCTTGGCTTCAAGTCGAAGCTGGCCACCGACACCGCCGCCGCCGCGGTCTCCCTGGAGAACTACAAGAAATTCCTCGCGGAGAACAAGAAGGAATTCATAGCCTCCAAGGTGCTGAAGCTGGACGAGCCGTTCACTTCCGGCGACCATACCTTCAACTACCTGCTTAACATGTACTTCTTCCAGTAAGCCTGGCGCCGCCGCAAGAACAAAAAAACCCGTCCGCTTCAGAAGCGGACGGGTTTTTTAACGCCTGGCGGCGGAACGCTACAGGCCCAGGTCCGGCGCTATAGCCCTCATCGCCCCCAGGGAAAGCTCCACGAATTCATCCAGCTT
>JAJZPF010000024.1 GCA_021811315.1 bacterium
TAGGTTCGACGTTAACTTGTTCTGTCAGATCAGCAGGTCATGGTTGACCAGGCCATGTAAAACAGGGTCAAAAAACATAAAAGCCAACTCCAACGAGATGGCCTGGGCGCACGCTTAAGTGTGCCTCGCTTATAGCCTACCCGCCTGAGCGGGCTATACTGCGTTAAATTCAGGCTGCTGCCTACGGGAGCGCACTTCGTCCCGCGTAGGTTTAAGACAATACGGAGCATGGCCGGGAATTGTTGCCTTGATCTAATCCCGGCCGAGACAAACTCAGGGCTAAGCCTGTAGCGGTTCTGACAAGCGGTTGGCGGACTCGAGTGCAACTCTCGACACCTCCACCATTTAAGCCGGTCTCGAAAGAGGCCGGCTTTTATGTTTTCTCAACCCGACACGCCCTTGTCGGGGTCGCCTGCTATACTTAAATCAAGAAGGAGGCTTTTATGACCTCTGAAGAGAAAGCCTATATAGCCGGGATAATAGACGGTGAGGGGACTGTTACTTTAAGCCGGGCCCATGTAGAAGAACTCCCCGCGCCCAAATTATCTGTCGCGAATAATAGTCTGGAACTATTGAAGTGGATACGGGAAAAAGTCGGTTCCGGAGTTATTATCAAGCGCTCAAAGAGGGAGCCGCAGCATAAGGACCATTATGTCCTGGATATCTCAAACAACTGGGCGCTTGATCTGCTTATGGACGTGAAAGAGTATCTGATAATCAAAAAACCGCATGCGGAGCTTTTGATTTTACGCTATAAAGCTGTAACTTCCAGGAACGGACGGTACACCAGGGAACTTTTGGCGGGAAAGCTGCAATTAGTAAATGAGATCAGAGCGCTTAATCAGCGCTGCTGATGTTCACGCCTGAGACCGGGTCCGGCCGGCCTTTCATTAATCCTATGTTCGGATTGCCGTTCGCCCGCCTGAGTTTATCATTTATCCGGGACCGGTTAGTTTTCCGCCGATTGCCCCTGGTATTTCAAAAAGATAGGATATACTTGGCAGTTCTCAGTTTATGGCAATAATAAGCCCTCTTACCTTTTTTCGCTTTGCGGCCGACCATAGCGAGCTTTTGGAGCGCCTCTATGAAAAACGCGCCCGCATAACCGAAACGGAGCTGCGCGAATACGTGCTTGCCTGCCGCAAAGAAAATGACCCCGCACCGCAGCGGGTGATCAACCAGCTTGAGGAATTAGGGATAATAGAACCGTCGCCGGAAGCCACGGCAGCCTATGAAATGCGCCGGCCCGTGGCACAATTGCTGGCCTATCTCCTGCACGAATACCGGCTTACTTCCGTGGAAGTTATCCAGGCCTACCTGTCCGACTTGCAAAAGCTGGGCGGCGGGCTTGTTAAAGCCGTGGCGGACAAAGACGGGGCCGGGGCCGTGCGCCTGCTGGCCGATGCCGCCGACGAAGTAGAGCGTATGCGCCAGGATTCCCGCCATAGCCGCGAGGCTATTATTGCCGATGTGGTGAAGCTGAAGGCGAACAAAGCGGGGCTGACGGTGAAAGAGCGGCTAGGCCGGGTGGATTATCTCTGGACGCGCTATATGGCGCCGCTGCGCGATATGCTGGACGTGCGCAAAGAGATGGAACGCCAGCTTGATTCACTTGAAGCGGCGCTTGCGCACGGGGAAATGGCTTTTGAAACCGACCTGGCCGTGCACCGGGAGTTCACGGCGCTGCGCAGCCGCGCGCTGCGTCTGCGCCGTGAGATCGCCGCCGACTTTAAAGAAAGCATAAAGGAACTGCTGCCGCTGCACAACGAACTGCACCGGGAAAGCGCGGTGTCGCGCGGCGCCGCTCACGCGCTACAACTTATTAAGCGGGGCGGTCTGTCGGCCATAGACCTTACAAAACGCCTCGGCATTTCTACTTGGCGCGCCAAAGGTCTGTTTGCGGATGAAGCTATACGCGCGTATATGCTGGGGCTCAAGGGTTATACCCCAAAACTGCCTCCCCCGCTATGCGCCGTGCGCGCGCCTGACCTTGCGTCCCTTATTCAAGCTGATGACTTTAACGCAAAAGCAAAAAAAGCCGTTCCCCTGGATGACGCGCTGGCCTGGCTGATAGCGCAGTATCCGCAGGCCGCGCCGGAACAACTGCTGCGCTGCTATGCGCGTTTTTATTACGGCGAATTCGGTGCTACACGCTTTTCCGACGGGACGGAAAAGAGTTACGCCGCGCAGGGCCTTTCTTTCTCGGCCAAACCGATGGGAGTTAAAAAAGATGGAAACTGAAAAAAACACGGAGCTGCCGCGTCTTGACGAAGTTTTTGATGCGCTGCGCAAAGGCCGCCATATAGCGCCCGAAGACGCGGACCTGTATTTCAACCTGCACAACGGCGAAGCCGCTTTCACAGAGCTATTCACTAAACTGGGGTTCGAGCTTAAAAAGCATCCGCGTGATTTTTATTATTTCAAAGGTGAGGCTGATATAAGCGATACCTCCTCCCGTATGGCCGTCTTCATGTTTATCCTGGTGGAAACCCTGGCCGATACCGGAGCCAGCGCCGAAGAACAAATAATGACTTCCCTTTTTTTTGTGGATAAGCTTGAACACCTCCGGCGCGAGCGCTACCGCGATATTATGCTGGAAGCCGGCATGCCAACCGAGGAAGAGCTGCGCCAGACCCTGCGCACCATGGAGCGCTTCGGCTTTCTCAAAATGGAAGGCCCGGATTCCTTTCGTTTCAGAGCGCCGGCGTACCGCTTTTTGGACCTCTGCATAGAGATCTTTAAAGAAAGCGAAGCCGCGGAGGGGAAAATATGATCTCCCGCCAGGGCCTCGCCCGCCTTATAGCCATTCATTGCGGCAAGTATGATTATGCCTGCGTGGACACCGACTCTTCCCTGCATCTGGTCGGTCCTAATAATGTAGGGAAGACTTCCCTTATTGCCTTGCTGCAATTCCTGTACATCGACGACCAGCGCAAAATGCACTTCTCGCGCAGTTTGGAGCAGACGCGCCGTTATTACTTCCCGGACGCGTACAGCTACGTGGTCTTTGAGTGCATGACGCCCACCGGCATACAATGTCTGGGGGTGCGCGGCCTTGGGCCGCTTAAGATGCATGACTACGAACGTTTTGCCTGGACCGGCAAGTTCGAGGAAGAGGACTTTATTGACGGCGACAGGCGGCCGCTGCCTTTCCAGAAGATCAAGGAGAAACTCTCGCTCAAAGGCTACGCCGAACTGGAGCCTAAGCAGCTGCGGGCGGCGCTTACAGGCGTAGGGGATAACAATGGCGTTAACCTGGGCCTGGTGCCGCTGCGCCACCGGGATTATTATGAACGTTTCCGCTCCGCTTTCTGCAACCTGCTGCGCCTTTCGCACCTGAAACAGGAGGAGTTGAAAGAGCTTTTGTTGGAAATCTACGACACCGAATTCCAGGTGCGCGCCATAGACCTTGAACGCGGTTATACCAGCCAGTATGCCGCCATCAAACGAGGCACGCAGGAAGTGCGCACGCTTAAAAACCTGGTTCCGGATATAACAAAGTTTTTGGCCCACGCCGATGAGCGCGGCCGCTTGCGCGGCAGGCTGCCGGCTTTATGGGCCGCCATCGGGGCCGCCTACGAGAAAAATAAGAACCGCCTTGAACGGGAAGCGGCGGACATTGTGGCGCGTCAGCGCGCCCTGGAGGGGGAGCAGGCGGGCGTGCGCCACGCTATTGAGGCGGGCCTGGAGCTGCAGATAAAAGCCGCCTCCGCCCTGAGCCGGGTTAACGACGCGCTGGCCGATGTGGAACAAGGGCGGCTCCGTTTCGCGGATTTTGTGGAGGACTGGAAGCGGGAGCGCCGGCGGGCACTGGGGACGGAAATAGAAAACCTGGCTTTCCAGCTGCGCGACGCCGGCGAGGAGCCTGCCGGGCGCGTGAAGGCGCGGCTGGACAGGGCGGGACTGGATCTGGAAAAAGCGCGCGAGAGGTTTAAGAATTCCGCCGGCAACGCGGCTTCGCGCCTGAAAGAGAAGTTCGGAGCCGAGAAGTCCGAAGCTGTTTTTAAAATCCTTAACCCGGAACTACTGGGTCTGCCGTTCTCTAAAGACGGCATAATGGTCAAAGACGAGGCGGCTGCGCTGAAAGAACTGACCCGGCTGCACGAGAACATTAAGGGCGGGCAGTTTAACGCGGCCGGCTTAAGCGTAAACCTGACGGCCCTTCACGGCGCGGATTTTGCTTCGTTTACTAACCCCGAAGCGCTTAAAACCGAAATCGAAATTCTCGAAAGGCAACTCGCTAAAGACGGGGAGATCTTAAAGAATATTGAAAGAACCGCGGAGCTGAAAAAGCTCAAGGTTCAAAAACAAGAAGAGGCTGACTCTATAGACCGGGAACTTCTTGAGTCTGAAACTTTCAGCTTAAAGGCAGTGCAGGCTCCGCAGTGGCGAGAGCAGGCGGCCGGGCTGGAAAAGGAAGCGGCCAAAATACGCAGTGAGCAGAACCGGTTGGAAAACGAAAGAGAGCGGCTGCGCGTGGAAGCCGACGCGCTCGGGCGCAGGGGCGAGGAGGCGGACCGCCAGCGGCGGAACCTGCTGAAACAAAGGCAGGGGCTCCCGGCGCTGCCGGAGGGCTGGCCGGCGACACCGCCCGCGACTGCGCAATATGTACCTGAAGATTTTGAGGAGTTGCTTGCCTTGTATCGTGACGGCTTCGCGCGGGAAGAGCGGGAAGACGCCCAGGCGCAGGATTACCTGGCGCGGATAGAAGCGGCTACTTATTCGGCCTTTAAAGCCGTTACCGAGGAAGAAACCATAACCAAGCTCCGCCAGCAGCTGGAAGCGCTGCCGGAAAAAGAAAAACTGGCGCAGGAGGCCTGGACCAGCCTTGCCGTCAGCCTGAAAAACGCCTTTAAAGGCCTCAAGCGAGATTTGGACACGCTCAAAACAAAAGTTTCCGACCTCAACCGCAAACTCGCCGAGGTGGATATCTCTAATCTCGACCAGGTGCGCCTTAACGCCGAAACCCGCAGGGAGTGGGACGAGCGTTTGAAGGCTTTGATAGACGCGGATGAAACCCCGCTCTTCGCCGACCTGTCCGGCGCGGACAAGGCGCTGGAGGAACTGGGCGCACTGCTGGGCAAGTACCCGCAAATAAAACTACAGGACCTTTTCGACCTGCATTTTGAAATTACGCGGCCCGGCGGCGAAACCCGCCGCTATCCCGACCTGGACAGGATAGAATCCAACGGAACTACCATCACGATAAAAGTGCTGATAAACCTTCTTTTATTGCGCGGCCTGCTGGACAGCGACAAGGTGGTGCTGCCGTTCTACCTGGACGAGGCTTCCAGCCTGGACCGCGCCAACCTGCTGGCCATAATGAAGACGGCGGGCAGCCTGAACTTCGTGCCCGTGCTGGCCAGCCCCGACGCGCTGGATGCGGCGGAGTACGTTTACTTCGTCCGCGAAGAGAACGGCCGCGTCTCCCTGGACGGCAACTCCCGCGTGCGCTGTCACAGGACGGCTGAAAAGGCGGCGCCATGAAGCGGCCCGCCCTGGCTAAACTGCTCGGCACGCTTTTAACGGAGGGCTCCGCCCCGCTGTCCCTGTTCTCCGCCTCCGCCCGGGCCGCTTTAGGCCCGCAGTTCGCCGCCGGCATTCTGCAGGAAGAACGCTCCGGCGCCGGCGCCAGAGTTGCGGTGCGCAACAAGTCCGTGCTGAAGGCGTTTGCCGCGCAGCTTTTTCCTTCGGGTTTGAATATAGCACCGGATGGAGATACGCCCCGCGCCACGGCCGTGAGCTACTACCGGGATGCAAAAGCAGCCGGGACTACGGTCGCTGAACCGGTTTTAGTCAGAGCTTTTAACAATATGGTATTTGAAAGGAAGGGGGAGGCGCTGCCTGCATCGTCATTAACCGGGAAATACGGTGTGGCGGCATTCCTGCTTAAGGAACCGCCCTTCTGGGGCTGCGGCGGAACGCTGGCTATTGTTGAAAACCTTGAGCCATTTTTATGTTTTGAAAAAATGAAGATCGCCGCCGACGCCGCCGTCTATGCCGGTGGGAAGATGTCCGGCAGAATGCTGGCCTGGTTCGCTTCCGCGGAAATGTCCGAATGCAGCTTTCTGCATTGCGGAGACTATGACCCGGTAGGGATGGACGAATATTTACGTCTTAAGGAAGTCTGTGGCTCCAGGGTCAAACTGCATATCCCTGCTAATATCGAAGACCTGTTTAAAAAATACGGCAAGCGCGAATTGCTTATAGACTCTGAAGCCGTCTTGCGCCGCTTGCGCGCGACAAAAGACCCGGACGCGCTTCGTATTATTGAGCAGATGAATGTCTGCAATTCCGGCCTGGAACAGGAGATTCTTCTGTTGGGTTGAGCGGGGCTTGATAACTCGTAATTTCACCTATATAATATATTTCAGCAAATGCTGAAACTATGACAAACAATGAAAGTGCTTCTTTGGGCAGGTCAAAAGATATTTTAAAAGAGACTCTCGCTGCTATTCCTTTTATTGAACTGGTTTCTATAAAAGGCCAGCCCGCAGGAGGGGCTGATATTTTACTGAAGTTGAAATACAAGGGGAAACTCTTGACCTGCGTTATTGAGGTTAAGAGTCTTGGACAACCAAAATACGCCAGGGAGGCCGCGTATCAGCTTAATAAATACAGTGACAGCCATCCTGAGATATACGGGATATTCATGGCTCCGTACATCTCCGTCGAGGCCGGGGAAGTGTTGGCGGAAAATAATGCCGGCTACATGGATTTCAGCGGGAATTGCCGCCTCTCTTTTGGCGGTATTTACATAGAGCGTAAAGGCAATCACAACGCTTTTACCGTTAAAAGGGACCTGCGTAAACTATATTCGCCTAAGGCTGAACGCGTATTGCGGGTACTTCTGTCGGCGTCCAAAAAACCATGGAGAATGGCGGAATTGGCCGGGGAAGCGGGCGTAAGCCTGGGGCAGATCGCCAATGTCAAAAACGCCCTGGCTGAAAGGGAATGGCTGGATACCTCCGCGCCTGGTTTGCGGCTCTCCGATCCGGCGGCGGTGCTTTCCCAATGGGCGCAGAATTATGACTTCCGGAAAAATACGCTCAAAGAGTGTTACAGCGTTAAAAGCCTTGCCGAGACCGAGGCCGCTTTGGAAGAACTTTGCGCAAAGAACGGAATACGCTTTGCCCTTGCCGGTTTTTCCGCGGCGGCCCGCTTCTGGCCGGCCGTAAGATATCAGCGTGCTATGGCGTACGTCGGTGAATTCCGTGCGGAGCTGTTTGCCGCCGCCGGTATCAAAGAGGTGGAAAGCGGGGGAAACCTGTTGCTTATGCTCCCGTACGATGCCGGCATGTTTTATGACGCCGGGAAGATGAACGGCGGCACTGTAGCCGGCGCGGTGCAGACCTATCTGGACCTGGCCGGCTATAAAGGAAGAGGCGCGGAAGCCGCGGCCGAAATCCTTGAGAATGTGATAAAGCCATTATGGTAAGCAGGAAAGACTATAACGAGGTCATGGTGAGGGCCGCCAAAAGCGTCCTGATAGAGCTGTCGCATCTTCTGGGCGAATATCATGACGGCATTGTACTGATAGGCGGCTGGGTTCCTCCGCTGCTTTTGGGCCCGGGTGCGCACGTGGGCAGTACGGACGTCGACCTGGCCCTGGACCATAAAGCCATAACAAGCGAAGCCTATGCGAAGATAGGGAAGCTGCTTCTCGGGCGCGGCTATTTCCCGGATGAGCAGCCCCCTTATGTGTTCAGGCGGGCGATAAAAATGGAAGGACAGGCTTTTTCAGTTGAAGTGGACTTTTTGTCCGGGGAATACGGCGGTTCCCCCCAAGCACGGCGTCATCAGAATGTGCAGGACATAAAGGCCAGGAAGGCCCGCGCCTGCGATCTCGCTTTTACAATGTTCACGGAGGTCAAAGTGGAGGGCGAGTTGCCGGATGGCGGCAAAGACAGTGTAATGGTAAAGGTCGCCTCCACTGTGCCGTTCCTGGTTATGAAAGGTATGGCTTTGCACAGCCGTCTGAAAGCAAAAGACGCATGGGATATATATTACTGCTTCAACAATTACCCCGGCGGCCTTGCTGCGCTGGCGGCGGAGATAAAAAAACACGCATCCAATAAGCTGGTCAGGGAAGGTTTCCTTAAAATATCGGAGAAGTTCTCCTCCGAAAAGCACATAGGCCCCAAAATGGCGGCTGACTTTGAGGAACTACCCCCCGGCGAACAGCGCGATATCCTCCAGCGCGATGCTTACGAAAAAGTCGATTATCTCCTGAAGGCGGCAGGCATACGGTGATATAAATGCATAATTAGTATAAGCCCTGTAGCTGCTTGGTTGGAGCGTTTAGGGGAGAGATATCGGAGGATTAGTTATGGAATATAAAAAAGTGCTGGATGCGGAGAAGGATTTCGCTTTGAAACTTAGGATAGCGCAAGGACTACTTTATAATGAGGTGCGAAGATATATCGATAAAGAGGGCAAGGATAAATTTACTCTGGAAGTATGGGATAGGATTTATAAAAAGTATGAGGGGACGTTTTCAAAAGCTAATAAGAGTTTCGTAAATCTAATTGGGAAACTGAAGCGCTGAAGTTGTAAAGCGGTTACTCCGCGCAATGGCAGGTATACGGAAGAATTATTAGTTAAAAAAATATAACTGGTCGCTGAAATCAGGAGTCTAAACAGGCGCTCAAGACAAGAGCGATAAACAAGGCTTTCCTAAAGGATTGCTATAATAAGGGAACGCTTAAAAAATAAATGAAAATTTTGGTTGTGGAAGACGATAAGAAAATATCCTCGTTCATAGCGGGCGGGCTTAAACAGGCCGGTTTTACGGTGGACTGCGCCTTTGACGGGGATGACGGCCTTGCCAAGGCGCTCGGCGCGGACTACGCCGCCGCCGTCGTGGATATCATGCTGCCTAAATTGGACGGTTTGAGCCTCGTTGAACAAATGCGCGGACGAGGCTCGCGCGTTCCGGTAATAATACTCAGCGCGAAAAGTACCGTGAACGACAAGGTGCGCGGCCTGCAGGCGGGCGGGGACGATTACCTTGTAAAGCCTTTTTCTTTTTCCGAACTGCTCGCGCGCGTGAACGCGCTGATACGCCGCTCCGCCGGGGAAGCCGCAGAGCCCTCTGTGCTTAAAGTGGAAGGAGTTTCAATGGACCTGCCGCGCCGGGAAGTGACGCGCCAGGGGATAAAGATAGAATTACAGCCGCGCGAGTTCGCCCTGCTTGAATACCTTATGCGCAATCCCGGCCGCCCGGTTTCAAAGACTATGATACTGGAGAACGTTTGGGGTTTCGACTTCGACCCGCAGACCAACGTGGTGGACGTGCTGGTCTGCCGCCTGCGGGAGAAGCTGGACAAGCCTTTCAAGAAAAGCCTGATACAGACCATACGGGGCGTAGGCTATGTTTTCAAAACTCAATAAATCTTTAGGGCATTATTCCAAAACCACGGGCTTCAGGCTGGCCGCGTGGTACGCGGGCTTTTTCCTGGCCGGCAGTTTCTGCGTAATGGGACTGGCCTATCTCCTGCTCGCCTCTTCGCTCAAGCAGCGGGACCGCGGCGACATCGTGACGGAGTTCCAGGAACTTGCCCAGTATTACCGCGCCGGCGGCTTGAAGAATTTCAAGGAGGAAACCCGGCCCATCGCCGGCGGCAGCGTCCCGTTCTACGTAAGGGTACTCGCGAAGAACGGCGAAGAGGCTTTCCTTTCCGGCGCGGGCGGCTACGGCGACTTCGCCGCTTCCCCGGCGGGCCTGCCCGGCCCCGGCGAGGAGCAGCGCTGGGATTTTATCAAGGCCGGCGGGGAAGAAGATGTTCTTGAGCTCCTTTCCGGGCGCCTGCCTGACGGCGCGGTACTGCAGGTGGGCAAGGATACGGCCTGGCGGGAAGATTTCCTCGAAAATTTCCGGGACATAGCCCTTATCGTCATCCTTCCGGCGATCCTGCTTGCTCTTGTGGGCGGGGCCTTCCTTACCAACCGCGCCCTCAGCCCCCTGCGCCGCCTCGTCGAGACCGTTAAAGCTATAGCCGCCGGCAACCTCGCCTCCCGCGTCCCGCTGCGCGGCACCGGCGACGAACTAGACCAGGCCGGGGCCCTGTTCAACAGCATGCTCGACAGGATCTCGGCGCTGGTCGCGGGCATGCGCGAGGCCCTCGACAACGTGGCGCACGACCTGCGCACCCCTATGACCCGCCTGCGGGCCGTGGCCGAAACGGCGCTTACTGAAAAGACTTCCGCGGAAAGCCGCGGGGAGGCCCTTTCCGACTGCCTTGAGGAAACGGAGCGGGTCATCGCCCTGCTCAACGCGCTTATGGAGATTTCCGAAGCCGAGACCGGGGTGATGACGCTGAATCGCGAAACCGTGCGCCTCTCCGGCCTGGCGGCGGAAGTGGGGGAGCTTTATGCTTACGCCGCCGAAGCCAAAGGCGTTACAGTCTCGGTTAAGGTAGAAGCCGATATCGAGATCTCCTGCGACCGCGCCCGGCTGCGCCAGGCGCTGGGCAACCTGGCGGATAACGCCGTAAAGTACTCGCCGGCTGGCGCCGCCATCCTGGTCTCGCTGGCCGTGGAAAACCGCGCGGCGGTATTCCGCGTTTCGGACAAAGGTCCCGGTATCCCCGCTTCGGACCTCCCTCATATCTGGGACCGCCTCTACCGGGGCGAATCCAGCCGCCATGAAAAAGGCCTCGGCCTGGGCCTGAGCCTGGTCCGGGCCGTGGCGCTGGCCCATGGCGGAATCGCTTCTGTCGATTCAAAGCCGGGAGAAGGCTCAGTTTTTACTTTGCGTATCCCTGCCGCCTGAACGCGGTCACGAATCACCGGCACTATAGGCCGCCCTTCCGGGGCGGTTTACTTTTTTAATATTACAAAACTGTAATCCGTATGAAAGGCTGCCGCAAGGGCTGCCCCGTATACTTTAAACACCCCAAAACCGGTTGACCGTGCCGGAAGGGAAGATGTTTGTTTATAGGGACTAACTTATGTGCGGCATTGCCGGAATTTTAGAGACAGGCGGACGCCCATGCCCCCGGAAAAAGCTTTTAGCCATGCACGCGGCCCTTGTGCATCGCGGGCCTGATGACTCAGGCTGCTTTGCGGACGGCCCGGCCGGCCTGGCTTTCCAGCGCCTTTCGATACTGGACCTCAAGGGCGGTCACCAGCCGATGTCGTCCCCCGACGGACGCTTTACCATCGTCTTCAACGGCGAGATCTACAATCACCGGGAACTGCGGGGGCCGCTGGAAGCCGCCGGCTGGCGGTTCCGCGGCAGCTCCGACACCGAGACGCTGCTGGCCGGGTTTTCGCTGCGCGGCACGGATTTCTTCCGCGACCTGAACGGGATGTTCGCCTGCGCGGTCTGGGACGCTAAAGCGCTTTCGCTGACCCTGGCCAGGGACCCTCTCGGCATTAAACCCCTCTACTTCTGCCGCAGCGGCGGCGCCCTGTATTTCGCCTCGGAGCTGCGGGCGCTCCTGGCCGCCGGCGTAGAGCGCCGGCTTTCCCCGGCCGCCGTGCAGGATTACCTGGCCTATGGCTATGTCCACGCTCCCGCCACGCTTATAGAGGGTATCGAAAAATTCCCGGCGGGCTGCTGGATGACCGTGAAACAGGGCGGAAGTTCAATTACTATCCCCTACTGGCGCCTGCCGGGAGAAAGCGAAGTCCGCGCGGACATTACCGAAGCGGAAGCGCTGGAAGAACTGCGCCCCCTGCTCGGGCGCGCCGTACGCGACCAGATGGCGAGCGACGTGCCGGTCGGGGTCTTCCTTTCCGGCGGTCTCGATTCAAGCCTTGTGACCGCCCTTATGGGACGCGCCGCCGCCGGGCCGGTGCGGAGCTATTCCATAGGATTCGACGGCGTGGAGAGCGTGGACGAAACGCGCTACGCGGAGTCCGTCAGCCGCTTTCTCGGCACCCGCCACGAGACGCTGCGCCTGCCCGCCGGCATACTCGACGATATCGGCGCGCTGGTGAACTGCATGGATGAGCCGGTCGCCGACGCCGCGATTCTGCCTACCTGGTATCTTGCGGAACGGGCCGGCAAGAGCGTGAAGGTGGTGCTGACCGGCGAGGGCGGCGACGAGGTTTTTGCGGGTTACGGCCGCCATAAGGCGGCCTATGTAACCGAAGTCCTGGAAAGTCTGCCGTCCTGGCTGCAGGGCCCCGCGGCGCCGCTGGCCCGGCGCCTGGGGAGCGGCGCGTATTTCCGCGCGGTGCCGCTCAAGGGGCCCGCCGACTGGGCCGCGGCCGAAACGGGGCCGCGCCTGAAAGTGGCCATGAACGTTATGACCCCGCAGGCTTGCGCCGCCGGGGAACAGGAGTGGCTTCGCAGGTTCGAAGGGCTTAAAGGGCTGAACGGGCTTCTGGCTTTTGACCTCCAGACCTCTATGGCGGACCAGCTGCTGATGAAAGTGGATAAAACCACTATGTGGGCCTCGCTTGAGGCGCGCGTGCCGCTGCTGGACCAGCGGCTGGTGGAGTTCATGTTCCGCTTGCCCCCCGGGCTCAAGGTCCGCTTCTTCCGCGGCAAATACCTGCTGCGCAAAGCCGCGGCCGGGCTGCTGCCCAAAGAGATCCTGACCCGGCGCAAACACGGCTTCGTCCTGCGCTGCAACAACTGGATGCGCTCCGCCTCCAACGACATCTGCCGGGAAGCGCTGGAAGGCCCCATGCTTCGGGATACCGGCCTTTTCCGCCAGGAAGAGCTTTTAAAAGGGCTAAAGGCCTTAAGGTCCGGCTCTTCGAACGCGGATTCCGGATTTTATTTCCGAATAGTGCTCCTGGCTCTTTGGCTGCGGGAGCGCCGGATTACATAAATGTAATGTCGCGGAAAGGCGGCAGCAAGGCCGCCAATGTAGACTTGCAGCAGGCCGATAAAGCGGAAGCGATAAATGCGCTAAGAAAAGCATGGCGCACCAAAGTGAAGCAGCAGGAGGCAATATGAGCCCCGAGACCAGGAAAAGACTTCTTAGAACGGTATGTGCGGCAATATCCGCCGGATTGCTGGCCCAGGGCGCCAGGCCGGCTTTCTGTGCTGAAAGGCCGCTGCCGGACCCCGTAGGCTACGCCAAACGTTTCTGGGGAGACCTTAAGGAATTACCTAAAAAGCCGGGGACCTGGAGGAAGGGTCAATGGTATCTGGCGGGCGGGGTGCTGGCCGCCACCGGGGTGGCGCTGGTTTATGACGAGAACATACGGGATTTCAACGAAACACACCGCGCCGATACCTGGCGGAACTTGAGTTTTGCCTCCACCCATTTCGGGGATTCCACTTACCAGGTTCCTATAATTTCCGGTTTTTATCTGGGCGGGATGGCTTTTGGCAGCATGACCATGCGTAAGATCGCGGCGGACGCCACCGAGGCAAGCGTTATCGCCGCGCTGATGATAAATCCGGCGCTTAACTATCTGACCGGCCGGGCGCTGCCCAGCCGCCATGAGGACGCCAGTAAATTCAAACCGTTTACTTTCCACAGGTATTCTTTCCCGTCCGGGCACACTTCGGCGGCTTTCGCCCTGGCCTCGGTACTGGATGTGGATCTGCGGAGCACCTTCGGCTATTGGCACACGCCTCTGGTTTACGGTATGGCTTTGGGTGTGGCCCATTCACGTGTGTATGATGATAAACATTATCTTTCCGAAGTAATACTGGGCGGCGCTATCGGCTGGTCCATCGGCAACTGGATAGCGTCGAAGAACAGGAACGCGCCCCCGGCCGATATTACTCTGCTGCCTTACCCAAACGGCGCGCAGGTAGCTTATAGATTTTAAAATTGCGATAGGAGGATTAAATGAAAATCACACTTGCGGTGTTCTCTCTGATATTCGGCATGGCTCCGGCCTTCGCGGGGGCGCCTGCCCCGCTCAGCCTGGGGGAAGCGGCGGAAGATCTGGCTGATGCCTGCTCGACCGGTAAAAAAGCGGATGTGCTCAAATTCATGTCCGCGTCCGAAGCCGCCCTGCTGCGCTTTCCCGCCCCCGCGGAAGCCGGCGGTCGCGCCGCTATGGATCTGGCACTGGCGGACGACCTGCTCGGCCGCGCGAAGGAACTTTGCACGCGCGGAGCGTCGCCGTCCGGCGCGCTGGCCGCCAACCAGCTGATGCTCGTCGCGCTTGAACTGGAGCCGCCCGCCGAGATCCTTACGGCGCGCCTCGTCTGGTTCGACTATCTCGCCATGGATATCGTCCTGCGGGCCAGGCAGCCGGGCCCCTATGACCGCTCGCTCATCGAGCGGCGCGCCCGCTCGCTGGTCGCGCTTTGGGCAGTATTGCGCCCCGGTTTTACCCACCACGCCAAACTAGTGGTTGACGGAGACGCTCTTGCCGGAGAGTTCGGCACTCCCGCAGAGCCGGCAGCCCGCGCGAGCCAGGGCGCGAAGGCGGCTGATTTTGTGGACGAGTTGGAAACGGCAAAGTAAGAACAACGCTCTGAAAATAAACAAGACATCAGCGTCGCGCTCCGCAGTCATAACTTATCGGTAATGGAGGAAATATGAAACTTATTATAACGATGCTTTCGGTCGCGGTTCTGCTGGCCCCGGTATTCGCTGCGGGCGGGAAAACCATAAGCCGCGAGGCAGCGCAGAAAACCGCGCTGGACCTGGTAAAGGGCGGAATTGTTAAGGACGCGGAGCTGGAAAAAGAGGAGGGTAAAGAGGTCTGGTCTTTTGATATCTCCTCAGGCGCAGTCATCCGGGAGATCTGGGTAGACGCGAAAAGCGGATTAATAGTACAGGATAGTACCGAGACTAAAAAAGAAGAGAAAGAGGAGAAAACAAAAGACAAGGCCGAAGCTAAAGCAAAACTTATAAGCCGCGGGGCCGCGCAGAAAACCGCGCTGGAAAGCGTAAAGGGCGGCGTTGTCAAAGACTCGGAGCTGAATAATGAAAACGGGAAAAAAGTCTGGTCTTTTGAAATTACGGCCGCCGGGAAAAGCCGCGAGGTTAAAATTGACGCTGTAACCGGGAAACTCCTGCCCGAGGACGAAGAAGCCGGCCCGGAGGAGAAGGAAGAAGGCTCTGAAGCAAAGGAAGGCGGGCGTTAATGAAAAGAAGTTTATTATTTGTCCTCCCAGCCCTGTTGCCGCTGTTGTTCGTTTCTCCCGCGGCGGCGCAGGCGTTGAAGACCTTCCCCGGCGACTCCCTGAAGGAAACCGGGCGGGTCTTTACCGCGCCGCTCCGCCTGTTCCGGGGCGGAGCGGGGCTGGCCGGGGCTATAGCAGCCGCCGACCTGCTGGCCTATTCGCAGGACGGGCAGATACGCCGGCTGGCCTCGAAGAATAAGTCCTCCTCGGCCGACGGCGTGTTCAATACGCTGGAAAAATTCGGCAACGGCGGCTATGAGGCGGCTTTCCTGCTGGTCTACGGCGGGGCCGGCAAACTTGCGGGGGACGGCTATATGCAGGACACGGCCGTGCTGGCGGCGGAATCTTTTATCGCCGCCAACGCCGCCGGCACGTTCATAAAATACACCGTCGGGCGCTCACGGCCCTATACGGGGGATGGGAAGGGGAAATTCTCTCCGTTCAATATGAAAAGCTCCGGCACCTCCTTCCCCTCCGGCCACACCGTCAGCGCTTTCTCCGTGGCTTCTGTTTTCGCGGCGCGCGCCGATTCCGGATGGGTAAAAGCGCTGTGCTACACGCTGGCCTCGGGCGTGGCGGCGCAGCGTATTTACGGCGACAAACATTGGGCGTCAGATGTGCTGGCCGGGGCGGCTATAGGCACGCTGGTAGGCCGGGACATAGCGGGCGGCTACGGGAAGGACGCAACGTTAACTTTACTGCCTTCGCCGGGAGGGCTTGGGCTTGCCTATAAATTCTAGGGCAGCTATGCCATTTTAATCGGAGAGGAAATACTAGCGGCGGGAAAGTGCCAAGATGAAAAACGTAACAATATCGTTACTTCTGCTATCCGGTTTCTGCGCCCAGGGACTTCGGGCGCAGGAAACGTCTTCGCGGACTTATACGCTTAAAGACGGATCCCTCACCTACGCTAAGCCGGGTTTTTGGCGTACTATGGGGGCGGCGCCTTCTGATATCGGCGGTTTTGTGACAGAAGGTTTCAAGAAAGAAAACCTGCCTTGGCTGGCGGCCATAGGCGCGTCAACGATTATCCTAATAGAATACGATCAAAAACTTTATAATAATGCCCGGCATGCCGGAAAGAACCTTAATATTTCAAGTAAGGATAAAACAAAGACCTATATTAAGCTCGGCGGGGTTTCACTTCTCCGCGGTCCCAGTGACCTTGGTTCGGCCCTGTATTTTGTCGGAGACGGCTGGATCAATATCGGCTTGTTCGGTTATTTTAAGACCCGCGGCTGGGTAAAAGACGACTGGCGAGCCTCCCAGACCGGCAACCAGCTGGCCGAGGGCCTGATAGCCACGGGGCTTATTACGGAAGTCTTAAAAAATATTACCGGGCGCGAAACCCCCTCATCCGCCACGGCTCCGCGCGGGGTCTGGCGCATGTTCCCGGGGGTTAAGAATTATATCGCGAACCGGACGCGCTATGACGCCTTTCCCTCGGGGCACCTGGCTACCGGGGTTATGACGGTTACTATTATGGCCGAGAATTACCCTGACAACCAGTATATTAAACCCGTCGGCTACACGCTCCTGGGCGGGCTGTGTTTCCAGATGATGAACAACGGCGTGCACTGGGCAAGCGACTACCCGCTGGGGATAGCTATCGGCTACGGGCTGGGAAAGGTTATCGCTTCCGGCGGGCGCACATCAGCCAGGCGCTCCTTTACGGCCGCCACCCCCCCGGCTGTAAGTTTTGCGCCGTACCTGTCACCGGAAGGCGCCTCCGGTGCTTCCCTGAAGTACAGGTTTTAAGGCTGTCGGTCGTATTTGTGTTTTTTTCGACGCGCTCAATCCGGACCGGTCGACTGCGGATTTGTTTATGAAACTATTGCGTGCTGAACATTGGAAAGAGGTTTTTAACCGCCTGGCCGTGGAATCGCTTGATTCTCCGGCAAGGGCGGCCTCCGCCGCGGCGCTGGGGGTGTTTTTCGGCATTGCGCCGTTCTGGGGTTTCCAGCTTGTGCTGGCCCTGCTGGCCGCTTCTCTTTTAAGGCTTAACAGGCTTATCGCCGGGGCCGCCAGCAATATAAGTCTTCCTCCGTTTATTCCATTCATCGTTTATGCCAGTGTAACGCTGGGCGGTGTGGTTACGGGGAGGCCGGTGCGGGCTGAATATTTTTTCAAGGCCGGCGGCCTGCGCGCGGCGGCCGAGGCGGTGCCGCAGTACCTGCTGGGCGGGCTCCTGTTGGCTTTGCTCTGCGCACTGGCCGCCTGGGCGCTGGCTTATGGCGCGGCTCTATTCATATCGAGGAAAAAGGAGCTTAAAAAAGCAAATGGCTAAACCACACGACTCCGGGAAACAGCCGGAAAAGGCTGGCTTCAGCCCCGCGTATTACGCGGCGGCCTTCGCCGGGCTTTGCCTGTTCTTCTGGTTCCTCGGCGGCAGGGCGGCGTACCGCAACGACGAGCTGCAGCACATCCATACGTCTTTTGAAGCTTCCAGGGGCGGCCTGCCCTACAGGGATTATTTCGACAATCATGTTCCCGCCTATCAGTTCCTGACCGGGCTTGAAATCCGCATGCTGGGGATTAAACCTTCCCCTGATTTCCCGGTAAAGATACGGCGCCTGTCGTTCCCGCTGCTGGCGGCGCTTTTACTGCTGCTCGTCCTGATATCCAGATCTGTTATTTTTAAGGACAGGGAGCAGTATCTCGCCGCGGCCCTGCTGGGAGGCGCCCTGCTTCCGTTCATGGCAGCACAGGCGCGCCCGGAACCGCTCTGGGGAACTCTGTTCTTCCTGTCACTGTATCTTTTCTCGTCAGGTCCGCCCTCGGTTAAAAGGTTTTTACTGTTAGGTCTGCTGAACGGGCTTAATGTCTGCGTTTCTTTGAAGACGCTGGCTTTCCCGGTGCTGCCGGAGCTCTTAAGCCTTCCGGCGCTGTTCGCTCTTTATCCGGCCGGGCTCACGGCCGTCTCCGGGGCCGCGTTCCTGGGCGGCTTAATAGTCTTTCCCGGCCTCCTGCTCCTTTATTTCGGACATGCCGGGGCTTTGACCGATTTTTTTAATTTCGCCGTATTTTACAGCCTTCGCGCCGGTTCCGGTGGCCATGGGCACTCGGGCCCGGCCGCGGCAGCGATAGTTCTGGTTTCCGGACTCGCCTATTTCGCGGTAAAGCGCTTTAAGGGCCGGCCCGGTCCGGGTCGGACGGCGTTCTTCATCCCGGTCTTCTTCTCGCTGGCGGTCCTCGCGCTTTATCCCGTGCGGGAAGCGCAGACCATGTTCCCTTTTTTAACCCTGGCTTATTTACTGCTGGCCGCGCTGGCCGTCCGGGGCGTGTGGAAGGTGTTCCCGGCGGGCTGGCCGCGCAGGTTCGCCTTGCTTTGCCTGCTGTCGGGAGTGGTTTACGGCCGCCTGGCGTCTGAAAAAGTCTTCCAGGCCAATAACGCCGCCTACCAGGCGGAGTTGGGCGTTCTGTTGAAACTGCAGCCTGGCACCGGCGGTACGGTGATGGACGCCAAAGGCGAAAGCCTTTTCTGGCGCAGGCCTTTCTTTTACGCGCTTGAAACTTTCGCCGTGGAAGGTATACGTGCCGGAGCCATAAACGATACCGTGCCGCAGGACACCGCGCGCGAGGCCACTCCAGTTGTTTTTCTGAAATACCCGTGGCGGTTTACCCCGGCGGATTTAAGCTTCTTCTCCGGGAATTATCTGCCTGTCTGCGGTAACCCGGCGGTGCTGGCCGCCGGCAGGGTGCTCAGCGGAACAAAGTTTGAAACAAAGCTGCCGCTTTCTTACCGGCTGCTCTGCCCCGCAGGCAAGGCGGCGGCCGGAATATTGGACGGCAAAAAATACAACGGAGAGAGTGTCTCCCTGAACGCCGGGCCCCACAGCTTCAGGGCGGGACCGGCCTGCCGCGACGCGCTGCTGATCTGGAGCCGCGCAGCCGAAACCGGCGCGCTGCCCTGCGGCTATGGTGAAACACAATGAAACTGACAGCCGCCGATAAAATATTGATACTGGCGCCCCACCCGGACGACGAGCTACTTTCATCTTTCAAATTGATGCGCGACGGCTGCAGGGCTGGCGCGACGGTAAAAGTTATCTTTCTGACAGACGGGGAGCGCAACCACCTGGCCCATATGCGGGCCAAGAAAAAACTTTTCATAACAGCAGCCGCGAAGAAAAGATATGGCCTTGAGCGGCGCGCCGAGGCGGGGGCGGCGCTGGCCGTCCTCGGCCGGGTGCAAAGCGAATTCTGGGGCTTTCCGGACTCCGGCCTTACGGACGCTCTGACGGCCGGGGGCCTGCACCGACGCCTACGCCTTCTGCTTGCGGCTTTCGCACCTACGGTCCTGATTTCTCCGGCTCCCGGCGAGATACACCCTGACCACAACGCCGTTGCCGCGCTGGTGGAAATAACGCTGGCTTCACTGCCGGCGGACACCCGCCCCTCGCTGCTCTGGTATTCCCTGCATCCGGGGCGCAGATTCCACCCGGAGGAGTATGAAATAGAGCTGGGACTTTCCCCGCGGGAAAAAAAAGAAAAACTTGCTTCGGCCGCTTTTTACCGCAGCCAGGCCGGCAGCGTGAGACGGCTGCTGGCGCGCGCCGCGCAGGCCGAGTATTTCAAAACTTCCCGCGACCCTGGCGGGCCGCGGCTGGAGGCGGCGTTCACCGGCGGCGGTTACGCCTGGTTTAAAACGAATCTCCGCGGCTACCCGCGGCCGGTAGACTTTACAGCTTTCTATAACAATGGAGTGGTTTTCGAACAGGCGGTTTTCAGGCTTAACTGGGGCAAAGTTTCTGTTGAACCGCGCCGCCCGGATTCTGCCGCGGGGCCCGGCCCCGTGAGATTCCAGAAGTTTTTCAGGCGTCCGGGCGGTTTCATCGTTCTCCCCGAAAAGACCTCCGGCGGCCTTGAACTTTTCGGGCTGAAGGCCGCGCGGAAGCCCGGATACTTCGACATCAGCGGAATAGTGAGGGCCGCCCCGGAGGATCACCGGCCCGAACGGTCGGTCTGCGTGGTGATCCCCTGCCACAACATAGAGGACTTCTGCGGCCCGGCCGTAGCGGGAGCGGCCCGTTACGCGGACTTTGTCATAGCCGTGGACGACGGTTCGACCGACAATACCGCTATAAGGCTGGACGAAGCCGCCAAAGCTGCCGGGAACGTGCGCGTTCTGAAATTCAAAAAGAACCTCGGCAAAGGAGCAGCCCTGCTGGCAGGTATGCGCGCGGCGCTCGAACAGCCGGGCTGCGGATTGGTGCTGACCATGGACGGAGACCTGCAGCACCGCCCGGAAGACATACCGGCTTTCAGGCGGGCCTTCCAGGAAGGCGGGGAATTTATTATAGGCTACCGCGGTTTTTCAGGAAAAGTACCTCTCCGGAGCCGGCTCGGCAATAATGTGATAAACGGCTTCGTCCGTCTTTTCCTCAACAGGGCGCTGATAGATTCGCAGTCAGGTTTCAGGGGCTTTTCGCGCGCCTGCGCTCAAGCCATGGCGAACTCCCCGGCTGTGCGCGCGGGCAGGTACGAAACGGAGATAGATATCCTTTCCGAAGCCATGCGGGGGAACTGGCGCCTGGCTCAGGTGGAGATCCCTACCATTTATATCGACGGGAACAAAAAATCCAGTTTCAGGCCCGTAGCCGATTCCATAAGGATAACGGCGACTTTTCTGCGGAATATGTCCGGGTTAAAGCGTCAGAACGCCGGCTAAAAGTCGGGAAGCAGGCAGTGACGAAGAGGCTGATCAAGGCGAGGTATTATGCGGACAAATAAATTCTTAATTCTGGTAAGCGGGCTTTTATATGCCCCGGCCGCGCTTTCTGCGCTGGACCTGGAAGGCTGCGTGAAAATGGCGGTGGCCAACAGCCGCGCGCTTAAAGCTTCCATCGGCCTTACCCGGGCCTCGGCGCAAACCTATAAAAGCGCCCAGGCCTCCCTGCTGCCGTCTCTTTCGGCCTCGGGGGAAGCGGCTTATAACAGCTATCAGGCCGCCGCGGGGCTGCCCGACGGCTTGATGGGCCAGGCCGGGGTGCAGTTTTCCCTGGACCTGCGCAGAACACTGGCGGGAGCGGAACTGGAGCGGCTCGACCTTGAAAGGAGCCGCCTGAGCGGGCAGCTGGCCGAGAAAGACATTATACGAAGCGTAACACAGGAGTATTACAGCCTTTATACCCTGCTAGGTAAAAAAGCCGATTACGCCGAGGCGCTGAAGTATTTCGACTCGCACATAGAGGATATTGAAAAGCTGGAAAGCTCGGGCCTGGACCTTAAACTCGACCGGGCAAGGGCGGAGATGCAGCTTAAGTCGCTGGAAGTTGCGGCCGCGGCGGTAGATACCGGGATAGCCGGAGTTATCGGCTCGCTGTCTTCGGCGACGGGAACGCGGCTTAAAGCTGAGGACCTGGTTTTTGACGGGGCCCCCGCCGGCAGCGGGCTGCCCGCCATTCAGGAGGAGGCCGCCGCGCCGGCGGAGAGCCAGGGGCAGAGCCTTTCCGACCTGCTGGCCGGGCTCGATACCGCAACGGCTTACGAGGCCCGGCGCCGTGCCGGCTTTATCTACGCCCCGGCGCTGCAGCTAGGCCTGGCGCGCAATATCCGCCCCATAGACCCGGCTACGGAAAACTACCGGCTGTACCTGGCCGTAAGCCTGGACGTCTTTGACTGGGGCGCCAAGGCCGGGGCCAAGAACGCCGCCATGGAAACTTACCGCGCGCGCGTACAAACCGAGGGGGAGAGTAAAAGGCTGCTCTCGCTTGCGCTGGAACGGCTGTCGGCTGAAATTAAAAGCGAAGCGGCGGCTTACGCCGCTTTGCGCGGGAATTTTTTAAGCGCGGGCGGCAACCTTGAGACGGCCAAGACATATTACCGCCAGGGCAAGATAAAAGAGACCGACCTACTTAGCGTGTTTTCCGAGTACCTGGACGCCAAACAGCAGTCGCGCGATGCCCTGGGCCGCTACCTTGATAAAAAGACAGAGCTGGCTTACCTGCTCTCCGGGGAGAAGAAATGAAACGTTTCGTGAACTGGCTGGACTCGAACCGCGTCGCCATTGTTTTTACCGCGGCGCTCTTATTCGCGGGCGGCCTCTATATGTACCGCCTGCTGCCGAAGGACGTGTTCCCCAACAGCGAGTTCCCGCGCTTCCAGGTGATAGCCGACATCGGCTTCGCTTCGCTTGAAACTACGGAGATAAACGTCACCCGGCCGCTTGAGGAGGCACTGAAAACGGTACCCGGCGTGCTGGAGGTACGCTCGGTCACGGAGCGGGGGGCGTCCACCATTGATATATTTCTTAAATGGGGCACGGACCTTAACCGGGCCCAGCAGTATGTGCAGTCGCGCCTGGACCAGGCCCGCGTGCTGCTGCCGGCCAGCGCGTCCATAGACGTTACGCGTATGACCACCAGCGCCTACCCGATGTCGGAATACGGCGTGTGGTCGGACACGCTGACGCTGAAAGAGCTTTACAGCACGGTGCGCTACTCGGCGGTGCCGCGGCTTATAGGGGCCGAGGGTGTGGCGCGGCTGGACGTGGCGGGCGGCGAAGAGCCGGAGATCTGGGTGAAGCTGGACCCCAAAAAACTTGCTTCCTATAATCTTGATGCGGCGGCCATAGAGACGGCCGTGGCCGACGTGAACAATATTTCTTTTATAGGCACGGTCACTGATAAAGGCCAGACCATGTTTTCCGTGGGCGGCAGCCGCCTTGAGGGGCCCGCCGGTATAGGTGAAGTGGTGGTGGCCAGCCGCATGGGCGCCCCTGTGCGGCTGAAGGACGTAGCTGAAGTTTCCGAGGGCCGGGCCGAGGTGCGCCGGCTGGTGAGCGTGAACGGGCACAAAGGCCTTTTTATAGACGTGCTCAAACAGAACGAGGCGGACGGCCTGACGCTGGGCCGGGACCTGGACGCCCGCTTCGCCGCGCTGGAGAAGGAAAGCGGCGGCCGGCTGCATTTCGTGAAATGGGACCTGTCGGATTTCGTGCGCGGGTCCATAACCGGGATACTTACGGATATCATCATCGGCATACTGATAATACTCGCGATAATTTATTACGTGATGGTGCGTATCCGCTATTCCCTGCCGATAATGATCATAGTGCCGCTGGTGCTGGTGACGGAATTCCTGGCGCTTAAAGTTATGGGCATGACCGTGAACATTATGACGCTGGGCGGGCTGTCGGCCGCGCTGGGGATAATAGCCGACAATGCCATAGTGGTGACCGAGAACTACGTCCGGTTCAGGGCGGACAGATCGCCGGAGCCGCTGGCGGAGTCGATGAGCTACATTGTGCCGATAACGGTCTGGGCCACGGTGGTAAGCATTGTGGTGTTCGTGCCGCTTAACCTGCTGAGCGGGACGCCGGGGCTTTTCTTCAGGCCGCTCGCCGTCACGCTGGCCACCACTATCATGATCTCGCTGGTCATGGCCGTCACGGTGCTGCCGGTGCTTATCTATTATTTCGTGGAACTGCGCCCAGGCCCGGCCGTAGAGGAAAAAGAGCGGCGTGTTTTCACCTGGCTTAAAAAGTTCTATCTGCGGTTTATAACCCTCGCGCTTGACCGGCGCAAAACCGTGGCCGCCACCATAGCGCTGCTGACGGCCGCGGGAATTTTTGTTTTCACCACTATCCCCACCGGCTTCCTGCCGGAATGGGACGAAGGCGACATAGTTTTTGATTACCACGCCGCCTCGGGCATGTCTATCCAGGCCGTGGACGGGATGGTGCAGAAAGCGGAAAAGATCATCAGTGGGACGCCCGAGGCCGAGATGTTCATCCGCAAGACCGGCACCCACCTGGGCACGCCTTTCGCCCCGCCCACGGTGGGCGAGATCGTTATACTCCTGAAAAAAGACAGGGACCGTTCCACCGCCGAGGTGATGGACGACCTGCGCGCGAAGACCGAGAAGGCGCTGCCGGACCTGGAAACCGATTTCCACCAGATCCTGCCGGACCGCCTGGGCGACCTGACCGGGACGGCCAAACCCATAGTGGTCAGCGTGATAAGTAAAGACCTTAATATAGCCTGGGCGGCCGCGCGCCGGGTAAAGGAAAAACTGGAGAAGGTAGACGGCCTCAACGGCGTGCTGATAGACCTGCCGGCCGCGCAGAAGGAGATACGCGTTATTCCGGACCAGAAGCGGCTTTCACTGCTGGGGCTTAACAGCGCCGACGCTTTCCGCTATTCCGGGCTGGCCCTGTACGGCGACGTGCCCACGCAGGTGGCGCGCGGCGTGCAGATGATCCCGGTGAGGGTGATGTACGCCGGCAGTTTCAGGACGGACCCGGGAACCCTGGGCGAGATCCCGGTTTACACGCCTAACGGCGGGGTGCTGCCGCTTTCAAAGCTGGTGGCCTTCGGTTCCGCGGAGCAGGTGCCGGAGATCCACCACAAGAACGGCTCGGTGGTGGTAAGCGTGGCGGCGGAATTGGGCGACAGGCCGCTGGGCGACGTGGTGAAGGATATTCAAAAGACGCTGGAAGGCATGGCCACGCCAGACTACGGCATAGAACTGGAGGGGAACTATAAACAGCAGCAGAAATCCTTCGCCGAACTGCTGACGGTGCTGTTGTTCTCGGTGGTGCTGATCCTGGCGCTGCTGCTTTATATTTTTGAATCGTACCTGACTTCCCTCGCGGTTTTCGCGGGGACGCTGGCTTCCACCACTTTCGTGGTGTTCGGGCTGAAACTGGCGGGAGTGGAGTTCGACGTTTCGTCTTTCACGGGCATGATAACGGTGATGGGGATCGTGGTGAACAACGGCATCCTGGTGATAGCCTTCGCGGAGCGGGCGCGCATGGCGGGCACGCAGACTATAGCCGCCGTGATGGACGCCTGTTCCCTGCGCTTCCGGCCGGTGCTGATAACCAACCTGGCGGCGATAGCGGGCTTTCTGCCTATGGCGCTGAATATCGGCAAAGGGGGCGAGGTGTTGAGGCCTTTCTCCGTGGCCATGATAAGCGGCCTGGTGGGTTCGATGTTCTTCTCGCTCGTGGTCATCCCGGTGTTTTACGTTATTATGCACAGGACGGGCGCCGCGGCTCCGGCCCGGGGTTAAACTGAATGTGGAAATGTGTTAAAATCTGACTTATTCCCAAGGGCGATGGAGTTCGCCTAAGGCCGCCTGGCCTTGAACCGCCGGAAAGGCTGATGACTCCTGCGCTGCTGTCGCGGGAGATTTTTTATCTATGGGCGCTCAAACCTCGAATAGCTGGCTTTTTTGGGCTTTACTGTCCGCTTTCTTCGCCGGGATAACCGCTATCCTGGCCAAGCTGGGCATTTCCGGCGTTAACTCGAACCTCGCTACCGCGGTCCGCACCACGGTGGTGCTGGTCTTTACTTGGGGCATCGCTCTTGCTACCTCGGGCGTTGCGCCGCTGCAGTTGTTTACCCGGCGCACCTGGATATTTCTGATACTTTCCGGCCTGGCCACGGGGCTTTCTTGGTTATGCTACTTCCGCGCGCTGCAGCTGGGCGAAGCCTCGCGCGTGGCGCCGGTGGATAAGCTGAGCGTAGTCTTCGCCATAGTTTTAGCAGTGCTGGTATTACACGAGCGCCTGACCTGGCAGCAATGCGCCGGCGGGGCGCTTATTGTTGCCGGGGCGGTTATTCTGGCGCTGTAGGCGGCGGCGCGGGTTTCCAAGTGGAAAAGCTGGCGGAAATATTATCAGCGAAAAGAAAACCATGAAAAACATTATACTTGCCCTACTACTGCTTCCCGGTCTTTTCTCTTTTTCGCAAGCCGGATCCTCTGAGGCCTGCCCGGAATGCAGGCGCTGCATAGCTGTTTACGGCGATAATAAGTCGGGAGAAACGGTTCATAAAAAGATCGTCGGCTTGATAAAGCAAGCACGGCCTAAAGCCGTGTTCCATGTGGGGGACATAGTTTCCAGAGGTAAAAGCGCCAAAGCCTGGGATAGTTTCATGGAAATAACAAAGGACCTGCGGGCGTCCGCCTCTTTTTACGCAGTGCTTGGCAACCATGAAACCGGCGGGGAAAAGACCTTCATAAAACTGTTCGGTTTCCCCGGCAACGGCAGATGGTACCGGGCTGAATCGGGCGGCATACGCTTTATAATGCTCGATTATATTTCCCCGCTTGAAAAAGGCAGCGAACAGTTCAGCTGGCTTGAAAAAGAACTCGGGCCCGGCTCCGGGAAGGCGAAATTTACGGTGATCGCGATGCATAAACCTTTATGGAGCACCGGGGCCCACGGGCATGATAAATGGAAGCCGGCCGAGGCGCTTGAAAAGCTTTTTCTGGAACGCGGGGTGAATCTGGTTATATCCGGCCACGACCACGATTATGAGAGGCTGGAGAAGAACGGGCTGGTGCAGCTTGTGACCGGCGGAGGCGGAGCGGGATTAAGACCGCAGGCTTTCAAAAATCCTTACAGTAAAGTGTTCAAGAAAGCTTACAACTACTGTCTTATCTCTCTATGCGGGAACGCTCTTAAGGTAGAAGTTTACGGCATAGACGAAAAACTTATAGACAGTTTTGAGATACAGGCAGGAACCGCGGATAGCGCGTTGCCTGGGAAATAAACCTCGGTGGTTCAGTAAACGGAAGAAGGCAGATTGTTATAAAGTACTAAGTAGCAATACCACAGATTCTCGCGGACAAAGAAATAATCAGATGCAGTCCAAATGTTCGTGAAAAAAGCGGCGAACTTAGAGCAATAGCCTCCATAATTTAAAGCCGGTCTTCGAAAGAAGACCGGCTTTATTTTTCGACCGGCCTTATATTGCGGCGGACAAAATAATATAATAATCGTATCTTCAAAGTCCGGAAGGGGAGAAAAGGGAAACTACATGAAGACCAACCACCTTGCTTGCGCGTTCCTGCTGCTCTCGGCGTCGCCGCTGGCGGCGCAGGAAGCCGGCGCTGAATTCCACGCCTCGAACGAGTTCTCTTTTACGCAGAACGAGATGTCCGGCCCGGGCAAGGCCGCCTCCTCGCTTAGCAAAGGCCTGAACTACCTGGAAATCCTCAGCCTCTACGGGAACGGGACAAAAGGGGCCTGGAACTATAATTATACGGTAGGCGCCAAGGCCACTGACGACGACCGGAGCGATCCCAAACGCGTCTCCCTGACCAGCCTGCAGGGCCGTGCCACGAATAACGTGCATACCGTGGCCGTGGGCGACGTCTTCGAATCTTTCTCCCAGTACTCGCTGGCCACCTCGCTCAAAGGCGGCTCGTACAAATTCCTCAAGGAAGCCTCCGGGCTGCCGGAAGTTACGGCCGTCTTCGGCTGGGCTTACCCGCGCTGGGACAGCGTCTGGAAGGATCCCCTAACGCGCGCTATCAACCGCCAGGCCGCAGGCCTGCGGGTAAAGGAAAACTTTAACGGGGACCTTTGGGCCGGCCTTAGCGCCGTATCGGCCAAGGATACCGGCAGACTAGCCTCCTCCGACGCGCTCTACGACGCCAAGAACTACACGATGGATTTTAATTATATTCCCATGCCCGGGCTGACCGCGGCGGGCGAATATTCCATGTCGGACTCCGGGCTTTCGGCTTCCGCCGGCGCGGCGGAGGTCTCGGCCAAAGGGACTGCCGGCCGCTTTGAACTGGTAGGGGATGCCGACCCCAGCCGCGTTTCGCTTGAATACGAGAACGTGGAGCCGGATTTCTATTCCGCCCTCGGTTCCGCCACTCCGGACCGCCGCAAAGCCAAGGCGCGCTGGCGCTACAAGGCGTCCAAGCGCGTCACCGTGACCTCCGGCCTGCTGTGGTACCGCAACAACCTCGACGGTGCAAATGCGGCGGGGACCACCCGCAACTGGAAGCCGGAGATCTCGGCCGCCGTAAAAAAACCTTTCGCGTCCCGGCCCTACTCCTTCGCGGACGTCTCCTATAAGTTCGACAGGAAGTACGGCGCCGGCTCCAGCGGCGCGGACCATTATATGAACCTGAACTACAGGGACCGCTTCGGCGCCCTGGATTCGGACACCAACCTGGGCTACACGCTTTACAAGACGAAGACCGCCGTGCGCGACGCGAAGGAGCTGAACTTCAACACCTCGCTGAACTCGCGGCACGAGGCCGGCTCCGTAGTGCTGAAGCCGGCCGTGAACCTGGGCGCCTGGTATTCCAGGGACGAGCTCTCCGAGACCACGGATAAACTTTACGAATACTCTCTGGGCCTGGGCCTGGAGGCGCCGGGGGCGAAGCTGACCGCCGACCTGCGCGCCGGGCAGAACAGGCTCGTCAAGTCCGCCGCGGGGTCGGACGACTCTAAAAAATTCTTCGCGGCGCTCGGCGCCTACTGGCGGCCGAAGCTGCTTTCGAAGCTCAATGACAGCACGCTGTTCCTGCGGGCCGGGTTCAACGAGTACGGCTTCAGCACCGCGGCGCGCAATTTCAGGGAGAAGAGCGTGACGGCCGGGCTGAACGCGTCTTTCTAGCGGGGCGGACGAGGTAAAAACATATGAAAAAAATATTCATGCTGGCGGCGGCGCTGCTGTGCTTCTCCGGGGCGGCGGACGCGAAATGGTGGATCTTCGGCAAGACCGGCGGCGAGATAGGGCTGAAGTACCTGTACGTCAACAAGGTCTCGGCCGACGAGGCCGGGGCGAAAATGACGGTGTTCCGCGAAACGCTTGGCGCCGACGGCCAGGTGAAGATAACCGGGAAAGCCTCCGTGGGCAAGAGCGCCGTCGGGTCCGTGCGCATCTCGCTGGACGACAAGGCCACCTGGCAGGACGTGAAATTATCCGAGAACGGAGCTTTCGAATATTCTTTCAGGCCCGAGCAGGACAAGACCTACGCGATGCTGATCGAGATCACCGACACGGCCGGGAAGACCAACAAGGTGGACGAGACCCGCAAGGAAATCGTCCTCTCTGCGGAGAACATCCAGGTAAAAGTGCGCGAGGCGCTGGACTCGCTGTTCGACGCCTACAGCCGCGAGAATCTGCCTAAGTTCATGGCCGGCGTGGGGGAAGACTTCGCCGGCGACAAGGGGATACTGGAGCGCGCCGTGAAGCGCGACTTCGACGCGCTGAGCAATATAAACATGCGCTATACCATCAACAACGTCGCGGCCGGCGCGCAGGGGCGGGTGTTCGTCTCGATAACCTATAACCGCATGGTCCTGGTCAACAAGACCGGCGCTACCAGCACGGACTCCGGTTTCACGGAGTTCGTCTTTCACTCGGCCGAGGGCAAGCTCTCGCTATACAGCATGAAACAGCCGCTGATGTTCGGCCTCAGCGACGCCGAAAACGTGGCCACCGGCATAGTGCAGGGCGGCGGGAACGGAGCTTTGGCGCTGCACGATAGCGGCACGCTCGGCCTCGGCGGTACGATCACGCGCAGCTACACCAGCCCGGACCAGCAGTTCGGCTACAGCTTCACCACCGGGGAGTTCGAGGACTGCGACGGCACGGCCGCGAACTGCACCGGGCAGATATTCTTCATGCCGGGCGCGCCTTATATCGGGGCGGACGACAACCCGGCCGCGGCTTTTATTGGCGAGATCCCAGGGAAGAACATCTCCTCTGTCACGCTCGCGGACATACAGGCCGCCGCCACCCTGCAGCAGGTCTTCGGTTCTTTCTCCGGGAAGACGTTCGGCCTCAAGTACAATTCCGATTATTACGCGATAGAAATAATCAGCCTCTCGGGCTCGGGCGCTGGCCCGTACTCGATAACGATAAAGACAAAGGCCTTTTAAAAAGCCTTGACCAAAGAGGGCCGGCGGCGGCCCTCTTTAATTTAGCGGGGGGAACATATGAAGAAATCATTCCTTGCATTAGCCGGCGGCCTGCTGCTCCTGCCCGCCGTCCCGGCCGGGCTCGGCGCCGCGGACCCGATGGCGAAGCTCACCAAAGAGCTGATCATGAAGGAACTGGACGCCAAAATGGGCGCCTACAAGGACCAGTGGGATTACTGGAACGGGATAAAGAACGATATCGTCACCGGCGACATAGATTCGCTCGTGAATAAAGCGGTTGACGAAGCGGTGCGCCAGACCAAGGAAAAGATCAAAGAGGCCAAGGACAAGACCAGCAACTGGGAGATAGGCTGGGCGATCTTCGAGAAGCTCGCGCCCGAGGCCCTGGCGCCCATAGCGGTGCTCAAAGGCACCAGCGAGTTCGTGCACGACCGCACGCAGGCCTGGCTGGACTGGGCGATAAAGAACCGCGAGGAAGATTTTTACAATATGGTCCTGGACCCGGAGAAGTCGCCCGACACGGCCAGGCTGGACGCGAACTGGAACGACTACGAGACCTGGATAGTTCCCACCGGGGAGGCCGATCATTCCGTGCTTTACATAAAGCGCAAGGACGTGCTGGCCAAGAACAAGGCCAACTACCAGAAGCGCCGCGCGGAACTGGTGGAGAAGGAGAACCGCCGCAGTTCGGCGCAGTCTATACAGGAGCTGAAGGCCAAGCTGGCCAAGCGCCTCAACTCGATCCGCAGGGAAACTGAAATGGAGGTCAAGCAGGGTTCGTACCTGCTCGGCCTGGCCAAATTGCCGCAGACCGAGGAAAATATCCTGCGGTACATGAACGATATCCCGTTCCGCAACGAGCTGGTGCGCAAATGGTGGAAGCAGGTGGAGGACCACCAGGCCGCCGTCGACGCGGGCACGCCGCTCGGGAAAGCGGCGCAGATCATGGTCCAGGCCGAGGACAAGCCCTCCCAGGCCCCGGATTACTCCGGCGTGCTTAAAGAATACGGGCTTAACTCCGACCGCTTCGTCACGAACAATATCGCGGCCTCCGAATTTACTACGGTGAGGGACGCGCTAAACAGTGCCGCCAGCGCCTTGGCCCAGTCCTGCGTCGACACCTGCCGCGGGATGGTGGAACAGTCCCCGGAAAGGAAAAGCTGCTATAACGCCTGCGAAGCGGCCCTTAAAGATTTCAGCGACCGCAGGGAGCAGGTGGACAATAACCTGGGAGACCTCCTGGCCTCCGTGCGCGCGCGGCTCGAAGTCCGGCGCGCGGATATGGATAAAAAACCGCTGGAGGACTATTACAACAAGCTGGCCTCGGAATATAATTCCCTTTCCTGGGCGGGGGAAAAAGACCGGGAGGACGGGTTGATGTCCTCCTGCGGGAGCGGCGGCAGCGACACCTGCGTCGGGGCCTGGCAGGTCAGCTGGGAATATTACTGGTCGGGAGTACAGGGGACCCCGCCCAAGCGCATGATAAAACTCGAAGAGATGCGCAAGAATTCGGAGCGCCTGGCCCACACCGCGGCCGTTTACGCCACGCTTAGCGACCCAGCCGCCATTAAGGGAAAGGACTTTCGGGACCGCGCCGCGGCCTACCAGGAGGAGCTTGGCGCCGAAATGAGCAAGTACGCCGAGCTTTACCAGAAGAACGAAGCTATGGCGCAGTTTATGAAGATCCCCTGCTACGATTTTGCGACGCAGACCCGCAGCCTGGACGAGGCTATGAAGCGTTTCTCCAACCCGCGCGACTTCGTTTCGCCCCTCTACATTAACGCCCTGTATACGGGCAAGAACAGGGCCCTCAAAGAGCGCGCGGCCTGGGAGGAGGAGATCGCCGCCAACGAGAAAGAACTGCCGGCCGCGAGGCAAAGCGTCGCCGAGGTGGAGAGCCTGTCCTCGTGGGGGTACAAAGGCAAAACGGAAAAGCTGGACCAGAAATTCCTGGAAACCTATTTCGACTCCGAATGGAAGGGCTTCCTCGTCGATTTCCTGCAGGGCGCCCTGGTCCTGCTCGACGAGAGCACCATGGGCGCGCTCTACGACAACTCCAACAAGACGCAGTACGCCCCTTTCGGCGGCGGCCAGAAACCCGTAAGCGAGATCTCGGCTTCCCCCTCGTACGTTTCCCTGGCCGAGCACAGGGCCAAGCTCGAGGCGTTCGCCAAGAAGCTGGCCGAACTGAAAGACCTGGACCTGGAACAGCGGCTGGCCAAAGCCGAGGCCGCCTATTCCTCCCTGTCCGGCGCCGCCGGGAAAATGCGCGTCCCGTCCGAAGAACTGATAACCCTGGTGCAGACCGCGCGGCGGCTGAGCGGCGGCATGGGCCGGCTGCTGACCCCCGGGCTTTCCGAGGTTTATAAAGGCGGGAGGACGCTGGATTACCCGACCCTGGAGGCGGCTTACGCCAGGTATGAAAAGAAAATAATTGCCGCCGAGGAATATGAAAAGAAAGCTATAGAGGCCTGCCAGCGGGCCAAGGCCGATCCGAAGTTCGACTACCGGGACTTCACTTCGGCGCTGCTCGGCGCGGGCAAATGGAAGCCCGCCAAAGAAACGGAGCGGGCCTGCGCCGAGGCAAACGGCGCGAAGTACGACGCCGAAGAGAAAGCTTACCGCAAGTTCACGCCTTTCGCCGAAGCGACCGTGGCCGGCAGGCCGATTTCGGCCGGGACGCTTAACCTGAAGGCGGCCGACCTGCCCGGCGGCAAGGTCCGGGTGCGCGGGACGCTGGTCCCGGAGACGGCGGATTACCGGCAGGTCTATATCACCCTGAACAGCGATTTCGGCTCGCTTTATAAATCGCAGCTGGCCGATATCGTGAACGGGGCTTTCGATTACGAATTCGAACCGAAACCGGGCGAGACCTATTACATAGCGGTCAAAGCGCTTGGCCCGGACGGCCTGGCCTCGGTGCCTTTCCCGGGCGGAGGCGCCTTCCTGACCCTGAAATACGAGCAGGGGGACAAGACGGAGGAAATACGCGCTTTCTACGACAAGTTCCGCGAAGCCTACGAGGGGCGCAGCGTTCCGGGGGTCATGGCCCTGATCTCGCCGGACTGGGGCGCCGGCGCCGATGACGTTTCGGTCCAGGACCTGGAAGAGAACCTGCGGACCAACTTCCGCCTTTACGACGAGATAAAATTCTCGCTCTCCGGGCTCAAGGTTACCACGGAGAGCGGCGCTTACCAGGCCTGCTATGAAACCCTGATAACCAGCCGCATCTTCAAGCGCAACCTGAAACACGAGGAGAAATCCCGGGTCTGCGACCAGCTCAAGCCGGAAGGCGGCAAGCTGCGCATCACGCGCACCCTGTCCGGGAGCTACTGGTACGTGAAATGAACCCGGAGGCGGGAGATAGGCGATAAACGCTATGTCTATGGATAATGGTAAAAGCGGGAGCAAAAGAAAGGTCGGCGCTTCCGCGCCCGGCTTCCTTAACAGCAAGCGGATGGGCTTCGTTAAAAACGCCGTCGAGATAGAGCTCACCACGCGGTGCAATCTCGGCTGCTACAATTGCGACCGCTCCACCAGGCAGGCGCCCTCGGGCGAATCGATGTCCCTGGGCCAGCTTCGGTTCTTCATGCTTGAATCCCTCAGGCTCGGCAGGAAGTGGGATTATATTTCTATCCTGGGCGGCGAGCCGACCCTGCACCCGCGGCTCCTGACCATCCTCGAGGATTTCAGGCGCCTCGGTTTTAATACCGCGAACATCCAGATAATTTCAAACGGCTACGGCCGGGAGGTGCGCTCCGCGCTCAAGCGCCTGCCGCCCTGGCTGGTGATCAACGACACCAAGAAGAAATCTCCGGTCCAGCAGTTCCGGCTTTTCAATCTCGCTCCCGCGGATTTCGGGGTAAAGAACGCCTCGCCCTGCCTCATCCCGCAGAACTGCGGCCACGGCCTGAGCCGCTACGGCTATTATCCCTGCGGTGCCGGGGCGAGCATCGACCGGGTCTTCGGCTTCGACATCGGCATAAAGCGCCTGGAGGACCTGACCCCGGAGAACACCGGCAAGCAGCTCAAGCTCCTGTGCCGCTATTGCGGGCACTCCCCGTCGATGAATAAATACCTTGATTCATTGAACGACTGGCTGAAGGGAGGCGCTTTCCGCGAAACTGCGCCCGGCGCCGGGCTTCAAAGGGCGCAATATACGGCTCCCGTCAGCAAATCCTGGCTAAAAGCTTACGAGAAATACCGGAAAAAGAAACCCGCGCTTCGGCTCTACGGAAAATAAACAGTTCCAGCCGTCCTTCCGGGTGTTGAAGTATCGGGAGGTCGGTGCTATACTATTTGTGCAGCGCCACAGCTTCAAAGAGACACCTGCCGCACATTGTCAGACCAAGGAGAGCCCTGAATGAACCCTGATACCGACGTTAAAAAGCGCGGCGACGATTGCCTGAAAATATTAAGCGAGCTTCCCAAAGAAGAGTTGATTAAGATAATTATCGACGACGCCAAGAACTGGCTGGCGCACGACGGGCTCTGGTTCCAGGCGGTGGACAGCCTGCACGGCATGGAACAGGCCATCAAAGCGGACGCCCTGGCCTGGGAAAAATTCACCGTTATTGAAGCGAAAAGGATAATGGAGCGGCTGGGCATCGCGCCCGGCGGCGGCCTGAAGGCGCTCGGGGAATGCCTGAAGCACCGGCTCTACGCGCGGCTGAATTCGCAGCGGTTCGAGCTCCTGACCGAAAAAAAAGCCGTTTTTTACATGCTTGACTGCCGCGTGCAGTCGGCTCGCAAGAGGAAGGGTCTGCCTGATTTCCCTTGCAAGTCCGTAGGCATCGTGGAATACGCCGGCTTCGCCAGGACCGTGGACTCCCGTATCGAGACGCACTGCCTGGCCTGCCCGCCGGATAATCATCCGGCCGAGTACTGGTGCGGCTGGGAATTCGTCCTGGGAAAGTGAAAAGTACCGCTCAGCTGTCGGGGGCGGAAAAGCCGCAGGAGGCGCAGTAGCCGGGCATAGCGGTTTTCCCGGCTATGCTGGCCCTCAGGGCAAGCGCCCGGGGGCTGTTCAGGATAGCGGCCAGCGGTTCCTCTTTTATATTCCCCAAAGCCAGGGCCCCGTCGAAATCAGCGCAGCACGGAACTACCCGCCCGTCGCATAAGATCCCGAAATGATGCCGCAGGCCGAGGCAGCTCTTTTTTTGTTTGCCCCCGGCGCCTCCGGGCCAATCAAAAATACCGCCGAAATTCAGATACACTTTCTCCCGCAGTTTAAGCCCGTCCCTGGCCTGCTCATAAGAGCCTTCCAGGGTCAGGCTTTCCAGGATCGCGGCTTTTGTTTCCTTAATGAAAGGGTCCCCGGGGTTTCCGCGCAGGCGGAAGCTGACTATAAGTCCGTGCGGTTTCCGCAGGGCGAAATCGGTAAGCCGGAGCAGGGTTTGCGCCCGGAGCTGGGGGGGCAGGCCGGCTAAAGCGTGAAGCGACACCGAGACCTGCCCCAGTGCTTTTTCTTTAAAGATCCCGTCCCCGAATTTGTCCAGCAGGACCCCGTTGGTCACGAGGTTGACCTTAAGGCCCAGGCGCGAGCAGGCGCCGAGTATTTCGGGGAAGCGCGGGTGCATCAGCGGCTCTCCCAGCAGATGCAGGAAGATGACCGAAGCAAGCTCCCCGGCCTGGGCGGCCGCGGGCTCAAAAACCTCGAGCGGCATGAAAGAGCCGGGGCGCGAGGACGAGGCGCAGAAGCCGCAGGCCAGATTGCAGCTATTGGTTATCTCTATAAAAGCGCGCCTGAAAACTTTTTTCATCCAGTAATAATTATAGCAGGCGGCCCGCTATAATTTAAGCGCTTCGGTTATTTCGATCAGGTCGGTTTCATTGAGCCGCCGGCCGGCCTCCGCCAGCCACTCCGCCTTTACCTGCGGCCGCCAGGAGTTTTCGGCAGTTATTCGCGCGATAAGCGCGCCGTGGCTGCGCAGCTCGTAAAAACGCCGCAGGCCGCTCATCCCCGTGCCCCAGTCGGGCCGCTTGTAAACGAATACTATTTCGCCGTCTTCTCGGGTGGCGCAGTAGCCGCCGCTCATCCAGCCTTTTAATTGCCAGCTCATAAGTCCCCCTTAGCTAAGTCACAGGCCGCAGTTCGCCAGGCGCGACAGCTGCGCCTGCCTTTCCGTGGCCGCCTGCCAGAGGCGCAGCGAGAAGTACAAAGAAGAGTCTTCTCCCGCCCCCAGGGTGTAAACGCGCAGCCTGGCCTTGAACCTGCCGCCCAGGAAGCCGGCGCGCGCGCTGATTATCGAACTCCTGTTTTTGTTGTTCATGCCCATAGCATAGCAGGCGAACCCGACAAGGGCGTGTCGGGTTGTAAAAGGCGATAAAATATTTTTCAGGGAATTATTCCGGCCGTTAAATGACTTGGGCGCTTGCGGCCAGCCAGGCCATTGACTTCCGCCCTCCCGTACACTAAACTATATTCGCGGGTGAAATCATGAAAATGTTAAGACTCTTCTTCCTCCTGGTCCTGGCGCAGCTGGCGGCTGCGGCTGTTCCCGCGCGGGCCGCTTCTGACCTGGACGGGTCGGCCCAGGAAGGTTCCGTCCTGTTCGACGGGGCGGGGCGCTATTCCGCCGCGGTATCGCCCGCCGCTACGCCCGAGGACAGGGCGCAACTGCTCGCTGATTTTAAAAAACAGATCGTGATGAACGACCACGGGAACCCGGCCGAAAGGGCCGCCCTGGATTCAATGCTGGCCAGGATGATGGACAGCCCTACGGCCAGGGAAGTGGCGGCGAAGTTCGTGCAAGAGGGCGCCAGGGTGGAGATCTCGCTTGAGGATATCCCCGGGAGCACCGTAGCTACGGTGGAGGGCAAGAAGACTTTGTGGGGCACGCGCGGCTTTACCGAAACCTGGAAGGTCCCGCCCCGGGTGGTTCTGAATAAATACTTCATGGAGAACGAAAGGGATTACGGGATAGGCACCCTGTCGCACGAGACGCTTGGGCACGCCTTCGAGGCCCAGCGGGCCGGCCCCGAGCTGCGGGGCCTCTACCTCTACAACACCGACGAGGAGGAGAACGCCCGGATGATAGGCTGGCTGGTCCGCACGGAGCTGGAGGTTAAACCGGAGGCCGAGATCTGGAGATACATGGAGAGCCCGGAGGCGAACGCGGAATCGCTGAAGATGGCGTCCGTCTATTACGCCCTGACCCTTACCAGCGAGGAGATGAAGGACCCGGTGCCCGCTTATGAAAAACGCCTGGCCGACGCGGGCAAGGCGCTTGAGCAGCTTAGCGGGAGGATAGAAAAGTACGAGGAGTGGAAAAAGATAATCGCGCATCTGGTGAACGACCACAAAATGGATGCCGCTTCTTTCCAGTCCAGGCGGGACGACGTCGAGAACGCTTTGAAGGGCATTCCGAAAAGCCAGAAAAATTACACGGACATAAAAACCGCCCTGCAGGACAGGCTGGCCTATTTTAAGACCGATAACGGCAAACAGTACCTGCTCGCGCTGGCCGCGGAATCGGAGAACGAGTACTTCAAGAATAAGGACGCCGTTATTTTGGACCGCCGAGGAAGGCTCTCCGGGCTGCTGATCGGAAAGCCGCAGGAGAGCACCGCTCCGCCTCCCCTGGCGGGGCAGATAACCTGGCAGCAGCTGGCTGAACTCGCAAAAAAGGACAAGGAGTCCTGCTCCCTCGGAGGCGTCAGATGAACTTCAGCGCCTGCCTGTCCGTCCTTCTATTGTTGGCCGCGCCCGTCTGCGCGCAGGCCAAGGAGCAGCCTATGAAAATTAAAGCTGGCCTGTCCGAAGCGGCGAAGTACGAGGTCCCGAAAGGCTGGACGGAGGAGTTTTCCCTGAACCAGGGAGACCCGCAGGCCCTGCTCTCCAGGGACCTCCACCAGGTGAAGGTGCGGCTTTCCGGCGGCGAGGGGTCCCGCTATAAGACGGCCGGGGATTTCCTTGTGGGTTTCGAGGCGAGGACGAAAGGCGGGAAACAGGCAGAAAAACTCGGGGCCATAGCGGTTTCAGGAAATCGCGTGATGCTGTACCGCAGGGAGGTCCCGGTTTCCCTGCCCCTGCCGGACACCGGCGGGCCCGTTACTTATACCTCCGAGGAATTTTGCGTGGTTCCGGCGGGAAAAACGTTCTTTATCCTCAGCTACTCCTACGGCGATGCCATCCCCGACCCCGGCTATGACGGGAAAGAAGCGTGGCGAAAATTCCTTAATACATTCCGGGCACTGAAAGCGAAGAAAGCCGCTAAATAAGAGCATAGCGGCTTCTTCCTGGCCGCCCTTACTTCATTATCTCGATCTGTCCTATCGAAGGCTGGGGGACCAGCGCTTTGGAGATCGCGCTGACGCCTTCCCCGACGTAGAGCGCGGCCACCAGGACCACGCTGGAGAGGACTATGCCAACGGCCAGATTGCCTTTCTGCAGCTCGGTCCCGGCGTGCAGGCTGCGGACCAGCTTGCCGAACAGCCTCAGCGTGACGGAGATCGTCACTACCGCCAGCAGCATCGAAAGTCCCAGATGCGCCGTGCACAGGAGGGCCAGCTTGCCCAGGCCCATGGTCGCTTCGCCCGGCGCCGAGATGTGCATGCGGAACATGCTTACCACCGAGCCCATGCCTTTCTGCAGTATCATCGAGGCGGCGAAAAGTATGGCGCCCACCAGCGTGCCCACGGCTACATTGCCTTTCTTGATCTCTTCCTCCATGTCGAAGTCCGGGTTCGCTTTTATGAACACCCTGTAGGTGAGCGAGATTATGAACCCCGACATGACCACCGCGAGAAAAAACTCGAAAAAACTAACCATCAGTCTAGTGTTGAACATCGTTCCTCCTAATAATATCCCGAAGATCCGCAAGCCTTCTTAAAAGAAAGGCTCTATCTTGTAGCCTTCCGAGCCTGAAAGCAGGGCGGTGGTATGCGTGCCTACCGTTCCCGGCTCCAGCCAGGCCGGGCCGGCCGGCTCGAGCAGCACGTATTCCAGCCCCTCGTAGCGGACGAACATATCGCCCTTGCCGGGCAGGCGCCTGATCGCCATAAGGTAGTGGCCGGGCACCGCTATGCCTACCATCCTCATCCCGGACCAGTTCCCGAGTATGGAAGCGAGCAGGCCGGTCTTGGTGTCGCAGTCGCCCCAGCCGCAGAGCATGGCCCTGGCCGGGGGAAGGATGCCGCAGGTGTGCAGGCCCTGGTCCATAACGGGAGGGATCTTGTAGACCAGCGCCGTCTGTACCAGCGAGAGCGCGGCCCCTATCAGGTCTTCCCCGGCGTATTTCCGTTCCGTGGCTATCTTCTGTAGGGCCATGGCCAGCGGTTTAAGCAGGGGTATGTTCCGTTTTACTATCACCGGCATGTCGGCTTCCACCACGTTGCCGGCGCGCATCGCGAGCCCCCTGGAGCGCAGCAGGCCGCGGAGGCGGGTGTCGTATTCCACGTCGACGTCGGCTATGGCCTTTTCAGCCGCCGCTTTGCCGCTTTTCGCGTAAGCTTGTTTCCAGGCGTCCTGCCTGGTTTTTTCCCGCCAGGCCCTGAGCTTGCCCATTTCCGAGTCGGCGTAGCCGTAGCCGGACAGGTAATTCATGTAATCCCGGCCGGTCATGGCGAAGCTTACGTTGACCCTGTCTTTGTTGAAATTTATGAAATTATACTGCGCTTTAAGGGAAGTCCCTTCGGTGGTAATTTTCTGGGAGGTTCCTTTTTCGGTGCGCTTTTCGCGGCTGGTGTATTCTTTGACCTCGGCCTCCTCGTCTTCGGAAGACTGGGCGCGAAGCAGGTCCGGCCCGGCCGGGTAGACGGCCAGTTTCTTTTCCCATTCGGCGCCGAGGAGCAGGGCCGCGGCGAAACAGGCCGCCAGGGCGGCTAAATGACGGATTTTTATCTCGGGTCCCCGCATCGTGGAAGTTATGCCCCCGGTCTTTGTTTTTTCAGATAAGCGTCTATGCTCTTTTTTACGGCCGCGCGCAGCTCCGGGGGTTCTATTATAGTTATTTCCGGCATCCAGTGCAGAACCAGGGGGACCACTTCCATCTCGTGGTGGATAGCCGCTTTTACCGTGACGCTGCCGTCCGCGGCCGGTTTCGAGACTTTCTGGCGGGGCAGGAGCTCCTTGCTCAGCAGGAAATCGGCGGCCGCGCCTTCCGCTTTAAGCGTCACATTAAGTTTTTTCCCGTCGCCGACCCCCCAGATGGTGGTGGCGGCGCCGATTATTTTTTTGATCAGTTCCCGGGAGGGGGGGACGAATTCTTCCGGCAGGATCTCGAGGCGCTTTATCCGGTCCACCCTGTATTTGCGGAATTGGTCCGCTTTCGCCGCGTCCCCGGCGGCCATCATGTAGAAGAAGTTCTCGCTCGCGAGTATTTTGACGGGGCAAAGCGTTTTTTCCCGCACGCCGCCCGCGGCCGCGTAGCGCACTTTCAGTTTTTTGCCGTTCTCTATGGCGAAAACGATGTCCTCGTAGAATTTGCGGGTCAGCGGGTTAAGCACCCGGGCGCCCAGCGAGTAAAAGTGCGAGTCGCCGGCGCCGGAAGCCGTGGCCCTGGCGAAAACCTTGTCGAAGGCGTCCTTGATCGCGCCGCCCAGGCCGCCGGCCATCTCGCTCATCAGGACCAGCACGGAAAGCTGCTCGCTGGTAAGGTTGAAGGTTTTAAGCGAAACCCCGCTTGAAAAGGAATAAAGGCCTTTTTGCGTGGTATCCAGGTGGAAGCCGGTGAGGTTTATCCGCTCTATGTCGCGCTGGATGGAGCGCTCCGAAACGCCGAATTCGGCGGAGAGGTCCGCTATGCGCACGGGGCCCTCGTTCAGCCTGTTAAGGATGTTCAGCACCCTGAAATATTTTTTATCGCCTGAATCTTTCTGGTACATTCTGCCCCCTTGCGGTACCTCCTAATTATATAAATTTAAGGTAAGAAGGCGGCATTTTCTTGACTGGAAAGGGATAAATGAATATAATTTATGTTCTGCAAGGTTTAGTTCGATAGCAGACGCGGGCGTAGTTCAATGGTAGAACACTAGCCTTCCAAGCTTGTTATGTGGGTTCGATTCCCATCGCCCGCTTAAGGTTTTGTGCAGTATCCTTGTTCTTTAGGCGATGGGAATCTTCCTGATAGGGGAAGCTCGCTAACGCTCGCATGTCGCCCGCTAGGGGAGAAGAGAAGACCGGGAGTTTCCTTATAGGGGAAATTGTGCTTCTCCCGGGCAGCGAAGATTTGGCGTAAGGCATCAATGTTTTGCTGGGGTAGCTCAGTCGGTAGAGCATCTGCATGGTAAGCAGAAGGTCGTGGGTTCAACTCCCATCCCCAGCTTAGATTTTTCGGACGGTTGCAAGTGGTTTTGGCGATGGGAGTTTCCTGATAGAAGAAGCTCGCTGACGCTCGCATGTCCCCAGCTTAGATTTTCGGATAATAAAACTGTAGGAGAAGAAAACTATGGCAAAAGCAAAGTTTGACAGAAGCAAGCCCCACGTAAACGTAGGCACCATCGGCCACGTCGACCACGGCAAATCCACTCTTACCGCGGCTCTGGTGAAAACCCAGTCCGTCCTCGGCCTTGCGAAGACTATGTCTTACGCCG
>JAJZPF010000025.1 GCA_021811315.1 bacterium
ATGTCCATGGTCATAGCTATAGATTATGGACGGAATCCAGCGCATTATCAAGGTCGGAGTAATTTCACCATCATGTTGCGTTGGAAACGGGGATATTTTCACCATCATGTTGCATTGGATAATTCTATCCGTTGACAAACGGCTTTTATATAGCCTAAACTAAAAATCATGCGCCTGCCTATCCTGTCCCTGGTACTTCTTTCCGGCCTGCTTCTTTCCCTTACGCCCCCGGCCCGGGCCGCCGGAAAATCCCGGGCCGCGGCCAAAGCGTCCGACTCCGACTATAAGAAAATACCGGCGCAGAACTGGAGCCTCACTTCGAAAGGGTTCGGGATGGTGTTCAAGAACCGTAACGTAGAGCTGGAATCGACCGAGCCCAACCGTTTCTTTCCGGCCTCCGTGGCTTTCGCGCTTGGCAAGATAGACCAGGACGGCCATTTCCTGATGCTCAAGTGCTCCTCCTCGTCGAACGACTGCATCGCTCAAAGGGACATCCTGGAAGAGCGGATCGTGTACGTCACTCTGCTGGAGGTCGTGCCCACCCCGAAGGTCACGAAGGACCTGCTCTACGACGCGCGCACCTGGGAACTGACCCCCTTGGGATATAAGTACATGGAAATACTGCGCAAGCGCTACCCGGACCTTCTTACCCGCCTGGGCAAGCTCGTGGGGGCCGCCTTTGCCGGCAGGTCCTGAGGCCGGCGCACTGGAATAGCGGGAGAGGCGGCGGGATTTTGTTTGAAGTTTAAATACCTAAAGGAGAAAAATATGAAATATCTCATCGGAATGGTCGCTTTGTTCTTTATCGCCGGGACCGGCTGCAAGCCTAAAGAGCAGCCCGCGGCCCAGGCGGAGCAGTCCGCCGCTCCCCTTAAATTCGAATTCAGGGTCAAGAGAGCGGGCAGCTCCCTGGTTTTTAAATCCGTTAACGGGAACGAGTGGACGGACCTGTCTTACGCCTGCAAAGAACTTCCCTGCGAATTCTCTTTGAATAATTTCGGGGTAAATTCGAATATCCCCGCCACCGTGTACAGCATAAAGTTCAAGCTCTCGGCGAAAGAAGTAGAGCTGGCTTCGGCCAGCATGGCCCCGCTCAAGGGCTCCACCTGGGAAACTTTGAAATACGCCTGCGAGGCTAAAGACTGCGAATTCGCGGTTACCGAAGAAGGAGTTACGGGTATAGGGAAAAAGTAAAGAGCGGAACAGGCGCCGACGGCCATTTGCCGCGGTCCAGCGGAACCGCCGGGGAAGCCCGGCGGTTTTGCCTGCCTGGCCGCCCCGGGACAATGGAATGGATAAATGACCTTTAAAAAAGTTCTGCTGCCGGCCACCATGGTTCTTTTCGCGCTGTGCCGGGCGGCAGCGGCCGCCACGCTGAGATCGTCCGACGACGCTTTTTCAGTGAACGTTCCCGGCAAGTGGCAGGTCCCGGAGTCCACCGACCCCCGCAGCGCCCTGCTGGCGAAAAAAGAGAAGGCGGAGATCAAGGTCCAGTCCCTCTCCAGGCCCGCCCCGGACGAGGCGCTTACGGCCAAACTCCAGGCCACGCAGAAAAAGCTTAAGAAGGACCGGGGCGATATCACCATCGAGAAATACCTCCGCTCCCGCCCGCCCACCACGGAGCGCATCCGGTACGTGGAGGATTATATCGGCCGGTACCTGGGCAGATCAAAATAGTTTTTTCGCGCCCGCCGGAAAGCGGGCTTTGAGCGGAACGGCGACTCTTTTGTATCATTAAGTGATAAGGGCGGCGGAAAATATTTTTAAGTACGCGGCGCCGCCCGGTATTGCCGATAATTCTGACTAACGCTGGTAAAAGACCAGGAGGAGACATCATGAAGGAACTGAACTGGCGACTGTTGCTGCTTGGCGGCCTGCTGTGCGCCGTGGCCGCGGCCGCGACCCCGTACGTGACGCTGAAGCTCGGGCAGAGCGTGGACCTGACCATAGGCGGGATGTTCCTGGCCTCCTACGTGCTGGGCAAGCGCATGAAGGGCCAGGAGCTCGCTATCGAGCTGAACATCATCCAGACCATGATCGGCCTCGTGTCCAGCATCGCTTTCATGGTCGTGATCCTCGCGGCCTTCTTCTACATCCAGAACGTCTTCGGCCGCAATATCGGCTTCAACCTGACGACCTGGCAGATGTTCCTCTGGCTGCTCGTCTCCGCCAACCTCGGCGTGTTCATGGGCATCCTGCCGAGGAGCTCCATCCTTAAGGACCACTCCCTCCCCTGGCCGGCCAGCAAGGCCACCCTGAGCGTGGCGCAGACCCTGACCGACCCGAACGCGTCGGCCACCACCAAGACCAAGCGCGACGTGCTGCTGGTCAGCACCGGCGTGGCCGGCTTCCTGACCTTCCTGCGGGACAGCCTCGGCGTCATCCCCTCCGTGGTCGGCAACGCGGCCCTGAATATTTCCTTCGGGGCGGAGTTCGCGGCCTTCGGCATCGGCATGCTGGTCCCGCTCTCCGTCGGTCTCTCCGGCCTGCTCGGGACCTGGCTGGTCAGCGCCTTCGGCGAGACGGTGGCGAAGTATTCCGCCCTCTCCGGCGTGGCCGGGGAAAGCTTCGACAGCTGCCTGAAGACCCTCAATTCCGTGGGCGGCCTGGACGGCGCGCCTAAAGCGCAGGCGATGGACTTCCTGAACGCCACCTGCGGCAAGGCCGGCGAGTTCGCCGGCGCCGCCTCCCACTTCAAGTACGTGGTGCAGTGGATGATGTGGCCGGCCACGGCCATGATGATCGCCGCCGCGCTCACCAGCATCATCATCCCGATAGTCCTGCATTTCATGCACAGGGACAAGGTCAAGTTCGAGAAGCACGAGTTCAAATCCCTGGCCGAAGAGGAGATCCCGCTCTGGTGGACCATCACCGGCATCTCCATAACCGTGACGCTGCTGGTCTGGATGACCAGCAACTGGTTCGACATGCCCTGGAAGGAAGTCCTGCTCGCGGTCGCCATCCAGCCTATCCTGATCATCGCCGGCCTGCGCGTGCTGGGCATCACCGGCTCCGGGCCGGTCTCGCTGATGGCCAACGCCACGCAGTTCCTGTTCGGCCTGCTCTGGCCCGCCCAGATCCGGTCCAATTTGACCGCCGCCTACGTCAGCGCCAACCCGCAGGCCACGTCGGAGAACGTGGTTCCGTCTTTCTGGGTGGCCCAGCGCCTGGGCGGCAAGTTCAAGACCCTGATCCTGGCCCAGCTGATAGTGATCCCGATAGGCGCGATCCTGACGCCGCTGATGTTCAACATGCTTGAGCGCACCTACGGCATAGGGCTCAACCCGGGCCAGCTCGCCGCCCCGACGGGCCTCAAGATCGCGACGCTCGCCATCGTAATGGAGAAAGGCCTGGCTTTCCTCCCGCACGGCGCGCTGCGGGCGTCCGTCATCGCCATCTTCATCGGCATCATCTTCGAAATGCTGCTCGCTTTCAAGAAGACCAATGAGCGGGGCCACGAGGTCAGCCGCTTCTGGTTCGTCCCGATCCCCGCGGCGCTCGGCTTCGCGCTGATCCTGCCGGCCTCGCTGAACATCGGCATCGCCGTCGGCAGCGTGGTCTCGGCCGTCTGGCACCAGTTCTCGCCGGAGGAAGGCGGGTCTTTCGGCCATTACGCGGCGCCCCTGGCCTCGGGCCTGGTGGCGGGAGAGGCGATGGTGGGCTCTATCCTGCTTCCCGCCCTGACGGCCCTGATGCAGTTGGTCAATTGATCGCGGCAGCGTAGCGGGCAGGTTTAAGACCGCCGGGGAAGCCCGGCGGTCTTTATTTGGCAGGAGCGCGGAAACAAGAAAACGGCGTCCCTGTTCGGCGGTGGCCGCCGCGCGCTTTAACTTTCATCACTGCTTTTCAAGGGGAACTAAAAGCCCAGGGCGGCCTGGGTCTTTTTGCCCTTACGGGCGGCGGGCTTTTCCGGCATAATGATATTAATGAGAAAAATTAAACTTCCTTTGCTTCTCTCCGCGCTGTTTCTCGCCGGCCTGCCGCCGGTCTTCGCCGCCGCTAAAACCCCGGCTTATGACTTTCTCGCCGGCCTTGTCTCCGGCCCGGCGGCCGGGATCGTTCTCTCGACGCCGGCCCCGGTCGAAGCCGATCCTTTTAAGTTCCTGAACCCGCCCTGCGTGCCCAGCCAGGCGCTGGTTCCCGGCAAGACCTTCAATCCCGTGGTCAGCGACGCGCGCCGGGTGCGGGCGATAGACGACCTGCTGGCGAAGATAGCCGCCTGCAGGCCCCTGCCGTATAACAATGACGGCGTGGTCCACACCGATCCTCATAACGGCCTGCCTAAGAAACCGGCCGGGTACTACAGGGAGTACACGCTCGTAGTTCCAAACCGCCCTCCCGGCTCAAAGCCCGAGGCCGTGCTGATAGGCGGCCAGTCTTATATGACCGGCCCCGTGCTGAGCATCCGCGGCCCGGAGCGCCTGATGATAGGGAATAACCGCGAGGTCTACTACACCCCGGATCATTACACAAGTTTCGTCTACCTGGCTATCGTGCGCTAAAACCGGGGAAGGGTTCGCTTTTGACCAGGCGGGCGGATGTTATATATTGTGTTCTAATGAGCGCAGGAACGCAAGGCGTAAACCAGTCTGTTTATAAGGAGCCCGCGCCGGGCGGGGGCGCCTGGGGCTATTACCTGGTCGCCGCTTTCGCGGCGGCGATGGGCCTGGTCTTCCTTAACGATTTCCGCAATGCCCTGACGGCCCAGAGGACCTGGACCCCGGCGGCCGGCAGGGTGACGGAAAATAAAGTGGTGACCCGCCACAGCCGCCGCAGCACCTCTTACTCCACCTATATCAATTATTCCTACGCCGCCGGCGGCGCGATCTACGCGGCCGGGCCGCTGGAGATAAATAAAGCAAAGCTCTATTTCAGCGAGGGCTCGGCCGAGCGGGACCTGCAGGAGAACTTCCCGCCCGGCAAAAGCATAGGCGTCTATTATAATCCCTCGAATCCCTACGACTCCAGCCTCGGCCTGCCGGGCGCGAGCGGCCTGGCCGCCCCAATAGTTTTTTTCCTGATCGCCGCCGGACTTGTCTCCCTGGCCTTGCACGCGCGCTAAATGGAAAAAAGGCGGCAGGAGCCTTTCGATAAAAAAATGGATATTAAAGCATTGCGGAACGGAGCTTTGTTCTCACTGGCCTGCGGCGCGGTCATCGCCCTGGCCGCCGTCTCCGGCAGGGAGCTGGGCGGCCTGATCCTGCTTCCCGTCGCTGTTTTCCTCCCCGGCCTGGTTTTCCTGGGCTGGCGGCATAGCGTGGTTTCGGGCGATTTTGGCTGGGGCAAAGCTTTCTGGACCGGCCTTATCCCGGCAATTTCGGCGGCGCTAACGGGCTTGGTTCTGGTTTTCCTGGGCTATATCGCGGCGATGGCGCAAACCCGGAATCGGGACGGGATACTTGCTTACGGCATCCTGGCGACATTTCTCGCCTTTTCGCCCCTGGCCGGCGGCATCGGCGGGCTTTTGCGCAATTTGCTTCTGGTCCTGCGTGGGGGAGGGGGCGAACCTGTAGAAAGCGGGTCCGCGCCGGCCGCTCCTCAAAGCGGGGGGGCCGCGGCTAAAGCGGCGGAGCCGTATGTACAGCCGTACCGGCTTCTGTTTTCCCTTCCTTTCTTCGCCGCCCTGGGCGCGGCGGTGGTGGTGAACTCCGTGATGTTCCACCGGGTCCTGCTGGGCGATTATGACGGCTCTTTTCTTTTCTGGCTCGCTTTGCTCCTCCTTTCTTCAGGCGGCTGTCTCTTTGCTTTGTATTCTTTGCAGTCGCTGCGGGAGCGCCGCGGCTATGTGTATCTTTTAGGGATGAGCACTTTGTCGATGGCGCTTTGTTCCGTCTTCGCCGGAATGCTGGGAGCGTATTATCTCTGGACGCCGCCGCCGCTGGACGGCTGGCCGGAGCGGATGGACAGGGAGATCGCCGCAAAGCGCGCCGCGGCGCAGTCCCTCGTTTCAGTATCCGGGATCAAGGAGAGCCACGTCCCGGGCTCGGGGGAAATAGTCCTGAAAATCATGGTTACCGCGGCCAGGCCGATAATGATCTCCGGCGGCGACTGGGTCTCGGACTGGGCGAAATCCGGCGGCCCCAGGTTCTCCTGCGAGGGGGAAGACCAGCGGGTTCTGCCGGGCCCGGCGCAGGAAGTGACCCTGCGCCTCGTTTACCCGGACCGGGATTTCATCCCGCCCCTTACCAGGGACGGGCCATATATGATCCCCGAAATCACCGCTTATGTCAGGGATCTCGCCGCCGGTGGGAAGCATTCCGAAAAAGTGATCCTGGGGCGGCATTACCGCACCGGGGCGTATAAAGCCGAAACTTTCGGCCGGGGCAAAATACGCCTGGCCGGGGATAAGTGATCGGGGAAAAGGCGGCGGCCGGATTTTCGGCGTTCTGAAAGGCCGGCGGGGGCTATTTATCGTCGGAGATCTTCGTGATGTCCCGGAACAGAAAGTAGAGGCCGTAGAGGAAGAGCGCTATGCAGCCAACGGTGACGGCGAAGAACCAGCCCAGCGACTGAGCCAGCCCCTCCAGCCCGGGAGCCGTCCGGAACGGGACCTTGTCCAGCGAGTTAAGATACCTATAGACCTGGTAGAGACAGCCGCCGAAACCGAAGAGGGCGGCGGCGAACGGTATTATTTTGCCCTGTATGAGCGACATAAGCTCGTCTTCCGGCACGGCGGAGCGGGTGAAGCCGGCCTGCAGGCCCGGGGTCCCCATGCCGGAGCCGGCGGGCGCCCCGCGGGGGCGGCCTGGCGCGGCCGGCGCCCCGCGGTCGGTCAATTCTTTCAGGCGGGGTAGCTCGCCGGCGTCGAGCCAGAAACCGCCGCAGGCGGAGCATCTGTCCGCGAGGAGCAGCGGGTTCAGCAGGCCGCCGCGGCGCATCTTGTCACCGCAGCGCGGGCACTTGATATCGGAAGGCGCGGGGCTTATAAGTGAGAGGTCCGGCGCGGCGCCGTCCCCGGCGCGCAGCAGGGACTCCAGCTCCCCGGCGTCCAGCCAGACGCCGCGGCACCGGGGGCATTGGTCGACGGCGACGCCGCCCGGCCCTTCCGCGCCCGCCAGCGCCTCATCTCCGCATTTAGGACAATTGTTCATAGCCGCTCCGCCTCAATAATAACATTTCGCGGCGGCGGCGCGCAGCGCCGGGGCGGCGAAGCTTCTTTGAACATTGCGGCGAAACGAACCCTTTCCCTGAACCGCGGCTTGCCGCGGGCCGGAATAGCGGGAGCGGCCGGATAAAAGGGCCGGGAAGATTTGACCGGGATTTGATGTTTTGCGGGGGAATATTTAATTTTGCTGTAATAAACTATTATAGAGGGAATCAAATCTGACCGAAGCAAGAGGCGATGTGAAGATCTTCCTGTCCGGCATTATCATCTGTTTCTCCCTGGGCTCCGCCCTGGCCGCCGAGGCGCTGCAGGCGGCCAAGCTGGTCCGCTTCACCAACGACGTGCTTTTCCGGCGCACGGGCGCGACGGACTGGGGAAAGGCGAGCCTTCAGATGGACCTCTACGAGCGGGATACCGTGTATACCATGGCCTGCTCGCGCGCGATAGTGCGGTTCCACACGGGCGAGACGCTGGCCCTGGCGCCCAATACCCTGGTCGTGCTCCGCCCGCCGGGCAAAAAAAGCGCGGAAGCGGAAATGCTGGCCGGGGAGCTGCACAGCAGGCATTCGCGCATCGTAACGCGCGGCGCCACTATACTGCCTAAGACCGCGGACGCCGAATTCAGCGCAAGGCTGAAAGAGGACCTTACTACCGTGGTAAGCGTTACGCGGGGCATAGCCGAGGTGGAGGCGCAAGGCAGGAAGGTGGAGGTCCGAAAAGGCTTTTTTACCGAGGTGAGGCCGGATATGGCGCCCTCGCTGCCCGCGGCGCTGACGGCGCCGCTGAAGGGAGTAAAGCCCGCTGCCGCCACTGTCCCGGTCCAGGCTCCGCCGCTAAGGGACGCCAAGCCGCCTGAGTTCTCGGAATACGACTTCCTGCCGCGCAATGCGCTGGACTCGGTGGACTCGAGCCAGGGTTACCAGCTGCAGGTGGCGAAAGACCGGGATTTTGGCGCCGTGCTTCTCGACCGGACCTACGGCGCTTCGGAGAAACCGGAACTTAAGGAACTGCTCCCGCCCGGGGATTACTTTATGCGCGCGGCGAAGATCGACCTTTTCGGCTACAAAGGGAAGTTCAGTTCGCCGCGGCCGATAAAGATACGGTGAAGCCGGGCGGGGCCGGATGCGGATCGTTAAGAAGCTATTTGAACACTCCGCGGGTTATTAAAAGTTAAAATATAAGCGGCCGGGCTTTGGCCATTGGCGCAAGCCCGAAATTTCAAGAGGAGATTGGCTCGAACTATATGATCAATTGTCCCAAATGTTCTTCCGAGGCGCTGGTTGAGACTCCCGCGCTGGGAAATATCCCGCTCGACGTCTGCCCGGGCTGCTCCGGGATCTGGTTCGACAAGGGCGAGCTCGAAGCCCTGCTCAAGCAATCGCCGGCCGGGGGGTCGGCGGACTTTAATCTTATTAATCCCAAGGCCGGCAGCCTCGCCTGCCCCCGCTGCAAAAACAAGATGTCGCGCGGCGGCCTGGTGAACCCGCTCCTCCTGGTGGATAAATGCGAAGCCTGCGGCGGCGTCTGGCTTGACGCTAACGAACTTGGGCTGGCGAAGAAACTGCTTGGAGTTTCCGGGGGTTCCTCCGAAGTTAAAGTGGAGAGGCCGGCCGCGGCGCCTGTCGAGCCGCCGGCGCGGGACCCTAAGATCGTCCTGATAAAGACCGCCGCCGGGGTCGGGGCTCTGCTCGGCCTGGCCGGCGTAAGTTTTGAAATGTACCTCTATTTCAGCCCGGCGGCTTCTGTGCCGCGCGCGCCGTCCGCGGGTATAGCCGTCGCCAGCGCCCTGCTTTTCGCGGGCGGGATCCTGGTCCTGAACTGGGGAAAAGAGGACCGCTGGAGCTAAAGGACCAGATATTAACGGGCCGCTTGAACCGCCGGGGAAACCCGGCGGTTTTTGCTTTGCGCGAATAATTAAAAAGCGGGAGATCTTTCTGTCTTACGCAGGAGTTCAGCTAGCTCAGGGAGAGCTCTTCGCTGAAGCGGAAGTCGAGCTTCAGCTCGGCGAAGTCCGGCATCTTCAGCTGGGAAAAAAGGTTGAAGGAAACCGCCTGGGTCGCGTAAACTTTCCTGGCGCGGTCCGTCCAGACGAGCCTGGCGGTGTAGAAACCGCTCGGGAACGGCGATCCGCTCCCGGACAGCCCGGACCAGGAAAGCACGGGAGGCGGGGGCTGCCGCCGGCCCTGGATAAAATCCACTTTTTTCCCGCTGCTGTCGAGTATCTGGACCTGCCAGGTCGCCACGTCTTTCAGGCCGGAGAAGTCCGCCGGCGACAGCTCGGCTCCTGTTTGATCGGGGCTTCTGAGCGCGAAAGTTATGCGGGGCGCCATAGGGTCCGCGCCGGGAGTCAATTTTTCTATGGTTTCCAGGACCAGCAGCCCGGGATCCACGGTTTCAATAACGGCCTGCTCCGACTGGGCATTCCCGGCAGAGGCGCCGGCCGGACCGGGAGCGTATTCCATGGCGGAAACGGCCGCGGCGAAGCCCGCCGCCGCCAGTACCGTTAAGATCAGTCTTTTCATATATATAGTTTAACAACTCCGCGGCCGGGCCGTAAGGGTCCCATGGTTAGGTTCCCCGTGGGTACAAAGGCCTATTTCCCCAAAGAAGTGAAAAAGGGTCCGGTTTTTGTTATCATACGGTAGGAGGGGTAATCCTATGAGCGGAACCGGAGCGTCGGCCGTTCTTGTCGTGGACGACGATAAGAAGGTTTGCGAGATAATCAGCGCGGTCCTGGCCAGCCAGGGCTATGAGACTGCCGTTGCCGGCAACGGCAAGGAAGCGCTGGACTACCTCAGGACCTCCTCCAGTCAGCCAGGGCTGATCCTGCTGGACCTGATGATGCCTGAAATGACGGGCTGGGAATTCCGGAGGATACAGCAGGCGGATCCGGCGCTCGCCGGCATACCCGTCGCTATCATCACGGGCCTGGCCGAAGAGGAGGGAAAGGTCGCTTCCATAGGGGCGGTGGACGTGCTCTACAAGCCTTCGCGCGTGGAAACGCTCACCACTCTTGCTTCCCGTTTCTGTAAAAAAGGACAGGATAAGATCTAGCTTCCGCTTTTCAACTGTATTTCAGCCGCAAAGAAAAACCGCCGGGGAGCCGGCGGTTTTCTTTTGCTTCGGCCGGGTTCTCTTACTTGGCCGCGGGGGCGCGGAGGCTGTCCCAGGGGTAGACGGTATTGAGCATCTTGAAGGCCGGGCCGGGTATGGTCAGGTCTTCGCCGGGGCCGAACTCTTTGCCGGAGGGAGGCAGAAGCTCCGAGGGCTTGGCCGGCTTGTACCAGCAGAGCGGGCGGAATCCGGCCTGGAAACCGGCCGAGCGGGTGCAGGTCCCGACGGTGGGGTCGGTGCCGCTGAGCGGGGCCGAGACGGGCTGGGTGCAGAGCGAGCCGGCGAGGTAGGTGTCCATCCGGCACTGGGTCGGGGGATGCGTGGTCATCATCGAGGTCACCACGGCCGCGGAAGGGGTGTCGAAGCGGGGGGTAACGGTCTCGTTCCGCAGCATCTGGAACAGGTAGGCGACGGATTTACCGGCCATGGCCGCCCGGTAGCAGATAGCGCGGTCCTTCGGGTCGGAGTACATGGTCTCGCAGCCTTTCTGGGCTACTTCGTCGCCGGCCGACAGGCGGGTGAAATTATTGCTGGCCGTGTCGGAAAACACCTGCTTGAGGCATTTCATATTGGCGTAATAGTCGGACTGGCCCTCGTTGGAGGCCCAGCTCGAGACTTTGGGCGCGCCGCCGAGGTGGTGGCCCAGCTCATGGCAGGCTACCAGAGCCATTCCGTCCATGGTGATGGTCTCGTGGCGGGCCAGGCCGCCGTACATGTTGAGGATATATTTATTGCCGCTCTGCATCGCGGAGGCGTTCACGGTGGCGTCGGTCCAGAGCCGGCGGATCTCCAGCACTTTCCCGAGCGCGGCGACCTGGGGTTTGTAGATCTTCTCCACGGTATTCATGACCTGGTTGAACTGCTCTTCCTGGATGCCCTTGTCGTCGGCGGAGCCGACGGGGATCTTGAGGTCATTGGGGGGCAGGAAACCGGCGCAGTCCGAGGCCGAGGCGGGCATTAAAGCCGCGCCAAGGAGCAGAGCGGAGACAGCTGAGAGCAGTGCGGTTCTTTTCATTGTTCCTTCCTTAGGTCTTCTTTTGGGATATGACAAATGTCAATATTTAAGGTATTATAGCCTTAGACAGGCCGCTTTGCAACAAAAAAATGACAGGGGGCGGCGGCTATCCAGGGAGAATTATGCGTAATCCGAACTTGTTCATGGTTTCCGCGGTTTTAGCCTGCTGCGCCGGGCTGGCCAGCGCCGGTTATACGCCCGATTTCGACAGGGGAGTGGACGTGGGCCTGGCTATACAGGCGGCTATAGAGTCGGCGGCCTCGGCCGGCGGGCTTGTGCCCGAGGTTCCCGGGCTGGCGCCTGAGCGCCCGGTCTGGGTCAGCATGGAGAAAAGCGACGTGGGCGCCCTGGACGGGGCCCTCTTCAAGAGCGCGCCTATAGCCCAGAACAAAAGGCTGGCTGTATACGAATTCAAACCCGCCGACCTCGGCCAGCTGTCCGACGGCATGTACCGCTCCTTCCGCAGGGCGCCGGGCTACTTCGCCCATGATACCCTGGAAGCCGCGCTGCAGGACCTGGAAGCGCCGCCCGCCGTTCCCGCGCGCGCCTATACCATAGACCAGGGGCCCCGCCTGAAAGGGATGCTTCCGCTGGTGAAAGAGGAAACCATAGTTTCCGCGATCTCTTCGCTTTCCGCCTACAGGAACAGGTATTACCGCAGCGCCACAGGGGTGGATTCATCCAAGTGGCTGCAGCAGGCCTGGGGCAAATTCGCCGAGGGCCGGCCGGACATCTCGGTGGCCGCTTTCAAGCACGCGGCCTTCCCGCAGGAATCGGTGATCCTGACCATGCGCGGGACCGCCGAGCCGGGGAAAGTGATAGTGATCGGCGGCCACCTGGATTCTATTTCCGGCGGCGGAGATAACCCTGCCCCCGGCGCCGACGACAACGCTTCCGGCGTTGCCGTCACCAACGAGGTTATAAGGACTTTGGTGGAGTCCGGCTACAGGCCCTCCAAAACGATAAAATTCATAGCTTTCGCGGCGGAAGAGGTCGGGCTGCGGGGGTCCGGCGAAGTGGCCGCGGCTTTCAAAAAGGAGGGCGTGGCCGTGGAGGGCATGCTCAACCTCGACATGACCAATTATAAAGGCTCGGCGCTGGATATCTACTTCGTCGCCGACAATACGAACGCGGACCAGAACGCTTTTTTGGGCAAGCTGGTGGACACCTACACCGCTTATACCTGGAGCTCGATTAAGTGCGGCTACGGCTGCTCCGACCACGCCTCCTGGACAAAGAACGGCTACCCGGCCTCCCTGCCTTTCGAGTCGACTTTCGAGCAGTACGATCCTTTCATCCACAAACCCACCGATACGCTGTCGCAGAGCGGCGGCAATGCCGCGCACGCGGCGAAGTTCGCCCGGCTGGCCGTGGCTTACGCCGTGGAGCTGGCCAAGTAAGCCGCCCGGACGGTTTCCAGGACCGAGCCGCCGGGGAAACCCGGCGGTTTTCTTTTAGGAGGGAAGGTCTTTATGCCGCGGGGCGAAACTTTTCGGCCTTCCGCGCATCTAATTTACGAAGGCGAAAGTCCTGGAGGTTCCGAATGTATGTTTTGAAAGTCATTTCAGGCGCGGCCGCGGGCGGGATGCTCGGTTATCTTTGGCACAGGCTGGTCGGCTGCTCCTCCGGGGCTTGCCCTATAGTTAAAAGCCCTTATATGAGCGCTATCTGGGGCGCCCTGATGGGTTTGTTATTTACGATCAACAGGTAAAGGGAGGAAACATGCAGAATCTTACGACCGAGGCTTTTAAAACGAAGGTTTTCGACTACGAACGGAACAGCGAATGGAAATTCGCGGGGGACAAGCCGTGCATAGTGGACTTTTACGCGGATTGGTGCGGCCCCTGCAAAATGCTTGCCCCGGTGCTGGCCGAACTGTCGGAGAAGTACGCCGGCAAGCTGGATATCTACAAGATCAATACCGAGGAGGAGCAGGGGCTTTCCGCCGCTTTCGGCATACAGAGCATCCCTACCATGCTTTTGATCCCGGTGTCCGGCAAGCCGCAGGCGGTGAAAGGCGCCCTGCCAAGGGAGCTGCTTGAAAAAGCTATCGCGGAAGTCCTGGGCGTAAAATAGCCGGGGAGAAATAAGCCGCTCCTTTTTGGAGTATAATTCTAGAGAAGAACTCTGGGGGGCTTATGATAAATTACGGATTCACTAAAGAACTGGGGCTGCCTTTCGCGGCGGCCGTGGAGGCGGTGACGGGCGCTTTAAAAGCGGAAGGGTTCGGCATCCTGTCGACTATCGACGTGCGGGAGAAGTTCAGGGAAAAGCTCGGGATCGAATTCCCCAATTACGTCATCCTGGGCGCCTGCAATCCGCCCAGCGCGCATAAAGCCATCCTCGCCGAAGAGAATATCGGCCTCCTGCTGCCCTGCAATGTGATCGTCTACGAAAAGAGCGGAAAGACGGCGGTCGGGATCATAAAACCTACCGTGGCCATGGGGATGGTAGATAACCAGGCGCTCAGGCCGCTGGCGCTCGAGGTGGAAGCGCGCCTTAAAAGGGTTTTCGATTCTCTGTCGTGAAGAGAAACGGCGGCGCCGCCTTTCGCCGCCGAAATAGGGTAGAATAGCCCTAAGTTCCGGGGGATAGAATATAAAAAACAAAACAGCCGTCCGGCCTTTAAGGGCGGCGGGCCTGCGAGCGCGGCTATAATGGAAAAATACAGCGCCGGCTCATCTTTACTCGCCTACGCCCGCTTCGGCCCGGAAGACGGGCTCCCGCTCGTTTTCCTCCACGGGGCGACGGTAGACCATGTTTCGATGAAGAACAGTTTCGAGCAGTATTTCCGCGGGGCGGGCCGCGGATACGCGAGGTACTACATAGACCTGCCGGGCCACGGCGAATCGGATTGCCCGCTGCTCCGGGCCGGCATAGCGGAGGTCCTGAACGACCTGGGGTCTTTTCTGCGGTATAAGTTCGCGCGGCCGCCCTGCCTGGTCGGCTATTCTATGGGGGGTTTTTTGGCCCTCAAACTGGCGGAGGCCACTCCTTTCCCCGCCCTGTTCCTGATAGCGCCGCCCGTATACACCGATAAAAGCAGAATAAAGAAGCCGCTGAAAATAGAAGGGGCGGTCGACGAACTGAGCAGGGACGAAAGGAAGAGCGCCGACTCCAGGTACCTGCTCCTGGCCGCTAAAAAAAGCCCCGAGACGCTGAAGCGGTACAGGGCCAACCTTACGCCCGGATTCTTTCCGGCTAGATGGATCTACCAGGCCCGGCTTATCAGGAACGCGATCGCCGCGGACCTTACCATTAATCCGCGCAAGATAGCTTCCGCCACGGCTTTCCTCGTTGGCCAGCAGGACCTGCTGGTCGGGTACCGCGACCAATTCGAGCTTTCTTCGAAGCTGAAGTTCTCCGAATACCATTCTTTCTACGACTGCGGCCATTTCCTTCCTGTGGAGTGTTCGCAGTTCGGGAGCATCTTCCTGAACTGGCTGGAGACCGCGGCCGCGAAATGCGGGGCGCGGGGCTGAAAGTTGAAAAGCGGCGGAAGCCTTCGTTCCGGTCCCGCGAACCACATAATTAAAAGACGGAGGAAGACCCGGTTGGCGGCCGCCGGCGGCGTCTGCTATACTTAAAAGAAGTTCCGCTTCGAGCCCGGAGAAATAAATGCGCTACTATTACGCGGATTCTAACAATCAGCCTACTGGGCCATGCAGCCTGGAGGAGCTTCGGCAGCTCCACATCGGCGGTACGCTTAAGGCGAACACCTGGGTAGTGGAAGAGGGCGGGTCCGACTGGCGGCCGTATTCGGACCTCGCCGCCGGCGGCGCCGGGGCGGGGCCGGCCGCGCTCCCCGCGGCCGGAGTTCCGGCGAACGATAAGGCCGCCGGTCCCGGCGCCGCAATACTTTGGTTCCTTTGCTGCCTGCCTATCGGCTTTATGCAGTGGGGGCAGACCGTGAAAGGCTGGGTGTGGGCTATCGCCTCGCTAGTCACCGGCGGGCTGGCGGCGATCCCCGCCATAGTGGATTACTGGATGAATTACTCCGTCCAGAAAAAACGGAAGGTGGGCGAATGGGAATTTTTTCCGACCAAATAGGCCGTCCGCCGGTCCGGGCGGCCGCCCTGGCCGCCGCGTCCGCCGTAACCGTTATCCTGGGGCTGTGCGCGCTGCGGGTCCTGCCCTGGCCGGGCTGCCCTTTCTTCAAATATCTGCGCCTGGCCTGCCCTATGTGCGGCACGACCCGCGCGGTTATTTTTTTCCTGCGCGGAGATCCCGGGGCGGCCTTCGCCGCGAACCCGCTTTGGTGGCTCTGGCTGTTCTGGAGCGCCGTTTCATTCGCGGACCTCTGGCACAGGGTGGTCCGCTCCGGAGATACCTTCGGGCAAAAACTGCTTGCGCGGGCGATGCGGAACCGCTGGGTCAAAGGCGGGCACCTGGCCGCGTCCCTGCTCGCTCTCCTGTACGGGAACCTGGCCAAATGAAGCGCCGCGCGGAGGCCTCCCCGCGCGCGTCCGCTGCGGGAAATGCGCCGGGTGCGCGGGGAAGGAAGCCGCGCCTGCTCCGGCGGTGAATAAATGATATAGTGATTGCGAAAGCGCAGCCTGACGGATAAAGGAGATATATGAAGAAAATTATTATCGCGGTAATCCTGGCTTTAACCGGGGTTCCGGCTTCTTTCGCGGCCGACACCTGGGGGAAGCTGTCCCTTTTCGACAAGGCGGCTTATCCGCAGGCCGACTCGGTCCGCGGCATAGAGCTCGGCCTGATCTATTCCAATACGCGGAACCTTACCGGGATACAGTGGACTTTCGTCTTCAGCAGGACCTCGAGCCTGGAAGGGCTTCAAATGGGGCTCGCGACTTCGTCGGACAAAGCCTCCGGGATACAGTGGGGCGCCCTGAATATGACCAAGGACATGAAAGGCGCCCAGGTCGGCTTCGTAAATTATGCCGAGAAATTCTCCGGCCTCCAGTTCGGCCTGGTAAATTATGCGGCCGCTATGGGCAAAGGCCTGCAGCTGGGTCTCGTGAACGTGATCAGGAATTCCACGCTGCCGGTAATGGTGATAGCCAACGGGAGATTCTGAGCTTAACCGGACCTATGAATAAACTCGCGGCGACGGCGTTCACGGTCTGTTCCTTGGCGGCTCTCTGCCTGCCCGCCTCCGCCGCCGACTGCGGGCGGAGCGATTGCGGCTGGGACAGCGCGAGGGCTTACTGCAGGAAAAAAGGCGAGCGGCTGCCCACCATCGAGGAGCTCCTCCAGGCCTGGGAGGCCAGGTGCACGGGGGGCAAGACGTCCGACCTGTGCTCCGGCTGGTACTGGACCTCGAAAGAGAGGGATACAAGCCGGGCCTGGGGCGTGTCCTTCAAAGAGGGGGCGGCCGACTTCTACGGGAAGAGCGAAACAGCGCCGGTCTATTGCAAGCCGGTGAAGAAGGCCGCGGAGAAGGCGGCTCCGGCGCCGGCGGAGAACAAGGGGGCCCGGTGCGCCAAGGAGCCGTGCACCTGGCGCGAGGCCGCGGCCTATTGCCGGAGCTCGGGCGTCCGCCTTTACAAAGTGAAGGAATGGAACGACCTCTGCCGCGCGGAATGCAAGAACGGCGAAGTCTCCGACGGCTGCAAGCGCTGGTTCTGGCTGGGCGAGTCCGAGAACGCGAATTACGCTTATAGCGGGACGTGCGATTCCCCGGCGGACGCTTCGGTGCACAGCGTCGAAAAGACGGATCTCACCTACGCCCGCTGCACGCTGAAGTGACCGCGTAAATTCCCCCAGGGGTAATTAATGAAAGTACTTATAGTGGACGATAGCGCCGAAACCAGAAACCTGATAAAAGTTATCCTGGAAAACAAAGGCCATGAGGTCGTTGGCGAGGCGGAGGACGGGGCGGGCGCTCTGAAAGCCTTCGCGGAGCTGCGGCCCGAAGTGGTGCTCCTCGATATAATCATGCCGGGGATGTCCGGGGTCGGGGTCCTGACAGAGATCCGCAAGCTCGATGCCGTGGTCAAAGTGATCATGGTGACCGCGGTAGAGCAGGACTCTATAAACAGGCAGCTTCATCTTATCGGCGCCGACGGAGTGATCTATAAGCCCTTCAGCGCCTACGATTTTGAAAAAACCTTCCACGCCGTCCTGCGGAAAGATCCGGCTGAGAGGGTAAGAAGCGAAGCTGCTTCCGCGGCTCCGGAAAACAAGCCGGCGGCCGCGGAAAAAAACGAGACTATAACGCGCCTTGCCGCGGGCGGGCTGAGCAAATGCATGCTTAAAACCAGCGACGCTTCCTCCTGGGCGTGGGAATTATGCGACCTCGAAGTTTTTTCCGGCAAGGTCCCCGACGCGGTCAGGAAGGCGGATTTCGGAAAATCCGTGGCGGCCGTCCAGGTGAACATCCGGGGCTACTCGCCGTTCTCCGCCGCGATGCTTCTGCGCTCCGAGGATATAGGGCATATCTCCAGCTGTTTCGTGAACGGTCCGCTTTACCGGACCGGGGGCATCACGGAGCTGGAAGAGGGGCTTGTGATAGAGATAGGCAATATCATACTGAACGCGATGGTAAACCCCCTGATCAACGCTTTGAGCGTAAGCGCGATCGCTTCCGTGCCTATGTTCATCAAGGGGGGGCCGGGCGCCGTCTCGGCCGGGCTGAGCGCCTGCCTGAACCCGAAGCTTGATTTCAGGATCATCTCCGCCTCGCTGGCCATGCGGCGCGACGGGCGCCTCGCCAGGGCCGGGGTTCTGGCCGTCCTCCCCGAGGAGTTCGCCGCGGAGCTGGAGCGCTGGGGGGCGGGGGGCGCAGCTGGCTGACCCCCGGTCCATCCGCTGCCGGAAGGGCGCAAGGATCTTTTAAAAGGGCTGATTATTTTTTTTCGAGTCCGAGGTAGGCGCCGGTATAGCCGTCCACCAGGTGCCTGGAAGAGCCGCAGTCCACGCTCCAGATCAAATTATGCCCCGCGAAAGGGCTGAACTTCGGCTTGAAATTCTTCAATTTCATCGTTAAGGTGGAGTAATTCCTGCAGGCCGGCGGCACGTGCGTGAGCGCGGCGTCGCTGTCCTTGAACTGCTGCGGCACCATGTCCAGGGTACTGATGCCGCTGAATTTACCGCTGAAATCCACTCCTCCCAGGGCGACCTTGCCCTTGCAGGCTCCCACGGTGACGCTGCTGGAAAGCTCGGGAGAGTAAAAAATAAAAGCCCAGCCGTCGTCGGCGATCAGGCACTTCGAGCTGCCCGTCTTATCCACCAGCGATTCCACGCCCAGGAATTGCGCCCCGGGATATTTGCGGCGCGCCGCTTCCACGGCCAGCCTGGTATACCTCCCGGCGGTGTCGGCGCCTTTTATCGCGGCGCCGGCCGCGAGCTTAGGGGCGGCCGCCCCGCCCAGTTTCCAGGTCTTTTCCGCTTCGCAGTCGGCCAGCGCTTTCGCCCTGCCCTGCGAGACCGTCCAGTAACAGCCCGCCGGGCGCCCGTCCTTTGCCGGCAGGTTCCGGACCTTCATCAGGATCTCCCTGTTCCGCGCGTCCCCGGTGCCGCTGAAGACGCCGTCGGCGGCCATTTTTTTAAGCACGGTCCCGGGATCGGCGAAAGAGGGCGGCAGGCGCTTCGTCGGCTCTTCGGACGCCCTGTCCGGGATATTCTTGGCGACGTTCATGAACCCGGGCCCGCAGGCGTTGACAAGAAGCCATTCGCCCGAAGAGGGGGAGTAGAACTTGTAGTGCCAGTTATTGGAATAAGACTTGGGCGCGCAGGGAATATCCCCTTCCGGGCTGGTAAAGCCTTCTATTTCCACCAGCTCGGCGTCGGTCACCCGGTATTCCGCCTCCCCGGCGGCCGTATTTATCCCTTCCCGCGGCCCCGCGGCGCCGGCGGGAAGCGCAAGCAGAAGGCAGAGGATCGCTGTGTTTTTCATGGCAATTCAATACTATATTTTCTATGGCCTTTAATCAATCGAAGCTCCGAAAACGGCCGGCTCTTTTGATAGAATGTTTACCGGGGGTAAAGGCATGGCGATCAAAGAGATAAAGATGAAAGCGGCGCTGGACCAGGAACTGGGCTCCGGGGGCGATAAATTCCTGCTTTTTTACTCCCCCTGGGATCCTTTCTGCGTGGAGTTCTCCCCTGTTTTCGAGAAGCTGGCGGCCGGCAGCCCCGGCTCTTTCTGCAAGCTTTCCATCGACACGGTGCCGGAGGCGGCGGGCGCTTATTCCGTGGAAACGGTCCCCGCTGTGCTTTTCTTCCGCGGCGGGAATCTGAACAGGCGCCTGGACGCGCTCCCGGAGAGGGGTCTCTCGGCCGAAAGCCTGGCGGAGTTCGTCTGGCTTTGCCGCGGCATCGCGAACAAGTGACGCCTTTGGAAGAAGCGGCCGGATCCTGAAAAAATAGAGTTTTCCTTCGTAAGGCTGGCCCGGGCTTCCGCGGCCCCGCGCTCCCGCGTCTTTTAAAAGCCGCTTTTTCCGGGGATAGAGCCTGCCGGCCGCGGCCGGGGCGGACAATAAAAAACCGCCGTCCTTTTCAGGACGGCGGTTCTAAAACCGTTAAAGGATTTTAGATTACCACTTGCCGCCGCCGTAGCCGCCGCCGCCGCCGCGTCCGCCGCGATCGCCGCCGCGTCCGCCGCGGTCACCGCCGCCGGTGCGGGCTTCCATGGGGCGAGCTTCGTTGATGGTCAGCTTGCGGCCGCCGAAGTCGGTGCCGTTAAGCTTTTCCATGGCCGCGACAGCTTCCGCGTCGTTGGCCATCTCGATGAAGCCGAAGCCGCGTGACTGGCCGGACTCCCGGTCAGTGATCAACTTGGCGCTGGTAACCGCACCGTGGGTAGCGAACAGGGCGTTCATTTCCGCTTCGGTGGTTGAAAAGGGCAGTCCGCCCACGTATATTCTCTTGCTCATTGTGTTATTCTCCTTGCAACTTTCATACCTGACTCAACTCTCTCTGCTCTATCTTTTCCTAAATGTTGCTCGGTAGAATAGGCTTCAAAAACTTGAGTTCTGGTTTACTACCCTTATAGTATGACATTATTCCGGACCGAAAAGGGGATTATTATTTTTTTACGGCTTTTTATCTGGAAACCCGGGAAAGCCACGGGGCGACTTTCAGGACGGGCTCAGGCGCCTTTCAGGGGCCCATAGAGACGCAGGGGAAACAGGGCGGTTTTGTTTGTAGAATGAAAGGCAGGTTTTAAAAGCACGCTTCCGGAGGCATAATGAACAGCATCCTTTCCAACGCGCCAGAGTATATCAAGAACCGCGAACTGCTGAAATGGGTGGCGGACACCGCCGCGCTTTGCGCGCCGGACCGGGTGCACTGGTGCGACGGCAGCAAGGAGGAATACGACGCTCTCTGCGAAGAGATGGTGAAGGCCGGAACCTTCCGGCGCCTGAACCCGGAGAAGCGGCCCGGCTGCTTCCTGGCCCTTAGCGACCCTTCCGATGTGGCGCGGGTGGAGGACCGCACTTTCATCTGCAGCGGGAAGAGGGAGGACGCCGGACCCAATAATAACTGGGAAGCCCCGGCCGCGATGAAGGCCAGGCTTATCAAACTTTTCAGGGGCTGCATGCGGGGGCGGACCCTCTACGTGGTTCCCTTCAGCATGGGGCCGCTCGGCTCCAAGATAGCCCAGATCGGGGTGGAGATCACCGACAGCCCGTACGTGGCCGTCAATATGCGGATCATGACCCGCATGGGAAAAGCGGTCTACGGGGTTCTCGGCGACGGCGCTTTCGTGCCCTGCCTGCACTCGGTGGGGATGCCGCTCGAGCCCGGGCAGAAGGACGTGCCCTGGCCCTGTAATAAAGAGAATAAATATATAGTCCACTTCACCAACCGCTCGATCTGGAGCTTCGGCAGCGGCTACGGGGGGAACGCTCTGCTCGGGAAGAAATGCTTCGCGCTGCGCATCGCCAGCCTGATGGCGCGCGAGGACGGCTGGCTGGCCGAACATATGCTGATCATGGGCTTCGAAGGGCCGAACCTGCCGAAGACCTACGTGGCCGGCGCTTTCCCCAGCTCCTGCGGGAAGACGAATTTCGCCATGATGCAGGTCCCGGAAGCTTTCAAGGATTATAAGGTTACCACGGTAGGGGACGATATAGCCTGGATCAAGCCCGGCGCGGACGGCCGCCTTTACGCCATCAATCCCGAAGCCGGCTTCTTCGGCGTGGCGCCCGGGACCAATACTAAAAGCAATCCTAACGCCATGGCCACCATCGTGAAGAATACCATCTTCACCAACGTGGCCCTGACGGCCGACGGCGACGTCTGGTGGGAGGGCATGACCGGGAAGGCCCCCGAAGGCCTCACCGACTGGCAGGGAAAGCCTTACGATCCCGCTAGCGGGAAGCCCGCGGCGCATCCCAATTCGCGCTTCACGGCCCCGGCCAGCCAATGCCCCTGCATCGATCCCGATTGGGAGAAACCGGAGGGCGTGCCCATAAGCGCCATCCTCTTCGGGGGGCGGCGGGCCGACACGATCCCCCTGGTGATACAGGCCTTCAACTGGAACTTCGGCGTGTATATGGGCAGCACCATCGGGAGCGAAACTACCGCCGCGGCCGCCGGCGCCACGGGGAACGTGCGCAGGGACCCCATGGCCATGCTGCCTTTCTGCGGCTACCATATGGGGGACTACTTCAACCACTGGCTGCAGATCGGCCGCGATATCACCGAGGCGCCGCGCATCTTCTGCGTCAACTGGTTCCGGAAAGGCGCGGACGGGAAGTTCCTCTGGCCGGGCTACGGGGAGAATATCCGCGTCCTCAAGTGGATAGTGGACAGGGTGAACGGGCGGGGCCACGCCGTGGAATGTCCCGCCGGCTGGGTTCCCAAAGAAGGCGATATCGATACAACCGGGCTGCCGGGTTTCGATTCTTCCCGTTTCAGGGAAGTAATGCGGTTCGACCATAAGGAATGGCGGAAAGAGCTGCTGCTTCACGGAGAACTTTTCGAAGGCTTGTACGACCGCCTGCCAAAGGAATACCCCTCCATGCGCGGGCTTATCCTGTCCAGCCTTTGGCGCGCCCCGACGCGGCGGGAGCTCGCTTCCGAACGCTGACCCGGAGGAGCAAGGGGCCGGAAGCCCGCGTTTGGGCTTCCGATAAAGCAAAGGGTATAATATAAATATCGCGGTTATTCTTCCCTTAAGGAGACTTTAAATGGGCTTTAATCTCAGGAACAGGAATTTCCTCAAAGAACTCGACTTCACCAAAAAAGAACTTTGTTTCCTCCTCAAATTGTCCGGGGACCTTAAAGAAGCCAAGTACGCCGGAACCGAGCAGCGGCGGCTTATCGGCAAGAACATCGCCCTTATATTTGAAAAATCCTCCACCCGCACGCGCTGCGCTTTCGAAGTAGCCGCGCACGACCAGGGCGCGCATGTGACCTACCTTGAGCCGACCGGCAGCCAGATGGGCCATAAAGAAACCGTGAAAGACACCGCCCGCGTTCTGGGCCGGATGTACGACGGCATCGAATACCGCGGGTTCGGCCAGGAGATAGTGGAAGAGCTGGCTAAATTCGCCGGCGTGCCCGTCTGGAACGGCCTGACGAACCAGTGGCATCCCACCCAGATGCTGGCCGACGTGCTGACCATGACCGAGCACTGCGATAAGCCGCTCGAGGAGATCTCTTACGCCTATGTCGGCGACGCCCGGTTCAATATGGGCCGCTCGCTGCTGGTGATAGGCTCAATACTCGGCATGGACGTGCGCATCGGCGCCCCGAAGGGCCTGCAGCCCGAAGCGGAGCTGATAGCGGCCTGCAAAGAAATTGCAAAGACCTCCGGCGCCCGCATCATGGTCACCGACAAGGCCGACGCGGCCGTGAAGGGCGCGGACTTCATCCATACGGACGTCTGGGTGTCCATGGGCGAGGCCAAGGAAGTCTGGGCCGAGCGCATCAAGCTCCTGAAGCCCTACCAGGTGAACGCGGCGCTGATGAAGAAGTCAGGCAACAAGAACGTGAAGTTCATGCACTGCCTGCCGGCTTTCCATAACGCGGACACCAAGGTGGGCAAGCAGGTCTCGGAGCAGTTCGCCCTGCACAACGGCATCGAGGTCACCGAGGACGTGTTCGAATCCCCGGCCTGCATCGCCTTCGACCAGGCCGAGAACCGCATGCATACGATCAAAGCCGTGATGGTAGCGACCCTCGGAAGCTGAGAAAGTTGTCCGGAACTGCTTATGTCCGCCTGCCCTTTAAAGGCAGGCGGATCTTTTCATCCCGGCATCCCCTTGGCCGTCAGCCGAGATAGCCTGCATGACGGACCTGTAGGCGGGGGTCCGCTGGAAGAGAGCTCCGGCCGGGACCGGGGCACTTTTTTGGCCCCGGAAACTCCTTTCTGTAAAATTTGTATACTTTTTCAGCCAGATCAAGGAGCCTTATGCCAGGATACCAGCACCCGTGCCGCTACTGCGGCGAACTCGCGCCCGGAGACGCGGCGGCCTGCCCGGCCTGCGGCAAAGTCAACCCCTGCGGGGACCTGCGCTGCCCTAAATGCCGCGCGCCCGTGAAAGAAACCTGGAAGGCCTGCGCCGGCTGCGGCCTCAAGCTCGAGACCGTCTGCCCGAAATGCGGCAAGACCGTTTTCTTCGGGGATCACTGCGGCTGCGGCGCCAGGCTCACGGTGATTTGCGGCTGCGGCGAGGAACAGCCGCCGGTTGCCGCCAACTGCCGCAAATGCGGGAAAAAGCTCGGAGGGAAATAGCATGTCGAACCTGATAGGATTTACCAGCAACTTCGCGGACAACAGCACCGAGGCGGGCTTCCAGTTCACGTTCTTCTGCGACACCTGCCGGGAAGGCTACAAGACCCGCTTCACGGAATCCAGCACCTACAAGAAGAAGAAGTTCTTCAAGGGCCTCGGCGACGTGATCAGCGCGGTGGCCAGCATCGCCGGCCAGAACAGCCTGGGCTCGACGCTGGAGCGCGGCACCAACGCCATCAGCGCCAAGTTCACCGGGATGTCGCCGGAATGGCACAAGGAGCACGAGGCCGCCTTCGAGCTGGCGCAGAACGAGGCCAAGGGGCATTTCAAGCGCTGCCCGAAGTGCAGCAAGTGGGCCTGCGACAGCTGCTGGAACGAGCAGGAGGGCCTCTGCGTCAAGGACGCGCCGCGCGCGAACGTCGAGATAGCCGCCGCCAAGTCCCAGAAAATGGTGAAGGATATAGAAGAGGCCGCCGCCGCGACGCCGGTCTTCAGCGGCAAGATCGAGAGCAAGCAGACCATCTGCTTCAAATGCGGCAAGCCCTCGGGCGAGGGGAAGTTCTGCAACAACTGCGGCGCCTCGCTGGAGCTGCCCAAATGCCCCGGCTGCGGCAAGCCCAGCCAGCAGGGCGCGCGCTTCTGCGGCGAGTGCGGCGCGAAGTTCTAGCGCCTGCAGTTTCTTCGTTATCCCGAAAGGGCCGCCGGCCCGCGCGGCTGAATTTATCGCTATGTCCTATAACCTGAACGCGTGCCGGGCCATGTTCGTAGGCGCCTGTTTATTTCTTTTCCCTTCTTCCTCCCGCGGCGTGGTCCCGGCGGCTTATTCAAGTTTTCCCGACGCTAACTCCGCTTTTTCCCGCCCGGTTTCCGCCGAGGCGCTGAAAAAGCAATTCCTCGAGCGGACCGTGCTCCGCCCGCCGCCCCTGCCGATGGACGCGGCCGCCCTGCGCTCCGCTATCGTCGACGGGCTGAATATAGGGTTTATGCTGAAGGGCCTGGACTCGCGCGAACTGCAGGTAAAAGAGGCGGGGGATTCACGCCGCGCCGGCTACCTGCGGAGGCGCCTGCTTTTCAAGGACCCTTTTATAGGCGAGCTGGAAGCCTGGCTGCTTCTTCCGTCGACCGGCGCCGCCGGCGGCCTGCCGGCCGTCCTGGGCCTGCCGGGGCACGGGGACACGGCCTCGGACTTCGAAAATACGCGCCTCGGCGCGGACCTGGCCAGGGCCGGGTATATAGTGCTGATCCCGGTCTTCCGCGTTTATTCATTGGACAAAGAAGAGCGCGACCTCTCCCTGCGGTTCCTGCGCGGCGGCTTTACCCTGATGGGCCTGCGCGTCTATGAAACCATGCTCGCGCTGAAATACCTGCGCGCGCTGAAAGAAGCCGACCCCTCGAAGATAGGCGTCTTCGGCCATTCCGGCGGCAGCGTAGTGGCGAACCTGCTGGTGCGGCTGACCGGCGGGATAGCGGCCCAGGCCGGCGATTACCGGATAGATTACCTGGCCGCGGCCGACGGGACGGAGAACTCCGAACATCTCCCGGCCATCTTCCCGCTTTCAGGGACTATAAATAATCTCGCCACGCTTCCTTTCCCGCACCTGACCGTTCAATACGGTTTTACGGACGCGGTTTCGCGCAGGCAGGTCCTGGATTTCTTTTCCGCCGCGCTTCTCCATTCGGGCGCGATGCCGCCCGATAAAGAACTGCCGGCCGAGGATCATTTCGTAAAGGCGCGGATAGAGGCCGGGGCCGGGGAGAAAGCGGCGGCCCTCGCTTCGCTCGATAAAGCGCTGGGCGCGGACCCCGGCCCGGAGGAACTCCCGCGGATAGCCGCGCTTTACGCCGAGCTCGGGGAAACCGGCAAAGCGGAAGAGGTGCTGCAGGGAGCGGCGAAGCGGACGGACGCGCCGGCGCCGCTGATAGACCTGGCGGGCCTGGCCGCCGGGGCCGGAAATAAAGAACTGGCGCTGGAGCGTCTTTCACGAGCGGAAGGAATGGCTTTGCAGGCCGAGGATAAACAGCGTATAGCTCTGATCTACCAGGAGTTGAGGGAGTACGGGCGGGCCCTGGAGCTCCTGCGCGGGCTTGCGGCAGAAAACCCGGGTAATGCCGTTTTCCTGGCGGCCCTTGGCCTCTGCGAATATCTCGGCGGAGACCGGCAGGCGGCTGAAAAGCATCTCCTCTCCGCCATAGAAAAGGCTCCCGCCCGGTTATCCGCCTACCTTACGCTGGGCGGGATCTATTCGGCCGGCGGCCGCGACGAGGCCGCTTCGGCGCTTTATGACCGGGCGCTCGCCTTAAAAGAGCCTGAGGGCGGCGGCGCGCTCAGGGACTTGATCGCGCGGCAGAGAAAAGCCCTTCCTCCCTCCTCCGCGCGCAAAACGAACCGATAAAATTCATGTCAGGCCTTTTAGCGGCGGAGGCCTTACGGCTGCGCGGCCGGGTCATTGACGAATATATAGGCATAGTATGACCAATATGCCTGTTCATAACGGACTGTTTTTTTGTAGTATAGCCGTAGAGGGCTGTTTTTTTGGGTTTTTCCGGCCGCTTTTACGGCGGCGCGGGCCCGGGCGGGGGGGATCGGCGTTTTCCTTCCCTGCATATTCGAAGCTTATTATATCAGGAGAAAATGATGAATAAAAATAATTACGGAACATCGCGTCTTTTCGCGTTTCTCGGGCTGGCCGCGGGGCTCGCGGTTTTTTCCAGCCCGGCAAGCGCCGCCGAGACCTGCGCCGAGTGCCATAAAAAGCATTCCTCGGCGCTGGTCATGGAGTGGGAGCGCTCCAAGCACGCCAAGAACGGCGTGGACTGCCTGGCCTGCCATAAGTCCGACAAGGACAATCCGGGCTCCTGGGTGCACAATGGCGAGCGCATTTCCATGATAGTGACGCCGAAGACCTGCGCCGAATGCCATACCAGGGAGAACGAGGAATTTTCCCGCAGCCACCACGCCCTGGCCGGGGAGATCCTCGCCAGCCTGGACAATGTGCTGGCCGAAAAAGCGGCCGGGATGCCGGGCAATAACGCGGACGCTATCAACGGCTGCCTGCAGTGCCACGGCGGGGTCGTGAAGTTCAAGAAGGACGCCAAGGGCGGGATCCTGCGCGAGGGGCCGGAGGGAAAGCCGGCGCTGGACCCCGACACCTGGCCCAACAGCGGCATCGGGCGCATCAACCCGGACGGTTCGCGCGGCTCCTGCAATGCCTGCCACCCCCGGCACGCCTTCGAGGCCAAGACCGCGCGCTCGCCGGAGAACTGCGGAAAGTGCCATATGGGGCCGGACCATCCCCAGATAGAGATCTTCAACGAGTCGAAGCACGGGATAGCCTTCAAAGCCAACCGCGACAAGATGGGCATGGATAAGGACGAGTGGATCCTCGGCAAGGACTACTCGGCGGCGCCCACCTGCGCCACCTGCCATATTTCCGGGCACATGACCAAGGACGGCAAAGTCGAGGGCAACAGCCACGACGTGGGCGAGCGGATCAGCTGGACGCTGCGCCCCGCTATAAGCGCGAAGATGAATCTGGTGATCTTCGAGGACGGCTTCAAAGAGGATTACCTTGAGCCCCGCGCCCTGCCCAAGCCGGGCGACAGCGTTGAGACCGTGGAGAAAGTCCGCGAGGGGGACGCGCTGGTCAATAAAAAAGTGAGCCGCAAAGTGGCGCAGGTCCTTTCCTGGCAGGAACGCCGGGACAAGATGACAGCGGTGTGCTCCAGCTGCCACGGCGAGAGCTTCGTAAGCAACTTCTACAAGCAGTACGACGGGCTGGTGAACCTGTATAACGACAAGTTCGGCAAAGCGGCCAAGGCGATCATGGACGACCTGCTCAAGGACGGGATCCTGAGCGCCAAGGCTCCTTTCGAGCAGAACGTGCAGTGGGTCTACTACGAGCTCTGGCACCACGAAGGCCGCCGCGCGCGCCACGGCGCCGCCATGATGGGCCCGGACTATACGCACTGGCACGGGATGTACGAGGTCTCCAAGCACTTCTACGACAAATTCCTGCCCGCGGTGATAGAGGCCGCGAAAGCGAAGAGCGCGGACCTTGGAACCAAGTGGAAGACCCGCGTGGACGCCCTGCTGGCGCAGGACGAGCATGTGTGGCAGAAAGGGCTCAGCGCCAAGGAAGCCGAGGAACTTAGGAAATACGCCAAGGACCGCTATAACCAGTAGTCCCTGCTGCCTTTACTGAAAAAGACGGGCGGAGCTTTCAAGCTCCGCCCGTCATTATTTAGCCGCCGGCCGCTTCGGATCAGCGCATTAATTCTTCCCGGGCCGGGAGCCGGTAGTGCACGGCCATAGGCCCGAGGGCACTGCGGACCGCGCCGCGCATTTATATGTAATTTACCTAACGCAAGGGTTACGGAGGCGCTAATGACGGAAGCAGCTGAAGATTCCCTGGCTATGCCGGAACCGGAAGAGAGCGGCCCGGTACGCATGTTCAACGGTGGAGAGCTGGGGCGGCAGCCTCAGGATAGAGTCGCAGCCGGACAAAGGCCCCAGTATCCTCAAAGAACTCGACTTCACTAAAAAATAACTTGGTTTCCTCCTCAAGATGTACGACGGCATCGAATACCGCGGCTTCGGCCGGGAGATAGCGGGGGAGCCGGCTAAGTTCGCCTGCCCATAAAAGGCAGGCGGATTTGTTTCGGGGTTACGTGATATTGCGGCAAGCGGCCCAGGGCGGGGTAGGTCTCTTAACTTCCCGGGAGTAGGCCTATGGGCGCTTGGCCTTTGCCGCCTTAGGGGGTAAACTATACTTAATGCTAAGAACTATATCTTTACTCCTTATCTCCTTTCTGTTCCGGACCAGTTCCTGTTTTGCCGCCCCGGAGCCGGCTTTGGGAGCCGCCGGGCAGCTGGGCTTTGTCCCGGCCGACATTTCTACCGCGGCGATACCGGCGCCGGCCAGGGTGGGAGCGGACCTCACAGCCGATTATCTCCGCATCCGGAATACCCCCGGCCAGGGCCTGGGCGAAAAAGAAATAACCGAGCTGCGCAAATATAAAGTATTGCTCGTTCGCGGTTTTCTGACCGGAGGCTATGTGGAGCCGTTCGAGGTCTTCGGCAAGAAGATCTGGATAGGACGCTATTTCAACGACCAGATGGAAGAGCTCAAGGCCCTGGGCGTGGAGTTCGGCATGGCGGATATAGATTCAGTGATGCTGCCGGAGCATAACGCGGCCAAGCTCGCCAAAGAGATACGGTCCTCCGAAAAACCTGTTATATTGATCTCCCACAGCGACGGCGGGATGTACGTGCTTCAGGCCCTTATCGAGAACCCGGACCTCGCCCCCAAAGTCCGCGGTTTCATCTCTCTTCAGACCCCTTTCCGCGGCTCCCCGGTGGCGGACTATGTGAAAGGGAATAAAACATTTTCTTCGGCTATGAAGCGGCTTTTGGGCCATTTCGGCGGGACCATCGAATCGCTTGATAGCCTTACCCCGCTTAAACGCGAGGGCTACCAGGACTCTAACCGCGGCGCCATCGGCGGCGTGGTTTCCGGGCTGAACATGATCTCTTTCGCCTCCTGGAAGGCCGAAAAGCATATGAAGTTCGACACCCTTCTAGAACTGCCGCGGGATTTCATGCTGAGGCGCGGGCTGGACAATGACGGGCTGGTTCCCGTGGAGAGCGCTATCCTTCCCGGCTCCGACTATATAAAGCTCGAAGGCGTGGACCATACCGTGCCGGTCATGTCGGCCGATATGATCCTTAAATTCGACAGGCGGGCTTTTACCAGGACCCTGCTCTCGATGATAATCTCCAGGTAAGAAAGCGCGGGACGGCCTGCCCAGAAAGGCCTGGGCCGATTTACGCCGTGAAAAAGGACCTTTGGCCCATGTGGGTTTTCGCCTCATTAAGGCATAATAAGAATGGAAGTTAACCGGATTTTCAGATAGATAGGCAATGGAGATAAAATGAAGAAGCTTCTTTCTGCGGCGATACTTGCGGGACTGGCCGGGAACGCGTTCGCCGGCGGGCAGTTCGGTTTGCCTGGCATAGGCGCCGCGGAACTGAAGAAGGCGGCCGCCGCGGACAATACCGTGATGATGCCGGCCAGGGTGTGGCGCGGCGAAAAGGCGAATGGCAAACTCGAATTCGGATTTATTTCCGCTTCCGAACGGAACGCCTATATCGCGAAGGCTTCACTCTGGGTCCCCGAAAGCCAGCTGAACACCCAGGCGCTGGATTTTAAAACAGGCCCTTTCCCCAAAATGAAATACGGGGTGGAAGAAGTGGTGAACTGCAGCTACGTTCCGAACGCGGAGGCCTACGACGCCGGGAAGGCTAACGGGACCACTCCAAAATTCAAATGCGCCGGCGAGGACGGAAAGAAATTCAAAGTGAAATACGGCGAGAACAACCGCGAGGTCACCACCGAGGTGGCCGTCACCTGGATACTGACGGCCATCGGGGCCTACGCCGACAGGATGTACCCCACCCGGCTGAACTGCCCGGACTGTCCGTCCGACCCTTTCAAGAACGAAGCCGACCCCGGCGCCTGGAAGAACGGCCAGCAGATAGCTATAGAGGATAAGATAGCGGAGCGGATCGAATCCAGCGACAATTCGGGGATAGGCTTCAACGAGTTTTACCTTATAGAGGACCGGGCCGGCGCCGAGGCCCTGTCGGGGATAGCCCATTTCTTCGGCAATACCGATAATAAGGCCCAGAACCAGGCCCTCGCCTGCGCAAAGAAAGACATGGTCGCCGGCGCCGACGGCAAGGCCAAATGCCTGAAACCCATAGCTTATATGCAGGATACTGGCGTGACCCTGGGCGGGCGCGGCCTGTTCCACAACAGCAGGATAAACTACGACGGCTGGAAAGGCGAGTCCGTCTGGCTGGACCCCTCAAAGTGCGTTATGCGGCTGCATACCGCCCAGACCAGCACGATCAAAGGCACGGATCCCGAGGGCCGGGACATGCACCAGATAGGCGAGCAGGCCAGGCAGATGCTGGTCCGCCGCTTCTCGCTGCTCTCGCGCGAACAGCTAGTTGATATCTTCACCGCTGCCAGGGCGTCAAAGCACGCTCCCCGGCACAGCGCCGAAGACTGGGCAGACCTCTTCCTGGATAAAGTGCGGCAGCTGCGGGACCCGATGGGCGACGGCGGAACCTTCGCCTGCCCTTACGATATAGTCCCGGCGAATTCGGCCGGCAAATAAGGTCCTGGAAAATACTGAAGCCGGGGAAGGAAAACCTTCCCCGGCTTTTTTGCGCCCTGAAGTTAGCGGGGGCGCGGCCCTCCGTTGAGGGGCTCACCTCGCGCGGCTTCGGCTCTGCCTCAAAGCCGTCAATTTCGCTCTGAAAGATTTATGCCGGACAGGCTGCCCGGCTCCGGCCGGGACGGCAAAGAACCGCCCGGCTCCATACGGGGGCCGGGCGGTTTTAAGAGCGGTGCGCCGCGCTTACTTCGTCTTCCTGATATTGATGGGGAGCTTCGGGATACTGTCTTCGGCCAGCACGCCGGAGCCCATTACGTTAACGCCGGCGAAGAGGGTTTCTATGGTCTGGCCCGCCAGGTCTATTTTAAGGGCGAAACTGTTCCCGCCGCAATTCTCGAATGACGCGGTGAGGGCCGGCGTCACTGTGTCCAGTTTATAGACGCCTTTGCAGACCACGTCGCCGGCCGGGTCCCTGCGGATGACGGTCACGTCTTCGGCGACGAGCATCAGAAGTTCGGCGAACTTATAGGGCCTGACCGCGTACTCGCCCTTGATGGTCTCAGCGGTAATAGGAGTGGCGGCAATCCCGGCGGCCGGGGCCGGCGCGGGCGGCTGGGGGACAATGTTTTCAAGAGCGGCCGGTGGAACCGAATCGGCCAGGCGGAGAAAAGCGCTCCCGGCGGCCAATGCCGGCCCGGCGGAGATAACTGTCACTATCAAAGCGTAAAATGCTCTTTTCATTCGTGATATCCTCTTTCTTCGGTCATTATAGATCGTGCAGCGCGGTAACTTATATAAAGTATAACAAGGTGCGCTTACAAATACATGAGCCCAAGGTCCCGGTCCGGTATGGTCATTGGACGCCTGTTTTTACCCGATAGGCCTATGACCGGATGCCGCCCGGCCAGGCTGGCGGCGCCCGTAGTCCTCTGCTATACTTAAAAAGGCAGCAGGAGCCTTTTATATTGTATATATGGGTTTAAACCGGTTTAAAAATATGTTCGGAGACCTGGCGGGCACGGCGGGGTGGCTGGTTCTTTCCTCGCTTCTTCTGCCGGTCGGCCTGTGGCTGCTTTTGATCGCCGCCGGCTTTCTGAGCTCCGGTTCGCTGTCCGAGCCCTATGACCGCCTGTTCGCGCTGAACCTGGGCATGCTTTTCAGCGGGTTCGGGATCTGGACCGCGCCGCTCGGCCTGCCTGTGGTGTTCAAACTGTTCGGCGTCCCGGAAAAAAATTACAAGCTCATAACCCGCATACTGACCACTCCCTGGTTGCTGTCGCCGGGGCTGCTGGGCCTGGCCCTGTACGGCTGGCGAAGCGTGCGGCCCGGGCTGACCGGGCCGTACAACAGGGACAACACTTTGTTCCCGGCCGCTCTTCTTATTCTCCTGGCCGCGGGCCGCCTCGCTATAGAGATAGCTTTCACCCTGAAGCGCCGGAATTTCGGCAAAGCCGATTTCGACCCCGAGTCGGGCGAATGCGCTCCGGGGGAGGAGGCTTCAGGGGTCCTGACGCTGGGGAAGAAAGCGGCTTCCGTGGAAGGCAAACTGGAATTGTTCAGCGACGGGGACGCCCCGCTTGCGACCATCGCTGCCAGGGTCGGCCCGGCGGCTCCGACAGCGGACGGCTGGACCTACCGCGTCTCCGCCGTGATCCCGGAAAGCCCGGCGGTAGTGGGCGCCGGCGGCTGGGTGCTCTCGGTCAAGGCCAAAGGCCCGACCGGCGGGACTATCGAAGAATCTTTCGACGTAGAGCCGCGCCGGAAATAGCGGCGGGGGGATAAAATATGAAAGTTACGCTTGACCTCGATAAACTTCTTGCGGCCGGCAAGATCACGAAAGAAGAATATGACCGCCTGGCCGAGCTCTCGAGGCGGTCGGTGAAGTCGCATACTTTCAACGTGCTGATAGTCCTCGCCGGCATCGCGGTAGCCGCGGGCCTCGTGGGGATGTTCCCGGCTTTTTTCGCGGAGCTGGCAAGGGTTCTCGTTTCCGCTTTCAACCGCGACGGGGCGCATCTTCTCCTTGTGCTCGGCCTGCTCGCGTGGGGGGGCTATAACAGGAGCGGTTTCCACGTCGGCCTGAGCAGCCTGGTGATCCTTAACTGGCTGGGAGGGAGCGCTTTTTACGAGCACGGCGGCTATTTCATAGCCATCAGGCAGCCGGCGCCTACGGTAATGGTGTTTTCATTTCTCAGCCTGGCCGGCCTCGCCGTATCAAGGCAGCTGCCGTGGGATTTCCAGCGGCTGGCCCTGATCTTCTCCAGGACCTGCCTGTTCATCGTGAACATGGGCTTCTGGGTCGGCTCCATCTGGGGCAGCCCCTACCTGGGCTCCAATATCCCCGATTATGTCTTTGCCGTTTTCTGGGCCCTGGCGCTGCTGTCCGTCGCGCTTTGGGCGGCCCGCGAAGGAAGGCTTTTCGTCGTGAACCTCAGCGTGGTTTTCGGCTCCATTCATTTCTACACCCAATGGTTCGAAAGGCTGGGCGCCAACCCCGGTTCCTTGCTGGCCGCGGGCGCTATAGCGCTGCTGATAACTTATTACCTCAGGGATTATAATCAGAAGTTCCGCAAGGCCGCGGAGCCCGCCGCTGAGGAAAAGCCGGTGGGCGGGGTATAGGTCTTTCGGGCAATCCGGACTGGCCCGATATGCCCTTACGGCGGCAAGGCCGGCGGCTTATACTATTAAGGTGCCGGACGCGGCGATCCGCGCCGCCTGCCGCCGCTCAAGGCGGCTGGCGTATGCGCGGAACGTCTGCTATGCTATATTGCGGCGTTTCACGGAGGAAATTATGAAGATAAAACATCTGGTCCTGCTGCTGACGGCGGTCATCCCCGCTTATTTACTGCTCGCGCCGAAGGCGAAGCCCGTGCCTTCCGACCTGCGCGACGCCGTTTCCGACGGGGCTTTCGACTCCCTGCCGGGCGTGAGTACCGGGGTTAATTCGCCGGAGGTTTCGGCCCCCGCGTACCAGGAGGAGACCTCCGACCGCAAGTCCATTTACGGCGACGACGACCGGACGGACTATTACAGCGCGGACCCGGTCAAGAGGTCGCTGGCGGATTCGGTCGTTTCGTTCTGGGAATCCGGCTCCGTCACGATGGCCGGCGGCAAAGCTTTGCTCGGCGTAATGAATTTCGGCCGCGCCGCGAGGCTCTGCCCCGGCGAGAAGTTCGCCGAACAGCCCATAGGCGCTTTCTGCTCCGGCACGCTGGTGGGCGAGGATATCGTCATGACGGCCGGCCACTGCATAGTCGACCAGGCTAAATGCGCCGACACCAAGCTTGTCTTCGGCTACTCCCTGAAAAAAGCCGGCGATTATCCCAGCTCGGTACCGCCGGAAGACGTTTACAGCTGCAGCAGCATCATCAAGCGGGACCTCGACGTTACCCCCGGTTTCCTCGCTAGCATCTGGAACGGCGGTCCCGGCCCGGACTTCGCGCTGATAAAGCTGGACAGGAAAGTCGCCGGCCGCAAGCCGCTGGCCGTGAACAGGCGTTCCAAGCCGGCCAACGGCGACCAGCTGTTCGTGATAGGCCACCCTGTGGGCCTGCCCGTCAAGATAGCCGGGAACGCGAAAGTGCGCAAGGCCTCGCCCAGGTATTTCTTCCTGACCGACCTCGACACTTTCGGCGGCAATTCCGGCAGCGCCGTGTTCAACGCGAAGACCAACCTGATAGAGGGCATTTTGGTGCGCGGCGACGTGGACTTCGTCAATTCACCGGCGGGCTGCAAGGTGGCCTCCGTGGTCCCGCAGGAAGGCGGCCATGGCGAGGCCGTGACCAAGATCTCCGTGCTGGAGAAGTTCATCCCCTGAAAAAGCGGGCAGAGTGAAGCCAGGCCGCCGGGAAAGTTCCCGGCGGCTTTGTTTTGCGCGGGCGGGTTCCAGCGGCAATTTAGTATTATTTGAGCTGCGGCGCGGGTAAATCAAGCGGGAGGGTTTATGAAATACTGGGCGTACCTGAACAATAAAGTCTGCGGCCCGTACGAAAAAGAAAAACTGGCCGAGCTTCCTAATTTCAGCCTCGCTTTAGCTCTCTGCCCGGACGCGCCGGGCGGGGCGCAGGCCAACGACTGGAAACCGGCGTCCGCTTTTCCCGAGGTCCTGGCTATGTTCGGTACCGCTCCCGCGCCCGAGCAGCCCAGGAACCCGGCCGTCCAGTCTCCCATCATGATGACCATGAGAGGGACCTTGATAGAAGACCCGGTCGCCGAGGAGCCGGCCGCGAAGCCGCAGCCTGCCGCCTCTCCTGCCCGGGCGGTCGCGCCTGCCGCCGCCGAGCTGCCGGTTGAAATGCCCGCCGCCGCGGCTCCCGCCAGAACGGCGCCTCTCCCCGAAAAGACCGCCAGCCGGGAGCAGGAGCCCCTGATGGAAAGACTCGGCCAGCTGAGCGCTATGCTCGTCTCCATAGGGAATACCCAGTCGCAGCTGCTCGAAAGGCTTGGCCGCGTCGAAGGCGCCGTCGGAGAGATGAAAGCCCTGCTTCTGCCGCCTCCCCCTGGAAAGAATTGACGCCCCGGCGGCCAAATTGACAATAGGCGGGCAAACTGGTAAATTTTGTTTTAACCTGGAGAGAGGGACTAAATGAAAAAAATAATATTTCTCGTAGTTTTAGCCGCGCTGCCGGGCGCGCTGGCCGCGCAGCCCGCGGCCCTGGACCAATTGGGCGGCCTGCCGTCTTTAAGGGGCGCGCCCGCCGTACCGGCCGCCGTTCCAGCGGTTCCGGAGGTTTCCAAAGACAGGAACACGCTTATGCTGCTCGACCCGCGCACAGGGAAGGTGCAGGCGGTGGTTCCGGTAGGCGGCGGTTTCATCTACGCCTCCACCGGGAAATTCCAGCCCGCCGTCTATAACGGCAGCGGCTATATACTTTCCGACGGGCAGTACCTGCCCGTGGTCGGCGGCGGCCGCAAAGCGCGGTCCGCCGGCCTTTCCGGCAAATGGCTGGGCCAGGGCGAATGGACCTACCAGGGCTCGGGCGCCCATTGCTACATGGACATGGAGTTCGAGGACGGGGCGGATTATCTTTTCCGGAAAAGCGGCTACTTCGACTGCTCCGTGGCCGGCCTGGCCGTAGAGCCGGCCCGGTTCGTAAAAAAGGGAACGCAGCTGCTTGACCAGGCCGGGCAGGTGGCCGGTTCATACGAGAATAATGTCATCACCCTTAACGAAGCTTACGACGCGAATGTGGACATAAAGACCATCATAAAGGTCAGCGGGCTGCATTTCGACTATTCCGAGGTCTGGACCGAGAAGAGCGGCCGCGAGCTTTACAATATCCAGGGCCGCCTTTTCACCGGCGGGAAAGCGCGGGTCGCCGGCCCGGCGGCACAGAAGATGTGGGAAGCCCTGAACCTGATGGCGAAATTCGAGGACCTGCCGCTGCACGTTATCGCCGGCGACGCCGATACGATCTCGGTCCGCAGCCTTACCTGCGCCTCCGAAATGTACGACGCCTGCTCTTTCTTCGTGAAAGTGAACGGCGCCGAGAAGCTTATAGTGCATACCGACGCCGCCGGGAAAATAATAGACGCCCTCTACGAGAACGGGATCTACCCGAGCGAGGACGATCCCAGCCTGTCCCAGTCCGCCGGCAACGTTTCCTGCACCAAAACCGGCGGCAATTACGAGTGCGCGATAGGGGATAAAAAATAGTTTTAAAGCGGAGCGCAGCCAGCAGGCCGCCGGGAAAGCCCGGCGGTTCTGTTTTGTAAAATATTCCGGCGTTTAAAAGGGAAAGAGATAATGAAAGAATATCCGGACCTCAGGATGCATACCGCCGAGCATATACTGAACCAGACCATGGTGCGCCTGTTCGGCTGCGGCCGGTCTTTCAGCTCGCACATAGAAAAAAAGAAATCAAAATGCGATTACAGGTTCGACAGGAACCTGACCGGCGAAGAGACGGCGGAGATAGAAAAGCGGGTCAACGAGGTGATAAAGGCGGACTTAGCAGTCAGGGAAGAGCTTGTCACGAAGGAAGAAGCCGCTGGCAAGCTGGACCTCGGCCGGCTGCCGGAGGGGACGGGGGACAGCCTGCGCGTCATCCGGATAGGGGATTACGACGCCTGCCCGTGCATCGGGGAGCACGTGGCTTCCACCGGCGAGATAGGCGGCTTCAGGATAGCTTCCAGCAGTTTCGAGGACGGGGTGCTCAGGATACGGTTTAAATTAGCTTAGGTTTCGCGCCGTTCACTTGGGGCTGTCGCCAGGCAGCAGGCGCTGCGGGATATTCTTGAAAGAGACGACCTTGCCGCGGTAAAGGTCGAGGATCCAGGCCCTGTCGAAGCTCTGGTCGGGCCAGGCCGCCGGCAGGGAGACCTGCGCGTCCGGCGCCCCGTTGTACTCCGCCAGTTCGTTTACGATCTCGATAATGTTCGTATGCTGCCAGCAGACGAGAACCATCTTCCCCGTATAAGCGGGGTTCTCCATTATATCCACGGCTATTTTATGCGTCTGCCCGCGCGTGAAATCCGTATTTATGGTTTTCTTCAAAGTGCGGGCGAGCGGGGTCACCGTCTGTATTGAGCGGATAGAGCTGTCCTCGTTCTTAGGGGCCGCGGCGTAGATGGCGTACGGGGTCCCGTGCTGCGTGACGGCGGGCGAGGTCTGGAAGAACCAGACCAGCGCTTCGGCGCGCTTCCAGCCTTTCTCGCTCAGCTCGCTGCCGTTCTCCGGCTTTTCCGCGTGGCGGATAAAGATCACCTGCGCCGGCGCGGCGAAGGCCTGAGCGGCGAAAGCGAGCGCGGCGGCGGCGCCGAAGACAAGGGTCAATACATTTTTTCTCATAGTCCTTCCGGGATGGCGACGCCGCGCGAGGCGCAAAAAGCGCGCAGGTCGGCGGGGAACGGCGACGTGAAAACGCGGTCCAGGCCCGCCGTCCTCATATCTATTTCCGAGCAATGCAGGGCCTGGCGGGGCAGAAGGAGCCTTTCCTCCAGGGCCGGGGTCCAGCCGGTTTCGATGAACTCCAGGAACAAGCGTTCGTCCGGGCCGTAGATCTTGTCGCCGGCGAGGCAATGCCCGAGCCATTGCGCGTGGGCCCTGATCTGGTGCTTGCGGCCGGTCTCGGTAACGACGCGGGCCAGCGTGAAGCCGCCGCCGCGGGAAAGAGGAATGAAGCGCGTGACGGCGGCCTGGCCGTCTGGCCGCACCGCCGATTTGGCCAGGACAGGGCTTTCCACGTCGTCGCCGAGGGGTTGGTCTACCGTCACTGGTTCCGAAAATTCTCCCGTCATGACAGCGAGGTAAACTTTGCCGGTCTGCCGGAGCCGCATAGCTTTTTGGAGCCGGTCGGCCACCACCGGATCTTTAGCGAATACCACTACGCCGCTGGTCTCGCGGTCGAGGCGGAAGACCAGGTGCGAGGCCGCCAGGCCGGAATATTCCCGCACCGCGCCGGCGAGGCTGGACCAGGGGCCGGCCTTGGACGGGTGGCAGACCACGTCACCGGGTTTATTTATGACTATCACCTGTTCGTCCTCGTGGAGGATCCAGCTTTTTATCTCCCCGGGCGTCATGATGCGGACGCGCGGCTCCTTGAGGACGCGCGGCCAGGCGCAGGCCAGGCGGGGATTGAGGACGGCGGGGGGAGGATTCAGGGTCAAGGTCATTAAATTCAGAACTCGCTTCCGCTCAGGCCGGCGTAGATCAGGGCGCCGCCGCTAAGGGTGTTCAGCGCGGTGCGGATCTCGGTGGTGGAGACGGCCAGGCAGCCGAAAGAGCGGCCCTGCGTCATGTTCGCTTCCCTGACATAGGCGGATTCGTGCAGGACCACGGCCCTTGAAAGAGCGTTGGAATTGGTGGAGGACTGGCCGAGCAGCCTCATTGACTTGCCGTGGCTGCCGGTGTAGAGAGCGCCGGTCAGGTAGAAGCCCAGCGAAGAGGCCTTCGACTCGGGCACATTGCTGAATTTGGTGGCGTAGCCGTCGCCGTCCGGGTCGGAGCCTTTGCCGTGCGCCACGCGCATCGCGTGCACTTCGCCGCTCTGCATATTCAGTATATAGAACCGCGCCCTGCTTGAATGGGCGGTGAAATCTACTATGCCGATATAGTTCTTGTTCTTGATCTTGTCCTGGTTCGCGCTGAAATATTCCAGGGCCTTGCGCTTGAGGTCCTCGGGGATGGTTCCGCCGTTGCCGCCGCCGGCGGGGGGCTGCTGGTATTGCGGAGGCTGCTGGGGCTGTCCGGGCTGCTGGTCGGCGGGGGGTTCCTGAAGGTCGGCGGGGTCTATAGGCTTATAGGTCTCCCCTTCGGTATACTGCTCTTCGGACTTGTCGTCATCCAGGGTCCCTTCCACCTGTGGAACTTCCGTTAAGGGGTTCGTTACCTCAATATCCCCGTTGGGGCTGAACAGAAGTTTGAAGAAATTAATTATAAGCTGGGCCAGGACCGGGGTGGGCTGGATCTCGTACTGGGTCGTGGCTGATTTCTGCTTGAGGCTCCCGGTCTCTATCCTTATGTTCTCGGAGGATTTGCGCAGCCTCTCCAGGTTTTGCGCCAGGAGCGGGCCGGAAGAGAGGACCACCGACATCGCGACAAGAATTATTTTCTTCATAAGAATGTCTCCTGGGTATATCCTATACGTATTCCGCCCGCTTTCAAAGGGGAATTGGGCCCATAGGCGGCTAGGCCCTTAGTCCCAAAGGTTACGGGCGATATTTACCGGGATAAGGAAAGTTGCTAAATTATCAGGAGCAGGCTATATTCGCAGCCTCATTTCCCCCGCGGTAAAGGAAGGCGTCCCTATGGCTAAACCTTTCACTAAAGGTATAAGTATCTTCGTTCTGCTCGCCGCGGCCGGCGCCGCCGGCTTTTTATATCTAAAAAAGGGCCCTGCGGCCGGTTTTAAAGAGCCTCCTGGCGCCGCCGGCGGGCAGGCCGCGCTTTCCGGAAAGAGCGCTTTCGTAGGGGACACCGGTTATTTGATCGAGTTCCCGTCCGGGTACGAAGTGTACGCGGAAATGCGCGGGAACACGGAAATAGTGTTTTTTTACCCCAAAGGAGGCAAGCCTACCACGGATGAGAGCCAGTATAAAGCTCTTGGGATGGTCCGGCTGGAAGTCAGCAGGCCGCCGGAGTTCAACGGGAAGCTCGCTACCCTGGAGGACCTGAAAAAAGGAGTCCAGTACTCCCTGAAAAACAACAAAGAGACCTTTACGCTCAAAGAAGAGCCCATAGGCCGGGCGGCTTTCCAGGTAAATATCACTCTGCCGGTCGAAATAAAGCAGCTTTTCGTCGACGGCGCGGGCGTTTTTTATTCTTTTACCGGCGCTGACGAGGCTTTCATGTATTCCCTGGCGGAAAGTATAAAGGAAAGCGGGGGCGCGGGGGCGCCCCGGGCTCCCTGAAGACAGGGACCCAGGAAAATCGAAAGTAGATTTTTAGCTGTATAAATTCAGGAATTCGGGATGTTTTACCGGATTCCCGTTTTTTTGCTTGACAAGTAACACTATATTATTATATATAGTGTTATATGACAAAAATTC
>JAJZPF010000026.1 GCA_021811315.1 bacterium
CGGGTTTGTCGTCAATAGAAATTGGCACAATTCAGAAAGATTGTGTGCCTACACTTTCGGGTTTTCCAGACCCCTTCATAGGGGACAAAGCGGATTTTCAGGGTTTAAGTGTCAAAGTCGGGAAAAAGAAAACGGCCCGGTTTAAACCGGGCCGTTCGCTTTGCGCGGGCGCTTATCTTCCGCCTGAAATATAATTTTCCAGCTGCGCGATAATGAACTTCTGCTTCGAGATCACTATCCGCACCACGTCGCCGATCGAAATGATGCCAAGGATCTCGCCTTTGTCTATCACGGGCAGGTGGCGAAAATGTTTTTCCGTCATCAGCGCCATGCAGTCTTCTATCGATTCGTCGGGGCGGACGTAGAGGACCCTTTCCGTCATGATCTCGCCCACGGTGGTGTCCTTCGACACTTTCCCCTTCAGGGCGACCTTGCGGGCGTAGTCGCGCTCGGAGAGTATCCCAACCAGTTTGCCGTCGTCTATCACAAGCAGCGCGCCGATATTCTTCTCGGCCATCGTCTGCAGGGCGGCCATCACGAAAGACTTGCTGGTGACGGACCAGATCTCCCCGCCTTTGTGCTGCAAAAACTGTTTCAGTGTGATCATGCGTCCTCTCCTAGACTCAATTGCGACTATTGTGCCATATTTTAGCTACTTATAGAATCTTTTTGCCTCTTTCTGGAACCGCAGGATCAGGGGGGTGAAAGCGGAGGCGCCTTTCGGGACATCGCGGTATTCCGCGTCGAAAACCTTCAGCCCGCCTTTATAAGCTTCCAGCGGCATCTCCAGCGTGGCCGTTCCGGTTATTATCCCCGCGCTGTCCCAGGAAGCCGAGGCCGCGAAGTCGTCCGGCCCGTGGCTGAAAAGGCTTCGCCCGCTTGAATAATCCTCGGCGGGGTTCTTCACCCCGGCCAGCGGCAGGATCGTGGGGACGATGTCCAGGTGGTCCGTAAGCGTCCTGATCCGCCCGGGGGCGCGGCCCGGCTCGTAGTACACGAGCGGGACATGCACCTCTTCGGGGCTGTAGCCCTGGTTATGCCCGTAGCGGCCCCTTTCAAGGAAAGCCTCGCCGTGGTCGCCCATCACCATCACCACGGTGTCTTTCAGGCCGCCGGTACTCTCCAGCGCCCGGATGATATTCCCCACCAGGTGGTCGTCGGAATAGACGGAGTTCTTGTACTTGTTCTTCAGCCCTTCCACGTTGCTTTTATTCAAAGCGAGCTGGCTCACCCCGAAAGAAGGCTTGAATTTCTCGAAACCCGGCAGGTAGTCGTAGTTGCCGTGGGTGGCGTCGTAGAAGATAAAAGAGAAATACGGCTTTTTATGGTCCCTCGTCTTCAGATAGGAAATGAACCGGTCCGAGATGTCCCTGTCCTTCTCCGCGCCGTCTTCGCCCGGGGGCTCGTCGTAAATATCGCCGCGCGGAACTTCCACGAAGCAGGTCTTGTTGAACTCGGGGAAGCTCAGCTTCGCGCTGGCGTAAAGGCGCAGGTCATAGCCCTGCTTCTTCAGCACGTCTATCAATACCGGCCCCCGGTGCTCGCCCAGCATGGGGAACCAGTAATTGCCGTAGATGCCGTAGAGCGCCGAGAAGATCCCGAAGCGGGTGCAGTTGCCGCCGCTGTAATGGTTCTCGAAGACCGCGGACTTCCGGCCGAAGGCCCAGGTCTCCGGCATTACTTCCCGGGTCAGCATGTCGGCGCGGAGGGAATCCACGAAGATGAAAAGGAAATTGAGCGGCTTCGCGGGCGGAACCACCTCGAGCGGCCTCTTCGGATAAGCCAGCCCTGAATATTTCAGGTCTATCCCGCCCTTCACCTCTTTGTCCAGTTTTACGCCCAGGTACTTGCTGGCGAAACTGCGTATCCTGAGCGGCTGGTAAAGCGGGAACAGCTGCGCGTTCCGGGTTATATAGACCGAGTCGTAAAGAGTGCCCCAGGCGAAAAGGCCTTTATCGGCCGCCACGAACAGGAGGAGCACCGCGGCCAGCGCTCCCGCCCGCCGCCCGCGGAGCAGCGGCCGTTCGGCCAGGCCCTCCGACAGTTTCCAAAAATACCATTGAGCGGCGCCGAGCGCCGCCGAAAGGACGACAAAAAGAGCTTTGGTGCCCCAGCCCTGGTCCAGCGACTCCAGCCCGCCCGGGGTCAGGACCAAATTGAGCACCATCGAGTTAAGGTGGAACTTGAAGATCTTGTAGACGGCCACATCCGTTACCAGCGTCATCTGGAAAGCGCCGGCAAGGATGACCAGCAGCCCCCGCCCGGCCGCGAAAAGAAATAGCGGCGCGGCCACGAGCGACAGCGCGGCGTAAAGCATCACCGTGTTCGAGACCAGCGCGGCGCTGACATAGGCCAGCTCGAGCGGGTGCCCGCCAGCGAAGAAGAGGAAGCCGGCGCAGATAGCCAGCGAAAGACAGAAATTCAGGCCCAGGAAAGCGGCCAGGCGTTTAAAACCGGGTTTTTTCAGAACCATAGGAATATCCCTCATGCTGCAGCCATATTTTACTATTTATGGGTTCCCCGCACCCCTCACGGCGGGCTTTTTTCATTGGGACGGCATATTTGCGATAATATACCTATGGACCTGAAAAAGCTTTCTGTTTTCCTTAAAGAGAACGGCATCCCCGCCTTCCGCCTCAACCAGGTGCGCGACGCCGTTTACAAGAATTTCGTCGCCTCCTGGGACGAGATAGCGGTGCTTCCCGCCGCGCTCCGCGACCGCCTTAAGCACGGCATCTATATCCATTCGGTGGAGGTCCTGGAAACCCTTATCTCCAAGAAGCGGGACGCGATAAAATTCAGCTTCCTGCTTAAGGACGGCCTGAAGATAGAGACAGTGCTGCTCAAGCTCCTCTCGGACAAATGGAGCCTCTGCGTTTCCACCCAGGTAGGCTGCCCCGTGCGCTGCCCTTTCTGCGCCACCGGGAAGAAAGGCCTCAAGCGAAATCTGTCGCCCGACGAAATTACCGACCAGTTCCTGGCCGCCGCCCATTATCTGAAGACGCAGGGCGAGCAGAAGATCGGCAGCGTGATCTTCATGGGCATGGGCGAGCCTTTCCTGAATTATGATTCCGTGGCCGAAGCGGTGCGGACCATGACCGACCCGGAGCTCATAGCCCTGGGCCAGCGCCATATCTCGGTCTCCACCGCGGGGCATGTGCCGGGGATACGCCGCTTCGCGAAGGATTTCCCGCAGTGCAACCTGGCGATCTCGCTGCACGCCGCCGAGGACGCGCTGCGCTCGGACCTGGTCCCCCTCAATACCACCTACCCGCTCAGCCAGCTGGCCAAGGCGCTGAAGGATTATATTTCCTCCACCAAGCGCCGGGTCTTCATTGAATACGTCCTGTTCGAAGGCGTGAACAATAGCCGGAGCCAGGTGGCCCGGCTGAACGCCTGGCTGCGCACGGTCGCGGCCCCGAAGTATTTCGTGGTGAACATCATCCCCTATAACCGCACTGGCGGCCCTTACAAGGCCCCGACCCGCGACCGCATCAAGCTTTTCGCCGAGCTGCTCGAAGCGGCCGGCATCGAAGTGACCATCCGCAAAGGGATGGGCGAGGACATCGAAGGCGCCTGCGGCCAGCTCGCCGGTAAATAGAAAGACCTGCTAAACAGAAGAGCCCCGGCAAAACCGGGGCTCTTTTTTTATTTCTTCGGTATTACACTGGGGGCCCGGCTGGCGATGCGGGGGCCGGGTTAGCAAAACCCTCTCGGAGCCCGACGCTTGCGTAAGCGCGGAGGGCGAGAGCGGGAGTTGCGAGCACGGTGTGCGAGACAACGTTTTTGCGTTCCGGCCCCCGCATCGCCAGCCGCGGTCTCAGTTCACCGCTCCACGCACATGGCTATGCCCATGCCGCCGCCTATGCAGAGGGTGGCGAGGCCTTTTTTGACATTGCGCTTCTTCATTTCGTGAAGCAGGGTTACGAGGATGCGCGCGCCGGAGGCGCCGACGGGGTGGCCCAGCGCTACGGCGCCGCCGTTCACGTTCACGATGTCTTTGTTGAAGCCTAGCTCTTTGGCCACGGAAAGGGACTGGGCGGCGAAGGCTTCGTTGGCCTCTATCAGCTCTACGTCTTTCAGCTCCCAGCCGGCTTTCTTCAGGGCGAGGCGCACCGCTTCTACCGGGCCGACGCCCATTATGGCAGGATCCACCCCGGCCCAGGCGTAGGAGACTATCTCCGCGAGCGGCTTGAGGTTATGCTTCTTCACGGCTTCTTCGGACGCTACCAGCACGCAGGCCGCGCCGTCGTTTATGCCGGAAGAGTTGGCGGCCGTGACCGAGCCGTCTTTCTTAAAAGCGCCGCGCAGCTTGGCCAGGCCCTCGGCGGTGACGCCGGCTTTGGGAAATTCGTCTTTCAGGAACATTACGGGGTCGCCTTTGCGCTGCGGGATGGCCACCGGAGCTATTTCATCGGCGAAGCGGTTCTCTTTCTGCGCTTTCTCGGTCTTGTTCTGGGAGTCGGCGGCGAATTTATCCTGCTCTTCCCTGGTCAGCTCATATTTCGTCACCAGGTTCTCGGCGGTCACGCCCATGTGGTAATTATTGAAAATATCCCAGAGCCCGTCGTTTATCATCGAGTCTACCAGCTCGCCGTTGCCCATCTTGTAGCCGTAGCGCGCTTTTTTAAGGAGGTAGGGAGCGTTGGTCATGCTTTCCGCGCCCCCGGCTATTATCATCTCCGCGTCGCCGCATTTTATCTGCTGCGCCGCCATGGCCACGGTGCGCAGGCCGGAGCCGCAAAGCATGTTCACGGTCATCGCCGTCTTATTGTTCGGCACGCCGGCGCCTATGGCGATCTGGCGGGCCATGTTCTGGCCGACGCCGGCCTGGTAGATGCTGCCCATCAGGACCTCGTCGATATCCGCCGGGCTCACTTTCGCGCGCTCGAGCGCCGCTTTCACCACCACCTTCCCGAGCTCGACCGAGCTGAAATCGGCCAGCCCGCCGCCGAAGCTGCCTATCGCCGTCCGTACGCCTTCCGCTATAAATACTTTTTTCATCTTTCCTCCGTGTTTTTTAAATGTAGCCTAATTTCCCCGCCTGCTGCTCCAGCCCCGCCCTGAAATCCGGGTGCGCCACCGCGATAAGCGCTTTCGCCCGCTCGCGCACCGTGCGGCCGCGCAGGCGGGCTATCCCGTACTCGGTCACTATGATGTCGGTATTGGCCCGGTGCAGGGTGACGGCCGTGCCGCCGGCCAGCGTCGGGACTATGGAGGAAAGAGTTCCTTTTTTAGCCGTGGAGCGGCAGGCTATTATCGACTTGCCCAGCCCGTCATAAGCCTCTTTCGCGCCTACGGCCGTGTCCGTCTGTCCGCCGGTGCCTGAATACTGCGCATGGCCGATGGATTCGCTGGCCACCTGGCCGGTCAGGTCCACGTTCATGCAGGTGTTTATGGAAACCATGCGCGAATTCCGGCGTATAACTGACGGATCGGTAACCCATGAGCCGCGCCGGAATTCCACGGCCATATTATCGTCCAGCCAGTCGTAAAGTTTCCTCGAGCCCATCGCGAAGGTGCAGACGAACTTGTCCTTGCAGAGGCTTTTGCGCTTATTAGTGATGACGCCGGCTTCGTAGAGCTCCATCATGGAGTCCACCATCATCTCGGTATGCACGCCCAGGTCTTTCTTCCCTTTCAGCGCGAGGGCCGCGGCGTTCGGTATGCCGCCGATGCCAAGCTGGATGGTGGAGCCGTCGTCCACGAGCTCGGCTATATAGCTGCCGATGGTCTTCTCCACCTCGTCCGGGTCGGGCGAGGGGAGGGAAGGAACTTCCTGGTCGTGCTCCACGAACCAGTCCACGTCGCTCACGTGCAGGTGGGAATCGCCGAAAGTGCGCGGCAAATTCCTGTTAACCTCAAGTATCACGGTCGTCGCGGCTTCGAGGATGTCTTTTTCGTAAGTGATGCCGAGGGAAAGAGAAACGAACCCTTTCGAGTCGGGCGGAGTGCAGGTCCCGAAGAAAATATCCGGTTTGCGCGCCTGCAGCCGGTCAAGCGCCGCGCGGTGCAGCATATTCGGCACATAGGTGACGGTCCCGGCGCCGGCGGCCAGGGCCTGCCTGGACCCGGCGGCATGGAACCAGCTTGCAAGCTCGAAGTGCCCTTTCATCTCCGGTTTTACGTAGAAGTCGTAGGGCTTGAGCGTAAGCACCGAGAAAACCCGGGCGTCCCTGACGCGCGGCGCGGCCGTATGGAAGCGGCTCATGCAGCCCTGCGGCTCGGAGGCGCACTGCGCCACCACCACGTCGTCCCCGGAATTTATCTTCGCCGCCGCTTCGTCCGCCGTGATCACTTTCTCCGAATAAGCGCTTTTGCGGTCCGCCCGCTTTCTTTCCGCTGTTAGCATGATCTCCCCCCCGCCAATATGCCCCTCTTGAAAACCCGGGCGAAGAGCTTTACGGCCTCCGTATCCCCCAGGCCGTAATGCCCTTTCACCTTGAAAAGTTTTTCCATGATGAAATAGTTGGAATAATTCCAGGTCACCATCATCAGCGCGGCCACCGGGTCTACGTCCGGCGCCACTTTAGAGCGCGGCTTATGGTGAGGCTTCGCCTCAGCGGACTTCAGGGCGGCGGAGTAGCCGGCGCGCATATTGGAGAACAGTTTGGCCACGTGCCTGGCCTTGAATTCCACCACGTCCACGTAGATAAGGAGGATATAGGCGGAGAATTTCTCCACGGTCTCGCGCGAGGCGAAGCCGAGCTGCTCTATATTGTCCGGGAAGGCGGTGGAGGAGAGAGCCTTTATCAGCGGCTGGTCCGGGCTGAAGTATTCTTTCTCGTACTTTTCGAGCAGCGAGACGAAAACCTCCTCCTTGGTCCCGAAATAGTTGTAGATATTGCCGAGCGAGACCCCGGCCTGCGCCGCGATATCCCGGGTGGAGGTCCCGTGGAAGCCCTGCCGGGTGAACAGGTCCGAGGCCGCCGCCAGGATCCTGTCCAGGTTGGCGGCGGGGGCGGTTTTCCCGATCTTGGTTTTTTTGGTCATATATGAACGGTCGTTCGTTCGTAGTAATTCTACCAAAGGCTTTTGAAAAGGTCAACGCTAAAAATGAAAGCCCCCGGTCCCCGGGGGCTTTCCGGGCCGCCCGCCCTATATCTTTTTCAGCACGTAGTACTCCGGTTTCCGGTGCCTGATTATGTAGTCCCCGCTCTTCCACTCGAAGAACATGTATTTAACCCCTTTGATCTCCCTGATCGAGTAGCGGGAGGCCGAGTGGTCCCCGCCCCGGTGCAGCACCACGCCTTTGGTCCACGCCATCCAGGGCAGGACCTTTATCGGCCCGCCCTCTATCGCCCAGGCCATCGCCCCCTCCGGCAGGAATTTCATCGCTTTCAGGTACAGGTCCACGCGGGAGCCGCGCTTCCCGGGCTCAAAATCCCCCGGCTCCCGCACGAAGTCCACGCTCCGCCACTCGCCGAGGACGGCGGGGTCGTTCACGAAAGGCAGGTCGATGTCGTCCACCAGCCTGCCGTCCACCTCCGTGCTGCCGATCTTCATGTCGTTCATTTTCAGGTCTTCGGCGCAAACCAGCGCGCCGAAACCCGCGAGCACCGCGATAACCGCCAATATTTTAAGTTTCATAGCTCCTCCTTGTCCGCGCTCTTCTGCTGGTTATTACGCGCGGCCGGCGAAAGTATTACAAAAAGGGACAGGCTGCTTTTCGCAAAAAGCAGCCTGTCCCCTTTTCCGCTTCGCGGGCGCGTTTATTTTTTCTTCAGCACATAATAGAAGGGCGCGGCGCCGCGGAAGACATAGTCCCCGCTCTTCCACTCGAAGAACATATACGTCCGCCCCTTCAGCTTCTTTATCTCGTAGCGGCTGGCCGTCCTGTCGCCGCTGTGCATCACCACGCCTTTGGTCCAGGTCCACCAGGGCTTGCCGCCTTTCCCGCCGGGCAGGAAGACCAGCTCTTTAAGGTACAGGTCGCCGTTCCAGGCCCTGGACGCGGGCTCGAATTTTTCCGGGCTTTCAACGAAGTCCACGCTTTCCCAGGTCCCGATCACGGAAGGATCGTTCCTGAAGGGCAGGTTTATATCGTCGCGCCGTATTTCAGCCGTTTTCTTCAGCACATAATACTCCGGCTTCCGGTGCCTTATAGTGTAATCGCCGCTCTTCCATTCGAAGAACATGTACTTCTGCCCGCCCAGCTCTTTTATTTCGTAAAGGCTGGCGGTCTTGTCGCCGTGGTGCATGACCACGCCTTTGGTCCAGGTAAGCCAGCCGCTGGGGCTTTTTCCCTCCGGAAGGAAAACCAGTTCTTTAAGGTAAAGCTCGCCGCCGAAGCTTTGTTTGCCAGGGACGAACAGCTCCGGCCTTTCCACGAAATCCACGGGGCGCCAGGTCCCTATAACCCCGGGGTCGGCGACGAAAGGCAGGGCGATGTCGTCTTCCAGGCGCCCGTCCTTGTTCAGCGAACTTTTTATCTCTAGCGCCTGGGCCGGGACCCCGGCCAGAAGCGCGGCCAGCGCGATAATTTTAATTTTCATATCAGAACCTCCCCTCTTCCGTATAATCGGCGAGCCCCCGGCGCCCGCATTCGGCGTAGCCGTCCGAAGGCAGGGCGTAAGAAGCCGCCTGCGAAGGGCCCGGCGCCGGCCTATGCTTCAGATCCATCATGAACAGTGCCGCGGCGAGGGCCGAAGCCGGGACCAGCCAGAGATAAGCGGCGCGGCGGCCGCGTTTTTCGGCCTTGGCGAGAAGGCGCTCTTTCAGGAGGTCCTTCACGCGGCTTTCCCCGCTGAAGTCCGCCCGGCGCAGCCTTTCGGCCAGGCCCGGGAACTCCCCGAATTCACCGTCTTTATTCTCTTTCATAAACTCTCCGGCCCAAGTATTTCCCTGAGCTTCTTCATGGCCCTGAACAATATCACCCCGACATTGCTCTCCCCGAGCCCGGTCTCCGCGGCTATTTCGCGGTTGTTCATCTCCAGCGTGAATTTCATGGCTATCAAGTCCCGCTCCTGCTCCGGGAGCCGGGCCAGGGCCGCGAGCAGCAGGGCGTTCTCCTCGCTTCTCTGCGCCGCGCCCTCTACCGACTCGGGCGAGACCAGGCTCTCCTCCCGGCCGCCGAGGGTCAGCCAGCCGCGCACTTTTTTCCTTCTGAAATAGTCGTTCAGAGTATTCCGGGCTATCGCGAACAGCCACGGCTCCAGGCCGTGCCGTCCAGGATCGAAAGTTCCGTATTTGTCCAAGACCTTTTCGAAGACGGCCTCAGCCAGGTCGTCCGCCGCGTCGCGCGCGATGAGCCTGTAGCGGAGATAATTATATATCCGCGCGAAGTATTTATCGTAAAGTTCTTCGAAGCTCATTTTCTGTTATTACGCGCCGGCCGCTGAAGTATTACAGTCAGCGTGTCACCGCGAAGAGGGACACCGAAGAGATAAGCGCCCAAAGCGCCACCCCCTGCAGCACCGGCCTTAAGCCGACCGTCTTTACAGTATCGCGGGACAAACCGGCGCCGATAAGGAAGAGCGTTACGGTAAGCCCGGTCCTGGCCGCGCCGGTCATGGCGGCATAGGCCGCGCCGAAGGCGGGGAAAGCGCTCACCAACAGCGAGGCCCCGGCGAAAAAGAAGATAAAATACGGCGGCGAGAACCTGGCCGACTTGTTCTTGAAAACAAAAGCGGCGCCCAGCGAAAGCGGTATTATCCACAGCGCCCGGGTCAGCTTCACCGTGGCGGCTATCTTCAGGGCCTCCGGGCCGTAGCGCGCCGCGGCGCCCACCACGGAGCTGGTATCGTGGATGGCTATGGCGGCCCACAGGCCGAACTGCTGCTGGCTCAGGCCCAGCTGCCGGCCTATGGGCGGGAACAGGAACAGCGCTATGGAGTTGAGGATGAAGACGGTCCCCATCGCCACCGAGATCTCTTTTTCGCCGGCGTTTATTATAGGCGCCAGCGCCGCTATGGCGCTGCCGCCGCAGATGGCGGTGCCGGTGGAGATCAAATGCGACGTCTTCCTCTCTATCTTCAGCCACTTGCCTATAAGCCAGCCGGCGGCAAGCGTGCCGAAAATAGAAACGGCGGTAAAGGCCACCCCGGTGCGGCCGGCGTTCAGCACCTCGCCGAAATTCATGCCGAAACCCAGCCCCACCACGGAGAACTGAAGCAGGTATTTGACTACGCGCCCGTTATGCGCGCGCCACGGGTGCCCGGCGGTAAAAGCCAGGCCCAGCCCCAGGGCCAGCGCCAGCGGCGGCGAGGCGTAGGGGGTAAGGCAGAACAGGAGCAGCGCCGAAAAAAGCGCGGCCTGCGTGTTTTTCAGGTTTAGTTCAGGCATTCAGCTTCGCCGCGCGCTTGTGCCGCATATACTCTATAAGGCCAGGCAGCATGGAGATGAAGATGATGGCGAGGATCACCGCGGTGAAATTATTCTTTACCACCGGGATATTCCCGAAGAAATAGCCGGCGAGAGTGACCGAGAAGACCCACAGCAACCCGCCTGCCACATTGTAAGCCAGGAACTTCCCGTAGGTCATCGCGCCGACCCCGGCCACGAAAGGCGCGAAAGTGCGGACTATCGGGACGAAGCGCGCCATGATTATGGTCTTCCCGCCGTATTTTTGGTAGAAAGCGTGGGTCTTCTGGAGATATTCCTTCTTGAAGATCCTTGAGTTCTCGTAATGGAAGACTTTGGGGCCGATGAACTTGCCTATGCCGTAGTTCACGGTATCCCCGAGTATGGCCGCGAGCGAAAGGATCGCGAGGGTAAGCTTAAGGTCCAGCGCGCCCAGGCCGCAGAAAACCCCGATCGCGAACAGGAGCGAGTCCCCCGGGAGGATGGGCGTCACCACCAGGCCGGTCTCGCAGAAAATTATCAGGAAAAGTATCAGGTAGGTCCAGGTCCCGTAGTCCTGTATCACCCCGCCGAGATATTTATCCAGGTGAAGCAGGACATTGAAAGCGTGGACCAGCCAGCCGAACAGGGTAGAGAGTATTTCCACAAAGGTATTTTACCTAATTAAGTTGTGTGTCGCTTTATCTTTCCCACCCTTTTTCTGGCTATAATTTAACTATGGAAAGAGATTACGGGAAAGTTCCGCTCGAGCGCGCGCTCTCGAAGCTCGGCGCCGCTTCGCGCAGCCAGACGCGGGAATGGATACAGAAGGGCCGCCTGCAGGTGAACGGCCGGACGGTCATGGACACCCAGTACATGGTCTCGCCCGAAAAAGACAAATTCACGGTGGACGGCAAGCCGATGCAGAAGGACTCCTGGCAGGCCATTTTGCTGAACAAGCCCAAGGGCGTGGTCACCACGGCGAGCGACGAGAAAGGCCGCCGCACCGTCTTCGACCTGCTCCCTATCGAGCTGCGCAATCTGCACCCTGTCGGCCGCCTGGACATGGCCACCACCGGCCTTTTGATCCTTACCAATGACACTCGCCTTTCTTCTTTCCTGACCGACCCCGCCAATGCCGTGCCGCGCACCTATCTCGTCACGGTAACAGGCGAAATGACCGAGGCCGAACTGGCCAAAGCCGCGGCCGGGATCATGGACGAAGGCGAACTCCTCAAGCCCTCCAAAATAGCGCTGCGCAAAGGCAGCGGCCGGGAATCTCATTTGACCGTGGAACTCACCGAAGGAAAGAACCGCGAGATCCGCCGCCTCTTCGAGGCCCTCGGCCACGAAGTAACCAGCCTGAAGCGCGTCGCTTTCGGCCCGCTGCAGCTCGGCGCCCTGGAGCCAGGCCAGTTCCGCCGCCTGACCAAGCAGGAGCTGAACGTAAAAGAAACCGCCCCCGCCCCGGCCGTGAAAAGGCCGCTCCCCCCCTGGCATAACAAGCCGAAAGACAATAAACGCTTCAAAAGAAAAATGCCGCCAAAGCGGCGGCGTTTCTAAACAAGGTGACGCACAACTTGATTGCAATTAAGTTGTGCGTCACCTTTTCTGTATTTTAATCCACGGTTATCGATTTGCTTACGTTCTTCGGCGAATCCGGGTGCACGCCGTGGTCGGCGATCTCGAGCCGGTTCAGGAAGTGCATCTTCCGCACGCTCATCTCGAGGGCGAGAAGCTGCAGCGCCACCGAGCTGGTGAAAAAGACGAGCAGGTCGTCGTCCGTCTTGGGCAGGACCACATAACCGTTCTTATAGGCTTTCGTATACATCGAAGCCACGCTTTTCTCCGCCGCTTCGCGCAGGACCTTGTTCTCCTCGGCGATCACGTAGATGTTCGCGCCGCGTATCTTGTGCGTGTTTATCTGCGAGATGGTCAGGTTGATGTCCCTGGAATTCGGGCCGGTCACGAAGACCAGCGGGTAATTCGTGTACATGCTCTCGAAGAAATTATGTTCCTTGAGTATGCCGGCCACTATCTCCGATTCGTCCGCTGAAAGCCCGGCTGTCTTCGTATCGAAGAAAGCGTAGTCCGAGACGGCGTGGAAGATCCTGGCCAGGCTTTCCGCCGTGAAGTTCTTCCCCGCTTTCTTCCTTATCGCGTACTTTATAGTGTCCGAAAGCTTGTTTACCAGCCCGCCGACGCTCTCCATGCCGAAGATAGTATTCACGCCCAGAATAGTATTCGGCCCGTGCTTGAACTCCGGGGCCTCGAAACCCTCGGTGTGGTTCAGGACCACCTCGCGCACTTTAAGCGCGCCTTCGCGGGCGATGCCCTGCATGCCCGTAGCCAGGATGTGGATGCTCGGCTCAAGGTGCAGGTCTATACCGGCCTGCTCCACCGCGTCGCGCGTGTTTTTAATGACCTCGCCGATCAGTTCCGGCACAAGATAAAGGTTCTCCCGCGCTCTTTCCAGCGTTTCTTTTGAAACGGCTTTGATCTTTTTCGAGGAGAAATGCCCGGCAAGGTAAACGGCCAGGACGTAAAGGACCAGAAGCTGGTTGATGAAGCTTTTCGTCGCCGGAACCGCTATCTCCGGGCCGCAATGCAGCGGGATGAAAATATCCGATTTCTCCAGCGCTATCGTCGAATTGACGTTGTTCAGGATATTTATATTCACTACTTTCTTCCCGGCCTCTTTCACCTGGTTGAAAACGTCTATCAGGTCCTTGGTCTCGCCGCTCTGGCTTATGCCGATTATGATATCTCCGTCCTCCACGGACTCAAGGCACTGGGCGCGGAAATCCCCGGGCAAATAAGCGGTGATATTTATCCCGGCTATCTTATTGAAGAAGACCGAGGCGCATTTTGCGGCATTATAGGAAGTTCCGCAGGCCACGAAATAAGCCGTATTCCCGCTCTTGTAGCAGGCGGCCATCTTCTTCACGAAACCGGCTACCCGCTCGTTAATATCTTCTATTTCCTCAAGCATGAACAAAGAGTCCATGAATTTCAAAGCGGGGTTATTCCTGGCCGAGCCGCAGGCGGAGCGCAGCTCGCCGAAGAATTCGGCCAGGTAGGACTCGAAAGGCAGGGTGTTCAGGGAAGGGCGGAAATCTTTGACGTAGGGAAGGGCTTTTTCAGCCGCCGCTTCGAGGAAAGCGCCGGAAGCCGCTTTGAGCTCGGCCGCCTGCGTGAGGGAAGCGAGCTTGAGCGCTTCGCTCTTCAGCCCGCCCGCCAGCCCGGGATCTTTGGCCGTAACTTTCCTGGCCAGGTCCACCAGCGGGGACCTGTCGGCGAAATAATTCAGGACCCTTCTAGAAGCTTCCACTTCGCTGAAGATCTCCTGCTCCATGAAATACTTGAAAGGTTTTTTCAGCTCGGTCTCTTCCACTTTCAGGTGGCTGCGGGCGGCGGCTTTTTTTATCGGCGCGCCGGTCTTCACATTGAAGAAATCGGCCTTCGAATCGGTATAGAGCGCGAACTCGTCCTCTTTGATCGGGTAAATTATCTTCGTAAGCGAAAGGACGCTTGCGAGGTCGGAGGAAGCGATGATGAATTTTCCCTGCGCATCCTCGCCCTCGCCCATATAGAGGCTGCTGCCGGCCTTGACGCAGGCCATCAGCTGCGTGACCGGGTCCACGACCACGGCGGCGAAGGAGCCCACCGTTTTTTTGGAAGCTTCTATTATGGCGGTTTTGAGCGCGGCGTATCTCTGCTCTCTGGTCCCGCCCTTCTTAAGTTTTTTAAGCGCGATAGCGAAGAAATGCTCGATGGTGTGCACCAGCATTTCCCCGTCATTGTCGCTCTTCACGTCATGCCCGCGGCTGACCAGCCATTCCTTGAGCTGGTCGCAGTTGGTTATATTCCCGTTATGGGCGCCGTAAAGGTGGGTGTGGCAATGGACGTCGTGGGGCTGGGCGTTCTCTTTGGTGACGGCGCCGAAAGTGGCCCAGCGCACCTGGCCGCAGAACAGTTTGCCGGCCAATTTATCGATGCCGAGCTTTTTGGTGATTATAGTGGGGGCGCCTACGTCCTTCCTCAGCGTTATCCCGCCGCCCGCTTCCTGGATGAGCGCGCCGGTGGAATCATAGCCGCGGTATTCGAGCATCCGCAGCAGCCTCGAGGCCGCCGCGCCGAGGTCTTCCCTGTCTTTTTCGCAACGCAGGCCTATAACTCCGCACATATTTCACCCCTTTTATCCGGCCGGAAAGCTGATATTATTATATTACTTTCGCGGCCGCGGGCAGGGTCCGGCCGAAAAGAAAAATGCCGCCAGCGAGGCGGCATTTAACCGTGGCGGGGCGCGGGCTCAGATCACAAGTTCGGAGACGACCTTGTCCGTGCCGTATTCCATTATCCTGACCGCGGTGGAGTCTTTCTTGATAGCTTCCTGCCACTCCCCGGCCACGATGATCAGAAGCTGCTTCTGCTGCAGCTCCGTGAGGTCGGAGAAACGATGGTCCACGTAGACCAGTAAAGTGTCGTCCTTGTAGTTTACGCCTTTCACGCCGACGGCGCCTAGGTTGGCCGCCCCTTTCTCCTTGATCTTCTGTATCGCGGCGTCTTTTACGCCGAAAGACTCCCTCGTCACTTCCACGGGCATGGCCGCTTTGTTATCGGTAGCGGCGTTGAGCCGGTCGGTATAGCCGGTCATTTTGACGCCTACCCCGAGGGCGATGACCACGAGGAGCAATTTAATATACGGGAAGCCCGGCTTCGCCGCGATGCCGGAGCGCAGCCTGTGCCCGAGCCTGGACTCGCATTTCGGACACACTTTGGCGTGCCCGTCGACTTCCATCATGCAGTTGTAGCACTTCTTGTCCTTGCCCATAGTGATCACCTCGTGCCGCGCCGCTTTTTTATGTGCCGGATGTGAAAATGCCGCCGTGGGGGCGGCATTTTCAGCCTGAAATTTGGTGGGTGGTACAGGATTTGAACCTGTGGCATCTGTCGTGTGAGGACAGCGCTCTACCGCTGAGCTAACCACCCGGGAAACAACTTCTTACTTATATTCTACAAAAGTTTTACCCGTTTTTCAGGCCCGGCCACCGGCCCGGCAGCCCTTCCGGCGGCTGATCCGGGACCGGCCGCGGCCGGAACCGGAGATAAAGAGCCTCCTTTTACCCCGCCTTTCGGCCGGCTTCAGCGCAAGAGGACCCTTTGTTCGCGCTTCCCTGTGGAAGCGTCCGGGATAATGTCGAAGTCTATCCGGCCGAGCTCGCGGTTATCGGACGTCACTACCTCTACGCGCCAGCGGCCCGGCTTGTAGTTGGCCTTCACCGTAAAAGCGCGCCAGCCGCCATCGCGGCCGCCGGCTATATCCAGCGGGATAGTATCAGGCTCGCCCCAGCCGTCCCGCTCACGGAACAGCCAGCGCACGGAGAGCCGCTCCTGGAAATGCGTGGGCGAGAAAACCACCACCCAGCAGTAAACGGCATCCCCTGGCCGCGCCAGGAAATCCTGGTCTCCGCGCTGCCAGAACTTCCAGCGCGGCCGCATGGTGGTCAGCTCGAAACGGGGCCCCTCGCGCCTTACCTCGTGATAGACGCCTATCTCGGACAGGGATAAAGGCACGGGCGGAGTGATCCTGGCGAAATAAAGCACGGTGCACAGCCCCGCCACCGCGGCGAAAGGGTAAACGGCGTGCGCCCGCACCTCCGGCCACCGGCCCGGAAGGTGGGAATAAAGCCACCAGGTAAAAACCGCCAGGCAGGCCGAGGCCGCGGCCAGCGAACCCAGGAAAGGCAGCACGCCTATGCGCCCGGCCAGGGTAGGGACCAGATAAGTGAAGTAGCTCACCAGGCAAAGGCTGAAGAGGGACATGCGCAGCAGAGTCCCGGAGCTTTCGAAAGGCTTAAGTTCGTTCACCGCCAGCAGGGCGACCAGGACCAGCAGGAAAGCAAGCGAGGTCCAGAGCGAGGCGCTCTTAAAATAAAAAAGAGTGTAAATATTGAGCAGGGTCCCCAGCATGAAATGCGTGACCCCGACATGATAACGCCAGGCGGGCTTCAGGCGTTCCGGAGGAGCGAAGGTCCCGAACCGCTCCCGCAGCTCCAGCCCCGTAAAGAAAGCGCAAAGCGTCAGGTACGTGGCCTGGTGGATAATATTGTGCAGCCTGTCTATCCGCCCCACGGCAAGTATGTCGAAAAGAAAACCCGCCGCAAAAAAGCCGGCGGTGCAGGCCGGCTCATGCTCGTAATAGAATTTCTTCGCGCGCTCAAACATTAGCAGACGTTTCCTTTTCTTGTTTGCCGGGGCGGAAGCGCCAGTAATGCGCCACGTCCATATCGGCGGGGATATCGTCGCCGTGGGTGCCGAGGCCGGTGGCCGGGTCGGTATGCGCGCCATGGTCCGGGGCGAACAGAACCGCGCGCGGGAGCGTTTCCCATTTTTTCTCGAAAGCTCCGCTCAGCTGCTCGAAAGCCAGCACATGCCCCTTTACCGCTTCCAGGGCGGCGCTGTTCCACGGGTCGGTATCGTGAAGTATATCGTCGTATTCCTGGTGATAGACCAGGAGGAAGTCATGCTCCCCCGCGGCGATGAGCCCGAGCGCCCTGTCCGTAACGTCCGGGTCGCTGGCCTCCGGGAAATAATCGACTTCGCGGCCCCTGAAAATAAGGTCTATGCTCGAATCTTTCACGGCGACTATGGCCGCGCGTATACCGTGCGCCGGAAGCGCGTCGAAGACGGTTTTGCAGGAAAGAACCGGCTTTTCATATTTTCTTATGCCGTGCCCTTCGGGACTCAGCCCGGAGAACATCGAAGCGAAGCAGACCGGTGTTTTAGAGGGGAAAACGCTTTGGACCGGGAATTTCCGGAAACCGGCGGTTTCAAGCTTCTTAAAAACTTCGGGCAGTTTTCCCACCATCTTAAGGCCGATAGCGTCCGGCGCGAAGATCAGCATTTTTTTCACCCCGCCCGGGGGCAGCAGCTCCAGGACGCGGGCGTCGGCGGGCGCCGCCCCGGCCTCGAGACAGCGGTCAGCGGTCCTGAAGGCCGTAAGGACGGTCCCGGCCACGGAAGTTATGCGGAATTCGCTCATTTTTTCCGACCCGGAACGCGGCAGCCGCAGTTCTTTGCCGCAAGCAGCTTAAGCTGCCGCCGCGGAGAATCTATATACTTGTCCTGGACCGAGCCGCCTTTGGCCAATTTCCTGTCCAGAGGGCTTTTATGATTATAACCCCGGGTTTCCATTTCTGCGACCAGCTTCTCATGCCGCAGATAAAGGGCCTTCAGGCGACCTCTCCAGCGCAAAGTCTCCGGATGCCGGGAATAGCCTTTTTTCCCAAGCGTCAGAACCGTCCAGATACAATGAAGCTCCCGGTGCTCCCCGAGCAGGTGGTTGCGGCACAGCAAAGCCGGCTCAAGGTCCCAGATCCTCATTTACCGGCGGCCCGGCTTGGCCGCGCAGATCACGGAATCCATCATCTGGCCGCGGCGGAGGTATTTAACCTTTCCGAAACCGGCGTGAGCCAGGTCTTCTTTCAGCTCTTCGAAAGTGAAAGTGTCGCCGCCTTCGGTCCCCACCAGCATATTGACCGCGAATAGCGCCCCGCCCACGGGCTTAGTGCGGGTTGAATCCACTATGATATCGCGGATCAGTATCATCCCGCCGGGCTCGAGCGCTTTATAAACTTTTTCGAACATCGCCCTGTTCTGGGCGCGGGAGTTCTGGTGGACGATAGCGCTTACCCAGGCCAGGTCCGCGCCTTTAGGCATCTCGCCTTTATGGTAGCTGCCGCCCACGAATTTTATCCTGTCGCCGAATCCGGTTTTCATCATTTTCCGGCGGGCCATAGGGATAACCTCCGGCAGGTCGAAAATAGTGGCCTGCGCTTCCGGGTTCAGCCGCAGGAAAGGAATGGTCCAGGTCCCGGAGGCCCCGCCCAGGTCGAGCAGGCGGCTGAACTTCAAAGGGCCGAGGCTGCTGATAAGCGGTTCGGACATCGGGTGGGACACTTCGTGCATCGCCCTGATGAAAGACTCCAGGTCGCCGTCCGCCCCGCGCACGCTCGGACGGCGGCCGGCGGGTTTTCCGCTTAGGACGACTTCGGCCAGGTCGCCCCACCTGCGCAGGCAGGTCCCGAGATGGCGCAGCATCCCGAGCACGCAATGCGGCCCTTTCTCGGTGAGGAAACCCGCGGCTTCGCGCGGAACTTTATAAACCGGGTTTTTTTCATGCCCTTTGGCCAGCAGCCCCAAAGCGGCCAGAGCGTCCAGAAGAACCCTGGCCGCGCGCAAGTCGCCCTTTATTTTGGCGGCCAGCTGCCCGGCGTTCATCGGCCTGGCGTGCAAAATAGAAAACACGTCCAGGTCCGCCCCGGCTATCACTACGCAGGCGGGCTGGAAGCCGCGCACCATTTCAAGAATAGTTTTAGCTCCGAGTTTTTCTTTAGTCGCCATATTTCTCCCTGATAAAGTATTAAAAGCGTTCTTTTGGTTTTTCATAGCTTTAGAATAAATTATATATATTCTGCCCGGCAATTCAACCGGGAAAGGCTTAACCCGCCTTTTTTGCTAAAATTGAAATATGGTCATATTACCTAAACTGCGCTGCCCCTCCTGCGGCAGGGCTATGGGCCCGGTGGAAGTGAAAGAGGTCCCGCCCGCGAACACTTACGACGAGTGCCTGCGCCGCTGCCCGAGATGCGGCGTAGGGGCGACGAACGCGAAGAACCCGGCCAAAGTTAAATACATCCAGTCCGACCGGCCGCGGGATATCCCCCCCGAAAAACCGGGACCGGCTACCGATTAAGCAGCCTGTCCCCTTTTCCCGAAAAGCCGGGGCCGTCAGGCCCCGGTTTTTTTCAGGGAGTTTATTTCTTGCGGCCGGTCCTGGCCGGCTTGCGCGCGGGCTCCTCTTCCCAGGCGGCGTCGGCCACGTGCTCCCCCGGGGCGTGGTCCAGGGGCAAAGAAGCGCCCTCGCCTGGATCGTGGTCCACGGCCGCGCGCGGGGCTTCGCCGTCCTGCCGCGGTTTCTCGCCCAGGAACTCTATCCCGTCCACGTAGACCATAAGCTTGGAATGGGGCTTTCCGTCCTCTTTCCCGTCCCATTGCTCCAGGACCAGGTGGCCGTCGACGAACACCTGCCGCCCTTTTCGCAGCAGCCCCGCCAGGTCGGCCAGTTTACGCCCGTGCTCGTGGTTATAGGCTTTCATGTTCAGCCACACCGGCGTCTCCTCCCACTCGCCGGTCTGCGCGTTCTTGCGCCGGTTATGCACGGCGAAGCCGAGGTTGGCCACTTTGCCGCCGTTCTTGAACTCCGTCAGCTCCGGGTCCCTCGTCAGCCGCCCTATCAGCATCACTTTATTCAGGTTTCCCATACTTCCCCCTTTCCGAGTTTTTTAACTTCACCCATAGCATAGCAGGCCAACCCGACAAGGGCGTGTCGGGTTGGAAATCGTATAATTTAGCTATGCGCAAGCTGATAAGCTGGATCTTGCTGATAGCGGCCCTGGCCGGCGCCTTCTACCAATGGCGGACTAAGAAGGCGCAGTTCCGCGCCACGGCCCGCATTTTGCAGGCGAGGCTGTTCCCCTGCTCTTTCCCCGTCACTTATTCGATAGGAACGATAGACCCGGGCTATACTATCTCGAAGCAGGAGCTCGGCGACGCCCTGATCGAGGCCGAGACCGCCTGGGAGAACCCGGCGCATAAAAACCTTTTCGAATTTACCCGGAGCAGCGGCGACGTTACCATCACCCTCGTCTACGATAACCGCCAGGCCTCGCTCGACAAGCTCAAAGCGCTCGGCATAACCACGGACCAAAGCCTCGATTCATACAAATCCCTGAAGGCGAAATACGACGAGCTCGCCGCGAAGGTGGACGCCGAAGATTCCAGGCTGAAAGGGATAATGGGGCGCTACAAAGAAAGGGAAACCGCCTATAACGCCGAGGTGCGGCGGATGAACCAGCGCGGCAGCGCCTCCCGGGCGGAAGTAAGGCGCGTCGACAGCACCAGGGGGGCGCTGGCCATGCAGTTCGGCGGCATCAAGATGATAGAGACCGCCGTGAACTCCGACGTGGACACGCTGAACGCGCTCGGGACCACGCTCAACCAGCTGATCGTGCAGCTCAATATAAACGTGGACCAGTACAACCGCGCCGGCGCGACCATAGGCCGGTACGAAGAAGGCTTATATATAATTTCAGGCGGGATACAGACGATCGAGATCTACAAATACACTAACCACGCCCAGCTGGTCTCGCTCCTGGCCCACGAGCTGGGCCACGCGCTCGGCCTCGAGCACGTCGCGGACCCGGAAAGCCTGATGTACCCCGTCAACCGGGGGCGCGGCCTGAACCTGACCGGCAAAGACCTCGCCGAGCTGGTCCGCGTGTGCAGGTAAGACCTTCCTTTATTTTCCGCTCACGGTTACAGAACGCTTCCCTTTAAAAGACCCCGCGCCGGTAAACCCCTCCACGTGGGCGTTGTAGCGGGTCTGCACCGCTTTGCCTTCGCCCAGGCCCGAAGGCGCGACGGCGCGTTCCACGAATTCCTCGTTGACCGGGAAAGCGGTCACGAGGAAAGCGCGCTTCGCGGCGGAATCGTAGAAAGAATAGACCAGGAGGTGGCTGTTCCCGCCGGCCTTCTTCAGGAAAGGGACGAGATCGGTGCGCAGGGTTACTTTGCGGCCGCCGGGCAGGGCGACCTCTTCGGAAAGGCGCAGGCGCCGCGCCGGAGAATAATTCCGCAGCGCCGCGGCGCAGAAAGGTTTTGCCCGCTCGAGCAGGGCCGAAGCCGCCTGGTCGTCTTTAAGCGCGATCCCGCCGGCCAGGCAGGTCACGTTGGCAAGGAGCGTCCCCTCCGCCGGGGCGGGGCCGGCGCTGCCGCGCGGCAGGCCGAGGCCTTCCTCTATGTCGGGGCGCACCCAGCGCGCCCGCTTGAAACCGAACTTCGTAGGCAGCAGGCTGAAAAGGTAGCCGTAAGTGTGCTCCATCCCGGCGTGAACTATTTTGCCCTTCGGCTGCGCCACGCCGAGGCGCGAGGAGATAAAACCGAGCACTTCATTGCGGACGATGATCCCGTTGGCCAGCTCGTCGTAGTTTATGCTCTCGCCCCAGAGCGACAGGGCCGCGGTATTTGCGCGGTCAGCGTCGAACTGCTTCAGTATCCCGGGCGCGTGAGAAGCAAAAACAGGGGCAAGGTCCTCTTTCCCGCCGGCTTTCGCGTCGAGCAGCCGCGCGGCGCCGGCCCATGGGAAATCCTCGGCTTTTTCCGAACCCTGCGGGCAGTCGAAAACGGGAGCGGCCTTTTCAGGCGCCGGCACGCTTGCGGCGTACAGGCCGTGAGCGGAAAGCTGCATTAAAGCTAAAGCGCTGATAATTATTCTTTTCATATCCTTATTCTAATAAAAAAGGGGGGCGAAAACCTCCCGGCCCCCGGGCCTTAGCCGTATTTACCCTTAAGCTCCGCGGCGAACTTGATAAATTTCAAGGCCCGACCCCTTTATCGTTCCCGGCGGTCCTTCACGTCATTTGCTAACATTATATCCGGGCTTATCTTAGACAACAGGCTGGAGACCATGAAAAACAAAATCCTTATTTCTCCGCGATCATTTTCTCGCTGGCCGCCGCCGCGCTCGCGCCGCTCGCTTCCGCCAAGCCGCCTTTCATAAAACCGATCGACGCCGGGAAATCCGGCGGGAAAGGGACCACCACGCCGAAGTACATAGAGGACCTCGAAGGCGCCAGCGCTTCCCTGAGGCGCCTCGACCAGGATTCCAGGAGCCTCTACAGCGACCAGGCCTCGCTTATCAACCGCGTCAACAATATCGAGAATTTTTTAAACACCGCCTCCAACCGGCTGGCCATGCTCTCCGTGCTGCGCTCCGACCTGGTAAAGCTCGAAGCCGCCCTTAACACTCTCAATACCGCGGCGGACGCGGCTGAAGCCATCCCCCAGGCCAGGGGGAAAGTAAAGAAAACAAAAGAAACTCTTTCGGCAACCCTGGCCAACGTCACCGCGGCGCGCCAGCGCCTGGACGCCATAGTGAACGTCACCGATCCTATCCAGAAGAACCTGGCCAAGGCCGCCCGCGCGGCCAATGGCGTGGAGGCCGGCCTCTACGCGGTAAACGACGGCGCGATAGCCCAGATGAAGTTCCCGATAAGCATCGCCGCCGGCTGCTATAAAAAGCTGCCCGCCGACAAGAAAGACTGCGCCGGGAAGAACATAGACAAGACCGCCGACGACGTGGACCCCGCGGTGCTGGAATACGACAGGGTAGTGCGCCTGCTCCCGGCCAGCCCGGAGCCCTGGCTGCCCTCGATGAATTTCTTCGACCCTTTCGGCGCCGAGCTGAACGCGATAGACTCCCTCCGCGCCGAAGTGGAGAGCCTGACCGGGCGCGTCAACGCCCTGGCCCGCCAGTTCAAGGGCGTAGCCGCCGTGCTCGAGCGGGAATTCTCTTTCAGCTTCCCCTACCCCGACCCCACCGTCACCGACCCGCTGCGTTTTTCGAACAAAGAAGTGAGCCTCAGCTTCAAGGAAATAATAGATAAAGCGAACTCCATCGAGGACAAGATAGAGAGCAAGCTCGGCGGCTTCCTCTGGGGCGTGCTCAACGACCTCGGCGTCGGCAAATTCGTGAACAAGCTGAAGAACGAAGCCGAGAACGCCGCCAATTCCCTGACCGCCATGGTCGACCTGAATATCGACCTGAAGCTGCCCGACATGAACGCCCTGGCCCCCTTGGAAGCGTCCCTGGGCAGGCTAAGCGCGGACGTGAACGGCCTGAAATTCCCCTCCATAGACACGCAGCTCCCCGGCTACGGCTTCCCCGACGTAGGCAGGGGGATCAGCTTCGGCAGCATCGACGCTTCTTTCCGCTTCTTCAACCCGGGCGGCCTGAAAGTGGACACCCCGAATGTCTGCGACGGCGCGACCTACGGCTGCAATTAGGCCATGAGAGGCAGCAGCTTCATAGCCGCTTTGCTTTTTCAGCCCTGGCCGCGCAGGCGCGCGCCGAAGGCTGGGTGAAGAGCCTCGACCTCTCGCTCGGCGCGAACCAGTCCCGGACGCGCATCCACGTAGCCGGCGAGATCTACGAGAAGAGCACCTTCGGGCTGGAACTCCGCGCCGACGGCTCGCTTAACAAAGACACCCCGGACTACCGGTGGAAGAACACCCTTAAACTGGATTACGCCGGGTCCAAGACCAAGGACGAGACCAACGAGTACAACAATCCCCGGTGGGCAGAAAGCGCCGACCAGCTGATATTGGACACGGTGCGCCGCTGGAAGGCCGGCTTCTTCGCCGATCCCTACGCCGGCGTGAACGCGCAGACCACGGTGTTCGACAACAACACTTTCGGCGAATGGGCCGCTTTCAGGCCGATCCAGCTGCGCGAGTCGGCCGGGCTGTCCCTGCCGATAATGGACGACGCGGAGAACGACTTCACCCTGCGCACCGGCTTCTTCTACCAGCACTACCTCAACCCCGCCAGGCGCGAGAACGACCCGGCGCCGGGCTTCGAGGCTGTGCTTGAATACGAGGGAAAACTATCGAAAGTCGTCGCTTTCAAATCGAAAGCCGGCGTTTATACCGGCCTGGCCAATACCGACGATTCCTGGAGCCCCGAGACCGAGTCCCGCAAAGCGGTTCTGGAATGGGACAATAGGCTGATAATAACGCTCACCCGGGCGCTATGCCTTAACATCACCTACAATGTGGACAATAAAGACGTGAGCTCTACCGACATAGCCTACGAAGTGGACCACCGGACCACCCTGGCCCTGAACTGGAAAGTATTCTGAAGCGGAAGGCTCAGGGCTTTGCCGCTAAAAGCTCCACCACCGGGATATCCGCGCTGCAAAAATCGTATTTGGCCAGGTCGGCCGGCACGACCCATTCTATCCGGTCATGGTCGTTCAGCTTGAACTCGCCGGAGAGATGTTCGGCCCTGTAAGCGAGCAATTCTATCGGCAGATGCTTGTACTCGAACTTGCTCGAGCAGATAAAACCGCCGATCCTTGTATCGACCCCGAATTCTTCCATCAGCTCGCGCCGCAGGCAAATTTCAGGCGTCTCGCCCGGCTCGAGCTTGCCGCCCGGGAATTCCCACTTTCCCGCGAGCGCGTCCCCCCGCTTGCGCTGGGCTATCAGGATCTTCCCGTCCTTCTCCATGACCGCGGCCGTAACTTGCTTCATAAATTTTAGCGCTCCGAAGGGCGGTTCACCGGTTCCCCCTGCCACTATTCTAATAAAAAAGCGGAGGTAAAACCTCCGGCCCACCGCGCCCCCGTAATACTACCTAGCCGGCCGGGCAAAATTCCCAATAGCTGCGGGGACGCGCAGCGACTATACTTAAAGATATACAGTCCGGGAAAAGGGGAATAAAAAATGAACCCGATATCAAAGAGAACCGAAGCTGGAACTACGAAGCGCGCCATGGCAATAAGCGCCGCAATGATCTGCCTGCTGTCGGGCAGCGGCCGGGCCATGCTCGCGCCCGCCCGGAGCGGCGCTGCCGCCGATAGCGCCGCGCCGGCCAGGGCCGCCGACATAAAAGCCGTGCAGACCGCGCTCGAATCAAAGGTCGTAAGCGAACGCCTGAAGTCCTTCGGCCTGAACAAGGAAGAGATAGAATCCCGCCTGGGGAAGCTTTCCGACAAGCAGGTCCATAAACTGGCCGGGGAAATAAAAACGCTCAGCCCGGGCGGCGGGACGACGCTCACCACCCTCGAGATAATTCTCGTGGTCCTGATAATAGTTCTCATCATCTGACCCGGAGGCTGTAATGGCGGCGACCAGGGGAAAGGCGAGGCTCTTCACGCGGCGAGGTTTACTCGTCCTCGCGGCCTGCCTGCTTTCCGGCTGCGCGCAGTACCGGGTTTCAAGGCCGCCGGCGGACTCCGGGCAGGAAAGACAGGTGCGGCTCGCCGTCCCTTTCTTCCCCGACGATACCGACCAATGCGGGCCTTCAGTGCTGGCAAGCGTGCTGGGCTACTGGGGGAAGCCGGAGAAGCCGGAGGCCCTGCGCGGGGAAATTTACCGCCCCAGGCTGAAAGGCTCGCTGACCGTGGACCTGCTCCTGGCCGCCGAAAGCCGCGGCCTGGCGGCCGAGATCATCAACGCCGGCCTGGACCGGGTCAGGACGGAACTGGACGCGGGCCGGCCCCTGATCGCTTTCGTGGACGCGGGCTACAGGTTTTATCCCTCGCCCCATTACCTGGTGATCACCGGCTACGACGACCGGCGGCAATGCGTCTACGCGCACTCCGGCGCAAGGCGCGACCAGCGCATCTCTTACGCTAAACTAAAAAAAGAATGGAAGAAGACCGAAGAATGGGCGCTATCAATTCAGCCCCGGCGGCCGCTGTGAAGCGTTCCGCGCGGAGCGCGCTCCTGACCGCCCTCGCCTGCCTGCTCGCCGCCTGCGCGCACGCGCCCCGCCTGGGCGAAGCCGCCGACGCCCTGTCGCCGGCCGAACATTTGCGCCTGGGGGCCTCCTACGAGGCCCAGGGGATGCGTTCGGACGCCGCCGGGCAGTACGAAGCCGCCGTCCGCGCCTCTCCCTCCTGCGCCGAATGCTGGCTGGCCCTGGGCAATCTCTCTTTTACCGAAGAGCGGCTGACCGATGCCGAGGCCTCCTACCGGAAAGCGCTGGAAGCCTCGCCTCATCATCCCGGCGCCGCGAACAATTTAGCCATGGTCACCCTGGCGCGAAATGGCAGCCTGCCGGAAGCCGAAGCGCTTGCTCTGTCCGCTCTGCCGAACGCCGGCGTCCTGCGGCCTTATGTCCTGGATACGCTGGCGAACATCTATCTCCGGCAGGGGCGCTACGCGGACGCCTCGGCCGCTATCGACCAGGCCGAAGAAGCCGCGCCGGCCTACGAGCCCGGAATGCGCGCCCAGCTGATCGAAACCCGCAAACTGATAAATGCAGCGGCGGCCGCTAAATAAAAAACGGGCGCGGCCGGGTCCTCCGGCTTTACGCCCGCTGATATTCGGTTATTTACCCACGCTGCTTAATTCACATTGCCCATGAACCAGATCGCGTTGATTATTAGATAGAGCAGACCGCCGAAGATGACGGCCAGGACGGTCGTCAGCCATTTTGATCTGGAAGAATAAGGCTCTTCCCGGTAACTGCGCGCTTTCTTTCGCTTTTTTATATTTCCCCCCGCTACGATCATACTAGTCTTTTACCCATTGGCGGCCGCACATTACTTTGAAAGGGCAATAGCGGCAGTCGTCTTCGCGCTTTGTCGGCTCGAAAGAAAGAGCAGGGTCAAGGATCTCGTCCAGGAGCGTACAGACCGCTTCGCGGTACATCGCATAGGTGCCCGGTATATCAGGCGGGATCCCTCTGTGCGGGCGATAAAGGCTTTCCTCGAAGATCTCCTGCTTGCCGAGCATCATCAACCGGGCGTCGAAACTTTCCACCGGGCGGCCGGCTATAAAGGGCGAGACCAAATCCACGGTACCGTCCTGAACTTTTATCTTTCCTTCTTTCGCCATGATAGCGTAGACCGGAAGCTGCACCGACTTCAAAGTTTTTATCCATTCGCCGCGCGCGGCCGGGTTGAAACCGCGCCAGGACGGGGCTTTGGCCATTGAGCCGGTTTTGTAATCCACGATAACTATCATTTCGCGGGGCTTAAGACCTTCCTCTCCCGAAGCAACAACCCGCAGGTCTATCCTGTCGGCTTTGCCGGCAAGCCGGGCTTTTTTGCCGGACTTAAGTGTAAGCTCAGCCTCGAGAGAGGCCTCTACGGCGAGAGGCGTGAAAGACGGGATATCTGAAGCATGATAGAGCAATATTCCTTCTAGGCGCTTTTCAACCTGCCGGCGCATAACATAACCGTAACCCTTTTCCGTATCCGTCAGATGGAAAAGCTTCATCGATTCCTGAAGGCAAACCAAGAGAGTCGCAAGTTCGGCTTTCATATCCTCCGGCTTGAATTGTTTGCCAAGCCGCCCGCCGCGCAGGAAATAGAATTCAAGAGCTTTATGAACGATATTACCGATTGAAGCGCGGCTGATATCCTCGGTAACTTCTTCAAGCTCTTCCAGGCCGAGAACGCGTATATAGTAGAAACGAAGCGGGCAGGCCAAATAATGGTTCAGCGCCGACGGTGAAAAAGACATACCGCCCAGCCTGTTCATTATCCAGGGATTCTTGACTATAGCCGAAGGCTCTTTATTTTTAAAGGTCAGGTCGAAGAAAACCCGGTTCTCGAGCTTCTCGCGGTCGGCCCCGGCCGATTCGAGGCGGAACAAAAGTTCTTCGACGAAAGGGCTTTTCTCGGATTTCGAATTGTCGCGGTAGAAGATCTTCGCGCTTTCCGCGCCGCCGAGCAAAGTTTCGAAATGGTATTTGCGCTCGGCTTCTCTTTCGCGGCAGCCGGGCAGGCCGAGCAGGCCGCGCATGAACTCGGAAAGGACGGCGTCTTCTTTGCCGGAAATATTAAGCGCGTCCGCGTTAGCGTCCAGGAAATAGACGCGCCTGAACTTTATGCCGCGTGTTTCGAGCAGCCCCAGAACCTGCAGGCCTTTTACCGGAGTACCCTCGAAAGGATAGACAGCTCCGGTGATAGCCTGGCCGAAGAACCTGAAATAGGAAGAGCGGGCCGCGAATACCTGCCCCGCAAGGCGGCAGCCGCTTATACCGTCCAGAAGTTCAAGGAAACGGCCCGAGAAATCTTTCCAGTAAGGATGCCTGGCCGCCGTGGTCGAGCCGGAGACGAAAGAGACCAAAACGAGAAGCTTCGAGGAGAAATCGCCTATGGACTTTAGCTTCTCGAAAGGGCGTATCACAGAATTATGTATAGCCTTGAGATGTTTCGTAATGTCCGCGGCGCTCACCTCGGCATAGTCGCTGTAATGGGCCAGTTTGCCCAGAGCATGGCGGATAAAATCTTCCCCCTCCTCTATCTCGGCCAGCGCTACGTATTTAGTCATCCGCTCGAGGAAGTATTCCTGCAGCGACTGGAAAAGTATACGCGTCAGTTCCGGGCTGCCTTTATAAAGAGCGTTCTTTACATGAGGATGGAAAACAAGGCGGAGATAGTCCGGGATGAAATAAGCGTCGCCGTCGGCCCGGTCCAGGAGCCGCCCGAGGAAATCGACAAGCGAGTATACCGGCGTATGCGAGATCGGGTAGCCGATAGCTATATTGTTCTCTTTAAAATCGGGAAGGACATTGTGAACCACAGGGAAGAGCGCGGCCGCTGAAGGGATGACTATCACGTCCTGCTCGTCATATTTCTTTTTGTCTATCACGCCGCCCAGAGCGAACACCTCGCTATGAGTATCGGCGGCTTTGTAAAAACTGTATTTATCGGGCTTCGGTACAGGCGCTTTATAGGGCTTAACAGGCGCGATAAGCCGTTTATCGGCGAGGAACTTGAACTGCGCGTCCAGGCCGGGACCTTCCTGCAAAATAAGACTGAAGCCGGGAAGTTTAAAAAGGTTCTCTATCAATTTACGCTCGGAAGCCGTAAGAAGAAAGAAACCGGCCAAAATCACCGGAGCTTCGCCCAGCCCGGCTTTTTCAGCGGCGCCTGGAGCCGCTGCTTCCGCGTATTTCATAGCCTGCGTCAGCAGGCCGTTTTTTTGTAATTCTGAATAAAAAGCCCCGTAAAGTTTAGAAAAACCGCCGAACTTGGAACTGAATGCCTTAGCGCCCTTATAAACCCCGGCCGCGCCCTCGTCAGCCTCGATGCTTGAATCAAAACCGGCGAGATATTCCGGCGTTACAAGGTTTTTGCGTATATCCTCGAAATCGGTGAAAGCTTTAAGCGCCCAGGGGAGCAGCCAATCCACAGTCGCGCCTTTCTGGCCGGACAGCGGGCCAAGAGCGTCCGCGCCGGGGAGGCCGAGCATTATCCCCGCCGCGTCCAGCCGGTCTATCTGGGGACCGGCGGCCCCGGATCTTTCAGCCAGAACAGAAACAAAATTATCCATCGAATAAATAGCCGGGCATTCGAAGGACTTCCCGCTAAGCTCGAAAAGTTTTTTGCGCAGGAAATGAGCCGGGCGCGAATTAGGGAAGACTACGGTGCAGGCCGGCAGGTCCTTGCGGCCGTGCAGCTGGGCGGCTATGGCCGCGATAAGGTCGCCGTCAGGCGGGAGAAGCGTGAATTTATCGCCTGTCATAGCGCTTTCTCCGCTTTTTCTTCGTCCACGTAGATAAGCCAGCATTCGGCTTTCACGCCGCCGGCTTCTTCTACTATAGCCGCGTATTTTTTAAGCGTCTCTCTGTAGCCGGGATATTCAGCGCCGGTCTTAAAATCGACGATCACCGCTTTATCTTTTGACATTAACAGCCGGTCCAGGCGGCGCAAACGCCCGCCTTCCGGGGCGGAGATGAATTCTGTTTCGCGCTTCAGTTCCAGGCCAGGGCTTTGCGTAAAGAAAGCCGCAACCTCAGGCTTCGCAAGAAGCGAGGCAAGTTTTTTCACTACCGCGCTCTTTTCGCCGCGCAGGGAAGGGCTGTATTTCCAGGCGCAAGCGTCGAAAGCCGCGCAAAGCCGGACCTCGATATCGGCGGAAAGCCAGTCTATCCGCATCAAAATATCGTGATAAAGAAGGCCGCGCTGCGCCGCCCGGTAAGATTCCAAAGTATGACCGGCCAAAGCGGCTTTCGGCTCCGGGAAGATAGGCTGGATTATAGAAGAAGCGGTATGGCCGGAAACCCCGGCTTTCGCTTCCGCATCCGGCTGGCCGGAGCCCTGGCCGTCCTCGAAAATATAGTGATACTTCGCATTGCTCGTTTTAGACTGCTCCGCCTTAGCCCTGACCACTAAATTAGTGAGCTCGGCTTTAGCGCGGGTATTTACAACGTAAAGTTCATTGAGGTCCTGCACCGCTTCCTCGGCTTTCCGCTCTTCGCTCAGTTTAAGCAGGCCATCGTCCCAGTTCGTATACGACTGTTTTATATAGACGATGCGCACGGCCCCGCCGTTCACTTCTTTTTCGTAATAGATAGTCCCGTCCGAAGGACTGCCGCCTCGGCGTTTTTCGGTCAGCATGTTTATAACTACGGGAAAGCCCAGGCCTTTTGCTTTATGGAAAGTCATCACCCGCACCGCGTCTATATATTCCGGCAGTTCTATGGTGAAAGCCCCGGAAGCGTCCTCGCCGCCGTCGGCCGCGAATTCGATGAAGCTTCGGGCGTCGGCAGCGCCTTTGGCCTGAAGCGTGGACAGGACTTCAAGGAATTTAACAAGGAAGCAGGTCTCCCTGGGGAAACGCTCCAGGACTTTGAAAGCCGAGAAAGTCATAGAGGCAAGCTCATAGACCGGCAAATAACCGACCTTGGCGAAAAGAGGTTCGAGAATAGCCCACTCAGCCGGGTGGCGGTCGCGGAAAGTAGTATAAAGCGGCGGGCCGTTCCCGCGCCATTTGTCTTTATGGCAGGCGGCGGCAGCAAGAACGTCGGAAGCCGGCAGACCCGAAGCTTTAAGGAAGATCTCGCCGCAGGCGAAGTTAAGGAAAGCTATATCGTCGGCCGGGAATTCCAGGAATTTAAAAAGAGAAATAAGCTCGGCCACCACCGGGCGTTCGCGGATATCAAGCGAACTGAAAGAGGCCACGGGGATATCAGCCGCGTTCAGCCAGGAAACCACTTTTATTATGTTCGAATTTTCTTTGGAAAGAACCGCTATCTGGTCGTAGCGGTAGCGCTTATGGGCTTCTTTTATCAGCTCCACCATTTTAGCGCTTACTTCCGGGTCGGTGATATCGCCTATTTCCTCGCCGGCTTCGTCCTCTTCCTGCGCTTCGGCTTTCGCCTCGGCTATAGCTTTGCGGTCGAAGACCAGTTCGCGGTAAAGCCCGGTCTCTTCGCGGCCTTTAACGGCCAGTTGGGAATATGAGGTAAGCCCGCTAGGATCATGCTCCGGCGAAAGTATCGCGCCTTCCCTGTATTCAGGCAGGCGGTTCTTGAAAAGGTCCTCGGCATGGCCGACTATCACCCCGCCGCTTCGGTAATTAACGTCCAGCTTCTCGATGATCCGGTTCTCTTTTTCAGCCAGCGCCACCACGGCGTTCAGCTCAAGCGGGTCCTCGCCGCCGGAAGGGCCGTTCTTCAGCGCTTCCATGAAAGCGCGCATGATCTTATAATCGGCGTAGCGGAACATATAGATAGCCTGCTTTATGTCACCCACCACGAAAAGCGAGCCGCCGCGGGACAGAGCTTCCTGAAGAAGCGGAAGAAGAGCGCGCCACTGAAGCGGGTCGGTGTCCTGGAACTCGTCTATCAGGAAATGCTCGATCCGCTCTCCCAGGCGTATATAAACCTCCGGAACCGAGCCGCCGCCGCCCTGGCGCAGGTATTCGGAGATCTTCTTCGCTATATCGTCGATATGCGCTATATCTTCCTTGCCGGATTTTATCCGCTCAAGCTCGGCTTTGAACTTTGGGTAAATGCGCACGAAGCCCGCAAGGCGGTGATAAGCGTTAAGTTTGATGAAAGCCTGGATCTCGTCCTTAAGGACGAGCATCGGCCGCAGAAGTTCTTCGGGGATCCCCGGCCCTTTGACATTGGTCCCGCTGAAGAAGCCGTAATCTTTTGAAAATTTTTCGGCGATAAAGAAAGGGTCGCCGGACTGAACAGCCTCGCGCACCCCCGACTTTATAGCGTCGGCGTAAAGGCGCTTCTCTTTTTTGCCGCTCTTCATCGTATAGGAGAGGTTTTTCTCGTCCACAAGCTTTATGAAATCGGCGGCCTTCTTAAGCATTCCTTTCTTCGCCGCTTCGAATTCCTCATCGGTGCTGGCCGGCGGCTTTATCTCGCCGTCGGATTTACCCTCGAAAGCGAGGAAGTTTGAATAGATCTCGCGCATCTTCTCCACCGGGTCCCAGGGATATGAATCCCCCGGCGGAAGAGAATCAAGGAAAGCGTCCACCTCTTTGCGGCTGAGCGCGCCCGCCCCTTCTTTGGAAAAAATAGAATAAAGCGCTACGTCCACCAGCCGGGTATGACTGGTGGTTATCTCCGGGTTGAGCGGCATGCCCAGTTCCCCGGCCGAGGACATCGCTATCCGGTTGAGAAAGCTGTCTATGGTCTGGACGTGCAAGTTGTAATAATTAGAAAGAAGATTCTCCAAAATGGCCTGGGCTTTGGTTTTAAGCGCGGCCTGCCCCAGCCCGGTTTCTTTCATCAGCTGGGCAGTTTCCTGGCAAACCTGCGCCGAGGCGGCTTTCTTAAGCCAGGCCAGGATACGCTCCCGCATTTCTTTGGCGGCATTATTGGTGAAAGTCACGGCAAGAATGCTCTCAGGCGCGGCCCCCTGCAGAAGCAGCCGAACATAGCGGCTGGTCAGGGCATGGGTCTTCCCCGACCCCGCCGACGCGCTGATAAGTATTATTTCGCTTTTCTTCGCCATAACTCCCCGCCGTGATAAAAATAGTATAGCACACCAACCCGACAAGGGCGTGTCGGGTTGATACTGAATATATTTGGATCTTATTTGCGGGGGCGCTTGGGCTTGGGGGCCGGAAGGTGGGTGAGCGTGTAATGCACGACCTCGGAGAGCTTCTCCCGGTCTTCCAGCCACTCAGCGTTCGCCTGGCAGGTATTCTTGCTGCCCGGGTAGGCGCGCGTGGTCTTGTCGCGGAACAGGTGGAGCGTTTCGGGCGAGGTCTTAAGGAAAAGAGTGTCGTCGCAGACCAAAGCGAAGACCCGCCCGGCGCTGTAAACGCAGTATTCCCCCATCATCGGGCGGAAGCTGACCTCAGGAACAAGCGCAAGCGCGTCCCGCAGGAATTCAATGGTCTCTTTGGAAGTGGCCATGCCAGTGCCCCCTATTTCTTCCGCCAGGAGGCGCATTTATTGGACCGCCTGAAAATATCGCTGCTCAAGACTTCGCCATCGTAGACTATCAGCTCGCTGAAATCGTTCAGATGTTTAGCCAGCCGCCCGTGAGCTATTTCGAACGGGTCTTTCTCCCGGTAGGAGTTCAGCAGGTCGATGTACAGCGCCTGGTGCTTCTGCGCGAAGGCAAGAATGAACTCATGGCTGGTGAATTTATCCGGCAGTTGTTTTATTACTTCCACAAGCTGCTCGTCGAACCAGGCGTCAAATTTAAATTTAAGTGACATATCAGCTTCCCTTTTATTGCCACAAGCCACGGTCAATTATAGCATTAGGTATTCCAGCGCCCAGACCATGGAGATGGGGCGCTAGATAATTAGTTTTCTTTATTTATCAGGTTCACGACCAGCCGCACAACCAGGTCTTTGTCCGGCGGGGCGCTTTCCGCGATCATCAGGGTTAAGGCCACCAAGGCGTTATCAGCCAGGCGTTTAGAGCCATCCGCACGGTAAAGCAGGCGGTTCTTCTCCATGAACCACAAGAACAGCGCGGCGGCTATGCGCTTGTTTCCGTCCACGAAAGAATGATTCTTAACGACAAAATACAGCAAGTGGGCAGCTTTCTCTTCCGCGCTTGGATACAACTCCTTGCCGGAAAAAGTCTGGTAAATCGTAGCCACGGAACTCGCAAAAGACTTATCCTTTTCCCTCCCAAAAAGGGTTGACCCGCCGCCTTGAAGCTGGGCCACCGCTTTAAGAGCCAGTTCATATGTTAGATGGAATCCTGAACCGCGGCTCACCCCTTTGACCGCGACACGGTTATGGTCGTAATCATCCAGAAGCCCCAGGGCGCGGCTATAGTCGCGGATCACGTCTAAAAGCCCCATCGCCTCCTGGTACTCCAGCGGCTTGCGGGCCTTCACCGTCTCGATGAGTTTTATAGCTCTCTGGAAAGCCAGGAATTTTTCCTCCTTGGCCTTCAGCAACTTCTGGTTTATAGTGTAGCCGTCCACTAAGTGCCGCCGCAGGATATTTGTGGCCCAAATGCGGAATTGGGTGGCGCGCTTGGAATTTACCCGATAACCGACTGAGATTACTGCGTCAAGATTATAGAACGCGGTTTTATACGATTTCCCGTCAGCCGCAGTATGTTCCAAAATGGAACAGACTGAATCTTCTCTTAATTCACCGCTTTTGAATATGTTAGCCAGATGCTTTGTTATTGCGGGCCGTTTAGTGCCAAACAACACAGCTATTTGCTTCTGGCTAAGCCACAGTGTTTCCCTGTCGATTTGAACCTCAACACCTGTTTTTCCGCCTTTATCCGTATAAAAGATTACTTTGCCGAAGTTCTCACCCGAATTGGCTGTGTTTTTCATAATTCCCCCTCGCCCAAAACAGTATAACAGGTCACCCCGCAGCGTCGTGTCGGGTTAGCTACCGCAACATATCCCAGGCGCTCAAGCCCAAGCTGTGGAGCGTGCGCACCACCTCGCGCACTATTTCAACGTTTATCCGGGCAGCTTTGTCGCTATTAAGCACGGTGGAAAGCATGGAGACGCCCGTTTCCGTAAAGACCAGCGGCGGCCTGGCCAGGCGCACGAGCGCCGGCACCGCGGCCTGCTCGCGCCTGGTAAGGCGGAACATGAACTGCCGCGTGAACTTGCGCGGATTGCGGGTGACCGCGCATAAAAGCGCGCGGGGTGTTACCTCATAGAAGACTGCGGCGTCAAAAACCGCCACCACCCGCTGCCCCCGCGCCGTGAACACGCCTTTTTTTATCTTGATTACCGGGCCTTCTGTGTCCATAATTCCTCCGGATTTACTTCTTCTTTCTTTTTTGTGCCTTTATCATTTTCTTGTACTTTTCCGGCTCCCACTGCTCCAGGTAAAAGCCGACATAATCCGATGTGGCCGCCGGGTCCAGGGGAAAGTAGTAGCGGCAGAGCTTTTTAAACAACTGAAGCACGGCAGGGTTGCCGCCGAAATCAAGAAGGTAGTCCATCGTGCGCTGTATTTCCATGTGATCTTTACAGTGTGAGTTGATAAGATCGCTCACGATCGGCTCGTAAGCTTTCGCGGCCGTCTCCCCCAGGGCAATGATCGACTTTGCAATTTCGCTGAGATCCTCAATCAAAGCGTCATATTCCGGATCGCCTTTCTTTGGCCCCGTGACCGCCTTCTTCTTTTTCATAAGCCCCCTTTACATAGCACCGAAACCCTGAGATTTTGTTAATTTGTATAATCGACTTGTGGCGTTACAGAAGCAGACACTAAAAAACAGATCAACTGTGTTCTTACACTAGTGTAATACACATTAGCGCGATTGTCAAGATGTCTAAGAGCAAAACCCCCATATTATTTGAAAATGGAACCGGTCTGGAACTGTTCTCCTCCAAGGAGGCCGCTCGCTTCCTTGATTACCACCCTGTAGCCTTCAGGTACCTGGTATCCAAGGGGAAAATACATGTCCATTCGCGCGCCGGCAACTACCCCCTGTTTCTAAGGGAAGAGCTGGAGAAATACCAGGCGACAAATAAATGGGCCGGCAAGAAGGCCAAGTTTAAGGTTAAACCCAGTCAGCCGTCTGCCCTCACCAGCAACAAGGGAATACTCGCTGTTGTAACAGTAAGCAATAAGAAAAAAGAAATTATCATTGAGAACCTGACTGGTTTTAAGTGGGAAGACGTGCCCGCTATCCGCGCCAGGGTGGCCGCCAAGTACGGAAAGATCCCGTTCCAGATAACCCTTGAGCTGCCGGACGGTGCCAGTTTCACCATCGTTTTCCATCCTTCCGCTAAGTAAGCGGAAGTTCACCTCCCCCGCAGCAAAAACTAACCCTATCGAATTCGATAGGGTTAGTTTTAAACCCATCGATTTCGATGGGTTTGGATCTGAATATCAAATTATCAGGTATTCGGGAGGAATTACTTCCACAGCCTGGGGTCGAAGGAGAGGGGCGCAGGCGTGGCAGTGGCAGATGGTCTTAACGTCCCGGTCGGGCATACTAAAAATGTTTATGCACGGGAGGGCGCACAAGACGCTCGTGTATCCACATCTTTATCACGGCCTGCCTGGAAACATTGAGCTTCAGCGCTTCGTTATCAAGACGCTCTATCATCCATACCGGGAAATCCACATTGACCCGCTTTACCACGGTAGCCTTCTTGAAATCCAGGAAACCGGTTAAATCCTCGCCGCGTTCGAACTTCCGGTCGAACTCTCCGGCCGTGATCTTGCCGCGCGCACTGCCCTTACCCGATATATTTTTCATAAATTCTTCCCCCGCTTTTCCGCGGGTCATGCTCGAACCGGCGCTTATAATGTATAACAGTTATACCATCATAATCAAGGCCCCGATCTCGCAATTGTGGCGAATTCGCCATAATTAGATCACTCAGGACGGAAACCTAATTATGTGTGAACACATAGGGTGAATATCGCCGGCCGCCACATCTTGAGGTTCCAATCTGGAACCTCAAGTTCTCCTGCTCACTATATTTATGCGACAAGTTGTCGCAGAAATACGATTACCTTTCAACGTCTAATTTGGCGACAGCTTGTAGCCAAATTACCCTATCAGCACTTTCCCTCCTGTCTTCTGCGGCGTATGGCGGCCTGCTCACGGGCGTGCTCTATAGCCTGGTGCAGGCGCGTCTGCAGCAGCGCCATGGGCGGCAGTTCGGTGAGGTATTCACTTACGCGGATAGCTTTGGTGTCCAGTTGGCAGAGTTCCACTTGCTCTGCATCGGCTGAGGCACAGAGTATCATGCCTATCGGGGATTCCTCCCCAGGAGCGCGTTCATGTTTATCCAGCCAGTGGAGATAAAACTCCATCTGCCCGACATGGGCCGGTTGGAAAGACTCAAGCTTTAACTCAATGGCGACAAGCCTGCGGAGGTGTCGATGATAGAAGAGCAGGTCCAGGTGGAAGTCGTCCTTGCCCACGCTCATGCGTTTTTGCCGGGCCACAAAGCTGAAACCCGGGCCCATCTCCAGCAGAAAGCCCTCCATCTCGCGCAGGATGGCGCTTTCCAGGTCGCGTTCGCTGTAAGCTCCTTTCAGGCCCAGGCAATCCAGAATATACGGGTCACGGAAAACGGTTTCCGGCGTTACACGGCCGGCGCGAAGGTTGCCGAGTTCCGCCGCGATTACCTCCTTGGTGTTCTTCGACAGGGCCGTGCGCTGGAATAACATGCCGCCTATCTTTTTTCTCAGCGTATGGACGCCCCAATGCTCTATCCTGCACATCTCGGCATAGAAATCCCGGGCGAGAGGATCCTTGATCGGAAGTATCTCCAGGAAATGGCTCCAGCTCAATTGTGTCGACAGCGTCGACACAATTGCCTCATTCGGCTGCGCTTCGGCAAAGCGGATCATCCGGGTTAGAGACGAGTAAGTGTAGCCCTCACCGAACTCGGCCTGCAATTGTTGCGACACTGTCGCAAGAATTCGTTTACCATAGGCTGCCCTGCCATCCTGAAGGTTCTCTTTCAATAAGCGCCGCCCGACATGCCAGCACAACATGGTGTGTGTGGTATTGGCCACGGTGGCTACGCGCTGGCGGGCAGATTGAATGAGCGCCCGGAGATCGGAAAGAAGCCCGGCTTCATCCACTACGGCCGGCGGCTGTGCCGCGGTTCGCGCTATTTTCTTTGTCTGCTTTCTTGTGGTCATAGTCCCCCCTTCCCACAAATAGCATAGCAGACGAACCCGACAAGGGTCTATCGGGTTGATTTGGGGGATTTTGAGTGCAGCGTACTCAAAATTGAGTATTTAGAGAAGAAAGGCAGATTTTCGGGACAGTGTCCCTAAAATTCAAGATTTGCTAATTCTCTCACCATTGGTGAGAGTTTTCATCTTTAGCTGCCCTTCGGCGGCAATGTGTCCAGTTCTCGGCGCAGTTCGGCGCGCAATCTTTCTTCACTTGGCAGACAGGTCTTATAACGGCTGGCGAAGATGCGCTCATTCTTCTCGTCCAGGACATATCTAACAACGGGGTCATTCTTTTCAGTACAGAGCTCAAGAATGCACGATAATGCGTCCAGGACAAATTGGGATGCAATCTCCCAGGTTCCCATAATTCTTCACGCAGCGCGTTAAGAATTCCTGGAACATCGATTGCCGACGCACCAGGAGATTGGCTACGCAGTGCGTAGCCTTTTCTAAAACCAGCCGCTTGTGGCTTTATCAGAGAAAGGCCACGCACTGCGTGGCCTTTCTGCGGTCCGAGTAAATGCGCGTAGGTGAGATAGAACTGCTTAAAGGATTTAAGATTTGTCAGTCCGTAGCCGGGGCCATGCGTGACAAAATGTCACGACCTCGCTTCCTTCCTCCTGCAGTCTTTGCTTTAGAAGGGTTGAGGTATTCGCGCTCCACCTGGAGCGCTTCAAGAGGCGTTGGCAGGAATGCTGCGGGGCTCAACTACACTACATAACTTGTATCAATACATTTCTGCAGATACGGGCTGACTTTCTTTAACATACCGCGCAGATGCGAATATGGGACTTTGTTTTGATGATGAAGCCTGCCAACCACAATTCCGGGGTGCCGCTTTACGCTATCCGCATACGACGCCACAGTCTCCCGGGAATAGAAGTGCCCGCTGCTGGACAGAAACTTTTCATACGTCGCCGATTCAAGAAGCCATTCACTAGCCAGCTTATCCGCAGTCTGTTCCGCCGCAACGTCAGATGGTTTTTCTAAATTAGTATCAATATGCACTCCGTGGTGGTTCGCAAACAGGTGTGCGACCTCGTGCGTCAATGTAAACCAGAAGTTATCAACCCTGTCATAGCGAAGCGTTAGCAATATAACCGGGTTCGCGCCTGCATAGAACACAGCCCCGTCCATATAGGAATGCGACAATGCAGGGACAATGACCAGGTGCACACCCAAATTTGCGAAGAAGGCCGGCAGCTTCTCTATGCCTGCAACATCCTTTGAGAACTCAAGCAGCTCGGGAATAGCCGCCTTGAACTTGGCGGCATTGAACTTGGCGACCTTGTGCTTTTTTGCAAGCTGCCTTGCGCGCATCAGCACGGCTATCTGCGCCAGGCCTTCGGGCTCACGCGCCTCGGAGTGCCTTCTGCTAACAGGCACACCAAAACTGGGCGTCATGCTGATATCGGTAAGTCCCAGGAACTCGCAAACATTCTTCTCCAATTCATCCAGGTCCAGTATATTGGGGATCCAGCCCCTCTTTATAAGCTCTTTAACCGGCGCAAGGCTGTAGATGCGGCTTCTGCGCCTGATATCATCGCTGCCCGCTTCTTTGCGCGCGGCGAACAGGCGGTAATTGGTCTCAAGGTTCATCCAGACCTCGGGCGTGGTGCCGAACACCTGGGCCAATTCATGCGCGGTCGCCGGGGTAACCTGCTTATTGCCGTTCACTATCTCGTTTACAGCCTGAAGCGGCCGGCCCATTATCTCCGCCAAGTCCTTCTGGGTCCAACCCCTGGCCTCAAGCTCCATAGCGATAACATCGCCAGGCTTAACCATCCTTGCAGGAACTAAAGTCATTTCTCCCTCCGTTCTTACTTATAGTGGTCGCCGATCTCTAAGACCAGAATGGTCTTTCCCCTGGGATCGGTTTCCAGCTTAATGATCAGGCGCCACTGATCGTTCAACCGTAAGGAACGCTCCCCCAGCTTGCCACGCGTTCCTTTTAACTTCTCGTAATGCAAACTTTTGAAAGAATAGAGCCCACCCTCGTTCGGGATGGCCTCTATGACGTACATAACTTCGAAAAATCTTTTTACTATTGCCGCCGGATAGCGATGCGCCCCTTCCTCCTGGGTATATAGCAATCTGAGCTTATCGCTTTTGAACCGGAATTCCACGATTTCCCCTCTTTATGTCATATTCGCCCTATCACCCCCTGGGTGATAAGCATATTGTAACAGCCATTCCCTGCAGTGTCAAGGCCCATTTTCATGCCAACAGCATAACTCCGTCTGTTTAAATACAGGAAGCCCGGCGAGATCTTTGCAACTGCGCTAAGAACTCTTTTCGATGAAGCGGGAGCGTCACCTGCTTTGTAGTCGGCCTCATTGAAATAATCTCATGCCATGCGTGATCGTCCACGGTCGGATAATCAAACCCCTGGCCCTTAAAATTATGTTGAAGGTCCGGGAGCCCGGCAGCGCCGGTCGCTTCTATCCATTGCTTTGGAGTTAAAACGAAACTATTTAGCCCTGCCTTTGTTCTAACTTGAGCGCTAACCAAATTTGACCACCCCCTGCTAATCAGAATTGACCAGCCAAATCGATAATCCTTACAAAACCCCAAAGTAACCTGTATCAGTAATGGATCCAGGCGGCTCTAAGCCGCTGTGGC
>JAJZPF010000043.1 GCA_021811315.1 bacterium
ACATCGCCAACGCCGTGCTTGAGCTGACCTCTTCAGTGATGCTTTCAGGCGAGACCGCCAAGGGCGCGCACCCGAAACGCGTAGTGAATATGATGGGGCGGATAATAGACCGCACCGAATCGGGCATAGACTACCACACGCTCGCGCGCATCACCCACGACTACGTCAATCACGACGAGATCACCAATATCATGGCCTACAGCGTGGTAAACACGGCGCACGACTGGAACGCCAAAGGGATCGCGGTAATAACCGCAAGCGGCATCGGGGCCAGGGCCCTGTCCAAGTTCCGCCCCGGCGTGCCCATCTACGCCTTCACCCACCACGAGACGCTTTACCACCAGCTCGCTCTTAACTGGGGGGTAGTTCCCTTCCTGATAGAGGACCCGGAAAACCTCCGCTTCAGCGACGTGGCCGGGAAAATAATAGACCTCCTGCTTAAGAGGGGGGCGATAGAGAACGGCGAGAAGCTGATCTTCATGGCCTCAAGCCCCCTGGGGAAGCGCCGCCCCACCAACACTATCCGCTGTGAAGTAGTGGGAGACACGACCTTCCACGAAGCGACCTGAAGCGCCGCTTATAAGCCCAAAAAGCGGGGCGGGCCCGATGGCCCGCCCTCTGCATGGGTCTCAACTGTACTTCGCTCATCCCAGGGGAGAGACCCCTTCCCCGAATATAGTCTAGCTCCGGAAATTAACAATTTCAATAGCCTGTTAGGCGTAGCCATATAATCCCTAAGGCGAGACTCCGGCGATAATCAAATAAATGGCCTCGGGATTGGGCGGCCTGACAAAAAAACTCCCGCGGTTTTCCGCGGGAGCTTTTTTTAATTAATCCTTAACTTACTTAGCTGTGCTGTCTATCCAGTCTATTACCGAGCTGACCTTGGAGTAAACACCGTATTTTTTAGGCCGTGCGCAGCCTTCGCCCCAGCTCACCACGCCGGCGAGCACGCGGGCGGCGCCGGTGCCGGCCAGCAGAGGCCCGCCGCTATCACCCTGACAGGAGTCCTTGCCGCCATTGTCCAGGCCGGCGCAGAGCATACGGTCGGTTATTTTCCCGGGATAAGCCTTTGAGCAGACCTTGGCCGAAACAAGCGGGACCGTAACTTTCCTGAGGACATTCTCCACGTCGCCGTTTTCCACCGTATAACCCCAGCCTGCGGTAACAAGGTCTACCTTGCCAGGCAGCGCCTTGCGGTTCAGTACAGCGGGGGGGAACTTGGACTCGCCTTTAAGATGCAGCAGGGCGAAGTCATAATCCTGGGGTTGTTTGTTGTAGTCGGGATGGCCAATAACGCTATCCACCTCTAAAGTTTCGGCGTCCGTCCCCTGGCTCTGATCATGCAGACCTATGACCACTTTTTTGATCCCCCCTGGGATACAGTGAGCCGCGGTAAGCACCCAGTCTTTCTTTATCAGGGAACCTCCGCAGAAATGTCCGCCGTAGTCCCCTCGCAGGGAGACAATAAAAGGAAATTCACCTTTTATAGCCTCGACACCGCCCACTATCTTTTCCTGGCCGGCCAGGCGCGGAAGAGGGAGGTTTGACGCAGGGACAGCCGCCTCGATTCCGGCCTTGTCCAGCGGGGCGAAGTCTGTTCTGTCGACTGCCATGGCCAGGCCGGGAAAGGCTGCCAGCACTGCTGCCGCAATAAGTTTCTTTGTCATTTCTTTACCGTTCTCCTTGAAGAGGCACGGCCGAACGGCCGCTTAAGGTCGGCGCTAACAAATAGAGTTTACAGCGCGTATTGAGTGTTGTCATGGGCCAAAAGACCCATTCGCAGACATAGGTCTGAATAATAGACCCCTTAACAATATATGGCCTCCCATGGAGACCGCGGCCGCAACCAGGCCTTGGCTCCATGGGAGGTTTTTTCTAGCACACACACTAACGGGGGTACGCTTCAATTTAACACCCTGTACGGGTCGCCGCTGACGCTCAGCATATAGACCGCCGCTTTCACGTTTTTCCTTACCGACCCGGCTATAATTCCAGAACCGGGATAAAAACTGCCGCCCTCCAGTTCCGTGGTGAACGCAAAAATGCCGCTGGTCGCATAGGCCCAGTCGCAGGTGTCGCCGGTAGCTACATAAAGGTCGCTCGAAAGTTCGGGGGTATAACCCGTGAGAGCCGCCATTTCCCCGCCCATCTTTGCGAACACCCGCCTGTCGCGTTCATTCTCCACCGGGCCGTCCTTGCCGCCCCACGGGTAAAGTATAAGGTTGGAGAACGAATGATAGCTCATCAGGGTCTTCAGGTTCTTTCTCGCTTCCACGAATTTCTTCACGGCCTGTGTCTCCGGCTCGGAGAAAGGGGCCGTGCCGCAATAAGTGTCCGACCCTGGATAACTGGAGGACCCGGCGGTGCACCACCAGGAGTCATAGTTGCGGTTCAGGTCCACGCCCACCGTCTTATCCGCGTTGGTGCGCGCGTTCTTCCTGTGCATCCGGTATTTACCGGTGCTGATATCGTATTCAACACCGTCCGGGTTCAGCATCGGAGTTATGTAGATGTCCAGCGTGTCTATGTATTTCTTTATCTCCGGAGCGTTCCTGTTATCCATAAGCCATACCGCGAAGAGGAGCGGGACCTCGGTGGCAAGATGCTCCCTGGCGTGGTGTGTCCCGACGTAAAAAGCACCGGGCTTGGCGCTCGGCGTTTCGCCTTTGGCGGAAGTGTTGATCCGAAGCGTCCACATTTCCCGGCCCTCGATGGTCTTACCCAGCGAGAACAGCGAGGCGATATCCTGGTTTTTGGCGGCCAGATTCTTTAGGATATCGGCGCTTTCCCTGTAATTGCTATAAGCGCTGTCCGCCGCCGGAAAATCTTTCATATCCTCGCGTACATACTGCGCGAGCGTTTTGCGGCTTTCAACTACGAAGCCCTTTTCAGAGAGCAGGGGCAGGGAGTTCTTGTGTATTACGCCGGAAACGCTGTCAGGGCGTATCTCCTCTATGGACAGCCCGGCTTCCAGCAGCTTTGTGCGCTCGTATTTATCGGCGGCTTTCGCGGTTATCCAGTAGCGGTCCTCCAGGTCCGGCCCGGCCGGGTCCGCTGGCGAAGTCTGCGCCGGGGCCTGCAGGCCTTTCTCATAATCAGAAGTCAGTTTATCGAGCAGCCGGTTAAAAGTGACCTCTCCTTCCTTGCGTGAATCTTCCGCCTGCTCTGCGGCGGAGACACCGGTGGCGGACAAAAAAAACGATAATGCCAGGCAAAACGCGTATCTTTTCATTTTATTCCTCCGTGCTTGAAGCACTGATCATAACTGCTGTTCTTAGGAACATAGTGCGCCAAAAACCAGGAACAATACATGGAGTTTCCTCGTTGTTTTAACCGCAATACCGCTTTGAGTTACGCACATTTTCCGTACCACCAGATCGCTCATGCAGAAACTCAGAGCGCGGCTGGGCCCGCCGGGCAAATTCCCGGAGCTTATTGCACGGCGGCGGCCCGGAAAGAAAGCCATGAAACGCGCGAGGATCTTTTTCATTGTATCCTACCTGGTCCAGACCGCGTACCGTTCGCCGCTCGCGGCCTGAGTCCAGCCTTCTCCGGGATTCCAGCCCCAGCTTTTACCGAGTTTAAGCGCGACCTGTTTATTCCTCCCGTCCATAATGGCCGCATAAAGACCATTGGACGCAGAAACTATCCGCACCGGGCTGTCTGAGTTTATACCGGCGGTCTTGCGGATCTCGATAAGTTTTTTTATACGGTCCCTGTAATCCTTACCCCAGTCGAAAAAATGGGGCCAGAAGACGCAGGGAATACCGGGATGGGTAAGTATATAGGCATAAGCCATCAGGCGCTGCGCGCGGTATTCCTGCGTAGCGCCCTGGATAAAGCCCGGGTCACGGGGGGAGGTGTCGTGGTTCTCGACAAAAGTCACGGCCTTGGCCGGCCACCAGCCTATAAGACCGGAGGGCCTGCCATTATCGGCAAGCAGCTCGTAGCGCTCCGTTTCTACGGCGCCGATAAGCGCGTAGCGGGCGGGGAAATCGAAGGCCGCCGAGGCGTCAGCCTTGTCAGGCCCGGAGCCGGTGCCGTCTATCCAGCCGGTAACCAGCTGCCGGTTGCCGTCATAATACTCTCCGACTGAAAAAACAGGGGCTGAAGCCTCATTGTAAAGCCGCACATACCGGGCCGGATAGCCTTTCACCATGTCGTAGCGCCAGCCGTCGAAACCGATATCGTTCCTCAGCCAGCGCAGGAAGATCTTCGTGTCTTCCTGCACCAGCGGATTGCGGTGGTCCAGGTCCCTGGCCCCGAGATCGCCCTGCCCCTCGTCGCCGAAGCGGCTGCGGGGCAGCTGCGCGTAAGGCGGCTGCGCCCAGACCTCGTCGTCATTGACTATAGTGCCGCTGGGCCAGTCGGGACCTTTAAAATCGAGCCAGTTAGAGCTGCCGTTGCGGTGGTTGAGCACCACGTCGGCCAGCACCTTAAGCCCCGCGGTATGCATGGCTCTGACCGCCTCCAGAAGCGCCTCTTTCTTTCCCCATTGCGAATCCAGGTTATACCACTCGCGAGGATAGTAGCTGCCGACGGAGACGGGAGGCGACCAAACCATGTCGAACCCGCCGGCAGCTACTTCCAAAGCTTTTTGGGACAGAACGCCCCACCAGCCGCGGGGCGGCCGGTACCAGTAATCGTCCGCATACCAGTGAAACCCCTGCAGCATGACAAGACCGCTGCCTGCCGCGTCAAGGCGGCGCTGAGCGGGCGGAGTGTAAGCCTTGTCGGAATATTTGCGGACGGCGTATTCCAGGTCGGCCTCGGCCGAAGACACAGCCGCGGCCCGGACTTCCGGCGCCGGAGCCGCCGCCGGGGGGGAATTAAAAACCGCCGCCGCGTTATTCCGCGCGCTTTCAATTTCCGCAGCGCCGAGATAAGCCGGTCGCCGCAGGGCTGCGGCATAGAGAAAGCCCAGAAACAAGCGCCTGGCGATCATGCTATAGCTATAAGGCGTATTTTTTTTCATTTACTTCCCGGCACTTTCAGATTGGACATAATCTTGGAAATGATACCGTTCAGTGGGCTGCGAAGGCCAAGGCGCCGATCCTGTCGGCGAGCGCGGGGTTGTCTATGAACGGGTTCCGGTTCCCCTGGAACTGCTCCACGAGGTCGTTGCGAAGTTTCTCGGCCGCATCCGGCGGGTCAAGCCTGTTCCATTCGAGGAACATCGGGACCTGCTTTATCCAGAATTCATTATAATCCATGCCCTGCCTTATGCTCCTGTCATGGTAAGCCAGCACAAAATACAGGACGGACCGCGCGACATTGCCCTTGACCGGGTCGCAGGGCTCGAAACCCTCCTTCCCGCTCTTTGATCCGCAGGAGGTGGAATATGCCGGTTTTGAAACCATAGCGAAGCGGGAATTGCCCCGGCGGGAATTGGGCGTGGCGAAGGTCGCGCCCAGGTTGAAAAGGTCCGAGACCATCGGGAGGGCGCTCTTAAAATAACTCTGGGGCCAGATATGCTCCGCGTTGACTATGGTGTCTACGACGCCGTCGCCGTTCAGGTCAGTTCTCTCCGGATAGTCATTGCCGTTGGCGCTGGTCCCGTTAACGCAGACACGGGAATAGAAAGTCACGATGCCGGGAGCCCCGTTGCAGACGACATTGTCGGCTTTGGAGTACATATAGGCCTTGGCGGCCGAATACGAGATATCTCGCTTAGGCACGGCTGCGTGCAGCGCCTGGAAAAGTTCTTCGCCCGAGAGTCCGGGATCAGGGAGAGCGGACTTTAAAGGAGGCGGAAAGACGGACCAGGATTCTTCAGGCGCCAGCAGGACCAGCGCCTTCAAAGCGCCCGCCTGCGACGAGACCGGCGTGCCGTGGTTTAGATACTCGGAGGCGGAAAGCAGGGAACCGCACAACAAAGATGCACCGAAAAGAATTAACCTCATTACGATCCTCCTGCCTTGGCGGCAGAACCGAGGCAAGGTCGGTGCTAACAGGGAAAGTTTACAAGAGACGCTGATCCCTGTCATGGGCCGAAAGGCCCATGCTTAAATAGGCCCTTGGGGAAAGGGCGCAAAAAGTCCGACGTAAATACCGGACGAAAATATAAAAACCGGCGCGGGACTTTTTTTTTACTAGAATATCCCAGTGACAGCCGGTGAAAATGAATTCGAACTTTTAAAGCGCTTCTCGAACGGGGACGAGGACGCCTTTGCCGACGTGCTGGCGCGCTGGGGAAAGCCCCTGATAAATTTCATTTACCGCCTTATCCCCGAGAGAACCGAGGCGGAGGACATCGCCCAGGAAGTGTTCCTGAAGGTCGCCGCCGCCGCCGGGAATCTGGAGGAGCGGGCCAAATTTTCCACATATCTTTACCACATCACCTACAATCTCTGTATCGACCGGATAAGGCACAGGACAGCGCGGGCCGCGCGTGCGTCTTTTGTAAGCCTGGACGAGGCTGCCGAGAACGATTCGGGCGAAAAACTTACCAGACAGGTTCCGGACCTGTCCGACCTGCCCGCCGAAATTCTCAGGGAAAGGCAGGAAACAAAACAGTCCGTAGAAAAGGCGCTCGCGGAACTTCCCGAGAACCAGCGCGCCGCCATAATGCTTAAAGTGTACGAGGACCGCCCATATGTCGAAATAGCCGAAATACTCGGCGTTTCCATCCCGTCGGTAGAATCGCTCCTCTTCAGAGCCCGCCAAAACTTGAAGACCCGCCTTAAACGACCATAGACCAGGACGTTACAGCGCAATGCGAGGGAGGACATATTTTCCGCCTTCAGTAACAGCCTGTACGATTTCACCAATTCCCGGAATCCTTTCACCCGGCGCAAGTTTTGGGCCGATCTTGCGTTGAACAACGTACCATGAACTCTGTTTCCGCAGAAGCTTCCCGGGCCAGGACGCTTGAGCCCTCAGCTATCCGCCTGGATTTTACTTGCTGCTACAAAGGAAACTTATGAGGATAGCGCACAAAATAATCATCGGTTTCGCCGCGCCCGCGCTTTTTGCCGGCCTTCTCAGCCACATTTATATGACGAAATGCCAGGAAACAGGCAGAGAGCAGGAGCGCGTATTCATGTCAGCCCTGGCTTCGCTTAAGGAATTCGAGCAGTTTAATCCGGGAGGAGATGCCCAAGCCGTGGAACCCGCCCGGAAAGTCCGCCTGACAAGCGGGGAGGCGAGGCAAAGGTTCACTCAAGCCCGGGATCGCTTCGACGCTTTTATGCATATAGTTGAGTACATGCAATATGCTTTTGCCGGTCTATTGCTGCTGCTGGCTCTTTTCACGCTCAAGAACATACTGCTCCCCGTAAGAAATATAACCGCCGCGGCGCTGCGGCTGCGAGAGGGACAACTCGGCGTAAAAGTCCCGGTAAGAGCGAAGGACGAGCTCGGCTCCCTTGCTGAGGTTTTCAACTCCATGTCCGCCGAATTAAGAGAACGCGAGAGAGAACTGAAACACAGCAACCGGGAACTGACCGAAGCGCTTAAGAACATAAAAACCCTTCATGGTCTTCTCCCGATGTGCGCCTCCTGCAGGTTGTGTTAGAATAACGGGTGTAAATTTGTAAGGAGCATGGGTATCTCGTAGAATTAATATTACGAGTAAAAACCCTAGGAGGAATACCCATGCTCACTAATAATCAGGTTATTGAAAAAATAG
>JAJZPF010000004.1 GCA_021811315.1 bacterium
GCAAATATTGAAAAATATCGGTTCGAACTTAATTATAGGCGGGAAGAAAATAAAATTAAAATTTATTTTTCCGGCGGAGAAACTGCGGGAGCTAAACGCTCAAGCGGACTTAAATTCTGCCAAATTTTCCGAGAAGAAAATTTGGCGGGGTCGACGGGATTCGAACCCGCGATCTTCGCCTTGACAGGGCGACGTGTTAACCAGCTACACCACGACCCCGCGGTGATTTGTATAGGATATCAAAATAATAAATCCATTGCCATAAAATTCTTGCGCCGCCGCCGGGCGGACGGCCCTTAACGGCCCCGCGGCGAACCCCGCGTTTGCCCCGTGGACAGAGCCCGGGGTTTTTTTTGTATGATTAGCGGATAAGAGCAATCGCTTAAATTTAGGGAGGGTACCATGAAAAAATCGGAAAAGATAATCGGCGGGATAGCGCTGGCGGCCGTAGCGGCCGCGGCCACTTATTTCCTCACGGGGAAACGCGGGGCGGAGAACCGGGAGAAAATAGCGGCCTGGACGCTCAAGATGAAAGGCGAAGTCCTTGAGAAGATGAAGAAGCTGAAAACCATAAACAAAGAAGCTTACCACGCGCTCGTGGATGAAGTGGCCGTCCGCTATGAACGCGCGGAACGCGTAGGCGCCGAAGAGATGGAGCATCTCAAGAACGAGGTCAAGGGAGCCTGGTCCCATATCAGCAAACAGCTCGTTAAATAAGGACGCCGTCCCTTATATCCGGAGAGCGCGCCATACGGCGCGTTCTCTTTTTTAGCGGCCAGCCGGTTTTTTTTGCTAGAATTTCCCGGGGTTAAAAATGGACAAACTGCCGCTGACCGACGCCGATACGGTGCTCTTTACCAAACTGGTAAGGAAAATAAACTTTTTCGCCTCCATGAACATGAGCCTGCTGGAGAAGATCCTGAACAGGATCACCTATTACCAGTACGGCAAAGGCGAGAAGGTCTGCCGCCAGGGCGATCCCGGAGACACTTTTTTCGTGGTCGCGGAGGGGAAGCTGAAGGTCAGCGTGCGGGAAGCTTTCCTTTTCTCAAGGACGCTGGCCACTTTCGGCGCGGGGGACTGCTTCGGGGAAATGGCCCTGCTGGAGCGGAAGCCCAGGAACGCCACGGTGACCTGCGAGGAAGACTCCAAAATTTTTATTCTTACCGCGGAACATTTCGGCCAGGTGCTGGCCGAGAACCCGTCCTTCGCCCAGGAAATAAAACAGCTCGCCAAGGACAGGCAGTTCGAGCTCGACCACAAACCTTCGTAAAGCTGCCCGCTAATCCCTTATATAATGGCAGGTATAGCCGCCCGGATGCTTCTTTAAATAATCCTGGTGGTACTCCTCCGCCGGCCAGAACTTGCCGGCAGGGACCACCTCCGTAGTAATAGGCCTTTTCCAGCGCCCCGAAGCCTGCGCCCGTTTTACGGCGGCCTCGGCCTCTTTTTTCTGCGCCTCGCCGTGGTAAAAAATAACGGAGCGGTACTGCGTGCCGACGTCGTTGCCCTGCCGGTTGGGCGTGGTAGGGTCGTGCATTTTGAAGAACATATCCAGAATGGCGCTGTAGGAGATCTTCGCGGGGTCGAACCGCAGCTCTATGCTTTCGGCATGGCCGGTCTTCCCCGTTTTAACTTCCTCGTATTTAGGATTTTCCGTTTTTCCGCCGGTATAGCCGACCACGGGATCCGTCACGCCCGGCAGGGCGCGGAGTATGTCTTCCACGCCCCAGAAGCAGCCCCCGGCCAGCGTGGCGGTCTCAAGTTTTATTTTCGCGTCCATTTTCCTGCTCCTCGCCGGAGTCCCGCCGGCATACAACTGCGCCGCCAGGCAGGCGGCCAAAAACAGCAATACTTTCTTCATAGTGTCCGCGCCTCTACCCCGCGGTCAGCTCCAGTTTGATATCGGTATGAAGGCTCCGGCTTACCGGGCAGGCTTTTATGCAGGCCATGAGCTTTTCGCGCTGCAGCGGGGTTATGCCGGCGGGGAGCTTTACTATGCCGGTCAGGCTCGAGATCCGGCGCGGGCTTTCCTGCATCCGCTTCTCTATTTCTATCGAAGCTCCCTCGAATTTTATGCCCTCGCGGCCGGCCAGTTTCGCCATTATGCTCAGCACGCAGGAGGCCACCGAGGCGGCGGTCAGGTCCGTCGGGGAGAAAGTCCTCCCCCGCCCGCCGTTGTCCGGAGGCAGGTCGGTCAGCATCTTGCTGCCGCTCAGGCCGTGGGTAAGCTCTACCTGGTCGTCGCCCAGATACACGGCGTTAATTTTAAAAGCCATAAGTCCTCCTTAAAACCCGTCTTATTTATTATAATATTTATGGCTACTACTGCAGGAGGTCCCGTATAATGCAAATCCGTCATTTAGCGTTCATAGCAGCCGCAGTTTCCATAGTTTCCTGCGCCCCCAAAGCCCCGGAAACCACCCAGAGCGGCATCGCGCCCGCCGCCGCCACCGCCGAAACCAAGGAGATAAAAACCGACATGGACACACTTACCAACCCGGCGAAAGCCACCGAGAAAGCCCCCGAAACCTTTAAAGTCAAGTTCAATACCACCAAGGGCGACTTCACGATAGAGGTCACCCGGGCCTGGTCCCCGCTCGGCGCGGACCGGTTCTTCAATCTTGTGAAAGCCGGCTTTTTCACCGACGTCGCTTTCTTCCGCGTGATAGAGGGCTTCATGGTGCAGTTCGGCATCCACGGCGACCCCGCCATAGCCGCCGCCTGGCGCGGAGCCCGCATCCAGGACGACCCCGTGGTGGAATCGAACAAGCCCGGCTATATCTCCTACGCGATGGCCGGCCCGAACACCCGCACCTCCCAGATGTTCATCAACTTCGGCAATAACGCCCGCCTGGACGGGATGGGCTTCTCCCCCTTCGGCAAGGTGACCGACGGGATGTCCGTGGTGAACAGCATCTACTCCGGCTACGGCGAAGGCGCCCCGAGCGGCATGGGCCCCGACCAGGGCCGCGTGCAGACCCAGGGCAACAAGTACCTGAAAGCGGAGTTCCCCAAGATGGACTACATCAAGAGCGCGGAACTGCTGAAGTAAGGTTCAAGCAGTCTACTTAGCCCCGCGGCCCAAAGTGGCCGCGGGGCTTTATTTTGGAAGGCGGTCCAGGCGCTTTTTGTAGATATAATTAGCTCCCTGGAAAAAGGAGACCGCCTCTTCTTCGAGCGCTTTGTCGTCGGGGGTTTCAGCTATGGTCTTGGCGGCTTCGTCCCATTTATAGGTCTTCAGGTATTTCTTCGGCCCAAGCACGGCCAGGCGCCCGTCTTTCAGCAGGCCCATTTTCTGGAAAGTGGAGAGGAAAGCCCTGCCCTCGGGTTTCCCGTTAAGAATATCCCGCCCGAAGAAGCGGCTCTCGTAGGAGGCGTTCAGAAGCCCCAGCATCGTCGGGGCCAGGTCGGCCTGGGCGGTCAGGGTCTCGATAACGGCCGGCTTGATATGCGCCGGGGAATAGATAAGAAGCGGTATGTGATAATTGCGCACCGGGATCTCGGTCTTCCCGGCCGAGTTCGCGCAGTGGTCGGCGGTAAGGACGAAAACCGTATCCTTGAACCAGGGCTTTTTAGAGGCCGCCGCGAGGAACTCCCCTATAGCGTAATCGGAATATTTCAAAGCGCCGCGGCGGCTCTGCGAGGAGGACGGGATGTCTATTTTCCCGTCGGGATAGGTGAAAGGCCGGTGATTGGTGGTGGTCATCACCATGTAAAAGAAAGGCTTGCCGGCCCCGAAGTCCGCGTCGGCCTCCTTCAGGGTCTTCGTCAGCAGGTCCCCGTCGCAGACTCCCCAGACATTGGCAAAAGATATTTCGTCTTTGGCGAAATTGGCCCGGTCCACTATCCCGAACCCGTTCCCGGAAAAAAAGGCGTTCATATTGTCGAAGTAGCCGTAGCCGCCGTAAATAAATTTATTCGAATAGCCGAGCCCGCTCATTACCGAGCCCCAGGAGAAGAAGCCGGCATTGTCGGGGCGTTTCACGATGGAGGTCCCGGGCAGCGGCGGGATGGACAGGGTTATCGCCTCGAGCCCGCGCACGGTGCGGGTGCCCGCGGCGTAGAAGCGCTTGAAGAAGAGCGACTTGCCGGCCAGCGCGTCCAGGTTCGACAGCGTGCCGGCGCCCCTGGCCGAACCGAAAGCCTGGAAATACTCGGCGCTGAGGCTCTCGCCGACTACTACGACCACGTTCAGCTTCTTAAAAGGCCCGCGGGCTTTTATCTTCCTCGCTATGTCGAGGCCGTCGCCGCTGAAGGCGGCGCCGGGGGCCGCGAGGCCGCCGCGAAGTTTATTAAAAACCAGTTCTCCGTCCATGGTGGCGTAGAATTTATCGTAGGGCAGCTCATTATTGATGAACGCCGAGCCGAAAGCGTAAAGGCCGTTCATCGCCACTTCATTAGCGTACTCGTTCTTCGAGACCTGGGCGAGCCGCCCGTCCAGCAGGAAGAAACAGAGAGCCGGCGCGGCAAGGACCGGCAGAGCGCTATAAATCCTTTTGCGGAAGGGCAGGGGGCCGGAGAAAGAGGAAGCGAGGCGCCGCCGGAAAAGCCAGAGCGCCCCGGCGGCCAGGGCCGCGACCAGCGGCAGCACTACGGGGAGATCGTAGGATTCGCGGATATTGCCGAGCACCTCGTTGGTGTAGACGAGATAATCCACCGCTATGAAGTTGTAGCGCACGCCGAACTCGTAGAAAAAATAGTATTCCGCGGCCAGGTTGAAGGCGAGCAGGAAAGCCGCTATGAAGAAAACGCCGTAAAAAGCCCGGCGGTGCCAGGCCGCCGCATAAATTTTCTCCGGGACCACGAGCAGATAGAAAGCCAGCCCCGCCCCGGCATAGGAAAAAGCCGCGCAGTCATAGAGCAGGCCCGCGGAGAACATCTTGATAAAAACCCAAACTCCGCCGTCCAGCTCCGGCCAGGCCATAGCCAGGAGCGTGAACCGCGTAAGCAGCGAGAACCCAAGGAATAAAATGAGGAAATTGAAAAAAAGCCCGCGGCGGTCTCTAGCCATTACTTATATTTTACTAAATCAGGAGAGGAGGTCCGGAAGTATCTCGCAGGCGTCGCCTTCCAGGACCAGGTCGGCGGCCTTATCGTGCGCCGTAGGCCCTAGGTTCACGATGATGTAAGGCTTTCCCCCCGCTTTGGCGGAAAGCGGAACCGAAGCCGCCGGCTCTACGGCCAGAGAGGAGCCGGCCGAAATGACCAGGTCGCAGTCCTCCGCCGCCTTGAAAGCTTTCACAAGGCTCTCCCGCTCCAGCGGCTCGCCGAACATCACCACCGCCGGCTTCAGCCACCCGCCGCAGGAGCACTGGGGCGGGGCCCCGTCGGCCTTGAAGCTGCTTAAAGCCGTCTCCATGGAGGTCCAGCTTAAACAGTCCAGGCATTCCGCGTAAAGCCCCGAGCCGTGCAGCTCTATGAGTTTATCGGTATGCGTGCCCGCCGACCGGTGCAGATTGTCTATATTCTGGGTGACCAGAGCGAGCAGCCTGCCGGTCCTCTCCAGCGCCGCCACGGCTTTGTGCGCCGCGTTCGGGACGGCCGCGAGGAAGGCCGGAAAGGTCTCGGCCTTGTATTTCCAATATTCCACTTTTGATCTTGTGGAAGCGATGAAATCCTGGTAAAGAACCGGCTCGCGCTTAAGCCAGACGCCTTCCGGCCCGCGATAATCGGGGATCCCGCTTCCGGTGGAAAGGCCGGCCCCGGTGAAGACCAGGATCTTTTTAGACCTTGCGACCAGCTCTTTAGCTTTATTCAGTTTTTCAGCCATGGGCCGGGAGACAGCCGGCCGCCTATTGCTGCAGCGGCTTCAGGCAGTCGGGGGAATCGTTTTTGGGATCGTTGACGATATCGGACACGCGGTAAACGTGCATGAGCGAGGAATCGTAGGCGCGGAGCAGGGGCAGCAGGGTCTCGCTGTCGCGGAACTTGGGGTCCAGCCAGAGCGCCTCGTGGCGGCGCTCGAGGATCACCGGCATCCGGTGGTGCACCGTGCGCACCAGCGCGCTGGCAGCGGCCGTTATTATGGCGAAGGTCCCGGTCTTCTCCTCGTAAACCCCGGCCATGCCGAACAGGCTTTTATCTTTCATCTCGAAGCGGTAGGGGGTTTTTACGCCGGCCGAGCTCTGCCACTCGTAAAACCCGTCGGCGGGAATTATGCACCGGGTCCTGTAAAAAGCCGAGCGGAAAGCCGGGCGGGACGCTATGCCCTCGGCGCGGGCGTTGATAAGGCCTTCGCGCTCCTGCGGCGCCGCCGTATCCGGCGTCGTCTCCTCTGAAAATTTTTTCTCGAGCGTATTGCCGGAAGAGAACAGCGGCGTGGAAGGGCCGCTCCCGAAAGCCGCCGAGGACCAGGCCGGGATGAAGCCCCATTTCATAAGCCTCAGGCCGCCGGCGCAGACCACCGGCACGGAGGTCCCGGGGGCGATATTGTAGCTCGGCTTGCAGTTGAACGGGGCCTGCTTGACGCCGAAGCGTTTTACCGCTTCGGTCAGGTCCATGGTTTGAGAGTATCTGCCGCACATAATTGTTTCCCCCGAAAATTATACTAATTCCCCGCATAAAAAAACCGCCCGTTTGAAACGGACGGTTTTTTCAGGAGGGCCAGGGGGCTCAGACAGCCGATCTCAGTTTTGCTATGCGCTCTTCCAGCGGAGGATGCGTGGCGAACAGCGCGAAGAAACCCTTTGGCTTGCCGGAGATCTTCAGCGTCGCCAAAGCCTCTTTATGAGTAAGGTCCGCGTAAGCCACCGTGGTCTGGAGGGCTTCGAGAGCCTTTATCATGCTGCCGCGGCCGGCCAGCCGCGCCCCCCCTTCGTCGGCGCGGTATTCGCGGCGGCGGGAGAAAGCGGAGACCACCAGCATCCCAAGCACGCTCAGGGCCATCTCGAGCAGGAAAATTATCAGGTAGCTGGGCGCCGCGCTGCTCTCCTCGTCGCGCCCGCGGTTGGCTATGAAGAAAGCGATCACCCGCGCGAGGAACATGACGAAGGCGTTTATGACGCCCTGGATCAGCGTCATGGTTACCATATCGCCGTTGGCGATATGGGAAATTTCATGGGCCAGCACGCCTTCCAGCTGGACGCGGTCCATCCGCTGCAGCAGGCCGGCGGAAACGGCCACCAGCGCGCGGCTTTTCGTGGGCCCGGTGGCGAAAGCGTTGACCTCCGGGCTGGGATAGTAGCCGACCTCGGGCATCGCGGGCAGGTTGGCCGCCCTGGCCAGCTTGTGGACCGTGCGGACCAGCTCTCCGAGCTCGGGCTCCCGGGTTTCCGGGTCTATCACCACCACGCCCATCATCCACTTCGCCATCACGCGGGACAGAGCGAGCGAAATGAAAGCGCCGCCCATGCCCCAGACCAGGCAGAACAGCATCAGGCTGTTATAATCGATACCGCGCGCGCTGAAATAGTTGCCGACGCCGAGCAGGCGCATTGTGATCGACAAGGTAGCCAGGATGAGAATATTTACCGCGACGAAGAGAAAAAATCTTTTGCCCATTTTAAACATGGAGCCTCCTTAATAAAACCGCGCTTCATATATATTCTACCAAAACTGCGCGGGTTAAAAATCCGCCCGCTTTTTGCTATTATTAGTCCAGATATCCGACAGGAGAAACTATGAAAACCAAGATAAAACTGCTTTCCGCGGCGCTTTTGCTGGCCGGGTCCGTTAACGGCTGGTGCGGCGGCAAAAAAATAATCTGCGTCCTGGACCTGGAAGACAAGTCGAACCATCACGGGAACTGGCGGAATATCGGCACCGGAGTGGCCGAAATGATGGTCACCTCCCTGTCCGAAACAAGAAAATACACTTTGATAGAGCGCAGCAAACTGGATGCCGTGCTGGAAGAGCAGAAACTGGGCGCCTCCGGCGCGGTAACGGCCCAGACCGCCGCAAAGATAGGCCGCCTGCTGGGAGCGCAGTACATCATCACCGGCGCGGTGACCGAGTTCGGGATAAAGGATTCGAAGATAGGGGTGGGCGGGCTTGAGAAAGTGCTTCCTTTCGGAGGCGGGGCCAAAGTCTCCAAAACCAAGGCGCGCGTAGTGATAGACGTCCGGGCCATAGACACCACTTCAGCCCAGATAGCCGCCGCGGCCAAGGGCGAGGGCGAGAAATCCAGCGCCGAATTCTCCGGCAACCTCAGCATAGCCCCCAGCTTCGACTTCGGCAAGGAAGGCTTCGACGAGACCATCCTCGGCAAGGCCGCCCGCAAAGCGGTGGACGCCGTGGCGAAGGAGCTTTCGGCGAAATTCGACGAAGGCGGGGCCGGGGCGGTTAAAATAATAAAGATCACCGGGAACCAGGTCTATATCAACTCGGGCGGCGCGGACGGCGAGAAAGTCGGCCGCGTCTACGGCATCTACCGCGTGGGCGAAGACATGGTCGACCCCGACACCGGGGAGTCCCTGGGCTCCGAAGAGGAAAAGGTAGGCACCGCCAAAGTGGTAAAAGTAAATCCCAAATTCTCCATAGCCGAGACGAAAGCCGCCGTTCAGAAGACCGATATCCTTAAAGAAAGCAAATAAACGGCCAGGCGGCTGAAAACCCGGGGCGCAGGTCCCGGGTTTTTTATTGCGCCGGCTGCGCTGCGGCCCCGCCCCACCAAACTGCGGGAAATAGGACCGCAGGCCCTTGACAGGACTTGACATGTCAACTAGACTATATAAAGTTTATTATGAAAAGACCGCTGATGCTTCTTACCGCCTTTATCCTGGCCGCGCCCGCGCCGGCGGGGGCGCAGTCTTTTTCGCAGCTCTCCGAGTCCAGGGTCGCGCCGGCCATGACGATGCCCGAGCCGTCAATAGCCCCGGAAGCCGTTGAAGACCCTTCCTCCCCTACAGCCGGGTTTGATTTCCTGATAAGGCCTGACGCCGAGCATGACCCGGGAGCGGAGCTGTTCTCCCCGCTGCGCTCGTCGGCGAAATCGATAGGCGACTCCCCCAGGATCCCCTATCTGGAGCTGGCCAGGGCGGAAGCTAAAGCGCAGGGCGTGGACCTGTCCCTGGTCCTGGCTATAATACAGAAAGAATCCTCTTTCGACCCCAAAGCGCACAGCCCCGTGGGCGCTAAAGGCCTGATGCAGCTCATGCCCGACACGGCCAGGTGGCTCGGGCTCAAAGACACGAGCAAGCTGTACACCCCGTCCGTCAACATAAAATACGGGGTTAAATACCTCAAAATTCTATGGGATGAATTCGCCGTCACGGCGTCGGCCGATATTTCAGGAGCGGACCTGGATAAAAAAACTTCCCAGATGGCCATAGCGGCCTATAATGCCGGGCAGGGAAATGTGCGCAAATACCAGGACGTCCCCCCTTTCAAAGAAACCAGGAACTACGTAAAAAAGGTCACCGAATATTTCACCGCCTTCGAGCAATTGCTGCTGGACTCCCCCGCCCCTTGATGTCCCGCTTTACCGCCATAGATTTTGAGACGGCCGACTACGGGCGGGACTCCGCCTGCGCCGTCGGCCTCGCCCGCGTGGAGGACGGCCGCGTCGTAAAGACCGCTTACCGCCTTATACAGCCGCCGCGCCAGGACATCCGGTTCACCGACATCCACGGCATAACCTGGGAGGACGTGGAGAACGAGCCGCCGTTCGCGGAGGTCTGGCCCGGGCTGGCCGGTTTTTTCGAGGGAGCCGACTTTATAGCGGCGCATAACGCGCCTTTCGACAAGAGCGTGCTTTACGCCTGCTGCGCTGCCGCCGGATTCGGGGCGCCGCCGCAGCCTTTCATCTGCACGGTAAAGCTTTCAAGAACGGAACTGGGGCTCAAGCCCGCCACGCTTTCGCATGTCTGCCACCATCTCAGCATCCCGCTGAAGCACCATAACGCCCTCTCGGACGCCGAAGCCTGCGCGAAAATAATGATAACGGTGGAACAGGTGAGGGCGGAAAAAACACGGAAGAAATCCAGCGCCGGCGGTTAGCGAAGGCGAACGCCGGCTAAAAGTTCGTCGCCGGTCACTTTCCCGGCCCGGGCTCCCAATTGGCGAAATCCCTGATAACGGCTTCCGGTATGCGGCTCGGGCGGCCGGTCTTGAAATTTATCCACACCCACACGGTGCTGCCGCGGCAGACCAGCTTGCCGTCGGACGCCCTGACGAGCTCGTATTGCCGCTGGGAGGAGGCGCGCTCGGCGGTCTCCACCCAGGTGCGCATGCGGATTGCGTCCCCGGGCAGCACCGGGATCAAATAATCTATCTCATGCCGGCGCACCACCCAGCCCTCGCCGGCGGCGATCATCTTGCCCACGGGCCAGCCGGCCAGGTCCGAGTGCTTCGTGGCCGCGGTCATGAACCAGTCCAGGTAAACCTGGTTGTTCACATGCCCCAGCCCGTCTATCTCCTCGGGCGCCACCCGCTGCTCGAATTCCAGGACCTTTGAAATCGTCATACCGCTATCTTATTAAAAAATGAAACCTAAAAACACCCGCGGCCGGCTCAGAGAGCTTTAACGGACGCTTTGCGCACGCGGTAAACCGCGGCCACGCCCGGGTTTTTGCGGATCGCGGCAAGCCCGGAGGCCGGGACCCTGCCCAGCAGCGTGATAATTTTCCCGCTCTTCAGGTGGCTTATCCGTTCCCCGGAAAGAACGAAGCCGGCGGAAGCCGAGATCTCGCCCAGCATGCCGGAGTAATCCCGCGACCGGGGCCGTACGCTGACCATAATATATTTCTCCCCCCTGGCGCAGGCGCGGGCGGTTTTGCGCGGCGCCGCCGGGACCGGCGAAGCGACCGAATCCCTGTAGCCGGCCGCCGAGGCGGCCCCGGAGCCGGGGCGCAGGTAGCCGTACGAAGTTTCCACGAATTCCTGGAAGCCGGGGTCGGAATAAACCGGCGAGCCCGCCAGCCTGGGGTCGAAGGCCTTTGCCTGCTGAGCCGGGGAGGCGGCCGCGCAGGCCAAACCCAGGAAAACCGCCGTTAGCATTATTCTGATCATTTTTCTCTCCCTTAAACCGCCGGCTTTTAAGCGCTATCCCGCGTGCCGCTTTGTTATTACCGTGTAATACATTGTATTGTCCCGCGGGGCTTTCGTCATGGGCCGGGGGGCCCAGGGGGCTTTAGGCCCTTTGTTCCCCCCGCTTTACTTTACAAGGTGAGTTAGGTAGAATTCACCTATGAAACCACGGCCGGAAACGAAAAAAGGCGGGAATACCAGGAACAAGATCGTCCTGTCGGCCATCCGGCTCGCGGCCAGGCACGGCTTCGCCGAGGCGAGCTTCCAGATGATCGCCGACGACATCGGCCTCAGCCAGTCCGCCGTCATGTACCACTTCCCGGACAAGAACGCGCTGTTCGAGGAGCTCGTGAGGACCATAGTCAGCCATAACCACGAGACGGTGAGCGAATTGATCTCCATCGAGGACAATGCCGGGCGCAGGCTGCTGAAGCACTGCCTGGGCAACGTGATCTGGGCCCGGCGCTACCGGCGCCAGGACGCGCAGATCCTGATCCTGCTCTATTACCTCGCCGGCCGCGGCGAAGCGTTCTCGAAACTCTTCATGCAGATGATCGGGGCGGGACGCGAAAGGATCCTCTCCCACCTGCTGGCCGGGAAGAGGGAGGGCCTGTTCCGGTTCAAAGAGGACCCCGCCGCCCTGGCGGAAGTTATCCAGGACGCCCTTTTCGGAGCCATGCTTTACGCCGCCTCGGCCCCGGAGAAAAGCGGCGAAGAAGCGGGGCTGGAAACAAAGTGGAATAATTTTATAGCCGCCCTCACCGGCTGGAAGGATACGGCCCCCGCGAAGAAACCTCGGAATTAAAGGACGCAGCTATAGCCGCCGCCGCCCTGGCGCCGGCCGTTCTCCCGGCTTCCGCGATGATCACAAAAAAATACGTCTTAAATCTCATCGTCTTTACGGCGGCCGCTTATGCCGCCGTCAAGCTTACCACGCTGGGCTGGAACTTCCTGGCCCCGGCTTATCCCGGCGGCCCGACGCTTACCAGGCCGGAAAAACTCAGGGCGACGGTAACGGCGCTGGCCGTGGAGATCGGCCCGCGCGACCTTTACAATAACAACAAAGCCCGGCTCCGCAAAACGGAGGACTACCTTACGGCGCGCTTTAAAGCGGCCGGGTGCAGGGTGGAATACCAGGAATACATGTCTTCCGCGGTAAAGGTGAAGAATATAGTTTGCGTCAAAGAGGGGCTGGCCGCAAAAAGCGAAACTATCGTGGTCGGGGCCCATTACGACACCTATAACAATCCCGGGGCCGACGACAATGCCAGCGGAGTGGCCGGCCTGCTAGAGCTGGCCGAATACGCCGCCGCGAAGAAATACCCCAGGACCGTTAAATTCATAGCCTTCGTGAACGAAGAACCCCCCTTTTTCAGGAACGACGGCATGGGGAGCGCGGTCTACGCTAAAGCGGCGGCTGAAAGAAAAGAGGACATAAAAGCCGCGCTGGTGCTCGAGATGATAGGTTTTTTCAGCGAGAAAAGGATGTCGCAGCGCTACCCGCCGCTGATAGGGCCTTTTTTTTCGGGGAAAGGCGATTTTATCGCCCAGGTCTCCGATTTCGGATCGCGGAAACTCGCGGCGCGGATAGACAAAACTTTCAGGGGCGCCTCGGGACTTCCGCTGCGCACCGTCAGCCTGCCGTCTTTCGTGCCCGGAGTAGACTACTCCGACCACCGCAGTTTCTGGCTGGCCGGCTATCCTGCCGTGATGTTCACCGACACCTCTTTTTACAGGACCCCGCATTACCACAGGCCCACGGACCTGCCGGACACGCTTAATTACGAATATATGGCGGCTTTTATCGACGGGATGAAAGCCGTCCTGGACGACCTGGCCGGCGGGAAATGATCAGCGCTTCTCCGGAAGTATCTCCAGCCAGTAGCCGTCCGGGTCCTCTATAAAATAGATCCCCATGGCCTCGTTCTCATAGCAGACGCAGCCCATTCTTTTGTGAAGTTCCCTGGCCGCCTTGAAGTCGTCCACGGTAAAAGCAAGGTGGATCTCGTTATCCCCGAGGTTATATTTTTCCTTCCTGTCCCTCAGCCAGGTCAATTCCAGCTTGTGCGGGGTCGCGCCGTCGCCAAGGAAAACCAGGGTAAAACTCCCGTCGGCGGCGCTTTTCCGGCGGGTTTCCGCGAGGCCCAGCGCCTCGGAGTAGAACTTCAGACTTCTATCCAGGTCCAGAACGTTAAGATTGTTATGAGAGAATATGAATTTCATGCGGTCCCCTTCGCCGGGCCATGAAGTTCCTGGAGCCGGCCTTTTTTCAATCTTACTAAATCCTGAAAACATACTACACAAGCGGCGCGGTATTTTATATGCTTTTTGAATACGGAGGATCTATGAAATATTTATTAATTTCCCTTTTATTCGCGGCCGCGGTTCCGGCGGCGGCGCAAACGGCCCCGGCCGGCGCGGACAAAGACATCAGGCTCCAGACGCCGGCGGAGCTCGCGCGGACGGCGACGGCGCTCGAGCAGTCGCTCATAATGCAGCCCGAGAACGTGGAGCTTCACCTGAAGCTGGGCTTCACTTATACCCGCCTCGGCAGGGCCGACGACGCTCAGCGGTCCTTTGAAACCGCGGCGCGCCTGGATCCGAAGAGGGCCATAGCCCATTACATGCTGGGCCTTATCTATGAAAAGAAAGGGCTTAAAGCAAAGGCCACGGCCTCCTGGCAGGCCTGCCTTGAAAATACCGCGGACCCGCATATGCGCGAAACGGCCCTCAAGCACCTGAACACCCTCAACGCCAGGTGATCCACATGAAAAAACAACTTTTACTCCCGGCCCTGCTGCTCCTCTCCGCCTGCGCTACGCCCAAAGTGGCCGTGAACCCGCGCTCCGACTTTTCCGGCATAAAACGCGTGGCGGTACTTTCTTTCAAAGGCCCCAAGGGCGACCTGGCCGCCGATCTCATGACGCAAAGCCTCCTGGAGCAGGGCGCCGACGTCGTCGAGCGCCAGCACCTGGACTCCGTAATGCGCGAGCAGTCGCTCTCCGCCTCGAGCTCTTTCGACCCGGCTACCGCGAAGCAGCTCGGCAGGCTGCTGGGCGTGGACGCGCTTTTCGTGGGCACCGTGGCCGAGAGCACGCCGCAAAGCTCCTACATCGTCAACCAGTCCGAGAACCCGCACTACACGACGATAACGCAGGTCGGCGGCGGCACGGTATATTCGGAAGGCACCGTGATGGGCATGCCGAACTCGCAGCTGCTCAGCACCACCGCCAACGTCTCCCTGCTGTCGCGGATGGTGGACGTGCAGACCGGCTCCATCATGTGGTCGGCCTCCATGAACTACGAGGGCTTCGATATCCCCTCGGCGATGACCAGCATCACCGACGCTTTCATCCGCTCCCTCTCGCCCATCTGGCCCGGTCTTTATAAGCCAAAATAAAAGTTGTATTATATTTAGCGTTCGGCTCAGCGGCGGTCGCGTACATTTTTTCAAACAGGAGACTATTATGGCCAAAGATTTCAACAAGCGCATCCTCTTCGTCGGCTACGGCGCCGTGGCGCAGTGCACCCTGCCCATCCTGCTCAAGCACGTGAAAATGCCCGCCAGGAACATCACCATAATGGATTTCGAGAACCGCGGCGCGGCTCTCAAACAATGGACCTCCAAAGGCGTAAAGTTCGTCCACGACAGGGTAACGAGGGACAACCTCGACAGGCTCCTCAGCCAGCATCTTTCCGCCGGCGACGTGCTCATCGACCTCGCCTGGAACATCGACGCCTGCGTGATCCTGCAGTGGTGCCACGACCGCGGCATCCTCTACGTAAACACCTCGACCGAGGTCTGGGACCCCTACGAAGGCGCGGTGGACAAACACCCGACCGAACGCACGCTTTACCACCGGCATATGAACCTGCGCCGCATGACCGAGAAATGGGCCAGCCCGGGGCCGACCGCGGTCATCGAGCACGGCGCCAATCCGGGCCTCATCTCCCATTTTACCAAGCAGGGCCTGCTCGATATCGGCGCGCGCCTGCTCGCCGACAAGAAGGTCAAAGGCAAGCCCGCCGAAACCCTCCGCAAGCTCATGTCGGAGCAGAGCTTCAACCTCCTGGCCCGCCAGCTCGGCGTGAAGGTCATCCACGTCAGCGAGCGCGACACCCAGATCACCAACAAGCCGAAGCAGGTGGACGAATTCGTCAACACCTGGAGCGTGGAGGGCTTCCGCGAGGAGGGCATCACCACGGCGGAGATGGGCTGGGGCACGCACGAGAAGGAACTGCCTGAATTCGCCTACCAGCACAAGGAAGGCCCGAAGAACCAGATCTGCCTGGCGCGCATGGGCATGAACACCTGGGTGAATTCCTGGGTCCCCAACTGGTGCATCCAGGCCATGGTGGTCCGCCACGGCGAGGCCTTCACGATCTCCGACAGGCTGACCGTCTGGGAGAACGGCAAGGCCGTTTACCGCCCCACCGTCCATTACGCCTATTGCCCGAGCGACTCGGCCATCGCCTCGCTCAACGAGCTGCGCGGCTACGATTACAAGCTCCAGCCCAAGATCCGCATCATGACCGACGAGATAATCGGCGGCTCGGACACCCTGGGCGCGCTCCTGCTTGGCCACGACTACAATGCCTGGTGGACCGGCAGCAGCCTGAGCATAGAGGAGTCGCGCAAGCTGGTCCCGCACCAGAACGCCACCACCATGCAGGTGGCCATCTCCGTCGTGGCGGCCACGATGTGGATGATAGAGAACCCGGACCGCGGCGTCTGCGTGCCGGACGACCTGCCGCACGAGTTCGTCCTCAAGATCGCCAAGCCCTACCTGGGCAAATTCATCTCTATGCCCACGGACTGGACGCCCCTGAAGCATTACACCAACGAGTTCCTGGGCCACAATAACCCGGCCATAGACCGTAAGGACCCCTGGCAGTTCAAGAACTTCCTGATCACGGACGGCGACTAAACTTTGGTTAGACTTAAAAATCGGGACACGGAGGAATACCAGACAAAAGTATGATCACACAGAAACAGATGCAGGACCTCGCCAAGAAGCACGGAACGCCGCTTTTCATCGTGGACCACGACGAAATACGGAAGAACTACGCCGAGTTCAAGAAATATCTGCCGCGGGTGCAGGCCTATTACGCGGTCAAGGCCGAGCCCCTTCCGGAGATAGTAAAGACTCTGTACAAAGCGGGAGCCAGCTTCGACGTGGCCTCCATGCCCGAGTTCATGATCGTCCATGAGTTCATCAAGAACATGCCGAACAAGAAGCGGCTGGCCTGGATCTGGGACAAGATCATCTACGCCAATCCCATTAAGCCCAACGAGACGCTCAAGCAGCTGGACCAGTACAGGCCGCTGGTGACCTACGACAATATTGAGGAAGTGCACAAGATAAAGAAATACGCCCCCCACGCCGGCCTGGTCCTGCGCATGCGCGTGGCGAACACCGGCGCCGTGGTGGAACTCTCCTCCAAGTTCGGCGCGGCCCCCGGCGAGGCCGTGGACCTGATCCTGGCGGCGGAGAAGGCCGGCCTCGGGGTGGAAGGCCTCAGCTTCCACGTCGGCAGCCAGACCACCAACTTCGAGAACTTCGTCCAGGCCATCAGCCTGGCCGCGGACATCTTCAAAGAGGCGAAGGAGCGCGGCCACACCAGGATGAACCTGCTCGACATCGGCGGCGGCTTCCCGGCGCCTTACGACGCTTCGGTAAAGCCTTTCCGCACCCTGGCCAAGACCATAAACGCGGAACTCGACCGGCTCTTCCCGAAGAACATAGAGATCCTGGCCGAGCCCGGCCGCTTCATGATCGCTACCGCCGGAACCTCGGTGGTAAGGATCAACGGCAAGGCCGTGCGCGACGGCAAGACCTGCTATTACGTAGACGACGGGGCTTACCACACCTACTCCGGCATCATCTTCGACCACCAGCACTGCCATATGAAGTCCTTCAAGAAGGGCAAGGAGCAGATCTGCGGCGTCTTCGGCCCGACCTGCGACGCGCTGGACGTGATCTCGATGTCCGAGAACCTGCCGGCGGACCTGAAGCTGGGCGAGCTGCTCTACAGCACGAACATGGGCGCTTACAGCCACGCTTCGTCCACCAACTTCAACGGCTTCCCGCCCGCGAAGGTGATACACATCAACAAGTAAAAAACGCAGGAACTGAATAGAAGATCGCGGCCCCCCCCGGCCGCGGTCTTTTATTTTAAGGCGCGAACGGCCGGGGCTGAAATAATTATGTAATACCGGCCCTATATAATTTATTGCCGGTTAAAAGGGGATAAGAACATGAAATCTATCGGGCAAGCTCTGTTTTGGATAGCCGTGATCGCCTCATTGCTTTTAATACCTGCCGCCGGAATGAAAGCTTTCAAAGCCGTAACGAACGAGATGGGGAACAAAGAGCCGGCCCCGATAGAGCTGAAAGATGTAAGCCGGGCGCCGGAAGCGCAGGCCCCGGCGGGAAAGGATCCCGAGGCCGCGAAAGAACTCTACCTGGAGGGCCTTAAATATTTCCAGGCCGCGGACTACGAAAAAGCCAGGGACCAATGGCTTGAGGCCCAGGAACTGGACCCGTATAACCAGCAGGTACAGGAAGGCCTCAAGCGCGTAAAAGCGATTTCAGACAAGACTCCCGAACAAACACCCTCCTGACCAAAGAAAAACCCCGGGCCTCCCGGGGTTTCCCCTGTCGAGGCTTCGCCTCGACAGACTTATTTATCGAGGTTGAGCCTCGATAGACTAGTTGCGGCGCTTGTCCATGAAGGCTTTGAGGGCTTCGCCCATGGAGCCGGAGGGAGCCTCTTCGCGGCGCGGCCGGTTGTCCTGCCGCGGCCTGTCGAAGCGCGGGCCCGCCTGGGGGGCCGCGGAGGGCTCGGGCCTGGGGCCGCGGGACTCGCGCGGTCCTATCACCGGGTTCGATTTCATGGAAAGGGCGATGCGGTTGCGCGGCAGGTCCACGTCCATCACGGTAACGTTCACGCGCTGGCCCACCTTGACCACCGCGGCGGCGTCCTTGACGAAGGTGTCGGCCAGTTCGCTTATATGGATAAGCCCGTCCTGGTGGACGCCGATGTCCACGAAGGCGCCGAAAGCGGCCACATTGGTGACTATGCCAGGGAGTTTCTGGCCGGGCTTCAGGTCGCCTATCTTCTGCGCCTCGCCGAAAGCGAAAGCCTCGAACTGCTTGCGCGGGTCCCGCCCGGGCTTGGCCAGCTCCGCGACGATATCCTTAAGCGTGGGCTCGCCCACGCCTTCGGAAATATATTTAGAGATCTCTATCTTCGCCCGCAGGGCCGCGTCGTTGATCAGGTCCTGCACGGAGCAGCCGAGATCGGCGGCCATCTTCTCCACTATTTCGTAGCGCTCCGGGTGCACCGCGCTCGAGTCGAGCGGGTTCTTCCCCCCGCGCAGGCGCAGGAAGCCGGCGGCCTGCTCGAAAGCCTTGGGCCCGAGGCGCGGGACTTTCTTCAGCGCGGCGCGCGACGGGAAAGCCCCGTTGGCATTGCGGTAGTCGACTATATTTTTGGCGAGCGTCGCGCCGAGGCCGGAGACGTAGGAGAGCAGTTCGCGGCTGGCCGTATTCAGCTCCACGCCCACGCTGTTCACGCAGCTCATAACGGTGGTATCCAGGCTCTTCTTCAACTCGCTTTGGTCCACGTCGTGCTGGTACTGACCCACGCCGATGGACTTCGGGTCTATCTTCACCAGCTCGGCCAGCGGGTCCATCAGGCGGCGGCCGATGGAGACGGAGCCGCGCACGGTCACGTCCTTGTCCGGGAACTCTTCGCGCGCTACGGCCGAAGCCGAGTAGACGGAAGCGCCGCTCTCATTGACCATTACGACTATCACGCCCTCCAGCTTCAGCCCGCGCGCGAATTCCTCGGTCTCGCGGCCGGCGGTCCCGTTGCCTATGGCTATGACCTCGGTCTTGTACTGCGCGGCCAGTTTTTTTACTTTATCCGCCGCGGAGGCGGCGGCGCCCTCGCCGTTATGCGGGTAGATCACGTCGTCGTGGAGCAGCTTGCCGTTGGGATCCAGGCAGACCAGCTTGCAGCCGGTGCGGAAGCCGGGGTCGAGGGCCAAAATGTTCTTATGGCCCAGGGGCGAGGACATAAGTATCTCGCGCAGGTTCCTGGCGAAAACTCCTATAGCCTCCGCGTCGGCGCGCTTCTTGGTCTCGAAGCGGGCCTCGCCTTCCATGGAAAGAGCGAGCAGGCGGTTATAGGAATCCGCCACCGCCTCTTTCACCTGTTTGCCGCAGGCGCCGCCGTTCCGTACGAAAAGCGGCTCAAGCAGGGCGATGGCCTCGTCGGCCTCCACCTCTATGCGCATGCTAAGGACGCCTTCGGACTCGCCGCGGCGCATCGCGAGTATCCGGTGGGACGGGGCTTTGGAGGAAGGCTCTTTCCAGTCGAAATAATCTTTGAACTTCGCCCCCTCCTCCTGCTTGCCCTCCATGACCTTCGAATGGAAAATACCCTTGGCCGAAAAAAGCTGGCGCAGGCGGGCGCGGGCGGGCGCGTCCTCGCTGACGCGCTCGGCTATGATATCGCGGGCGCCGGCGAGGGCCTCTTCGGCGGTCTTGACGCCTTTTTCTTCGCTGATAAAGGCGGCGGCGAGGGCGGCCGGGTCCTCGCTCCCCTGGGCGTAGATCTGGTCGGCCAGCGGCTCCAGGCCTTTTTCTTTGGCTATGGTCGCGCGGGTGCGGCGCTTGGGGCGGAAGGGCAGGTAAATGTCCTCGAGCTTCGAGAGGACTTCGGCGGCCTCTATCTTGAGCTTGAGCTCCGGGGTGAACAGGTTCCTTTCCGTGAGGGACTTTATTATAGCCTCGCGGCGCGCGTCCAGCTCTTTCAGCTGGGCCAGGCGGTCCTGTATCTTGCCGAGCGCCACTTCGTCCAGGTTACCTGTGGCTTCTTTGCGGTACCGCGAGATGAAAGGTATCGTCGCGTCTTCTTTAAAAAGTTCGATGGCCGCGGAAACGCCGACGGAGTTCAGCCCGAGTTCCGCCGCTATTTTAGCTATATAAGGGTCGCTCATTTATATCCTCCGGAAAATTTACGGTGAAGCAATATATACAGGATATAAAATACCCGGCATTCAGGGCCAGAAGCGCCTTTTAAATCTTTAAATAAGTCCTTTCTGTTTAAAGCTCATAAACCCCTCCTTTGTGACTATCACATGGTCCAGGACCTCTATGCCAAGCAGCTTGCCGGCCTGGGCGAGGCGCTTGGTGAGGGAGAGGTCCTCGTCGGAAGGCTCCAGGCAGCCGGAAGGGTGGTTATGCGCCACTATCACGCTTGCGGCCAGGTTCTTCACCGCCGGCTCGAACACCTCCCGCGGATGCACCAGGTTGTAATTAAGCGTGCCGATCGAGACTATGTCCCGCTTTATCTCCTGGTTGCGCGTGTCCAGGTAGAACACGATGAAATGCTCCTTTTTCTGGTCGCGCACATCCCGCAGTTCCTCCCAGATATCGCGCGGCTTAAGGTAGATGCCGCTTTTCTTACCGTTGAGGAAGCGCCGCCCCAGCTCAAAGGCCGCCAGGATCTCGCAGGCGCGCGCGGGGCCCAGGCCGGGCGCGGCCCGCAGTTCAGCGAAGCCGGCCTTCGCGATCTCTCCCCGCCCGAATTTCCTCAGGAGCTCCCCCGCCAGGTCCAGAACGTTCTTCCCGCGCGTCCCGGTGCGCAAAATTATCGCGAGCAGTTCCTCCTCGGCCAGCTTCTCCGGGCCGTAGCGCATCAGCTTCTCGCGCGGCCGCTCCACCCTCGGCATGTCCTGTATCGTTCCGGCTCCTTTCATAAAACCCCCTTTTTTACCCCGCGTTTCATATAGCATAGCAGGCGAACCCGACAAGGGCGTGTCGGGATCGAACGCCCCGCTTTCCTTAATATAATGAGGGCTTCACCCGGCATTGACGCCGCGCCGGTCCCGCTATTGCAGCTGCACCCCGCGCGCGCTGACATATATCATCAGCCGCCTTGCGCTCCCGCCGTTGTTTAGCAATTACTAAAGTATTAAACTTCTTTCAAAGCCCGGCGGCCCGGACAGATTTGCGGCAAATCAAACGGAGGAACAATGAAAAAATCAGTCAACATAACAGCGGCGGCTTTCTTAATAGCCGGCCTGGCGGTGAGCGGGCACGCCACCAACGGCGACAATCTCATCGGCGTGGGCCCCACTTCCCGCGCGATGGGCGGCACGGGCATAGCCGCCCCGCAGGACGCTATCAGCGCTATCTTCACGAACCCGGCCGGGCTCTCGCAGCTGAGCGGCTCCCAGTTCAACTTCGCCGGCACCTACTTCGCCCCCGTGGTGAAGGCCGCCGTGCTGGCCCCCTCGGGCGGCGGCATGCCCGGCAACTGGAAAGCCACCAGCCAGGACGCGGCTTACGCCGTGCCCGCTATCGGCCTTACCGCCCCGATCAACGACAGCATGAACTTCGGCATAGCCGCCTTCGGCGTGTCCGGCATGGGCGTGGACTACCGCAACGAGCTCCTGACCAGCAATAAAGACCCGATGAACACCAATACCAAGGTCTCCGTCATGAAATTCGTGCCGGCGGTATCCTATAAAACAGGAGCCCTCTCGATAGGCGCGGGGCTCGACATAGACTACCAGGCCGCCGACTTCGGGGCCGGCCTCTCCCATAACTACGCCCTGGGCGCGCGCCTCGGCGCCGGTTATGAATTCGGCAAGTGGAACTTCGGCCTTACCTACGTAACCGCGCAGAACGTAGAGCACAAGCGCATCTACGACTTCGACGGGACCGGCGCGGGCGCGGCCTTCAACGGCTACGACACCCTAAAGCTGGAAAACCCCGCGCAGGTCGGCTTCGGCGCTTCCTATAAAGGCCTCGACAAATGGGTCTTCTCGGCCGATGTGAAGCGGATCGGCTGGGGCAGCGCCAAGGGCTACAAGGACTTCGCCTGGGAAAACCAGACCGTCTACGCCCTGGGCGTCCAGAACAAGCCCAGCGACAAGCTGACGCTGCGCGCCGGCTGGAATTACGGCAAGAGCCCGCTGAAAGTGCACAATAACTTCAACCTGGCCGGCATGACCGCCGTGCAGGGCAAGAACATGGGGACCTTCGGCTACGAGTACTTCCGCGTGATCGGCTTCCCCGGCATAGTGGAAACCCACCTAACCTTCGGGGCCGGTTACGAGTTCTCGCCCAGGTTCGCCCTGAACCTCGGCTATAAGAAAGCCCTGGCCAAGACGATAACGGAGACCTCCGGGCCGGTCACGCTCAAGTCGGAGCTGTCGGAAACGGCTTACGACCTGGGCCTCAACTTCAAGTTCTAAAGCGGGCTATGCCTCCGCGGGAAACCGCGGAGGCGCGCTTTAAAATAAAGGGGATATCTCCGCAGATATTCAGGTCCCGGGGCGCTGGAAAGTGTTTGCATCTTGTTTAGTATTTGCTAAACTATACCCATGAAAGATACTTCCATCGCCAAGGCCGGGGAACTGGCAAAGATACTTCAGTGCATAGCCCACCCCCTGCGCCTGCTGATCATCTGCATGCTCGCCAAAAAAGAGCTGTTCGTGGGCGAGATCATAGACAGGCTGGGGACCACCAAGGGGAACATCTCCCAGCATCTGCGGATACTGGCCGATAACGGCCTGATCGCCCGCCGCAGGGACGGGAACAGGATAATTTACCGCATAGAGGACGAGAAGCTGGTGAAGCTGCTGGACGCGATGAAAAAACTGTACTGCCCCAAATTCAATCTTTGAGCCGGTCGGATTAAAAGCATGAAAAAACCAATTATCATAACCGCCGCCCTGTGCCTGACAGGGGTAATTTTAATGGGGGTCCTGTCCGGCAAGGACGTGGAACCCGGGATCGTGGCCAAATTAAAAGCGAAATATTCCGTTAAACACGCGCCTTCGGCCGACCATGCCGGCTTCGAGGCGCTCAAAAAGAAATTCACCTCCCCCCGCCAGGTCACGGAGGCCTGCATAAGCTGCCACAATAAGCGGCATAAAGAAGTGATGCGCTCCAGCCACTGGAACTGGGAACGCGAGGAATACGTGGAAGGCCGCGGCGTCGTCTACCTGGGCAAGAAGAACGCTATCAACAATTTCTGCGTGAGCACGCCCGGGAACGAGGGCAGCTGCGCGAAATGCCACATCGGCTACGGGCTGGACGCGCGGGGCAAGGGCTACACCGACCAGAACAACGTGGACTGCCTGATCTGCCACGACAATTCCGAAACCTACGCCAAGGCGCCCGACAAAGCCGGCGCCCCGGAGGCCGCGCTGGACCTCAACGCCATAGCCCAGAGCGTGGGCAGGCCGAAGCGGACCAACTGCGGCGTGTGCCATTTCTTCGGCGGCGGCGGGAACAACGTGAAGCACGGCGACCTGGAAAAAGCCCTGTTCGAACCGGACCGGGACCTGGACGTGCACATGGCTTCCTCCGGCTCAAATCTGCAGTGCGTGGACTGCCACACTACGAAGGAACACAATATTTCCGGGAAGATCTATTCCCTGGCTTCGATGAACCAGGAGCGGAGCAGCTGCGAACAATGCCATACCGCCGCGCCGCACGGCGACTCCGTCCTGAACGAGCATACTCTGAAAGTGGCCTGCCAGACCTGCCATATCCCGTCTTACGCCAAGGCCAACGCCACGAAAATGTCCTGGGACTGGTCGACGGCCGGGAAGCTTAAGGACGGAAAACCTTATATAGAGGAAGACAGCATGGGCAACCACGCCTATATGTCGATCAAGGGAAGCTTCGTCTGGCAGAAGAACGTCAAGCCGGATTATGTCTGGTTCAACGGCACCGCCTCGCATTACCTCAGGGGCGATAAAATAGAGGATACGGAAAAACCGCTGGTCCTTAACCCGCTTCACGGCTCCTATGCCGACGAGGATTCCAAGATAATCCCGGTAAAGATACATACCGGCAACCAGCCTTATGACCCGGTGAATAAAATACTCATACAGCCGAAATTATTCTCGGAGAAGAAGGGCGAGGGCGCTTACTGGAAGGATTTCAACTGGGAGGCCGCATCCCGGGCCGGGATGAAAGCCGCCGGTCTGCCTTTCAGCGGGAAGGTCGGATTTATAAAGACGGCGATGTACTGGCCGCTCAATCACATGGTGGCCCCAAAAGAGGCCAGCGTGAAGTGCGGGGAATGCCATGCGCGCTCCGGCGGCAGGCTCGCCGGCCTGAACGATTTCTACATGCCGGGCAGGGATTATTCCGCCGCGGTGGAGTTCGTAGGGAAGTGGCTGCTTCTCCTGTCGCTCTTCGGCGTCCTCGCGCACGGCGCAGGCAGGATCTTGAGCGCCCGGAAGCACAGGAACGGGGAAAACAAATGAAGAATATAAAAGAAGTCCTCATCTATTCCGGCTTTGAAAGGTTCTGGCACTGGGCGCAGGCGGGGCTGATACTTTTCCTCGCCTTCACCGGCTTCGAGATACACGGCGCCTATTCTTTCCTGGGCTTCGGCGACGCCGTCCGCTACCACAATATCGCCGCTTATCTGCTGATAGTGCTGATAGCTTTCGCTATCTTCTGGCACCTGACCACCGGGGAATGGCGGCAGTATATACCGACCACGAAGAATATCGCGGCCCAGCTGGAATATTATGTCTTCGGGATCTTCAGGAACGCCCCCCACCCGACGAAGAAGACCGCGCTCTGCAAGCTGAACCCGCTGCAGAAACTGACCTACTTCAGCCTGAAGGTGTTCCTGCTCCCGGCTACCCTGGCCTCGGGCCTGCTCTATATGTTCTACCGCTATCCCGAGGGCGGAACCACCGGCTCGCTGACCATAGAGACGCTGCGGACTACCGCGGTCATCCATACCGCCTGCGCTTTCGCCCTGGCAGCCTTCCTCATCACCCACCTCTACCTTATCACCACCGGGAAGACGGTCACGGCCAATCTGAAAGCCATGCTGACCGGCTTCGAGGACCTGGAAGGAACGGAATGCGAACCTGAGGCGGAGAAATAAGCGGCCTGACCGAGGAACTTTATGGAAGAAAAAAAATACATGAACTCTTACCTGGCCGGCTTTCTACTTGGCCTGCTTCTGCTGGCCACTATCTTCATAACCGGCAGGGGGCTGGGCGCGAGCGGCGCGCTTAAAAGCTTTACCGTGGCGGCCATGGATACCGTGGCCCCGGCGCATACCGGTTCCGCCGTCTTCTACAAGGAATACGCCGGCGAGCACAGCGGCGGGCCGCTGAAGAACTGGCTGGTCTTCGAGGTGCTCGGCGTCCTGATCGGCGCTTTCATCTCGGGCCTGGTCTCGGACCGGCTCGGCCTTAAATTCGAGAAAGGCCCCTCGGCCACCAATAAGATGAGAATAGCGGGCGCGCTCTCCGGCGGCCTGCTCTGGGGCGTCGGCTCGCAGCTGGGCCGCGGCTGCACCAGCGGCGCCGCGCTCAGCGGCATGGCGGTCATGTCCACCGGCGGGATAATAACAATGGGCTTCATCTTCGCCGGCGCCTACGCGGTCGCGTATTTCTTCAGAAAATTGTGGATTTAAAGTTAAGGAGATAGTCCTATGGGTCCTCTGGTTCCGGATATTATCAGCGCAAACTTGAATTATATCGCCGCGCTCCTGATCGGCGTTCTTTTCGGCATGATCCTGGAGCAGGCCGGCTTTTCAAGCACGAAAAAACTGGTCGGCCTGTTCTACGGCTACGATTTCACCGTGCTGCGGGTCTTCTTCACCGCCGGCGTAACGGCCATGCTCGGCGTGATCGCGCTGGAGCATTTCGGGCTGCTGGACCTGAGCCTGGTCTATATCAACCCGACCTTTATCTGGTCGGCCATGGCCGGCGGCCTGATCATGGGCCTGGGCTTCGTCCTGGGAGGGTTCTGCCCGGGCACCAGCGTCTGCGCGGCGGCGATAGGGAAGATAGACGCCATGGTCTTCATAATCGGCGCCTTACTGGGCGTCCTGCTGTTCGCGGAAACCTACCCCGCCTGGGAACATCTTTACAAAGCCGGCTCCTGGGGCAGCCCCCGGATCTTCGAGACGCTCGGGATCTCGCAGAGCCTGTTCGCTTTCCTGCTGGCCGCCGTAGCCCTGTCCGCTTTCTGGGCCGTCTCAATTATCGAGAACAAGGTCAACGGGGTCAAAGAAGCGCCGGTCCGCTTCACGCCTTACTACCTCGCGCTGGCCTCGGCCGGCCTGCTGATGGCGGTTTCCTCTTTCGCGTTCACGCCCAGAAAAGAGTCCATATTGAAAGCGGCGGAGGCGCCCGGCTTCGCGCAGGCGTATAAACTCGATATGATGACGCCGGACGAGTTCGCCTACAGGCTGATGAACGACCGGGAGGACAGGCTGCGGATCATGGATTTCAGGCCTGAGGCTGAACACGCCGGGCTGGACCTGCCCAAATCCTCCTCGTTCACAATGGACAATTTATTCGAGAAAGAGACTTCCAAAGCCCTCCTTATACGCGGGAGAATAAACGTCTTCGCCGCCGAAGACGAATTGACGGAAAGAAAAATGGCCATAATAGCCGCCAGGCTCGGCTACAAGCGCATAAAGATACTGAAGGGCGGCCTGAAAGAGTTCAGGGAACAGATATTGAATTTCAAGCCGGCCAAAACCGCGTCCGCTTTCGACAGGGATAACACTTACCGCTTCCGTGAAAAAGCCCGCAGGGAGCTCCCGGCTTTGCTCAAGAACAGCAAACCCGCGGGTCCGGCCGTACATAAGGCCAAGCGCATTTTAGGCGGCTGTTAGGGCCTGGCAGCGAAAGCGCTGACGAAAACATATAGCCTCCGGGCATTTCTCCGGGGCCGACGGCACTAACCCGCCGCGGCCCCGGTTTTATTTTCCCCCCGCGGAGGTTTTTTGTATTATTATGGTTCAGGGACGGTCTATGGAAAACAAAATTTTCGAAATTTACGCGCCGGTGCGCAATACCATAAACAAGGCGCTGGGCGTAGTCGTTAAAGTCGCCGGCGACAATGTGACCGTGCAGCCCCTGACCGGGGACCGCCTGACTTTCCGCGCGCAATATCTGGCCCCGGCCAGCGAATCCGAGACGGCCGCTCTGCGCGACCTTACCTCCCGCCTCAAGCTGGAAGAAGAGAACCGCATTAAGGCGAAAACGATAAAGACGGACCCCGCGCTTATCCGCGTCGAATTCGAGAAATTCGTCCACCACATAGCGGCGCGCTATCCCAAATCCGCCGAAACCTTCAGGGAATTCTGGGCCGAGCTGATGGCCGCGGCCGGTGACCTGCCGGGCCAGACCTGGGAGATGAAGCCAAATACCGCAAGCACCCCGGGCCCGGTGCTTAAGATCTATAATCCGTCCACGCAGAAATGGGTTTACTGCCTTACCCTGCTGGCCGGCTGGGGGCTGCGCATGGAGATCAAGAAAGAGTTCCTCCCGCCGGGCCGCGAAGCTCTTTTCCCCATAGACCACGCGATGTTCGGCGCGGGCAGGGCGGTCGAGCTGATCTATAAAGATTTCACCCCCGAAAAACGCAAGCCTTACGCGGACTGCGTCCGGGAAATTTACGCCAAAGTAGTCCTTCCGCCCTGAACAACCGGCCTTGCGAAAATAGCTTTTAGGGGCTATACTATTCGAAAGGCGCAATAACCAGCAAGCAACCGATCAGGCTCACGATCCGCCGGCGCTGGCCTGGTTTCGTTTATACAGGGGGATACCATGAAAAAACCGGAAGCTGAATTCGCGCTTTGTCTGGCTTTGCTATGGCCGGGCATTTTGAACGCCGACGTGCCGTATCAGATGAACTTTCAGGGGCGCATAGAGCTGCCTGTGGCGGAAATCGAAGGTGAAGGGGGGCGCGGCAATAAAGAAGCCAGCGAATCGGTCCCTTTTAACGGTACCGGCAGGTTCAAGTTCGCCATAGTCTCAAGCAGCGGCGGCGTATTCTGGACCAATGTAGCAAATGAATTTTCAGTTCCCCCGTCCGCAAGCGTTTCCATCCCGGTCGATAACGGCGTTTTTAACGTCGCGCTCGGCGACCCCGCTTTGAATATGCCGCCTATCAGGCCCGAAATATTCAGCGGGGCCGACAGATATTTAAGAGTGTTCTTCCAGGGCGAGACAACTAAAGGCAATAAAACAAAACTTACCGCCGAGCGCGAGCTCCTGCCGCCGCAGAAACTTCTGACCGTCCCGTTCGCTTTCGTCGCTGCGAAGGCGGGCGAGGCTATTACGACCGAGCGTTTAGGGACGCTTCTGGCCGGAGCGACGGTTCAGGGCACATTCGCCATCGCCCAGAACGCGGTTATTCTGGGGTCCGCTGTTGTTCAAGGAAATGCAATAGTGAATGGAAGTGTTCTGGCTTATGGGACAATTGCTTCTGCTGATTCTTGTGGTATAAATGGTGATTATATTGGTTGCGGTCCTAACCCAGGATTTCTTGTTGCCACAACACTTAATCCTGGTTCATTAATTCCATCTCCCTGGCCTATTACAGGCGGATCCTCTTTAAATATCGAAGCCGCGGGCGGCCTGTTTTTAAACCAGATAGCCACCGGCCCCGTTTCAATAGCGGCAGGCGGCGGTTTAGTCCTGATAAGCACGCCTCCCGGGTCCGGCAATGTGGGGATAGGCACTGCCAACCCCGCCTTCAAACTGCACATTTCTTCAGGCGCGGGGGAGCCCGGCGACATACTGGTCGTTTCAACCGGCGCAAGCAATATTTTCCGGGTCAACGGCCGCGGCGAAGTCAGCGCCAATAAATATTACGGCGACGGCAGCGCTTTGACTGGGCTTGCCGCCGGCGGAGTTCCCGCGGCCATCTCTGTCTCCACGATCAACGCGGCGCCGGCAACCCCATTCGGGGGCGTGAACATAACGACCAGTGTTTTTATCAGCCGGGGAAGCCTGGGCATAGGCACGGTTACGGCCACGGAAGCCCTGCATGTCGCCGGAACAGCTAAATTTGACGGCGCGATAAAAATCGGAGACAACCATTTACTCGGGCTGTATCCGGACGAACTTCAACAGTTCTGGTGGCAGCTTCCCGCTCCGAGCACAAGCGTGGTTTTATATGCAAAACCCACTTATAATTCGTGGAATGACGCTATCGGGAACGTAATTTATCTCGCGCCGAGCGGCGTGCCCTCCGGCAGTTCCTATACCCAGGACATATATTTTGCCGGAACCGACCCTGTTGATCCAGTTACGGGGAAGATCACAAGCAAATTTTCCGGAACATTTCTGGAAGCTTATTTCGCCCCTTCAGTTACTCCGGTCCTCTCCGGCTCTTTGATAGGCGTATCTGATTTTGAAACCTGGAACCAGGGGTATTCTCTCCGGACAGCGTCTGATAATGGGTTCTGGTATTATTCCTGGGACGATACTCACTCAAGCCAGTTCCGTGCGGGGCCTTCAGATTTTTCCTATAACGGTGCATACGTGTACGGTGGCGGCCATTCTGGAGGTTTTGGTTATGATGTGGCGGGGAAAAGATTCTGGGCAGACGGCACAAAAAGTTTCATCCAGGATTATCCCGGCGACCCTTCAAGGACCATTTCATATTATTCGCTGGAAGGCCCGGAGGCCGGCATATATGTGAGGGGAACGGCCAAGCTCTCCGGCGGGAAGGCGAAGGTGATCCTGCCGGACTACTTCACCGTTGTCGCCAGCACGGCATTTCAGGCTACTGTCCAGGTGACGCCCAGGGGGGATTGCCAGGGGCTTTATGTTTTCAGGCAGGCTAATGGCGAGATAGATATAAGGGAACTCGGCGGCGGGAAAAGCGATGCGGAGTTCGATTACTTCGTGCAGACCGTAAGAAAAGGTTATGAAAATATACCTGTAGTCCAGAATAAGGACGCCGCGCCTGAAAGTTATAAAACGATGAAAATGCCGCCGAACGAAATGAAAAATAGGATCAGGACCGGCGGGAAGCGCGGGAAGTTGAAATGAACGGAAGGAAAACGGGAAGAACGGCAATAATAATCCCGGCGCTTTACGCGCTGGGCGGTCTGTTCTCCTGCCTTTTTGCGGGAGATACCGGAACAACAGGCGGCGTTAGCGCCGGGGGGTTGATATCCGGGGATAACCGCATGGCCGGTTCACTCCAGGGTATAGGCGGACCATTTAGTAAATGGGGCGGTGAAAGCATCGGCAACAGCGGCGGCGGTTTTGTTTACGCCGCATCAGGCCGGACAGGAGCCACGGATAAAAGGCCAGAATTTACAAGGAAATCCCCCGACCCAGACAAGCCCCCCATAGCCGATAAAGTGAGTTTTTCGCAGTCTCAACCTGAGACAAAAGTAAGCATAGACGATATCCGCAGCATAAGTTTCGGCATGGAAACAGCGGACGCAGCACCTGGAAGCGGTTTTTCAGTAAAAAGCGCAAAGGCAGATGTCGCCGTAAATAAGGTTTCCGATTTCAGGCCCGGCTGGAATGACGAAATAAAATATCCGGAGGTTGAAGACGGGGTGGATCTGTATTACCAGGCCCGCGGCAACAGGCTTGAAGAGGACATAGTGCTTAAAAAGCCGCCCCAAAAAAACACCTTTAATTTCAAGCTGAATATGCGGGGTCTTACAGCCATACCGCAAGCCGACGGGACAATACATTTCCGTGACGACCAGTCCGGGCAGTTGATGTTTTATTTTGACAAGCCGTTTATGATTGACAGCGCCGGCAGTAGATCCGAAGGTGTGCACTTGAAATTACTAAGCCCTGGAAAACTGGTTGTGGAAGCAGATTCAGGCTGGCTCTATAAGGAGGCTAGACAATACCCCGTTGTTATTGATCCAACTTTAGTCTTTGTGTCAACATTTAGCGGCTGGGGTGGGGCAGAACCTCTCCTTCGAACAGTCAAAGATAATTCGGGCGGTTTATACATACTGTCTAACTCCTCCGCTAGTGTGGCCGGGCTTGGCTATAATTATTCAACTAGTGCCGGAGAAATATGGTCGCTTACGGAAATAACTACAACCACAGCTTCCTGCCCGCGTTGCGCTATAGCTGTGGATTCAGCCAAAAAAACTCATATTGTGTTCGGAACTTATTACAATCCTTATTCTATAGCCTACATCAATAACGTCACTGGAACATGGGCCGCTCCGGAATTAATTTCAGCCAATACCACTTTTTTTCAGCCGGTATCACACGATTGGGGAGATTACGGAATAACTTTGCTTAGTGATTCCGCGAACAATCTGCATTTAATATGGCCCTCCGGCAATAATGGGGGAACAATTTATTATTCAAAAAAGCCGTCGGGTGGCAATTGGACAGCGCCACAAACCCTGAATAATCCGGCGGCACAGCCATTGCACGGCGCGGCAATGACAGTGGATGGCAACGATAAACTGCATTTAATCGGCTGGTATGATTATACCAATGGTTATGCCGTATATATGAATACTTTGTCCGGGACATGGTCAACGCCGGAAATTATATATAGTTCATATTGCGGTTGGGGCAGTATTGCCATCGACAATAACAATAAACCCCATGTTGCTCTTTATGCTAGTTGGTGGAAAACAGCATACCTTAATAAAGTTCAGGCTACATGGTCTAATCCACTATTATTAAAATGCATGTCTCATGCGATAATAGGAACTGATAAACATAATAACTCCCATATTGTGTGCGAACCCGGCGGCGGCCTTGCCTCTGTCCCGAATCCTCGGCAATTGTATCAAACCAATAATGTAAATGGAGTCTGGTCGCCGTCTGTTCCGACCCCTTTTAATGAAGTAATGGGCTCTATGGATGCAGTTCTGGATAAAAATTTAACCATTTGGCATATGGCTCTGCTACATGGAAGAGGCCAAGGGGGATTTGCTTCAGAGGGCCCCGTCAGTTATTACCGTCTGGACGATTTAACTCCGCCCGCTCTGATACGTGATTTGAAAGCGGGCCCCGGCATAAGCTCCGGCACCATTGTGCTGAACTGGACCGCGCCCGGCGGCGACGGAATGAGCGGCGCGGCTTCGCGCTACGACGTGAAGGTGGCCACCTGGCCGGTAATAAACCAGGACGATTACGATTCGCTGCCCGTTTATTCAACCTGGACGGCGCCCCGGCCCGCCTACAGTCCCGAAAGCCATGTGGTGAGCGGCCTTGCCGGCGGCGTGACCTATTACATCGCCGTTTTAAGCTTTGACGCCCAGAACAACGCCTCTTATGTTACAAGCGCCGCCAATATCGTAGCCGGCACGGTGACGCCTATTGCGCTCAGCGGCTGGAGCGTTTCAGCGGCTGCCGCATCGGCTGACACAGCTATACTGCCGCCCGCGGACCTTAAAGGCGGTGTTCTGCCGGATTTGAAAGTAAAGCTTGAGTGGTCGCCTTCGCCTTCCACTAAAACGGTCGCGGCTTACTCCGTTTACTGGGATTCGGGCGCCGGCGTCATGGATTATATAACACCGCTGGCTTCCGTTGTCCCGCCCGCCACCTCATACACTACGGTGTCTCTGAGCACCGGCGTATACCGCTTCGGCATAAGATCCGCGGCCGGCAACGGCATAGAAGAGCCGAACACAAGCGTGGTTGTGTCTGTTAAAGTGGATACAGTTGTTGTGAACGTTCCTGTCCGCGCTGAAATAAAAGTTCCGCAAAGCGGCAAGCGGATAGCGGGCAACCGTGTAACTGTTCTGGCGGAACTTGGAACCGGCAGTCCTTCCGTTGTCCGGCAGGTGCTGTTTCAGTATCGCGCGGCGGGTTCAAGTTCGACAGTCTGGAACGATATTCCCGCGGCCGGATACAATCAATCCAATCCTGCCGCCAGTCAGCCTTATTTCATCCACTGGGATGTAAGCGGACTTTCCAACTGGGATTACGAACTGCGGGCAGTGGCTGCGAACATATATGGCCAGGCCGACCCGGCGCCGCCGTCAATTTTTGTGAGCATAGACGCCGCCAATCCGCAGATAGAGGAAAAGGCCGTGGGAAGTTCGCAGCAGAAGCGGACGGAGGTGTATAACACTGTTTCCAACAAGGTGGAATTAGGCGCGGAAAACGGGACACTCATATCGGTCACTTTGTCCGCCGGGGTGGTGACGGCTGCGGCAACAACGCTCAAGACGGTGTCAAATCCGCCGTCCGTTCCGGCGGCTGGCAGCGCGCTTTTGCCGGCGGGCCAGAATTTAGGGCTTACCCTGGAAAACGGGCAAACAATGCTTAACAGCCCGGCCACGCTTTCCCTCCAGTACCAGGACGGCGATAACGACGGCCTGGTGGACGGGACCTTGGCCAGGGCGGATAAGCTGGCCATATATGCCTATGATCCGGCTTCCGGGCAATGGCGGAAAGAATCCGCCAGCTCCATAGACCAGATAGGGAAAACCGTCACCGCACAGACGGCCCACTTCAGCCTCTTCGGCCTGTTCGCCCCCGCCGCGGCGGATCTGTCGGATGTGTTGGTCTATCCCGTCCCCTGGGTGCCCAACGACGGCAACCCCGACAACGGCAAGCCCTATAACAGCGCCGACCCCGCCTCGGGGATCGTGTTTGATAATCTGACGCAGTCGGCCAGGATCCAGATCTACACTATAACGGGCGAGCTTGTCTGGGAAAAGACGACAGACACCTCCAGCGGCAAATTACAGTGGGACGGGAAGAACAACTCGGGCAGGAACGCGGCTTCGGGCGGCTATTTCGCGGTTATCACCGACACAGCGGACGGGAGCAAAATAACGCGCAAAATAGCGGTAGTGCGGTGAATTTTATGAGGCAGCTGATCATAACGGCATTTCTTTTGATTCCGGCTCCGCCGCTTTGTGCCGGCGGCACGGAAGGGGCCGCGCCTTTTAATTTCCTTTTTCTGGACGCCAATGCGAGGCCCGCGGCCATGGGCGGGGCTTATGCCGCTGCCGCCAACGATGCCAATGCCTTGCTTTATAACCCCGCCGGCCTGGCGGGCATGAAACAGAATCACGCCACTTTCCAGCATACCGGGCATTTCCAGGGCGTGACCCAGGAATACGGCGCTGTGGCCCTGAAACAGGGTTTAGGGTTCATGTTCAATACCGTGGGTTACGGCAAGCTCCAAAGGACCACTATCTCGAACCCCAGGGGAACAGGGTTGGGCGACTTCGGCATCCGCGACTGGGTTGTTTCCGCAGGTTACGGCAAAAGCTGCAAGGATGGGCTTTTGAACTTCGGGATGGCAGGCAAGTATATCAATGAAGAGATAGACACCTTCAAAGCCCAGGCTGTGGCCCTGGACCTGGGGGCCATTCTCGATCTGAAATCCCAGGGGCTTCCGCTTTTAATGGGCGTGGCCGTCCAGAATATCGGCACTAAGGCAAAATTCCAGTCAAGTTACGAAGATTTGCCGGTTAATTTCAAGGCGGGGCTGGCTTACCGGTTTTTGAACTCGGGACTGCTGGTCCTGGACGCCAATCTGCCGAAGAACGGCAGCGCCACAGTCCATGCGGGCGGAGAATACGTGGTATTTGAAAAGCTGGCTTTGCGCATAGGCTACAACGGCAGGAATGAAACCGGGTCGGGAATAACGGTGGGCGGCGGCGTTAGGATCAACCGTTTCTCGGTTGATTACGCCTTTGTTCCATTCGGAACCCTGGGGGATTCCCATAAGATAGGCCTGTCATGTTACTGGTGATCAAGGCTGTCCCGGCGCGGACTTTTTCGTCTTTCGGATATCTCTTAAGATTTAGATAAATGCCCTTGACAATTGGATATCATACTGTAAACTATAAGAGCGCCCGTATCTTCGCTATGAAAACACTGCGCCCTATTTTTATTTTCCTTTCACTGGCCCTGGCCGGAAGTTCCGCTTTTGCCCTGGAACCGGTGCCCTGGAACAATAAAGACTACGCCGCCGAATTTAAATATTTCATGGAGGGCGCCGCCTTCACGCCCGAGACCTGGGCCGCCCTCGGCCCCAAAGAGCAGGAAAGCTCTTTGCTGGAGGCGAAACAGCCCGCCCTTGAAAGACAGCAGGCGATGAAGAACTATTACGCCGCCGCGATGAAAAAGTGGGACACCGCCTCGCTCCGCGACTATACTTCGAAGACAAAAGAGCCCGATATAAAAGCCGTGGACCTCTGGCTGGGCAAAGCGAAAGGCGCGGCCTTCGCAAGGAAACTCGCCGTCACAAGTTCCACGCTGAGAAAAGCCCGCCGGGAAGGGCTCAGCAAAGAAGAGTCCCTGGCCCTGGAACCCTACCTTCAGCCTGAAGCCATCGAGGAGCTGCTTGCGGTCAAAGCCGCCGCCGAAGCCCTGAAGAAACAGGCCGCCCCGGAAGCGCTCAAAGGGCCGGACAGCAAGTCTACCGCTTCCCTGAATAAATTTGCCGGGCCGGACCCTTCAAAACTCGGGGCCGACAGTTTCGCGAAACTTTACGACAATATGAACGCCTCGGGCGCCGACCCGGTCGTAGCCGGGCGCGGCCAGTACGCGGCCGGCGCCGCGCATACAGGGGCCGCCGTGCAGTATACATCCCCGCAGAAAAAAGCCGCTTTTACGATGCCCGAAGTTAAGTCCGCGCCGGCCGCCGGGGCCGTGCCCGCAGGGAACGCCAAATCGACGGCCCTCACCTCCGACGCCTACGGGATCACGGTTTATACGAGCGGGGCGCAGCAGCCGCTGACTTTCCGCAAGGGCGAGGACGCGGTAGCGGCGATACGCAGACTCCCCGACGGTTCGATAACCAAGGTGATATTCTACGGCCACGGCGGTCCCGGCCTGCAGACGGTAGGAGCTTTCGACGTGGACGCCGACACGGCGCGCGATATACTTAAAGGCAAGATGGCCCGCGGCGGCGTGGTGCAGTACTCCGGCTGCAATACCGCCTCGATAGGAGGCATGACCCTTAACCCCGCCGTGGGGCTTTCAATGGTAGCCCGCCGGCTGCTCTATTTCAGCATCCCTTATTTCCAGGACAGGATGAGCGGGACGCCGGCGGAGCAGGCGAAGCAGCAGTGGGAGAAAGGCTGGAACGCGGACCTGGCCAGGGACACCAGCCTTAACCTGCGCGGCGCAGTGGTCTGCGGCTACCGGACTTTCGGCCTGGTGCCCGGGCGCCTGCCCGGCGTTACTGCCCTGATGGGCAACCAGGAAGCCACCACGCCCGGCTATGTCGCCGGCAAAAAAGCCTGCTACCAGGACGGCAAAGAGGTTCCCGCGCCATGACCGACCTGAACTATATCCTTGAAGCCGTGCTGCTCCTGGCCGCGCCCTTGGTCCCGGTTATTGCAGGTCATATGCTGCGGCGTAAATTCCCCCAGCAGATAGCGCTTGGTGAAGGGACTGAACCGGTGCCCATGACAGGCGCGCGGAAGCTCGGCCGCTGGGCCGGGAACATCCTGTTCTGGGGCGGCATCCTGGGCATACTTTTTATGATAGTGGTGGTGCTTAACTTCAAAGGCAGGATCTAAGAATGGGCTGCAGGTTCCAGGCGCGGGAAACCGCGCCTTTTTTATTTCCCGGCCTTCTTCGCCGCAGGGTCCCCTGAGGATCTACGACAGTGCGGCCTAATAAACCTCGTTGGTAAGGCAATGGACGGAGCCGCCGGCGTACCTGAAGCTGCTCAGGGCCGTCACGTAGCGCTCGATCCCCAGCTTTTTAAGAGCTTCCTCCACGCCGGGAGTCGAGAAACGGCTGCTGTTCACCATTACGCCAGGGGCGATCAGCGCGTTCACGGCGTAATCCCCCAGGGTCTCCCCGGCGCCGGAAGAGTCCTGCGCCGACACCTCCAGCACCTCTATCCCGAGGGAGCGGACCTGCGCCATGCTCTCCGGGCTGATCCCGTCCGCCGCGATAATTATGGCGGCCAGGCGGTTGTCCACGGTGACTACCGGGGTAAAAACCGTATCCAGGTGGTAGCCTTCCGATTTGACCAGGATATAGTGGTCCGGGCGGATAATTTCCCGGACGAAATCATGCCCCTGCTTATTTGAGCGGGAAAGCCCGCCGAAATAATAGCTGCCATTGGAGGTTTCAAGGTAATTAATGTCGCCGCCTTCGAGGTAGGCGCCCTCCGGAAGGCTGACTACCGTCTTCCCCAGCTTCGACTCTATCAGCTGCGCGTGGAATTCGCCCTCGAACATCCTGTCCTTCACGCTGAACCGGCTCTTTATCCAGATCCCGCGGAAGATCAGCCCGCCGTCGCGGATGAAGACCGCGTCGTGGTAAAGGCTGTCCGGGCGGTTCAGTTCCGCAGGGAAAGGGATGATGTTCAGATGGAAGCCAGCCTGCAGGAGCGTGCCGACGAAGTCCAGCCATTCCCTGCGCAGCAGCTCCTGGTCGGGGATTATCCCTTTCTTATTCGCGTAGAGCGTCGCGAAATTAATGCTGGCCTCGGTCTCCCCCTGGTGCACCGGGTAGCCTTTATGCCACATGCCCTTAACCTCGGGCGTAATCGGGGCCAGGCCCAGCAATATGATCTCGCGGCGGTGTTTATATGAATTCATAGAAGTAAGTTTCCTAGTTAGCCGGCGGTTCCTCTCCGCGCACGGCCTTCAGCTCAAGTATGCGGTCCACCCTGAACATGCGTTTCTCTCCCCTCTTAAGGCAATGGGCTTCAAGGCCTTTAAAATTGCTGGTATTGTATTTACGGTCGCCGACGGACAGCGGCCTGACGGTGCGGCGGCTTTTCTCGTCTTTCGCCGTAAGGTAGGTCATCTCCAGCAGGCTGCCGTCCTTTATGGCCAGCTCTATCAGCCCGATCTTTTCTTCCAGCGGCATGGCCTGCTCGCTGGCCCCGAACTGGTGGCCGGTGACGTAGCGCACTATGCGCCAGTCGGTCATCACGTCGTTAGGACGCACCTCGCGCGCCAGGGACAGCCCGCCCAGCGCAGTGCAGCGGCTGAGCGCCACGTAGGTCTGGCCGGCGGCGAAAACCCGCTTCCCCAGGTCTATCACCGCCCGCTCGAAGGTCTTGCCCTGGCTTTTGTGGATGGTCATGCCCCAGGCCAGCTTGAGCGGGTACTGCGTGAAGGTTCCGGCGGTCTCCGTCTTTATCTTCTTCGCCTCGGCGTCGAAAACGAAATGGAAAAGTTCCCATTTATGCGGCTCCACCTGTTCCACGGAGCCGTCGGGCAGGCGCACGTGCACCAGGTCCGGCTCGCCCGGCAGGCCCTTCATGATATCCTGCACGGCGGCCATGGTCCCGTTCACCCAGCGGCCGTCGGGATCGTTATTGAGCAGCATCACCTGCGCCCCGGCCTTGAGGTGCAGCTCTTCGTCCGCCGGGTAGGCGTCGCGGGTGAACTTGCCGAGGGTTTCCGCTTTGTAGACATGGGAGCGCCCGTCGATGGAGCGCAGCCGCTCGTTGTTTATCCCGGCGGCGTCGGCGTTGGTGGTGAGCAGGCGCACGCTTAGGCCGCGGCCGGAGGTTTCCACGTCGGCGCCCACGCGCCGGTTAAGCCGCGCCAGCTGGGCGGGGCTCACGCGGTTATTCCGTATCGCGTTCAGTATCTCTATAAAGTCCTGGTCCTTCTGGCGGTAGATCTTCTCCAGCTCGAGATATTCTATTTTGGCCTCTTCGAAAACTTTGGAATTGAAAAAGTAGGGCCCCTTATAATAGGAAGAGAACAGCTCGCGCTCGGGGCCGGTGACCACGGGAGGGAGCTGGTAAAGGTCCCCGAAAAGTATAAGCTGGGCGCCGCCGAAAGGCTTGCCGGGCACCGGCCCGTTCATGCGCATGAAGGAGTCCACGCAGTCCATCAGGTCCGCCCGCACCATGGAAGCTTCGTCGATCACGATAGCGGCCAGCTCCCTGTAGATTTCCGCGTCCTTCTTCCGCGCCCTTCTCACTTTATCGGGCGTGGTCCCGGGCTTGAAGCGGAAGAAAGAATGTATGGTCTCCCCCTCCACGTTAAGCGCCGCCACGCCGGTGGGCGCCAGCACGACTATTTTCTTGGAGGTATGAGCGCGGAAATAGCGCAGCAGCGTGCTTTTGCCGGTGCCGGCTTTGCCGGTCACGAATACATTATGGCTGCCGTGCTGCAGCAGGTGCAGGGCTTTCGTGAACTGCTCGTTAAATTCTATTTCTTCAGGCATGTCTCGATCCTCATTTTACCATTTACCGCGGACAGGGTGCCGGTATCGATAGGCCGATCGCCAGCCCTGGGCCCTTGGGCCTATACGTGCCTAGGTCCTTTGGCCCTTGAGCAAAGTCAAATATGGCGGTAGAGTGTATATAGCTACTGTGTAATTCCCGGGATTGGCCGGGAAGCATCCACCTCCGGACCTTAATCCGGATTCACCACGGTAAGTTGTAAGTGCTTTGCCGGGAGGTGGATATGCATCACGCGAACAAGAACTCTCCAGCGCCCCTGATCCTCAGAGCCGTGTTTTCAGCCGCCGTTCTCCTTTTATCCGTATTCCATTTTGCCCCCTCCGCGCTTAACGCGCAGGCCCTGGACCAGCTTTATACCGCCGCCCCCGCCATAGAAATACCGCTGGCCCCCCCGCCCCAGAACGCCACCGTTTATAACGCCGCCCCCGGCTTTAACGTGTTTTTCGTCAGCGTCGGCCAGGGCGATTCCGAATATATCGAGCTTCCCAACGGGGAAAACGTCCTGATCGACGGCGGCCCGGACAGCTCCGAAACCGGCGGGCTGGCGAAGTTCCTCTCCCAGAAAAATGTAACCAGGATCAGCCATGTAGTTCTCACCCATCCCCACGCGGACCACTACAAAGGCCTGCAGTACGTTTTTTCCCACCTTAAAGTAGAGAACTTTTACGACACCCGCATGGACAATACCGGGACCAGCGCGGATGAAGCCCTGCGCAGCCAGGCGAAAACCCTGGGGGTCAATTTGGTCTATCCCGCCCCCGGCGACAAACTTTCATGGGGCCCCGGCGGCGTAGAGGCGAAAGTCTTCAATTCCTGCCCGCTCGCCGTGTCGAGCGGAGACGGCAAAGCCGTCAACAACTGCTCCATTACGATACGGCTGGCCTACCAGAACGCCTCCGTCCTCTTTGTCGGCGACTCCCAGAGCGACGTGGAGGCCAGGATGGTGGAGACCTTCGGCGCGGAGCTCCGGTCCGACGTTCTCAAGGTTGGCCACCACGGCAGCGCGCATTCGTCCAGCGATCCTTTTCTCGCGGCGGTGCAGCCGAAGCGCGCCTATATCGAGGTGGGGCAGAACAACTACGGCCACCCCACGCAGAGCGCGCTGAGCCGCCTGCAGAAAGCCGGCGCCGCTATTTTCAGAACTGACCTCGACGGCACGCTGGAATTCCCTGAGGCCGCCTCTTTCGGGCCGGCCCCGCTTCCGGCGCAATAAGATAGTTATTGGCATAAGAGTCCCCCCCTTTCGTACAAATAGCATAGCAGACGAACCCGACAAGGGCTTGTCGGGTTTATACAAGCTGTCTTTACGATTTTTCTTAAATCTGGGAGGCTCTTACCAGTCTCTTCTGGCTTTCCCCAAACTCTCTGCGAAGGCGGATAAGCACAGATAAACCCGGATATGATATAATTCATAAAAGGAACTCTACAGGCCGTTATAATGCGAAAGGCATGGATGAGATTCCCTTAATTGGTTGTAGTTCCCGTAGCAACCGACTCAATGAATAATACCTGCGGAGCCGCGTGAATTCCTTGCCACTGTTGCCGGAGAATCCGGGAAGATTTTAAAAATAGTATAGAAGGGAGAGAAACTTTCCAATGAGAAATACTATCAGAATTATATTTACGGGTCTTATCCTGTTCACTTTGTCCGCGAGAGCCTACGCAGAGGACGGCTATTCAAAGCTGGCCCGGGCAATTACAGAGGCCGGCGTCTCTGTACATGGCAAAAAAATAGCCATTATCCCTTTCTCCTATGCCGACGGCAGGGCCGCAGTCAAGGACGGTTCGATTATTTCCGAGCGCCTCACCATTAGGATGATAAACATGCACAAGTTTGAGATAATCGAGCGCTCCGTGCTGGACAAGGTGATGAATGAACTCAAACTCCAGGCCTCCGGCACGATAGACGCCTCCAGCGCGAAGCAGTTAGGCAAGGTGCTGGGAGTGGAGGCCATTGTAACCGGTACTCTGGTGGAGATGCAGGCCGGCAGTATAGAGGTGAACGCCCGCCTTATCAAAACCGAAACAGCCCAGGCCATAGGCGCCGCGCAGATGATGCTGACCAAGGACTGGATAGGCGACGCCGCCACAACCCCGCAGCAGCAGACTTACCAGGAATACCAGCAGCCTTCCGCCCAGCCGGTGTACAGGGCCGCCAGGGTGCGCGGGGAGCACGAGTACGGCTTCTTCGATATATTCTACGGTTTCGGCTCCCCGACCATGGACCTGGAATTTTCCAATTCCAACAACAATATAACGCTTGATAGCACCTACACCAACGACCTCGGTATAGCAAAGGCCGGGGGTACGGCGGACTATAACTCGGTAGCTTGGACGAAACTTAAAACTGAGGGGGCCGGCCCTATAGCGATACGCGTCGGCAGGTTCGGCAAAGGCGCAGTAGGCGGCGACATTGAATTTTCTTTCGAAAGACGCAATATAGCGGCGCAAACGACCACCTGGTCGCTTAATGGCGGGGCCCCCGCTTATTTCAAGTTCAACAGGAACGACTACGCCACCGTTAAAACCTTTGGGATGAGCGGCGACCTGCTGATCAGGCACGCCGGGGCCAGGGTGGATCCTTATATCGGCATCGGGCTTGGGATGTCACTTAACACTATCACCCTGCCTTACGTCAAAGGCTTTACAAACGGAACGTTTACGCGGCCGACTGAAGACCTGGGCATCGGCCTGATGTTCAGAGTCCCGGTCGGCCTGCGCCTTAAGATAGCCGACAAGACACAGCTGGTCGCCGAGCTGCGCTACGAGCTTAACAGGATATCGTTCGACCGCGGCGGCGTCAGCGGCGAATCCGACACCATAACACTGAGCGGCGCCAAGTTCCTCGTTGGCATGGGCTTCAATTTCTAGTTGCGCGGACAAAATAAAAAACCGTCCCCCCGGATTCCGGGGGGACGGTTTTTTTATCCGCTGTTTAAAGACTTACTTGCCGTTCACCAGCTGATTCACCGCGGGGGAGGTACCGCTGTTGGTCAGCGGGGCCACCGGCACGGTCACGGTCATGTCCGTGAACACGGGGATGTCGGTCAGGTCTACGCTCTTGCCGGGCGCGCCGGGGATGGTCTGCGTCGTGCAGTGTATGGAGCCGCCGGAGACTATGCTGTCGTCGGAGAGCACGGGCACCACGGCGTAGCCGGCTGACTCGTAGGCGGCCTTGGCGCTGGCCTCCTCGGTGGAGTTGGAATAGGACGGGATGATCGCTACGTTGTTGACCACCAGCGAGTTGGTATAAGTATACCAGGCGTCGGTATACCAGCCTTTCACGGGGATGACCTTGTAGGGCTGGCCATTGGGGGCCTTGTTGCTCTTGAACCACTCTATCGCCTTCGCGGAGTTGCTCTTGAAAGGCTCGGTATCGGCCACGGAGACCAGGATAGTGTTGTCGTTGAGCAGCTTCAGGAACATGTCGATGTGGCCGGTTCCGTCGGCGGGATCGCCGGGGTAGCCGGCATAGTCGAAGGTGACTATCTTCTTGACCTTAAGATAGTTCTTAAGGTGCGTGTTGACCTGGTCCTCGCTCATATTGGAGTTCCAGATATAGATGCGCTTGGTCATGAACAGGGTTCCGGCGCTGTCCACCATCAGGTTGCCGCCGTCCATGATGATCGGCATGCCGTACACGCCGATGTTCTTGGCTTTGCCGATCACGCCGGGGACGGCGTCGTCGTTGCGGCGGTACTGGTAGTGGCGGTAGATGGAGTCGACGATCCCGGGCTTGCCGCCGGAGACGCCGAAAGGGCCGTAGTCGCGCATCCAGACGGTGTCGAGCGGAGCGCTGATCTGGGAATATTTGGAAGCGGGCACTCCGGAGATGGAGGAAGGCCCGCCCACGGCCCAGAGCTGGGCTTTGGCGGGACCGGTGACGGCCTTGGCGATGCCGGTCAGCATGGGCGTGTAAGCGGCCCAGCCGACGGCGACCGCGCTGACGGGCTCGTATTCGGCCGGCATGCGGAAATCGGAAGGGGTCACGCCGCGGCGCGTGGGCGCCATGACGGGCGCTTTGCCGTCGGGCGTTTCACGGCTTTTGTCTATCCAGTTAGGAAGGGGTTTACCGAGGTCCAGGGCGAAGGCCCCGGTGGAGAGGAGGCTTAAGAAAGACAGCGCGAGTAATCCGTTGATTTTTTTCATGCAAGGTCCGCCTTATAGTAGTTTTCCGAACTTACTTATTCTATCTGTTTAATTATACCGGCAAACAAGTTCTCCCGCACGGGCCTTAAGGGAAAAAACGGCCTGGGCCAAAAGGCCTAGGCGCGGGATAACTAAAAAGGCCCCCGGGAGCGGAGGCCTTTTCATTACTCTTCCGAGGAACTATTGCTGGACCGGAGGAGGAACCTGCTGCGGGGCGGGTTGCGCGGCGGCCGCATGACCCTGGTTTCCCAGCCTGGTCGTCCAGGCCGCGCCAAGCCCAAGCATCGTTCCGAAGGCCAGCAGCATGAAGCCGATGAGGGAAAGCACCCCTCCCACGAACGGGATGATCTTTCCGAAGAACATAAGCCCGGCCATAATAGCGTAGCCGGCGGCTACTTTGCCCGGCAGGCCCGCGGGGCCGGTCTTCTTTATGCCCTCGAAGAACCTGCCCTGGAGGATCACGCTGAAGGCGCTGAGGCCCAGCACGGCGGCGGCCGCGTAAAGCATTAGCGCGAAAGGTACCAGCGGTATACCGAGGACCGAAACGAGCATCATCAGCATCCCGGGGAAAAAGCCCATTACCATCAGCGCCCCGATGCCGCAGGCCCGCCACATATCGCCGGAGATGACGGCGCGGGCGTTCTCCACGTTCTTCGGGAAGAATACGGCCGGGAGCACCAGGAGCAGCGCGCCGGTGGCGAGCATCGAAAAGAAGACCAGCAGGCCGATCCCCACAAAGCCGCCGACCATCCAGGGGCTCACCCCTTCCTCGCGGTTGCCGGCGTAGCGCGCCAGCCTGAGGACGCGCGGCAGCACTTTGCGGGCCGCCCCGATATCGAAGCTGCTCACCTCGCCCTTATGGACGGCCTTTTCGCCTTTAACGAATGAGCCGCCCATCACGGAAATGTCGCCGACTATTTCCCCCGCCCCTGAAAGATTCACGCCGCCGCCCACGCTCGCCACGTCGCCGGTGACCTTGCCGCTGATGGAGACCGGGCCGCCTACGCTCGCGAGGTCGCCGTTCACGGAACCGGGGACGAAGACCGAGCCGCCGATAGCGACCAGGTCGCCCAGGAGCTGGCCGTTGACGGTTATGGAGGCTCCCCCCACTGAAACGGCGTCGCCGTCCAGAACCCCGTTCACGGTTATCGATCTATCGGTGGCCACGTCGCCGCGCACGGTCTGCCCTTTCTCCACGAGCACGTCCTCGTGAAGGAGCTCCTGGCGCCTGGCTTGGGCCGTCTGGCCCAGGCCGGCCAGGGCCAGCGCGAGCAATATGTATTTATTGATATTCTTCATAATCCTTTTCCTCCCTGACTTTTCAGATCCCCTGGCGGACAGGGCGCGCGCTCTTCGAAAGCGCGGCTATGGCCGCCGAACAGAACAAAACAGCGAAGCCTATTTCATACCAGGCCGGAAGCCAGGCCGAAGCGGCGGAGAGCATCTCCGAAGCGAACGAAGCCGCCGCCGCGAGTTTCGACAGCAGGAGCGCGGCCCTCGCGGCCGTGAAAGCGAGAGCCCGGGAAAAGCCGCCGGGCTGTATCGCCAGGGCCGCCAGCTCGCCAAGGTTGGCGTACAGAATTCTTGCCGAAACAAAAGCGAGGGCGGAGACCCAGGCGGTCAGCGTTAAACCGGCTGTCTTCAAGAGGCCCGCGTACCAGGGCTGTGGCGCCACAGCGGCTATTCCAGCCATTACTCTCGCGCCGAAGCCCTCCGGGGACCTGCGGTAAGGCAGGGCCGCTATCGCTCTGGCTATAAGTTCGTCCGTCTGGTCAGGTTTCATATCTCTTCCTATCGAGGCTCAACCTCAATAACCGCCGCTCTCTGGTAATACGGGGCAGGCGCCTAAAAGGTTGCGCCCGCTTCCCTGTAAAGCTTGACTTTCATTAACTCCCGCCCGCGGAACAGCCTGGCCTTCACCGTGCCCTCCGGCGCGCCAAGGACGCGGGCTATTTCCGAGGAGCCCATATTTTCTTTATAGGCCAGCAGGAGCACTTCGCTGTACAAGGGCGGCAGAGAAGCCAGCATGGCCTCTATGCGTTCTGAAGCTATCGAGTCCTCCACTTTGAGCTCTACCCCGGCCGAGCGGTCGGGCAGATCGGGAAAGTCCTCGGTGTCCAGCGAGACGGTCTTGTTCCCGGCCCGCAGCGCGTCCATGCAGGCATTGTGGGCGACGCGGAACAGCCAGGAGGAGAAAGGGTAGGCGGAATTATAGGAAGAGAGGCCGCGGAAAGCTTTTACGAAGGCCTCCTGCGCCGCTTCTTCGGCGGCGACAGGGTCCTTAAGAAGGCGGAGGGCGAAACTGTAGATCCTGTCCTGGTAAATATCAAGGATGCCGGCGAAAGCGGAAGTGTCCCCCCCGAGGCAGCGCAGGACCAGCTCTTTTTCGGCTTCAGGCATTATTATTATTACGCGCGGCTGGGGCTTTTGGTTTCATCTACGGTTCGCAGAGGAAGGCGGTTATCGGTTTTGCCTTGCCTTTGAGCGCCACCACTTTTTCCGAGGCGGAGCCGAAGACGGAGCCGGCCTCGGCGTAGACGCCGGCGGACACAAGAACCTTGCCCGGCTCGCAATTGCTCTCAAGGCGCTGGGCCGTATTCACGGCGTCACCGATGAAGGTGTATTCCCGGCGGTTCTCCGCGCCCACGTTAGCGCGCACGGCGCGGCCGCCGTTCAGGCCGATGCGGACATCGAAAGGGTTCCCCTTCGTTTTCAGTTCCCTGAAAAGGAGCAGGATGGCCCTGGCCGCGGCCACGGCCTCTTTAGCCGAGCTGAAGCAGGCGAAAATGCAGTCGCCGATGAATTTATCCACGTCGCCGCCGTATTTGTAGATAAGGCCGGTGGCCGGGGCGAAGATCTCGTTAAGGGCCCTCACGACTTCGGCGGAGCTATGCGCCTCGGAGTAGGGCGTGAACCCTTTCACGTCCATGAACATGAAGACGCCGGTAAATTCCGCGTCCTTCAGCTCCTGGCCGCCAGCCGAGGCTACGGCGCCCACCTCTTTCCAGACCCCGTGCGGGGTATAGGCGTGGATCATCTCGTGCTGGCGGCGCAGCAGCTCGCCGTCCTTGTAGGATTTCCGGCTCAGGTTGGCCAGGAAGCTCTCGGTCGCGTCCAGCATTTCCTCGCTGCGGTCCAGCAGCGCTTTTTCCGCCCCCGCGGCCTGCGTTTCCGAGCGCCTTTCTTTCGGCACCGAGAATTCGACCATGCCGTCCCCGTAAAGGGCCATCAGGGCGACGGTGGTGGTATGGTAGGACGAGCCGCAGAAGCCCGCCGGGGCGCAGCTGTTCAGCCAGGGCACTATCTCCCCGCCGGAGTAGAAGCCGAACACCGGAACCGCCTTGCCGAAAACCGAGCGCACCGCGTCCACCTCGTCGTTCTCACGGCTGTGCAGGATATGCGAGCGCGAGCAGCAGCTTACCATGAAGACCAGGGCCGGCTTTTTGCCGGGATTTGCAGCGGCGCATTCTTTGGCGGCGGCGCGGGCGCCCTCCACCAGGCTCAGGCGGCTGGCCTGGATCAGGCGGACTTTTTTTCCCTGCAGCTCCTCGGCGGGGAAATAGCGGATGGAGCCTTTTTTGAGGTCGCAGGAGACCGGCAGTTTTATATGCGTCTTCCCGGAGCCGGGCGCGGCCATGGAGAACCCGTAGCGCTGCACCATCAGCTCGAAAAATTTATCCCCGGCGTCCCGCCCCAGGAACTGCCTGTAAAATTCTATGACCGGCAAGCCGTTCACTTCGAAGACCTCGGGGCCTTCGGCGCGGGTTATCTCGAGCTCCCCGCCCACCGGCTCCCAGCCGTGGCCGTAGCCGAAAGCGAGTTTGGCGCCGGCGGGCAGCTCCAGCGCGGCCAGGCGGGCGCCGGTCTTCGAGAGCTCGCAGCCGCAGAACTGGTAATTGGTCCAGAAATCGGGGTGGTTCATGCCCAGGTCGTACCGCCCGCAGGTAAGGCCGCCGAAAACCGGCACGGGGCCGAGTTTTTCCCCAAGCGCGTCAAGCATAAGCTGCTCGTAGCCGGTGGTTATGGAGCCGAACAGCAGGGCGAGGTTTTGGGCTTCGGGGTCGGGTTGGGGGATGCCGGAGGCCAGGGCCAGGCCGGTCTTCCTGCAGTCTTTGAAAGCCTCGGAAACGCTGAAAGAAGTTTTAAGCCCGGCACCGGAAATAAGCAGCACCGCAACGCTGTTCTTCGTAACCCCGGCATTGGTGATCTCGGCGTAGCAGGAGCCGCCGGTGAGGATGGCCGGGTCGAGATGCCGGCAGAGCGCCTCGTGCACTTTTTCCTGGTCCAGGTGTATGGAGGCGAAAGCCACCGCCAGGCCGGGGTCGGGCACGGTCCTGAGCGCCTGTTTTACCGCTTCCTCGGCGGCCTTTCCCGGGTCTTTATCCAGGCCCAGCCCTATAGCTATCTTCATATCTGAAATTGTAACAAAAACGCGGCCGCCGGGCGGCTTCCCTTTATTTACGCCGGAGCCGGCCGGAAACGGCCGCGCCGCCCCCGCCCCGTGATATACTATAAGCTTCGGACTATCCAACAAAGAAGAAACAGGAACGATATGTGCTTTTCAGCCGGAGCGAGTTTCACCGCGAGCGCGCTGCTTACGGTAGTGGGCACGCAGACTTTGAAAGAAGTCCACAAGCCTTCCCAGGCGGTTTTCTCCTGCATAACTTTGTTCTTCGCTTTCCAGCAATTCACCGAGGGCGTCCTCTGGACGGTCATTCCGGGCGCGGCGTATCCCGGGCTGCAAAAGACGGCCACCTATATTTTCCTGGTAATGGCGGAATTCATCTGGCCTATACTCATACCGCTTTCCGTGCTGCTGATGGAAGAAAAGAAAAGGCAGAAAAGGATCCTGGCGGCGCTGCTGGCGGCGGGCGCGGGGATAGCGCTGTTCTATCTGCGCCACATCATGACTTACGACCTGCACGCCGAGATAAGCGGCCGGCACATTATCTATAAAAGCGCCGTCCTGCATCCTTTCGGCAAGATCCCCACCCTGATCTACCTGGTCCCGACCCTGGTCCCGTTCTTCGTCTCCAGCCTTAAGCGGGCGTATATCATGGGGATTATAATGTTCTTGTCGTTCGTAGTCTCGGCCGTGGCTTACAGGGAGTACCTGACCTCCGTCTGGTGCTTTTTCGCGGCCGTGATGAGCTTCGTGATCTATTACATTATCCGCGACTCGAGGAAAAGCACTTTCCTGAAGCCGGTCGCGGATGCCGTCAAAAGCATCTAAGATATATCCTGCGGACTATTGCTTAAGGCCAGGGCGGGAACGTGAATTTCTCGCCTTGTTTTTTCTGAAGGGAGAGCTGGATATATTGCTCTTCGCCAGCCGTCGGCGGCGGCGCCTGGAGGCTCGTTTCGCGGGTCGGCCGCAGCGAGAACATTGAGCGGTCCCGGGCGTTTTCAAGCAGCCTCTCTATTTTGGCCCGATGCCGCTTCTCCGCAAAATTTTGCGGTGTTTTAAACCCTGCGGCATATGCCTTAATGTCCTTACAGGCGTACTGCGTCGCTTTGGAGAACTCCCTGTCGCCGGGATATTCCTTACAATTGCCGCTGAACCTGGAGCAAAGCTTGCCATAGTCGCCGCGCATCCTTAAACGCATATTCGTTTCGACCAGGTCAGGAGCGGGCGCCGGTTTCCCGCCGGCCCTCTGATGGGCGGACAGATCGTTCACCAGGTCCCAGAGCGCCCAATAGGCGGCCGCGGAATTGTTTACGGCCCCGTTGACCGCGGGCAGCACGGCCTGCCTTGAAACAAGCGAGATGTCCTTCGCAAAACCTTCCGCCTGTTCGCGGGTCATCCCGCTTTTATTTTCCTCCGCCCGGACCGCCGCCGGGACAAAGCATACAAGCGCGGTAAACGCCGTTAAAATCACATAGTTCCTCATTTTACTCCAACCTCGCGGCCAGCGGGGCCAGTATCATTTTCGACAGCAGGAACCCGAAGAACAGGCCCGTCAGGGCCGCCCCGGAATGTTTGATCGCAGTCGTCCGGCAACGCGGTCTTGAGCTTGTTAAGGAGATACCTCCCCCGGCATTAATGCCGTAAACCCTGTCCCCCAAAGCCGAATCCGGAATTACGATGCTCATATAAAATTAGGAAGATAGTAAACAGCGTCCCATACCCCCCTACGTTCCTTTCATTTACGCTTTGAGGCATGCGGGGGCACGTCCACCGGCAAAGAATTTACCGTTTCCATGTTCCTTACCTTGTCCATACTGAAAAAATAGACCATATGCTTTCCAGGAGGCAGCTCTACCGGCTTAGTGTATATCCCGGCCGCCCTTGACCCGGCAGGGGTGGTATCTAAAGCGTAAAAGACGCTCTGAACCTTGGAACTCACGCCATTAGAGACAGGGTCCATGGCCGATAAAACCAATTCCGCCCCATTCAGCGCAGACGTAGTTACCGGCGGAGTGCCGTCCACGGACAGCCTCATCGATATGGGGAACTCATAATTCCCGGCTTTATCCTGGGCCAGATATGAAAGCGTATGCACGCCTTCCTTCATGGTGAACGGCTGCGTGTAAGTTGACAACTGCACGTCTCCTTGCGGAGCATCTTTGGATTGCAGAAAGTAGAATATACCGGCGAGCCCGGAGGTCAGTACATTTGGAACTTTTGCGTCTTCGGCCGTTAACACAACGAACGTCTTGGAAGAGATGTATTCTCCCTCCCGTGGACCGCTGAAGGCTATTTTAGAGGTAGGCGGTATGCCATCCGGATAAAATAAGGGCGGCTGGTTCTCCGCTTGGGTAGAACTGCCCATAACGGCGAAAAGCTGATATGTGCGGGGCACCATTGCGGTCAATAAATTCCCGTCTTTGTCGCGCGTAAGATAGGGAAGTTGGTATACGTCCCCGTTAAAACTTATCGTGTAAAGGGCCAGCGTGTTCTCATCTATCCCCAGGGCGGAGACCGTTTTATCCGAGTAGCGCATTTTCAGCGCACCCGAAGGCTCTAAGTTCTGGCCCTCCGGCCAGACCCGGTAGACATTGCCGACCGGAAGCCTGTTTTGATCCTTTAAGTTTTGGATAATCCTAAAGCCCTCCTTGCTTTTCAGGTCGAAGAGCGACAGTTTTGCTGTAACTCCGGATAAAAATTCAATTTCAGGTTTTTTTCCTTTGGCCCCGCCGAGAGGACCAGTTGCGTGTGCCGAATCGTACTGCGGGGCAGTGAGCATATACTTGCCCAGCCCCTTCAACTCCGCAGTGAGCTTATGCTTCCCGGCCAGGTTACTGACAGGCATTTCAGTATATATACCGTTCCGCGGGTCATCCACGCGGACAACTTTAAGCGCGGAGATCTGGCTTGGAGAAAGTTTTAAGGCGCCGTAGTCAATGGCCAGGCGTACACTGTCGAACTGCAAACCGTTCCAGCTACGCAGAATGAACGATGCCCCGATAGCATCAGTATACCCGTTGGGAGGGCGTGCTGTCGTCCAGGTAGTAGATATCTCCCCGGGTTTCCTTACGTTCTTGAATGCCAGGGACAGACCGTTGCCCAGCAGAAGGCTGTACGTGCCGGTTTCTGGCACGGTACGCCATGGGCGGCTTGTTCCCACCTCCAGCACTCTGTTGTTCGTGAGTGGAATAGACTCTCCGGGCTTCAGACGCCGCATCACCTTGCCGCCATCCAGCGTAAAACGCAATTGGCGATAGTTGCCCTTCTGATCCGAGAGCTGAAGTATGAATTGGGTCAATTCCTGGGAAGCCGGAACGCTCGTGTCAAAAGATGAGACGGCTTCCTTCCCATTTGGGGAGACCTCACCGAGCAGTTTCCCGTTTTGAATAAGCTCAAGTTCACGCAGACCTTCGCTGGCACGGCCTTTTACGGCCAGGTGAACATCTATCGAGTTCGGTCTTTTTCCTTTAGACGCATAGGAACGCTCAAGGGCCAACTCCGGCTCTATTTCCGCGACCCATATACGGTTCTCGGACAATCCCCCTACGCTGTTGTATGAGCGGATATAGTACGGACCGGCTGGCAGGTCATATACGGCTAAGCCTGTGCTTTTTACCGGCGGAGTGAACTGTTGTGCGTAAACCACTCCATACGGGCCGGTTATGGATATTGTGCTGACCCCCGCCATGTCCTCACTGAAAGAGAACGACCTTCTCCTGCCGGTGAGGAATATTTGCGGCGCCGCGGCGCCGCGGAAACCCTCGATCGGAGGGGCCAGATTCCCATTAACCGTGTCTTCCTGCGCCGAGTCGGCATACGGGCCGAACTTCACGTTCTTGTAATCGCCCGCCGCGCAATCGCGGCCGACCAGTGCCACAAACGCGGCCAGTAAGATCATTTGTCGCATAAAACTAAGTTCCCCTTAAGGATTCCTCTTGGCAATAGCTACATCAGATCACAGTGCAATTATTGCCATAACCGCCACTCCCCCTCCCCCACGTTCTTGCTTTGGAAAGGAATTGACCCAGGAATTTATTTCGGACTTTTTGGTGCTTTTACCGGTGGCGCCTTTGTAGGCGTCGTAAATTATGTCGCCGATGCCATTGCTCAGGACATCCTGCTGGAAGCGACCTTTGGTGGCGGTGTAGACTATCACTTAGAGTGACCTAGAGCTTTTCATGTTGTAAAGACCCGCGCTAACCCGTTTTGAAATTTTACCTCTTTAGGGCCTTTTTCGCTATAAAAAAAGCCGTTGACGGGATATTGGCGCTCTGGTATACTATTTATGAAGAGCGGTAAGACCATTGCAGGCCGTTCCTGGTGTTCCCTTCCATAGCGTGGGCCACAGCCAGGACAATATAACCTGTTTGGCACGCTCTTCATTTTTTTAAGGCAAATACAATTTCTCCAAACTCAACCTCGCCTTGAAAACGTCGTACCACTCACAGTCTCCTTTTTCATATTTCCTCGAGATCCCCCAGGCGAAAATATCAGTAGCCTGAAGTATCGGATTTTGATCTGACAGAACATGGTAAATTTCCAGCGGGACAAGAGGATCCAGAAGGGCCTTTATTTGGCTCAGAATGTAGTTGTTAAATCTCTGAATTTCAGGACGCGCCTTGCTCCGGTCAACCGTTATTATCACCCTTACGGCAGCCTCTTTAAAATCTACACCCTCCAGCGTTAGCCTGGCAACATAGTTATAAATACGTTCTTTATCCTGAGTTAATTGTGCATAAACGCGTTTTTTATTGAGTGTTACGGCATACAACTTAAAATTCACCTTGGAAACTTTTTTGTAAAAATATTTTTTAATTGCGATGGACGTCCTGCTTCCTTTAAGTTCGGATATGTCAGTATTTGAATTGTGGAGCAGCTTCTGACGGATAACCGCTTTTACACTATTCGCAAGGGCGCGGTCATTTTCCCGGCCCTTCACAGCCAGTACGCATATGGTGAAGAACGCGCTTGGTTTCTTGTTCACGAAATCGAATCCCAGGTCCCCGCTTTCGTCCAGATAGAGATAAAGCATATTCCCCCTTTACCCGTGTTAATAGCATAGCAGGGGAACCCGACAAGGGAGTGTCGCGGAGAAAAAAGTTTTTTCGGGCTAGAACGAGACGCCGGCGGTGAGCTGCAGGAACAGTTTGGCGCCGGAGAAGGTGTATTCGCCGTTGGCGGGGCCGAGGGGCGCCAGCGCCAGGAAGCCGGCGGTGAAGTCGTTGAGGTTCTTGTAGTTCACGCCGGCTGAAAGCGCGCCCGTAGCGTCGTTAAAGTTGTGGATATAGTTCATGTTCAGCGTCAGGTCGGTTATTATGAACCGGCTGACGCTGGCGAAGACGGCGCCGTAATAGCGGGCAAGGTAGTTGGGCGTGTAGAGGCCGTTGCCGAGCAGGAACAGGCCTTTGGTTCCGGCGGGCAGCACGGAGGCCAGCGGGCCCGAGAAGAGGTAGAGCGTTTTGTCCCTGAACGGGCTTTGGACATAGCCGTCCTGGTTGTAGAAGAACTCCGTGGTCACGGTAAGCCTGTCGTTGAAGTTGCCCAGCCGGAAACCCTTGCTGAAGTCCACGGCGGCCTTGGAGACCCATTCCTGGTCCTTGCGGAAGGTCTCCAGCGTCCCGTTATTATCGCGGAGGAACCGGTCGTTGTCGCGGCGCGCCACGCTGAATTCGCCGGCGATGTCCACGTCGCCCAGGCGGCTGGAGAGGTCGTAGCCGAAGACGGGGCGGCGGTTGCGCTTGGCCCAGCCGGAGAAAGCCATCTCGGTGCGGCCGGCGAGCAGTTCGAATTTAAGCGCGCCGCCCAGGTCCCGGTCGGTCGCCGCGTTGCCGGTGTCCAGGAAACCGTAGATATTATATTTGGTGCCGAAAGGCACATGGAATTTCACGCCGTAGGCGCCCTCGCGCGTGCCTACCTTGGGTACAAAAGGGATTTTTTCGATGTTCACCAGGTCGGTGGGATTCCACAGGTAGCACCGGCCCCACTGCAGCACCTGCTTGCCGGTGCGGAAATAGACTTTGTCGCCGATGTTGAAATCCAGGAAGATCTCGCGCAGGGTGGCGGTGGTCTGACGCACTTTTGGATAATAGCTGGTTTCCAGGTTGGCGAAGGCCTTTACGCCGTTCTTCAGGCGCGCGTCCAGCAGGAAGCTGCCAAGCACGTAGGTGTTCAACGGGTCCGCCGTAGAGGAGCTATAGACCACGTCCTCCATGACGCTCACCACGTTCCCGGAAAAGCCGACGGTCTTTTTCTCTTCCGCCTTGCCGGGCGCGGCTGCCGCCTGCGTGACCACTTCGGAGCTGGAGAACATCTCGAGCTCGGAAGCGGCGTCTTCGGCGGAAGCGAAAGCGGGGCACAGAGCCAGCGCGGTGCAAAGCAAGACTTTTTTCATAAATAAACGGCCGGTATATATCCCTGATTCCCGACTCTTGACTCATGACTCTCGATTCTTAACTGTTACTTGCTCAGGTTCTCCAGGTACGCTTTGGTGAATATTTTATCGTCCAGCTTGCCCGGAACGAGGTTCGCTATCTCCACCACGGTCTTATTGCCTTTCTCGAACTCGTCGATGAACAGCTGCTTCACCGGGACGAACCGCCCCTCTATCTCGGTGAACTTCAGGAAATAAGCGGTCTGCATCAGCGTGCCGGATAAGGAATAAGATTCCTGCTTCAGCAGGAGGTTATTGTCGCGGCGGGTCCAGAAGATCTGCTTCGGGTAGTCCACATCGTTGACCTTGGCCTTCACCTCGAATTTATTGACCTCCACCTTGCCAAGCAGCTCCCGGGAGAACTTCTCCGTGCCGGAAGAATCCACGACCGGCCCGTAAAGCTCGTCCAGCTTCCTGGACTCGAAATCGTCGCTGTGCGCGTCGGAGCCGCCGATGCTCTCGTCGCGGTTCACGTGCTGGAAAGTCCGGGTATTCTTGCGGTACATCCAGAAATTGTCCCCTACGCGCAGGTAGCCGTTGCCCTTTTCGTTCTCCGGGGCGTTCATCGCTATCAGGAAAGCGTCGTCGGAGTCCCGGCGGAAATAGGCCATGTCTATTATCTTGGTGCCCTGCCCGGCCCGCTGCTGGGTCAGCGTCACGTCCGCGCGGACGTCCTTTTTCATCTTGTAGTTCGCGTCTATGGCTTTCAGTATCGGGACCACCCGGCTTTCCGCGCGGAGGCCGGCGGACAGCGGGAACAGGGTCAGGAAGGAGAATAAAAGGAGCTTTATCATGATGCTTTCCTCTAGGTGAAATGCCCCAGCGCCTGGGCCGGAGAGAGGTTCGCGGCCCGCCGCGCGGGGAACCAGGCCGTGACCACCGCTATGGCCATTATCAGGAGCATGCTGCCGGCTATGCCGGCGAAAGTGGGAAGGAAATATAAATGCCCGTTCACGAGGAGCATCCCGAGCGGGTTATCCACAGGGTGGAAAGTGATAAGAGAAAGCAGCCGCATTGCGATGAAGCCCATCAGCAGCCCCGTAACGGAGGAAAAGAGGGTCAGGAAGAAGGTCTCGAGCAGGAACATATCGCGCACGTCCCGGCGCTGCATGCCTATCGCGCGCACGGTGCCTATCTCGCGGGTGCGCTCCTTGATGGTCATGCGCAGCGTGTTCACCACGCCGAGCAGGATGATGAAGAACAGGATCAGCACCGCCGAGATCGTGATGACGTTCAGCACGGATTCCAGCTTGAGGATATCGCTGGCCGTCTCGTACATGGTGGAGACGTCGATGGTGGTTCCCTTCCACTTGTTCCTGGCTATCTCCTGATATTTTTTCCTGTAATCGTCCGTGTTATAGGTGCGCTTCAGGAGAACCCACTCGGGCGCCGCAAGGGCGCTCCACGTCGAGTCGGCCGCGTAGGCTTTCGCCCCCGGGCCGGGGCCAGCCGGCAGATCGTCGTAATAGAGGTCGTAAAAACCCGAGTCGTTCAGCAGCACGATGTCCTGGCCGGGATAATCGCCGGAACCGCAGACGGCGCTTATCTGCAGGGAAGCCTCCCTGGGGGTTTTCTCGAACTTGCGGTCGTAGCGGACGGTGATCTTGTCGCCCGCGCTCACGCCCAGCGCGCGGGCGAGAGGGACCGGGATGATGACCCCGTCCTTCCTGAAAGCTTTCTCGAAGCTGCCCGAAGAGAGCTTGAGAAGGCCGGAGATCTTCTTTTCGGACTCTTCGTCGCTCTTGAAGCCGAGCAGCACCACGGGCTTGCGCCCGGCGCGTCCGGCGGCGGAGGCGTAGATGGCCGCGATTCCGGGCTTAAGCCGGGCGTGGATGCGGTCCGCCAGCGCGGCGGCGTTCTTCTGCGGGTCCTTTATCTTCAGGCTCAGGCTGGCGGTCTCGTAAGGCCGGTAGCCGAGCAGCTCTTTTTCGCGCGGGAGCTCCAGGAAGACCACCGGCTGCATGAAGATATTGTCGTTCTTCATGATCCCGACTATCGTGAGCCTGGCGGCCTGGTCCTGGCCGAACATATTGCGGAACCGGACCCGTACGATATCGTTCATCTTCACGTTAAGATAATGGGCTTTCTCGGCCGAGATCACCACCGGGTTCTCTATCGCCGCGCTCTCCACGTCCTTCCACTTGCCCTCCACCAGCCGGAAGGATTCCTCCACTTCCCGCAGGGCTTTCTTGCCTATGGTTTTCTTCGTGTCCGCGCCCACGAGTATTATATTGTCCGACCTGCCGTTCCCGATGGCGCGGGCGAACATGCCTATGGCCTCGTTAGCTTCCTCTATCTCCGGCTCGCCCTTAACGGCCTCGAAAGCGCGCGCCCTGTCGCGGAAGATCTCGCGCATCACGCCCCCCCGCTCGTTGAAGCGGATGGCCACGTGCCCGGTGACGTAGCGCATTATCTTGTTGAAAAGGATGTCGGAGATCCCGTGGGAGAAGGAGTTTGCCACGATAAGGATGCAGACGCCTATAGCCATGGCGGAACCAAGCATGATATTCCGGCGCTTCTGGCGCAGCAAATTCCGCAGAGATAATCTTATCAGCAGCATATTCCTTCTTGATTCCCGATCCTTGATTCCCGACTTTCGATCAGTCCCTCGAGATCGCGTCCAGCGGGGTTATGTGCACGGCCACCTTCATAGGGTACAGCGCGGCTACTACCGTTACGAACAGGAGCTGCAAAGCGGTCAGCCCCACGTCCGAAAGGCTGAGCAGCGGGTTGAAAAAATTCCCGCCGTAAAGGAGCTGCAGCATGTCGTTCTTGGTGGCGATCTGCAGGAGCGGGATAATGCGCACGGCCACTATCCCGGCCAGTATGCCCGCGCCGCCGAAAACGGAGGAGAGGACGGCGGTCTCGCCCAGGAACATCCCGGCGATGAAAGTCTTGTGCGCGCCGATGGCCCGCATCATGCCTATCTCGGAAGAGCGCTCAAGGGCCGACATCGTGAGCGTGTTCACGATTATTATCACGGCCACACAGAAGAGCAGCATGACGAAGACGAAGAGCGCGCTCTTTATTATCAGGGCCATGCCGCCCATCGGGCCGGACGCTTTGTTCCAGGTCACGGCCCGCACCCCTGTTCCGGCCAGGGCCTTGTTCAATTTTTTCAGCGAGCGGCCGTAGTCCTCGCCTTCGTTCAGCTTTATAAAGACGGCATTATAAACCCCGTCCTCGGACAGCTTCGGCTCGTTCAAGGCTACGACCTTTATCTTCGGGGCTTTCTTAACGTCGGACACTATCATCCCCTCGCCGAACAGCGAATCCAGGTCCCCGCCTTCAAGCCCAAGCAGCTTCTTTTCCTCTTTGGGCACCTGCGCCGCCATGTCCGCGGCGGTGAAGTAGCCCAGGCATTCGCGGTAGGATTCGATGTCCACCAGGCAGAAATGGCCGAAGATCTGGTTCAGCGCCCCGTACCTGATTATGCCCTTCACCGGGAAACGGATGTCGGTGGTAGTATTTATCCCGCTGGTCATCCCCATCATCACCACGTTCGTGCTTATATTAAGGGTGCCCAAATTGGCCAAAGCCTCTTTCTTCAGGTTCTCTCTTACGACCCGCCCGCCTTCCGGCAGGAACCAGATATTGTAGAAGTCGTAAAACTCGTCGCGGGCGAAAGTGGGGATCAGCAGGGTGCGCTCGCCCGGGGCGGGATAGGAGCCCTCTATCACGGTAAAGCTGTCCGGGAACATTTTCCTGTATTCGGCGAAATCAACGCCGAGCAAATAGGCGTAGCCGGGCGCGCTGGTGCTCTCGTCCAGGACCATCGCCAGGTTCTTGCCGACGGGAAGGAAGCGCTTCACATAGGGCTGGGCGGCCAGGACTTCTTTTATCTGTTTGTAAGTGGTCACGGGCTCGATGCTGGAACCCATCATGTTAAGCAGGATATTGTCGCTCTTCTGCGCCTCGCTGATCAGGACCAGGTCGCCCATGAAACCGTTCACTATATTCTTCTCTATGCCGGCGGCCATGCCGGAGATAACGCCGTTGCCGACCGTCATCAGGAAGGCGCCCGTAAAGAGGATCACCCCTATCACGAGGCTTTTTCCCTTGTGGCGCAGGATATTGCGCCAGGCGATGGTGAAGATCAGCTTCATGCCAGTGCGGGTTCCTTCTCGATGAGTCCGTCTTTTATTTTTACTATGCGCCGGGCGTATTTAAGCACGTTCGCGTCGTGGGTGGAGAAGATGAAAGTGGTCTTTTCTATCTCGTTCATCCTGCGCATCAGCTCCAGGATGGAGGCGCCGGTGACGGAGTCGAGGTTGGCGGTGGGTTCGTCGGCCAGGATGATGTCCGGGTTGGTGACCAGCGCCCGGGCTATAGCCACGCGCTGGCGCTGCCCGCCGGAGAGCTCGGCGGGGCGGTGGGCGGCGTATTCTTTAAGCCCGACCTCCTCTATGAGCTTGTCGGCGCGCTTGCGGGCCTCGGCCGCCGACTTCTTCATGAGGAGCAGCGGGAATTCTATATTCTCGATCACGTCCAGCACCGGGATGAGGTTGAAGGTCTGGAAGATGAAGCCGATCTTGTTGAGCCGGATCTCGGTTATCTGCCTGTCGTTGAGCGAGGTTATTTCATGCTCGCCCACCTTTACGCTGCCGGCGGTGGCGAAATCGATGCAGCCTATGACGTTGAGCAGCGTAGTCTTGCCGCTGCCGGAGGGGCCGATAATGCTCATGAAGTCGCCCTCGGCCACTTCGAGGTCCACCCCGCGGAGCGCGGGAACTATGGTGTCGCCCAGGGGGTAGTTTTTCTTAAGCCCTCTGATCTCAATGATATTCATATCCGTTTCCTTAAGGGAACTGAACGCCTTGAGGTTATTTTACTGTTTTTTTGGGGCGCGGAGGACTTCCCTCCAGGGCTGAATAGCAAGGGCCGCGGAGAATCGCTCCGCAGCCCTTGATCTTTGGATCCCTACCAGGCAATTCAATACGCCCTCCTCAGGGTTTCCCGCCGGCTTTTTTCTCCGCCTTTTCCTTCTTCGGCCCGGCTTTTTCAATAACCTTTACTTCTTTGACCGCCGGGCTGGCCATATCGCCCTCATACATGATATGCACCTTATCCCCGGCCATGATAGCCGACAGGGAAACGGGCTTGCCAGCCTTCATGATCTTCGCCTCCGCGCCTATCGTCATAGTCATCGTCATCTTTTTCTGGTCGTTGATAGTGAGCTTTCCGGCGGCCAGGTCTATGGATTCGACGATACCGGAACACTTGTTAAGTTTAGCTTTACTCTCTTTTTTGCCGGGCTTGATCTCGCTTTTCATTTCTTTCCCGGTTTCCTTCGGAACAGGCGCCTGGGCGGCGACCAGGATGCAGCTAAGAACGGCGGCAATTATCAGAATTACCATGTTTTTCATTTTTCGACCCCCCTTTCGTCCCGCTATGGTTAAGGCCGCGCGCCGACCGGGACCGCTATGCAGTTCTGCCCTGTGAAGGCTATGTTTATCTGCGCCTTCCTGCGGGTTCCGCTTATTTTAGCCTTGTAGGCGGTCTTTGCGCGGTTCACGTAGGAAGCTATGGCTTTGGCGGTATCTATGGCGCCCTGGTGCGGGGAGAGGCTCGCTACCGCGTTCAGGCACGGAACTCTTTGCAGGCTGCCGTCCTTCCCCTTGAAGCGGAAAGCGGGCAGCCACATATTGACCGTGCCGTCCTCTCCTTTGCCGGTAGCCACGCCGGTGATCTCGGCCGTGACCGGCTTGCCGCCCACGGTAGCCCTGCCGGCGGTGACCAGCGCCCGCTGCGTCCTGTCGTAAGACACGATGGTAAGCTGCACGCCCCTGTCGAGCTCCACCTCGTTATAGTACCCCGGATTAGTGTTTTTCATGTTCCCCCCTGAATAATAAGACAAGCCGGCCTCCAAGGCCGAACCTAAAACTCCGCTGTGTCTTTATTTCCCCCCGCTGCTTTACTACCCCGGCCGCGGGCCCTACCCCGCTCCAGGTAAAATAACTATATAGCTTTCCCTTTACGGAAATCAATAATACAAAAGGGTTAGGACAGGACCCGTGCGGCCGCGAAATGTTCGGCCAGAGCCGGGTCCGCCGCCTTTCATTTACCGCCGTCTATCTGATGCCAGCAGAAAGTGCAGAATTCCCCGGCCTCGGGCAGGAGCTGGCCGCACTTGGGGCAGCGGCGCTCATTGGTTTTCTCGTGCGGGGCTTCCTCGTCGTCGCGCGGCGCGGGAGGCGGCACATACGCAATGAACGGCTGTGCGAGTTTCCAGATATCATAACCCAGGCAGCCGGCATAGCCGAGGACGCCTAACTTAAGCAGCGTCATAATCTTGCCGTTCGTTATTATTTCCCCCACCGGCGGCCAGACGACGGCCACGATTATCAAAAGAACGGCCGCAAGCGAGATCTTTTCGGCCAGGGCCAGGACCTTTTCCGGCGGCTGCGCGTATTTTTTCAGCCAGGCGGTCAATTCTTTCTTGAACGGGTCTTTCAGGGCGAAAAGTTTATAGGCCACGCCGAAACCCAAGCCGACCTGGACAACTACAGAGAAAGTAAGGCTCCCGTAAATAGTGTCATGAACTCCCATGAACATTTGCACGACGAGCGGCGCCAGGAAATACAGAAGCAGTAATATCCCCGCCGGGGTCAGCCTGGCCTTCAATTCATTAAGGGTCATGTTTTTCTCGCGGGACGAACAGCCTTTATTTTCCGGAGTTCCTGCCTTCGCATTTGAGGGCCGCGTAGAGGGCGTCATAAACCGGGAACTGCCATTCCAGGTTCTCATTATCGTCAGGGTACATGAGCGAGAAACCGCGCGCGATCGCCTCGAGGCCGGCGGCGTAGGGATGGGCCTTGAGGTCGCCGGTATCAGCGGCGTTCACGATATCCCCGAGTTTGTGAAGGACGGGATCGGTAAGCTCGTATTTCTTGAGGATGGCCCGGAAAGTGCAGTCGTCGCCGTGGTGCCCGAGCTCCGCGTCCTCGATATCGAAAGGGATGGCGTTCTCTTCCCGCCCGATCTTCTCCACCAGGCTGTCCGCCGCGAAAAGTATTTCGGCCTGGTTGTCCACGAACCTTTCAATAAGCCAGGGGCAAGCCACCCTGTCCACGTGCACGTGAGATCTTGTTATCCATTTCATGATGTTCTCCTCCGCTGCTTTAAATGTTTTCCACGAACTGCACGCTGTGGCCGTCAGGATCTTTAACGTAAAAGAACTTGATATGCGGATTCGGCTGGAAAGGCCCGCTGGCGACTTCCAGGCCTTTCTCTTTTATGAATCTTATTGTCTCGTCGAGGGACTTAACCTCGAAGCCCAGCGAGATCCCGGCGCCGGAGGAGGCCGGGTATCTCTCGCCGCAGATCAGTTCCACCTCGGTCTCCCCTTCTCCAAGAAAGCAGATCTCCATACCGGGCCCGGCAGGGAAACGCCGTTTAACCGGCAGCCCGACGATATCCCGGTAGAATTCAACCGACTCTTCCATATTCTTAACGCCCAAAGTGCACCAGCAGAATTTCATAAGCAATATCCTTTTCCGCGGAATTATCAAAATTAACCGGGCGCGCCTTAACCGGCCTGCTCCGGCTCCACCTTGTAAAGAATCATCGGCCTGGACTTGCCCTTCATCAGCACCGGCGGGCACTCTATAAAGTTAAAGCCCGGGAACATTTTTTTGTCCAGGCCCTGTACCGTGGCTTCGCTCAGCAGGATCTGCGTTGCGGCGGTCTTGGTCTGGCTCTCGATGCGGGAAGCGACGTTCACGGTATCCCCGAGCACGGTGTACTCGAGCCGCTCCACGGTGCCGACATTGCCGGCCACCAGCCCGCCGCTGTGCACGCCAACCCCGAAGAAAACCTCAGGGTGCTTCCCCTGCGCATTGAAAGCCTTAAGGGCTTCCCGCATGCCAAGGGCCGCCCGGAGCGCCGCCGCCTGGTGGTCCTCCACGCCGAACACCGGCGAGAAGATAGCCATCACCGCGTCGCCCATGAATTTATTTATCACGCCTTTGTTCTCCGTGATAGGCTTTGTAATATAGGTGAAGTATTCGTTCAGAAAGCGGATCAGCTCCACTGGCGGCAGCTTCTCGCTCATCGGGGTAAAGCCGCGGATGTCGGAGAACAGAACCGTGGCCTGTATCTCCTCGCCGGCAAGGTTCACCTTTCCGCTCTTCATTATCTTCTCGGCTATCTCCAGGGAAACATACCGGCCGAAAGTGTCCTTGATATGGTCGCGCTCCACCAGCCCGTCGAGCATCATGTTGAAATGGCCTTTCAGCTGGCCAAGCTCGTCGGCGTAAAGCACCGAGGTCTTGCAGCTGAAATCCCCCGCCGCCACGGCTTTCATCCTTCCCACAAGCGCGCTAACAGGCGTCTGCACATTGACGCGATAAAGGATTATTGAAACCGCCTGGAAGATCAAAATAATCAATACCAGGACGGCTATTATCAGGATGGGGACAAGCACCCGCATATTTTCATATGAAAGCACCCACTCAAGCTTGTCTCCGTGCGAAGTGAATATCCTTCTAAGCATATCCAGGTTGAAGTACGTCGGTATGTACAGGCTCAGCAGCAGCGGAACCATGGCCAGCGAGAAGATCATCAGCGCGTAGCGAAGCGTAAGGCTTATGGCAAAACCGCGCTTGATGCCGTAAGGATTGTTCTCCAGGAAAAAAGGCTTGGCGATCCGCTGGCGAACATATAGCCCGGTCAGCTCCAGGTTCATATAGTTCACGAAGGTCGCGAGCAGCATGGCCGACACTGCGAAAACCAGCTTAACCCTGAGCGGCACGGTTCCGTAAGCCGCTGAATAAGCCGTGACGTTCCAGAAGTAGCGTTGCCCGGCCACAACCCAGCCGAGGACGAACATCACCAGCGGAAGATTGATAATACGGCGTTCTATGCGTCCCAGATCCTGCGGTTTTTTCAGGAAATAATGCTTATATAGCGGCAAAAGCCAGATGAGCAGAAAAACAAAAGAGAAATCCAGGTTCCCGGCCTTGGATTCGAACTTCACCCCCCCTTTCCCGCTAGTCTTGCCCCTCATGCTGAAAGGCTTTAGGAGCTTCTCCTTTACGGCTTTCGGGGATTCATAGACGGAACCTTTGGCCTGGGCATCGGTAAAATGCTGCAATTCCGTTTTAACCAGGCTGAGGGAGGATTCTTCAAAGAACAGTGAGTAGTTCTCAAAGAATAAGGAAGTGATCCCCCCGAAGGCCACAGCAAGGGAAAAAATCAGATATAGCCCCAGGTGGAGTTTATGGAGCTTACCGAATATTTTTGAAATTATTTTCATGGTCAAAAAAGAGAGTTCCCGCTGTCTTTCAATCTCCTTATTCTAATAAATAACTCTGGGCAAAAGCCGGTATTTGTCATTTTTTGCCATTTTAGCAGCCCCCTCTCCGTAAATCTCCACCATGACGCCAGGGTCAAAAAAACTCCCGGCAAACCTTTCGGTTTGCCGGGAGCTCAAGCGGGCGGATACTTATTAGGGGTTGACGGCCGCGTCTATGGTATTGATAATCCCGTGAACAATACCGACCTCATCCGGATCCACGCTGTTGCCGTGGCCGTTAACAGCGTCTACAGTCTCGATTGCATGGGAACCCACATGTTCGACATATTCTACTACGGTGTCAAGATCTTCCCCCCACGTAGATTTATTCTGGCTCAGGAGCGCCGCCTCGGCGGTTCCGGAAGCGAGCGGCTTTACTTTGGAGCCGAGTTTGCCTATTTTCGAAGCTTTCGCATTGCAGATATCTTTTTCGGTCCGGGCGGGAGCTCCCTGGGCGTTCCCCTGTTCAGCGTAAACTACGGAGGAGTCGGAGCCGCGCTTCGCTTTCGAGCCGGTATAAAAGCCGTCGAGCATATTCCCGGCTTCGCTGAAATTCTTGTTCATATCTATGGAAGATATTTTATCGCCAGCCCCCGCAAGGTTCCCCATCGCGCCGCTGTCGGCCATAGCGCAGGAAGCTGCCGCTATTACCGCGAAGACCGCTATCAGTATATTGTTCTTTTTCATGATTATTTTCCTTTTTTTAAGCCCGCTTAGATTTTGTGCCGCTATGACCGCTACAGAGCATTTTTTATGCCACGCGATAAAATAGGGGCCGGATCCGGCTTCCCCCTATAAAATAATAAGGAGGCCGGCTTTAAGCGCAAATATATTTTCATTTGAAAACAAAAATATTCTCGGATGAGAATATTTAGCAGGCAAGCAGCCAAAAATCCGGAAAAGCGCCCCGCCAGTTTCTATATAAAATTGAGAGCCCCCGTGAACGGGGGCTCTTCAATTGGCACACAGGCCAGGGTACTTGGGAACAACAGACCACGTAAGGGGCGACCGGGAACCGAGAGGCGCAAGCGCCGAAGACCAAGGGCCGGAACACCCACCCGGGAGCAGAACCGCCGCAGGCGGACCGCCGAACCAGGACCCCGGCGACCGCGCCGCCCGAAAAGGGCAGGAGACGGACCGGAGAACACCCCGAAGAACGCGTTGCAGCACCGCGGAAACAGCCGACTCCGCAAGGACGCCGAGCCAGCGCTGGCAGCGAACCGGGGGAAACCGCGTCGTGGCCGGGGGCAGAGCCCCGCGGGCCGGAACCGCAACACCGAGACCAGCTCGACCGCAACTCCCGAGATCATCTCGACTACTCCGCCGACGCGCTATAAAGAGAACAAGACTACATACCGAGTATAACAGACGGCCCTTGACTTGTCAAGGGGTCGTATTCAATTGCTAATTACGAATTAAAAGTGCACAGTTTTTAATCGATTTACGTTTTAAAAGTGCACACCCGCCTGACTTTTCAAAATTCCTAATAGGGGTTGTCTGGCCGGGCAGAATATTGCCTCGTGTTTACGTCGAGAAATATAACATTTTTTACGGTTAAAATTTCTTCTTCAGCGTAATGCGCTGTGTGCTGCCAAGAGCACCCTCCGGAGACATCGCATAATCCAGGTCGGCATTCATCAGTTTGATACCCGCTCCCGCGCTGAACGCGCCCGCGGCGCTCTGGCCCGCGCCGCCGTTCACACCGCCGCGCAGGCTCAGACCGGTCATTGTTCCAGGCCCGCCGAATAATGCATATTCGGTGCCCAAGCTGTAGGTCGTGTACTTGTCGTACACGTAACGCCTAGTGTCAAAGTTCAGCATGAACCCGGCTATCGGCATAAACATTATCCCGGCGCTCACGCTTAAAGGCAACTGGTCACGCTGTGAAATATATTTTATTCCGGGGCCAAGATTCTGTACGGCGAGACCCACAGACACGGGGATGCCTCTTAAACCGCGCTTTACGCCCAGGTCCACGGCATATCCCGTGCCTTTAACACCGGCTATAGAGCTCTCTATATATTTTACGGCCCCGCCTACGCTATATCTGCCGTATTGTTTTGCCAGGGCAAGGCTTGCGGCCTGATCGTATGCTGAATAGCCGCCACTTCTGGACCTTGAGGCCGTACGACCTTCCATGCTTCCGCTGGATAGCCTGGCGAAACTTAAGCCCATCTTCAAACCTGGCGAGCCAGGCAGGGCGAAACCCGCGCCTACAAAGTCATGCACTGTGCCTAAATACAGGGCACTATGGCTTAAGGCAGCCTCGCCTTTGCTCATTGAGGCAAGGCCGGCAGGATTGTATGCTATGGCGCTTATTCCCATCGCGGATGCCGCCCCGGCGGACGACATAGCCCCAGCCCTTGCATCCGTGTCTATACGCAGGAACTCCGCGCCGCTTTCAAGCGCCTCGCTTATCTTTACCGACGGGGTAAAAACAAATACCAGCGCCGCGCCCAATACCCATGGCCTTGAAAGTAAATAGACAATGCGGTTCATCATGTCATGAGGGTTAGTTTTATTTTTCATAATCCCTCCTCAGCGTACCACCGCGAACTTCCCTGTCTTCTTCAGTTTCTGACCGGCTTTCTGCGCCTCTATGTAGTAAAGGTAAACCCCGGTCGGGATATGGCCGCGCCAGGTGTATTCATAGGCGTAACTCAGGCCATTGCCGTCGTCCAGTTCGGCGGGCAGTCCTGTAAGCGTGTACTCATGCGCCGTCCGGCCGCTTACGGTGTAGATGGTTATTTTCACGCTGTCGGCGATACCGGTTTCTATGTGGAATGTGGGGGCGTCGGCGCCTTTGGCCGGATTCGGGAACACGTAAACCTCGCCCAGCCTGAACGCGGGGTCCGGGCCGGTTAAAGCGGATACGCTGGCCGATACCCGCGCGAAAGCGGATTTACCGAAGGTTCCTTTAATAGACCCGGCCGGCGATACTATAGGCGCGGCTACAGGCATACCCAATTTCACTATACGGCCGGTCTCCCTGTCGGACGTGTAGAGCTCACCGCCGGGGCCGAACGCGGCCAGGCCGGGCTTCTTAAAGACGGTACTCAGCGGGTCATTCCGGTCTTCCTCTTCGGCTTCTTTCCCGCTTTTCCCGGTTTTGGAACCATGTCTTTCATCATCCGGTCCGGATATCCCGTCTTTGTGCTTCTCCTTGTCTTCCGGATGTTCCCGGCCGAAACTGAGCGTTATCCGGCCTTTGCGGTCCAGCTTATGGATAAACCCCGTGCCCGCGTCGGTCACTATTACACACTCGCCGTCGGGGCTGGCGGCTATGCCGTACGGTTTCTTGAATGCTTTGCCTGTTATAACGCTTAACAGTCCGCCCGCGGGGCCGTATTTGAACAACCTTCCGCCTTTCGTGTCGGCCACGTAAATGCTGCCCGCTTCGTCCACAGCTATGCCGGCCGGTTCAGCCAGGGCCGGATCATTTTCATCTTCTTCTTTCTCCCCCTCTTCGTCTTTCTCCCGCTCGTCCACGGGCGGCAGGACTATGCGCATAAGCGGTTTGCCGTCACGGCCGAACTTTTGGATGCTGCCCGCTTTGGCGTCGGTAACATAGATGTTGCCGATGGCGTCCAAAGCAAGACCGCGCGGGCTATGGAACAAATCATTTTTCCCGCCGTCCTCGTCTTCCCCCCGGCCGCCGGTCTTATGCCCGCGCTTTTCTTCCCCGCCTATAACCAGGCGTATTTCTCCGTCAGGGGACAACTTTACCACGCGCTTGTTGCCGGTATCGGCCACGTAGACGGCGCCTTCTTTATCCACGGCAAGACCCGCCGGTTCGTTCAAACGGAGCGCGACGGGGATATCGTCTTTCTCCTTGCCGGCGTGTTCTTCCGCGCCATAATACCTGACGAAGCCGCCCGTCGATGTGTAGACCGCCACCCGGTCATTGCCGGTGTCGGCCACAAATATCCATCCCTGGCCATCCACCACGGCGCCTTCGGGCTCTTTGAACATGCCGCCGCGCCCGCCCAGGCTCAGCTGCACCGAGGGCTTGCCTATCCGGATGTTCACCTGTTTGACGGCCGCGTTCTCCACCAGGTCCACGGCGCTCAGGCGGATAGTGTAGGCGCCGTCCAGTCCGGCGGGGTCGAACAGACCTATAGCGTTCGTTGTTATATTCACGGAGCCGGAACTTATCGGCAGATAGCCGCCCTGCGCGTCGGCGCCGGGGGCATATTCAAGACGCCAGCTGTTCATATACTTGTCGCTTACCGTGCCGTATACGGTGAACGTGGAATTGTAGATGCTGCAGATTTCCTTGAAACTTTCGCCGGGACAGTCGAATTTAAGCACAGGCGGCTCGTCGTCCAGCTCGTAGGACGCGGTGCTTGGCGGCTCCGCGTTTTGCACATTGTCCACCGACCAGTAACGCATTATGTTCATGCCGCGGCTGGTTAAGGCGAACGGCGTAAGATAGGGGACCGACGGGGAAGCGCCTATGGAATAATATATGGCGTTCAGGCCCGAGGCAACACCGCCGGACAGCGGGTCGGCCGCTTCAAGCGTGAGGCTGGTTTTCGCGGATACCAGCGTATAGCCGGCCAGTTCGTATTTGGGCCGGCCCGTGGTCAGTTTGCTCGCGGGCGGGGTATTGTCCACGGCCAGTTTCAACGTATGCGCGGGCTCGGCGTTCCGCACACGGTCCAGGGAATAATACTCGAGCGTATGCAGTCCCTCAGCGGCTATCGTGAAGCTGCCCAGATATACCTGCCAATTGCCGCTGTCTACCCTGTATTTAGTGAGCATCACGCCTGAGGCTGTATCGTTGCTTAGCGGGTCGGCGGGTGTAAGAACTATACCGGAATCTTTGGTGAGATAGATCTTCTCCTCACCGGGCGCTGAATACCGCACACCACTTATAGACAGCACAGTAGCAGGCGCCGTATTATCAACCCACAACTCGGCGGCTTTTACCGCTTCCGTATTGTTCACATAGTCTATGGAGTAGAAGGAAACAATGCGCTTGCCTTCGGTGTTCAGCTTGAACCTGGAATAATCGCCGAACGCGCCGCCGTCCACGGTATATTTTGTCTCTTTGACGCCTACGAAAACTTCGTTCACGACCGGGTCAGCGGCTGTGATCACAATGTCAGTCCGCTGGCTGATATATTGCTTATCAGTATGCGACTGATCACCGGACAATGATAGTTCGGTCTGTGGCTTGGTACCATCAACATAGACAGCCGTAGACTTCGTTATCTCTGTATTGCTCACATTATCTTTAGCGCTGAAGTTAACGGTCCTTATGCCCTCGGCAAGGCCAAAGGGGGCGGAGTATTTATTCTTCGCCACTGCGTCTATCCCGTAGTATATCCCCTCCACGCCCGAGGCCACCGCGCTGATAACAGGGTCCGCACTTTCAAACGCAATGCTGCCAAGGGCGTTGAGATAGAATTTCCCGCCTTTTTCGATCCGGTCGCCGGACGCCAGCCACCGGCTTACCGGCGCTGTGGCGTCGCTTTGTACTTCGAGAATGTGTTCTGCCTCCACATTCCCCACATTATCTATTGCACGGTATTTTATGGAATGCCGGCCTTCCGTGAATTTCAGGGGCTGTGTATACTTTAGCCACGGTCCCGAGTCTATCGCAGTCTCTATAAGTTTAACACCGGAGGCGACTTCACTTGCGAGCGGGTCAGCGGCTGTGAATGTCAACCCGCTGGCCGGTGTGATATAGCGCACTCCGTCTTTAATATACAACGGCTCGGAGATATTAAACGCAGTGACCGGAGCCGTGTTATCCACATAAATTTGCGTAGACTTGAATACCTCGATATTCTCAACAAGGTCCGTCGACCGATAGGTTATCGTATGCTTGCCTTCGCCCAGCGATATCGGCTGGGCATAAATTTTAAGGGCGCCTCCATTATCAGCGTATTCTATTTTCTTTACACCGGCCGCTCCGCCGGCGACAACAGGATCCCAGGCCGCAAAGCCGTATTCTGTGGCCAAAGAGGCGTAGAAAATCCCTGGTTCTGTTCCGGAATACTGTCTGCCGCCAATGATATTAAGAGCACTCGACGGGGCTGTCGCATCCACCCACAATTCGGCAGTTTTCACAGTTTCGATATTATTCACATAGTCCGCGGAATAATAGGAAACCAACCGCTTGCCCTCGGAACTCAATTTAAATTGCGAATAATCGCTGAATCCGCCGCTATCCACCGCGTATTTAGTTGCCTTAACGCCGACGGAAACTTCGTTCACGACCGGGTCGGCTGCGGCTATCAATATATCCGTCCGCCGGCTGATGTACTGCCTGTCATTTTTATACTGGTCGCCGGATACAGTCAACTCGGTGAACGGCTTTGTGGCGTCCACATAAATTACTGTAGATTTCACCACTTCAGTATTGCCTACATTATCTATCGCCTTGTAATTCAGGATCCGCACACCTTCAGCAAGACCGAATAGGGAAGTATATTTTGCGGCGGGTGCGGCGTCTATGCCGTAGTAAATATTCTCGAGCCCGGAAGCCACATTGTTCACTAAGGGGTCGGCGCTTTCAAGCGCGATCCGGCCTAAAGAGTTAAAGTAGAATTTGCTCCCGCGCTCTATCCAATCGCCGCTGGACACCGACCATTTGCTTGCCGGCGCAGTATTGTCGCACTGAACTTCAAGGACGTGCTCCGCCTCCACATTTCCCACATTATCTATGGCACGGTATTTTATCGTGTGCCGGCCCTCGGTAAATTTCAGGGCCTGCGTATACTTAATCCACGGTCCAGAGTCTACCGCAGTTTCTATACGCTCAACACCAGCGGCAACTTCATTCGAAAGCGGGTCAGCCGCAGCAAATGTCAAAGCGCTCGCCGGCGTTATATAGCGCGCGCCGTCTTTAAGGTACAGCGGCTCGGAGATATTGAATGAGGTAACAGGCGGCGTCGCATCTATAAATACCGAGCTGGACTTTTCCACTTCCAGGTTCTCCAGATTATCTTTGCTGCGGTACTTAATCAAGTACCCGCCGTCGGCCGCGGGCAGGGTGAATTTAAGAGGCGCGGTTGAAACAACGGCGGCGTTTATGCTGTAGGCCGTTTCCTTCACGCCGCTCGCAAAGGCGCCAGGGTCTATGGGTGCAAGCTCAAAAAGCGTCCAGGTTGAGACGTAATTCAGATAAGCCGGCCCCGAAACGCGGTTGAACGCCGTTTGCGGCGCGGTATTATCCACTATGAACGTACTGATAATTATTTTTTCAATATTTCCCAACACATCCCCTGAATTATAGGAAAGGCCGTATATTCCATCGGCCTCCTGGTCAAGCCTGAAGGTAGAGGCGAATATCGCCCCCTGCCGCGGGCTTGCATTCTCGAACGAAAGTCCCCTTATCGACCCTATACCATCGACCCCGACACTTAAACTCTGTTTCTTTACACCCAGGCCGCTGTTATCCATGGCGGACACCAGGTCGTCTATGCTGGACAGGGTGAAGGTGGTCCTTGCAGTCACATAGGGAGCCGGGCCAGCGCCTTGATATTTATCTCCAGTTGTAGACAAGGCCGTCCTGGGCGCCAGCACGTCGTGAACAACTTCAAAGGTACCGCCGGAGAGGGTATCCGTATTATCGGCGAAATCCGTGGCGCTTACCGTCAGCCGCCAGATACCGTCGTCAATATCGAGCGGCTCTATGGACTGGCCGTTAGCTACGGCTATAACAGCAGGCCTGTTCCCGCGCGGGCTGCCTCTGTCCCCGGTCTGTACAAGGAATGCCCCGAAGACAGGCGCAGGGTCCAGGTTATCTTGCACACCAAATCCAAAGTAAATATTACCGCGCGTCGCCACAAATATCTGCCCGGCAGCAGGCGAAGATATCGTTATAGTTGGCGAGGTCTGGTCTATATTCATCGTGGCGGTGGAATAGGCGATATTTCCTGCCAGGTCGCGGCACCAGCCGATAGCCTTCTGATCTTTGCCCTCGCCAGCCACGGTCATGGATGAGCATTCTTCAACGCCTGATGAAGTATCACTGCCCCGGAACACGACATTTACAGAGCCGCTGTTCCAGCCGCCGGCATTTGGAGGCGGATCAAGCAGATGATCCATCATAGGCGCGGTAGTGTCTATAGCGAAATCAATAACCTTTGCGGGTTCCTTGTTTCCGGCCATATCCTCCGCGTAGAAGCTGAAATTGTGATTTCCTTCGGAGGAAACTACGATAGGCTGCATATACGCGGTATAGGCGGCCCCATCCAGGGAATACAGAAGCCCTTTTATTCCGGATGCGGGATCAGTAGAGGCAAGAACCACCGTTATAGGAGAGGAATACCAGCCGTTCCTATATATTCCGGAAACCGCCGCCGTGCTGAGAGGCGCGGTTTTGTCGATATTTACTCCGGCGGCAAGAATACCTTTCGAGTTACCGGCATAGTCATAGACCATACCTGAAGTGGAAATATTCACGCCTTCTCCGGTAAGCAGGATATCGGCGGGGCAGGATTTAACCCCGGATAATCTGTCGGCACAGGTGAATTTCAGGGCCACATCCGAATTATTCCAGCCCGCCTCATTAGACGCGGGGTCAGCAATATAGGACAGGTTCGGCGCGGTGGTGTCTATACTTATAGTTAAAGCCGCTGTTGAAGACCAACCAGCATAGTCCGAGCAGTAACCTGTTATGGTCCGGCTTGAGCCCTCGGCATCAACTATCTTTTCAGGCGCGCAGTAGGCCAGACCGGATATAGTATCTGTTCCACTGAAGACAACCGCCACCGCTGTGTTGTTCCAGCCGTAATTATTAGCAACAGGCCCGGGAACAGCTCCGACCAGGGGAGCGTTAACGTCCAGTTTAAAAGCCAGCTCTTTTTCTATTTCCTTATTCCCGGCCCTGTCAGCGGAATAATACTTCAGCAGATGCTCTCCCTCGCCGCCGACGGAAAAGGACGAGGAATAAAGAGCGAAGGAAGAGCCGTCAACAGAATAATACAAACCCGCGGCCCCGCTTAAGCTGTCTGTGGAGATAAGAGTTATCACAGCTGGAGACAATAACCAGCCATTCAGTCCATGCTCCGCAGTTATTTCTGCGTTTGAAGAAGGCGCGGTGGTATCTATATTGACATTGAAAGAAACCGTAGAGGTCCAACCCGCATAGTCCGCGCAATAGCCGGAGACGGGAATCCCAATACCCTCGCCGGTGATCGTGAACGAGGAACTGCAATACTCGATACCGGAGACCGTATCGGTTCCTGTAAACACAACATCCACCGGTTTATTATTCCAACCCTCCTCATTTGCGGCGGGTTGATGAAAATAGCTGACAAGGGGCGTAGAAATATCTATCCCGAAGCCAGACGAGCGAACACTTTCACTATTGAGAACATTATCCAAGGAATAAGTTTTAATGGTATGCGTCCCTTCCGATAAAACTGAGAAAGAGGAAACATAATTGGTAAAGCTGGATTCATCCAGACTGTAAAACACGGCCCGAATTCCCGAACTATCATCCAAAGCACCTATTGCCACATCGACGGTGGGAACATACCACCCGCTCCGGCCCGTTTTTCCAGATAGTGAAAGTGTGCTGACCGGAGCGGTTGTGTCTACATATACCGATACAAAATTTTCGCCGCCGCTATTATCAACATTATCCGTGGCGTAATAACTTATAGCGTATACGTCACCGGAAGAGAAAACTATCTCTACCGTTCCAGAGGACACGCTATAGGTACTGCCATTAACTCCATAAGACAGCTCTTTCACACCTGAAGCGATATCCGAGGATACAAGCGTAATAGTAGACCCTATCGCGGCATATAAGACACCGCCGGAGATAAAAGATGAGCCCGCAACAGTATACTTGGATGATGGCGCAAGCCCATCGACAAAAACGGCCGCAGCTTTTACGGCCTCAATATTCCCGGCATTATCACGGCTGCGGAATTCCACCTTATGCGGGCCGGTGGAAAGGCTAAATGGCGCTGAGTAAAGCGCGAAAGACGCTGTTGTTGCGGCGTCCACGCGGAACTCCGTGAATGCGACTCCGGAGAAAGTGTCGCGTACCACTGGGTCAAAAGCGCTCAGGTTTATACTGGACCGGGCATTAACATATAATCCACCACCAACTACTGTCCACGAATCGCCGTTGATAGTAAATTCCGTAACCGGCGCCGCCCAGTCCCTAACACCCGCGAATATCCCAAACAACGACGCTATCTGAGTTATCGGCACAGTAATTTTATTATTCACCGCATCCGAAACCTGCCCATCCAGTTTAACCCACCCCGTTCCTGAAAAATATTCGTAAACAGCCAGTTCAGCCTCTGGTATCCCAAGGGCAGTGACAGCCATAGATGAGTAATAGAAATTTAGCGTTGCGGGAGGATCATAGTAACCCTCAGGGCCGATATTATATATGCCACTCAATGAAATCAAATCCTGTGCTGTAGCGGAGGCTATGGCTATACGGACCCCATCGGCCTGGCCGTCCGCAGGAGACACGCTCATTTGAGACATGGATTTTAAGCCTATTTCCGGATTACCGCCGATCAAAACATCACTTCTTGAGTAGATTTTCTGAGCCGCCAGAGTCGTTACATCTCCAAGATAGCGCGGCTCCGTTTCCATGCCGGCAAAATTCCTCGCCTTCACTCTGGCATAATACGTTGTCTCCGGAGTAAGGCCGGGAATTGTATGGCTGGAATCCCCGGTCCAGGGTGTCCTGAACCCTATTTCGGAAAAAGACGGGGCCGTGGACAATTCAACCTGGTAACTAGTCCCGGCCGGATTCACCGCATCAAGCCACCTCACAATAATTGAGTCCTTCTCAACATCAGCAAAGGGATAAGCCCTAAAGCCTAAAACCCGTTTATGACTACTCCCGTCAGCCACCCATATGCGCTTATCGGCGCCCGGAGCCGCGTTATTGGGATAAGAGAGCCGGTTTGCCGAAACTGCGGTTTCCCGTGTATAGAGGTCCTTCTGACCTAAAACCATGGAGGCGTTCATTGCTGTCGAAAAGGGCTCTTTATAGATCAACACCCGATGGTTATTCGCGTCACTCACATATAGATTACCTGCGGAGTCGAAATCAACGCTGCGCGGAACACACATAACATTTGGCGCCCCGTTGCTGCACCAGTATGAAGCGAAGTCCCATTGGCCGATGACAACGGAGGCGTTCATACCGGCCCGGAAGGGAGGAATATATTTTAAGATCCGACTAGTATTACCGTCCGCCACCCACAGATTCCCTACTCCATCAAAAGCCAGGTCCAAAGGGTCGTTCAGACTGTATTCTGTCGGAGGCATGACAGAGTAGCCAATAGAAAATTCGGCGGTCATTCCGCTGTAAAACGGCGGGGAAAACTGTATAACCCGGTCATTACTCTGATCCGCGACCCAAAGGTTTCCGGTTCCGTCAAATTTCAGCGCGGCGGGAGACCCGAGACTATTCAATCCGTTTGCAAACGACGAGGAGGCAAAATCCGGCTGCCCGATCACCAAATCCGCAGCCATACCACTTGAAAACGGCGGGTTAAACATTAAAACTCTATTATTGGACGAATCTGAAACCCATAACCTGCCCTCGCCATCAAAGGCCGCCCCTCTGGGAGAATTCAACCCGTTTCTACCTGTTCCACAAACCCCCGAAGTAAAATCAGGCTGGCCTATCACAAGAGCCGCATTCATCCCCGCTGAGAAAGGCGGCTCAAACATTAAGATCCGGCAATTGCTCTCGTCCACTACCCATAAATTGCCACCGGCATCCATAACACTATCCTTGGCCGACGCAATTCCACTTTGGGAGCGTCCCCATACAGCGGAAATAAAATTCGCCTGCCCTATTACAAAATCAGCGCTTTGCCCGTTCAACAGCAACGGAGGGAAGGCCGGAACAGCCGCATTAGTAACCGCCGCAACCATCTGAGAATCGGCGGAACCACTTTCATTCAAAGCCCGGACAAAACACATGTATGTGGTATTAGGCAACAAACCTATTTGAAGGTACCAGCTTGTCCCCTCAGCCAACATACCTGACAACGCGCCTCCGCTGGCGCTAAAAACCTGATACTTGGCGGGTTGCGGGTCAATTTGCCAGTTCCAGATAATCGAAACCGAAGATACCACCACCCCTGCCACACCCGTAACCGGTAAAGGGGCGGTTTGTATATAGCCTAAATTGAGATACACGGTCTCAACGGCGTCCAGGTTTTTTGCCCGGACTCTCGCATAATATTTTGCGCCCCCGGCAAGACCGGTGAATGTGTGGGTAAAACCGTTAATATCCCCGCTCGCAGTTATGGCTGAACTAAAATCGGCCAAGAGGGATATTTCGGCCTGATAAATAGTCTGAGGTGGGTTGAATGAACTATCCCATTGGAGGGTGAAGGAAGAATTACCGATAGAACTAAAAGTCTGATTTTTCCCCGGGTTAAACAGCAGAATCCTGTTGTTGGTGCTGTCTGAAACCCACATTCTGCCGTGCGGGTCGGTATAGACAAATCCTTTAACCTCCACATCCCAAAACCACCCGCCAAGTTTAGCGGGGCTGGCGCCTGCCGCGCGGGAATTAAAATCAGGCTGGCCGATCACCAGTGCGGCGTCCATCCCGTTTGAGAAAGGCGGTTTAAACTGCACAACACGGCTATTACCAGCGTCCGCTATATACATATTACCCATGTTGTCAAAATCAGCGGCGGTCGGCCGGGACAACCTGTTTTTTACCGGCTGTGTCAAACCACTCATATCGTTATTGGTAGTAAAGTGAGGCTGTCCCACCACCTGGGAAGCATCTTTTCCATTGGTAAAAGGCTGCTCAAATTCCAGCACCCTGTCATTAAATAAATCCGTGACCCAGAGTTTACCCTCCCGGTCAATGGTAACGGCCGTGGGAGTGTCGAAGCTGTGATTATTGGGGGGCCAGGATGCACCATCGTAAGAGGCGAAGTTTCCCTGCCCCAAAACAAGATTGGCTTCCATTCCGTTGGTAAGCGGCGGCGAGAAACGCAGCACACGATTACAACCACCATCCGAAAGCCATAAATTCCCAGCCGCATCACACGCAGCGCTAAGATATTGACCGCAAATACGTTTAGCGGACACTGCGCCGCCATAGCCTGAGTAAAAATTAGCACCGCCTATTACCAAATCGGCGCTCATGCCATTAAGAAACGGCGGAGAGAAGCGCAACGCCCTGTTAAAACCGTCGTCAGTTACCCACATCCTGCCGTTGTTATCAAACGCTATTGATTGAGGACTCTTTAGGGTATAAGCAGCCATATACGCCGGGGGCAGGCTCAAATACAAATCCGTCTGACCTATAACCAAATCGGCGCTCATGCCGTCGCTAAACGGTGGAGAAAATCTCAGTATCCTGCTGTTATATTTATCTACAACCCAGAGATTCCCGGATGTGTCAAGCGCAATCCCCCGCGGTCCCGATAGGCGATTTGGACCTGCTCCCGACGAATTGGAATAGAACCCCGGCTGCCCGATAACCACAGAGGCATTCTGTCCGCTTAGAAAACTTTCCGCAGCTAGGGGGACATTAGCCAGCGTAGCCGCCGCGGAAAAACCGCTTTCGAAAGCGCCATTGGGCGTGTACGCCACAAGCCGGTTAGAATAAACCGTATTTGGCATAAGGTCTGCCTGTGAATAACTGGTGGCAGCACCCGTAAGGAGTCCTGATAAAGCGCCGCCAGTTGAAGAAAATACCTGGTAACCTGTCGCGCTTTCAACCAAATCCCATTGCCAGAGAACAGAAAAAACAGATTTGACTGCGGGATATAAGTTAACTCTCATGGCCCTTCCGACGCTAATCGTGACGCTCTTCCCCGTCGCCCTATTCCCCACCTTATCCACCGCGCCGTAATAAATCACGTGCTCGCCCTCTGGCAGCGTAAAAGGCCCGGGGTAATTTGGGTTCTCGCAGGAGCCCAGGCCGTTAATGCCGCCCAGGCCCTCGGCGTAGTCGCATTCCTCCTGTGTGATGTCTATCAGCAGGTATGTTGCGGCGATATCCGAAGCCACGCCGTTTGAAAGGACATCCTGCGCCGTAATAGTTACGCTGTCCGCCGCTGTAATATAGCCGGTCGCGCCGGCCGCCAGCACCGCGCCGCCGGCCGAGATATTCGTCTCAGGCGGTGTCCCATCCACATACACGCCCGTTGAAATGCTCCCTCCGTAATTGCCCAGCTTATCCACGCTCTGGGCATAGACCGTATAAGAGCCTTCGCTTAAAGTAAACGCTTCGGAGTAAACGGAATTCGCGCAGGACCCTTTTGGCGCGTTTGTATCCGATTGGACCGTAAAACATCCTGGCGTAGGCGCCGTATCTATCAGGTAGTATGTGGTGGCCACTCCGGCCACGGCGTAACTATTTGAGGACAGATCAACGGCGCTAAGCCGCAAAGGCGCGGAGGTGCTTATATGTACGGTCCCCTGCGGAAGCAAAAGATTTGTAACCGGGCCTTGCTTGTCGAACATGCCCAAGGGGGCGATCAACGTGAACAGGGAGGTATCGTAGGTCACCCCTTTTATAGAGTTCTCATCGAAGCCGGTGGTGATATCGTAGGGAACGCCGTTATGGTATTTCATTAGTCTTACAAGACTTTTATCCCCGTCGCTCATGGTGCTAGGAAGGCCGTAAGCTTTTATGCTGAGCTGGCTATAGCGCAGGCCGATGGTTTCTATCTGCCAGCCTCTTGGTAAATCCGGTGGATAGTTGACAAAGCCGTCTGGCGCCCGCGGCGGGGCGGCTTCGGTGACATTCACTGCGGGCGGGGCCCAGGTATCCCACTCGGCGTTCTCGAAAGTGAAATCGGCCATAACCGACTTCATGGTGAGATTAAACCGGGAAGGAGAATCGCTGTACCTGCTTACGGCGACGGCCGGACCGAGAATAGAAGCGAGAACCGTCGTTCCTTTTAGGGCGACGCTGCAGGCATCAACGCAAGTTGTCACGCCATTGTTAGTGGTGCAGTTTTGGGTTACATTAATTTTCACATCCCCGTGTATATATTTATTCGGCACAGCAACGGTGACCATGGCGGTAGTGGCCTCTGTAAGCGCCGTAGTTATGTTTCCACCCGCTATCTCATAGTTTACCGGGATCGCAAATCCGTTCCGGCTTGACGTCACTGAAATGTTACACGGCGCGCCCTCTGCCTGTACTTCGGTCACATAGTGAACCACCGCATTAGGCATGTTGGGCCCGATACCCCCGGTTGCGCTTCGGCTAAACTGTATCCGGGGCTGCGGCGAACTTGTATTTTGCGCCCTGTCCTGCGCCGTGAGGACATAAAATCCGTCGCCGCTCAAACTCAACCCGGAAAAATTGTAATTCACTGGTTCCGTGGCCCCATAGACAAGGCTGAAACCCGCGTCGGGGGTATTTACCCTGCTAAGGCGCAGATAATCCATGCCGCTGCCGGTATCGACCACTACGCCGTAAATAGAATAGGTGGCAAAGTCCGCCGCCATTGAAACGCTGCTCACTTCAAGCCTGGGCGTCACCGGGTCTATCCTGAAATACATCGTGGTGCTTCTGCCCAGATTATCGGTGATAACCTGTACGTATTTGCCGTCGGGCATTCCGATAACTGATTCAACGGCATAGGCGCGTTTAGGCGCCGAGAGCGCGTCATTTGGATAGAAGAGCTCACCGGAAAGATTGTTTTTATAAATCCTCAGACTTTTAAGACCGGAGCCAAGGTCCGCGTACCTGAAAGTTACAGTATTGAAATTTATATTGTACGGCTCGGCCTCGGTGCCGCAGCGCTCCGGGGTATCGCCGATGCACGATCCGGCGGCTATCCCCTGCCGGTCCTTCCAGGAAATCTCGGGCGGGGCCGCGTCTATGCGCAGCGGGTGGAACCTGTCCTCCCCGCCGGCGCCTCGCATGAGCCCGCCGTCATCCCTGACCAGCTCGTGCAGGGGGTCGATGGTGCGCTCACGGCCGGAACTGCCGTCGCCCCCCCTTTTGCCGGGGTCAAGCGCCAGGGCATCGTTCCGGCCCAGGTCCTTGCCGAATATTATAAACGGGCGCAGCTCGTCGCGCTGTGCACCTGGCTGGACCAGAAAATTGCCGTTATAAACCGTCTTCTTTAGCGCGGGAATATCGGTTGCAATGGGATAATACCTAGGGCCTGTAGGGCCTATCTGCATCCAGGAGAAATCCACGAACTCGCTGAAAGTGATCGTAGCGGCATACTCGATCCCAGGGAGCAAAGGCTCGTCGATCACAGGCCAAGTGGATACGAGAAGGTTGTTCTCCAACGTCCAGCCGCGGCTGTATTTTACGTTCCCAAGTAAATCCTTCACTACGACGGACTCAACATAGGGACGGAAATTGTCAAGAATTTTCAAAGAATCGGTGCTCACCATATGCCCGGTTATGTCCATGGCGCCCATTTGTATCATATACCTGCCATCGGGATATTTTGCCATGCTGTTAAGCGGAGCAGACTGAAACACGGCGGCAGGCACATTAAGCGCGCGCGTGTCCCATTTGTATTTAAAAAAATCGAGGCTTACGACGTTCTTGGCTGGATACACGCCTTCTTCTGAGGCGGAGGCTATTGGCACCATCGAGCTTATATGGATTTTGCCGGCCGGCGCCCAGGTCGATTTAATAGACCCGCTTGTAGTCGCCGGCTCGTATGCCCAGCCGTTCAGCGTAGTGGTAGAAATATCGCCTTCCATCCCATAGGATATTTCCACCTTATCAAGGTCTTTATCCTGGGTCACATCCACCCCGGCTTGCAGTATAAGCGACTGGAATGTGTTAAAAATTATGTCGTCGTAAAAATCTGAGGCCTGCCCATCCAGGCCGATTCGTTTGAACTTAGGCCACAAGACCGCCACCGGAGTATTACTATCACTATGCAGCACATATTTAAGTGGGTTCTCTGCTCCTCCCTTGTAATCTAAATGAAGGTGATTCGCCATATCAGTTGCACTGAGGTGAGCCCTTGAGACGAACACCCACTCACCTTGGGACACTATACTGCTAACAGCGACTTCGATGCCCGTTGATGGATCGTAAAAAGGGTAATTGACATTAAATTTATACGTAGACAAAGCTTTCTCAGGATATCCTGCGTTATTGCGAAAAACGATAACATTTTCCTTCACCGCGTGATTCGTGTCATATGGATTAGGACTATCTTTGACATATGCCTGCAAAATCGCAGTATCTACAGCCATATGAGTATAGTTCCAATCTCCAATTTTAATCGTGGCTATATCGCTATTCAAATTCTTTATACTTGTTACCGCACCGCCCTCCACCGCATAAGCTTTTGAACCTGTTCGTATATCATAATCAAGACCTATATGCGGATTGCTCCCTTTTCCTTCAATATACCGCGGCCCGTAATCACATGTCAGCGGTGTAAATATGGATATGCTTCCCGTTCCCGGGTCGGGCAGTGTAGGCTCGCCGAAGGTAGGGAGAGTCTGCGCCCAAAAGATAAAGCTCAAAAATGAAAATTTAAAAATTTTCATTTTGGTCTTTGCTCCTTTGTATCCAGCACCTCATCTTTATAGCTTTGAATTAGCACATCATTCTTAATGCCATCATAAATTGTATCTTGGGTTGTCGTATCCCAAATTTTAAATCGGTCTGTTCCTCTTTTACAGAATCTGTGTTTTTTCCCCTCGGATATTTTATCCACACATGGCCGATCCGCCTCATAATCTATAATCAAATATTTTGCAGTTTTTGAAAGGTCACCATGACTGGAGCCATCAACCTTAAGAGTCTTTGTCCAAATCAATTTCTCATCCTTGAAATACATAAAAACATGTTCCCAATATTTTTTCCCGGGAAGGTCGGCCTCCGCAATTTCTCTTCCATCGAAAGCTATAAAACTACGCCCATCATTGGAAATACTCTCAATACCACCAATACTCTTATCTATTTTAATGACTAACTTTAAATTCCCTTGTAAATCCATCTTTTTAATATTTACGCCATCACCGGCTTTCTCAAGGAATAGCAAGTAATCCCCCTGTGGTGAGGTAACAGGGTTTTCAATATTTTGCGATTCATAAAGCAATTCGCCGCGGGAATTATAAATCGCTTGTTTTATGTAATAACTAGGAAGATTCATCTCAAGTTCAACCAAAAATATTCCATTATTTAAAAAAACCGCAGACCGGACTTCGCCACCTGTCAATTCTTTGTCTAAAACTTTTAGGCCGTTCTCCGTATATAACTCCAATTTAGCTTTTACTTCATCAATCTGGTCACCCGATTCAACAAAGTTGTTTTCTACTTTTAGAAAATACCCAAAATTCGGTGTGTGATATGCCTTTTTCGTGATTGTGCGCGCTGCTTCGTGACCATCAAATATTTCTGGCACCTCTTTTTTACTGATTTTTAGTCCAATATTGGCACGGATTTCCCCGATATTCACGTCATCTATCCCAAGTTTTATTATTTTCGGCGTTGAATCCTCTTTCGTGGCACTTGGCGACTTTGTTGTTGCACCTTCACCCACTGTTTCAGTTGCCTCCTCCACCTTATACCCAGGCTTATCTTTATGATTCCTGCCATCATTGCCAGGCAGTTGGGCCGTCAGAGGTCTGTTCATCAGCAAGTAGAAACCAGAAACGGCATCAGTTATTCCCGGCATTGTCTTTATTGTTAACTGGGCAGTTAACGGTCCTTCCCGCACTTCATCCGGCATTTGCGAATATAACACCCCACCCAAAGCCTTGTAGGCCCCGGCTTTATCCCCTATGTTATAAAGCTGTTGCGCCACTTCTATCCTTGTCCCGCTATCATTTAGCCCATTACGCATGTCTTGGTTTGTCTGGCTTTTCCTTTGTTGGAATTCAGCTTCTTCCACGCCGGCAATTATATAGCCTTCATTGGCTTTAACCTCTGCGTATTCAGGCCCCAGCGCATCCAGCGCTGTTTTTATCGCGCTTATATGCGGCTCGGTTTTGCCACTTATTTCCTGGGAATGCGCCAGCCATTCTTTTTTCCATTCGCGCAGCACGCCCATCTGATGCAGCAGCCGATTGCATTTCTCGCGGGCGGGATTGCGTTGCATTCCGGCCGTGGATACTATAATGTCGCTGTAGTCATGGCCACAGTCTTCTTCCCATATTTTGTCGCCTTTTATATTACTTTCCGCATAGGCTTTGTTCAGATTTGAATTGGTGTATTCCAGGAACCACGCCTTTTCTTCTTTGGTGGCCCCGAATTCTTTTGAGTATCCGGCGTCGTATTCATCCCGCTTTAGCATTCTGTAGGAGCTGTCCAAGGCCAGCTCTTTCCAGCTTTCCGGCTTGAACAGAATTATCGTGGCCGTGGGAAGTTCCCTGGTTGTGTTTTTAGGAAACACCGTAACCGCCTGCTTACGGTAGCCGCGCTGGAAGACCCACATAGTAACGCGGGTTATCTTGGGTTGTTTCATGGCCTTGACTGCTTTCTTAGTTTCGGCGCTGAAATGGAAATTATCCAGGGTGAACCAACCGTTTTTATCACTGAAAACTCGGGCGTAGGCCACAGGCAGGCCGCGGTCTTTCATGTCTTTTTCCATAGCCGCGTCGCGGTCTTCAGATTTAAGGTCTTTAGTGTCAGGCGCGGGCTTGGTTTTATCAGCGTCCTCTATCCAGACCATGCCAAGCACAGCGGCTTCTGGCACCGGCCCGCCCGTGTCTATCACCCGGCCTGTCAACTTTTCCTGCGGCAGGCAGCCGGAAAGCAGGACGGCAAAAAGACATAAAGAAAACAGTTTAGAAGAGCGCTTCATAGAGACTCCCTTTATATATGCAATGTCGGACGGTGAGGTGTAACTTAGGTTAAATTCCCGGATAGTTTATACCTGAAAATTCCATAATATTCAAGACCCGGTACATAGATATCAATATGATTAGTAACTCCTTAAATTGGCCCTTCAGTGGCCCTGCCCAGATTATCGGTGATAACCTGTACGTATTTGCCGTCGGGCATTCCGATAACTGATTCAACGGCATAGGCGCGTTTAACCAGCGAGAGGCTGCTGTTGCTTCCATCCTGGAGGGCGCCGGCGAGGTTCTCCTTATAAATCCTCAGCTCTTTAAGTCCGGAGCCGAGGTCCGCGTACCTGAAAGTTACAGTATTGAAATTTATATTGTACGGCTCGGCCTCGGTGCCGCAGCGCTCCGGGGTATCGCCGATGCACGATCCGGCGGCTATCCCCTGCCGGTCCTTCCAGGAAATCTCGGGCGGGGCCGCGTCTATGCGCAGCGGGTGAAACCTGTCCTCCCCGCCGGCGCCGCGCATGAGCCCGTCGTCGCCCCTGACCAGCTCGTGCAGGGGGTCGATGAAGCGCTCAAGGCCGGAACTGCCGTCTCCCGCCCTTTTACCAGGGGCGAGCGCCAGGGCATCGTTCCGGCCGAGGTCCTTGCCGAATATTATAAACGGGCGCAGCTCGTCGCGCTGTGCACCTGGCTGGACCAGAAAATTGCCGTTATAAACCGTCTTCTTCAGCGCGGGGATATCGGTTGCAATGGGATAATATCTGGGGCCTGTAGTGCCTATCTGCATCCATGAGAAGTCCACGTACTCGCTGAAAGTTATCGCGGCGGTATACTCTGTTCCGGGGAGCAGCGCTTCGTCGATTTCGGGCGCTGGAGATACAAGACGGCCATCTAAGAACGTCCATGTCCGCCGGTATTTTACCGTGCCGGTCAAATCTTTAAACTCGACGGATTCTACATAAGGGCGGAAGTTATCCAGTATTTTCAAAGAATCGGTGCTTACCATATGCCCGGTTATATCCATGGCGCCCATCTGTATCCCATATCTACCGTCGGGATATTCCGCCATGCCGTTAAGGGGTGCATACCTATAGTCGGGCGGGGCAAGCGCATTAGGCTCAAGCGTATCCCATTTGTATTTAAAGAAATCGAAACTTACCAAGTCTTTGGCTGGATATACGCCCTCCTCGGCAGCCTCCGCTATTCCGGGATTTATGGTGGATTTAAGATAAATATTGCCGGCCCTGCCAGTGGTAGTATAAACCGGTTCCCGATTTCTAGCCGGCTCGTATGCCCAGCCGTTCAGCGTAGCAGAAGAAAGGTCACCCTCCATTAAGTAAGATATTTCAACCTTATCCAGGTCTTTATCCCCGGTCACGTCCACACCGGCCTGGAGGATGAGCGGCTGGTAGGTGTTGAAGATTATATCGTCAGTAAAATCCGATGCGCTCCCGTCCAGGCCGATTCGTTTGAACCTGGGAGATATGGCCGCTACGGGATTATTATTATCCGCATGTGTTACGTATTTTAGCGGGTTCTCTGCGCCATCCCTGTAATCTAGGTGAAGGTGATTGCCCATCTCGCCACTTTTGGGCATAAAAACCCATTCATTTTGAGCGACCCAAGTACTGACAGAAAGAAGTGTCCCTAAAGGGTCCTGGAACTGAAACGCTTTGGTGGATAGAACTTTTTTGGTTATTTTTGCTCCCCCTACGATATCACGAAAAACAATTACGTCCCGTTCTGGATTTCCAGGGCCAATAGTATTTGCCATATATACTTGAAATTTAACGGTATCGGAAGCCATGTGTATATAACGCCAATTGGCGATTTTAATCATTGCGTCAGGATATCCAATTCGTTCAATCCCGGTTACATTACCCCTCTGCACAGCATAAGCTTTTGAACCGATTCTTATGTCGTAATCAATACCTTTATGTGGATTCGACCCTATTTCATAATTCCGCGGTCCATAATCACCGGTTATCGGAGTGAATATTGTTAGACTTTGTGTTCCGGGGTCCGGCAATGTAGGCGCACCGATAACGGAAGGGCGGATCGTTATCAGGAGCAATAAAGCGATAATAATATTATTAACTCGCATATTACCTTCAAAAAAGAATCAGTTTTTCATCGTCTCGTTCATATATTCCAAAATCAGTTTTTCATTTTTGAGGCCATCATATACAGTTTTCTGGGTTGTCGCATTTATCACAATAAATTTCTCCATATCATTTATGCAAGATCTTAAAGCATCCCCTTCTTCTGAGACCACATTCTTGCATTTAACAGTATCATGGCAGACAATAATATACTTTGCAGATTTTGAAAGATATATACCGGGAAAAGATTCTTTCTCTAAAGTGATATTCCAAATCAATTTAAAATTCTTAAAGAAAAATATTTTTTTTTGCCAATATTTCCAGCCAGAGAAGTTGGTTTTCTCAATTTCTGCGCCCCCGGCAATTACGAAACCTGTTCCATCATCTGAAATCTGGATGCCACTTAAATTTTCCTGCAATTCCGCTAATATTCTCACATTGCCATTTAAATCTACCCTTCCTATCTTGATACCATCACCAGCTTTTTCAATAAACAACAAATAATTCGCTTGTGGTGAGGGAAGGAAATCGGTAATATTTTGAGATTCATAAAGCAATTCGCCTTTGGCATTATAGATTTCCTGCTTCCTGCTAACCCCGGTCTCACGTGGTTCAAGATCCACCAGAAATACACCATTTTTTATAATATTCACACGTAAAATTGCCACATTATTGAAATCTTTGTTCAAAAGCATGGCACCATCTGCCGAGTATAATTGCAGTTTTTCCTTTACTTCGTAATCCTCACAGTCTTCGCATACAGGAATGATAATATGATTTTCCACCTTAACAAAATAATCCGCATTCGGCTGTCCATAGACTTTTTTTGATATGCTACGCTCCGTCTCCCGGCCCTCAAAAATTTCACGGTGCTTCTCCGAACCAATATCCTCGCCTACATAATACTTAGCGCGTACCTTTTCGACATCAATCTCATCGTCTCCAAGTTTTATTCTTCTCGCCGTTGCAGCCTCTTTTGTGATGTTTGGTGTCTTTACATTGGACTCTTTCCCTGCCGTTTCAGTCGTTGCCTCTACCTTATACCCCGGCTTGTCCTTATGATTCCCGCCATCTCCGTTAGGAAGCTGCGCCGTCAAGGGTTTATTCATCAGCAAATAGAAGCCGGACACAGCATCCGCTATTCCCGGAGCTGTTTTCATTATTAATTGCGCGGTTAACGATCCTTGCCGCGCTTCAGCCGGCATTTGCAAATACAACACCCCGCCTAAAGCTTTATAGGCCCCGGCTTTGTCGCCTGTATTGTAAAGTCGTCTCGCTTCTTCTGTCCCTGTGTTGTTATCATTCAGCCCATTACGCAGGTTTTGGTTTGCCTGGTTTTTTCTTTGTTGGTTTTCCGCTTCATCCACGCCGGCAATTATATAGCCTTCATTGGCTTTAACTTCCGCGTATTCAGGTCCCAACACCTCTAACGCCGCTTTGATCGCGCTTACAGCAGGTTCTGGTTTTTCAGTTATCGCTAGCGAGTGATCTAGCCACTCCTTTTTCCATTCGCGTAATACTCCCATCTGATGCAGCAGCCGGTTGCATTTCTCTCGGGCCGGATTGCGTTGCATCCCGGCCGTGGATATTATTATGTCGTTATAATCATGGCCGCAGTCCTCTTCCCATATTTTATCGCCCTTAATATTGCTTTCCGCGTAGGCTTTGTTCAGGTTGGAAGAAGTATATTCCAGAAACCACTCTTTTTCCTTTTTGGTGGCTCCAAATTCCTTTGAATACCCGGCGTCGTACTCGTTCCGTCTGAGCGTTACATAAGAACTGTCCAAGGCCAGTTGTTTCCAGCTTTCCGGCCTGGATAGAATTACCGTGGCCGGGGAAAGTTCCGCCGCCTCACTTTTGGGGAATACGGTTGCCGCATGTTTTAAATACCCGCGCTGGAAAGCGTTTAGGGTTATGCGGGTTATCCTGGGTTGCTTCATTGCCCTTACGACTTTCTTCGTTTCGGCGCTGAAATGCAGTTTATCCAAGGTGAACTCGCCATTCTTGTCGCTGAAAGCGCGGGAGTAAGCCACAGGCAAACCCCGATCCTTCATGTCTTTCTCTAAAGCCGCATCCAGGTCTTCTGACTTAAGATTTTTAACATCAGGCTTGGGCATGGCTTTATCGGCGTCCTCCACCCACAACATGCCTAGAACAGCAGCCTCCGGCACCGGCCCCGTCACATCTATCACCCGCCCGGTTAGTTTTTCATGCGGCAGGCAGCCGTAAAGCATGACGGCAAAAAACAGCCCAGAAACCATTTTGATAAAATGCTTCATATATACTCCCTATTGGTTGGATGACTTACTTTGCAGTGTAACCCAGGATACAGCCCCGCCATGTTATACCAGAGAATTCTGCTGGTTTCAATCCCCCGTATTCCCCGCTTATTTATTGGCCCACTTTATAGAGTTCAATAAGATTAATAATTCCTTAAATTAGCCCTTTCGCGGTCCTGCCCAGATTGTCGGTGACAACCTGCACGTATTTTCCGTCGGGCATTCCGATAACTGATTCAACGGCGTAGGCACGTTTAACCAGCGAGAGGCTGCTGTTGCTTCCATCCTGGAGGGCGCCGGCGAGGTTCTCCTTATAAATCCTCAGCTCTTTAAGGCCGGAACCCAGGTCCGTGTATCTGAACGTCACCGTGTTGAAATTTATATTGAACGGCGCGGCCTCACTGCCACAGCGCTCCGGGGCGCCGTCAACGCAGGAATTGGCGAACACCCCCTGCCGGTCCTTCCAGGAGATCTCCGGCGGGGCCGCGTCTATCCGCAGGGGGTGGAAGCGGTCCTCCCCGCCGATTCCGCGCATGAGTCCGTCATCGCCCCTGACCAATTCGTGCAGGGGGTCTATGGTGCGCTCAAAACCGGAGTTGCCGTCGCCCCCCCTTTTGCCGGGGCCGAGCGCCAGGGCATCGTTCCGGCCCAGGTCCCTGCCGAAGATCATGAACGGGCGCAGTTCGTCGCGTTGTACGCCCGGCTGCACTAAAAAATTACCGCTATAAACCGTCTTCTTCAGCGCGGGGATATTGGTTGCGGCGGGATAATATTTGGGGCCTGTAGTACCGAGCTGCATCCAGGCGAAATCCACGAACTCGCTGAAGGTAATTACGGCGGTGTATTCCGCCCCGGGGAGCAGCGCTTCGTCCGTTTCGGGCCGGGTGGAGACAAGAACGTTATTTTCGAACTCCCAGCCGCGGCTATATTTTATGTTGCCCTGTAAATCCTTCACAACTAAGGACTCCACATAGGGGCGGAAGTTGTCCATGGTTTTCAGGGAATCGGTACTCACTGTATGCCCGGTTATGTCCATGGCGCCCATCTGTATCATATACCTGCCGTCGGGGTATTGCGCCATGCTATTAAGTGGCGCGGACTGAAACCAAATGGCAGGCACTTTAAGCGCGCGCGTGTCCCATTTATATTTAAAGAAATCGAAGCTTACTAAATCTTTGGCCGGATACACGCCTTCCTCAGCGGCCTCCGCGATTCCAGGATTTATGGTAGATTTAAGATAAATAGTGCCGGCCCGGCCGGTGGTGGTATATACCGGCCGTCGGTTAATAGCCGGCTCGTATGCCCAGCCGTTCAGCGTAGTAGTAGAAAAATCGCCCTCCATCGCATAAGATATTTCAACTTTGTCCAAGTCTTTATCTCCGGTCACGTCCACCCCGACCTGAAGAATAAGCGGCCCAGAAGTACTGTAGATAACGTCGCCGATAAGATCTGAGACCACCCCGTTGCCGCCAATCTGTTTGATCTTAGGCCACAGGACTGCCACCGGAGTATTACTGTCGGAGTGAACCACATATTTAAGGGGGTTCTCCAGGCCGTTGCGGTATTCGAGATGCAGGTGGTCACTGCGCACGGAGTACATCCATTCATTTTGATTTACGGAGGTCCGAACAGAGATACTGCTTCCTGAAACTGTGTCAAAATATCTGTCATTATAGTCTAACCCATATACACCCAACACTTTAACAGCCGGCCCACCTGCGTTTTCCCGAAAGACAAGCACAGTATTGTTAGAAACTGATGATACCTGGACACGCGGCCCGAGATAACTCATATGAAAATATTCCCAATTGGTATCGATTTGTATATAGGAATCACCTCCATTTATTCTAATTCTGGTTATATTCCCACTAACCACGGAGGACGCCTTGGCGCCGGCCGCCATCCCGTAATCAATACCAACGTGCGGATTAGTATTACTAGAAGTTTGATTTGTGAAATTCCGGGGTCCGTAATCGCCGCTGATTCTTGTAAATGTTGTCGTGCTCTGCGTGCCTGGGTCTGGCAATGTAGGCGCAGCGTCGCCGCTCCGTGCCAAGCCGGTAAAAAGCGAAATTATCAGCAAGCATCTTCTCATATAGTTCACTATTTGCCGCTGGCCCCAATCGTTTCGTTTTTATACTTTTCTATTATCTCCGGCAGAAGTTTACCTTCAGCAACTAATTTCCCTGAGGAAATTTCGTAAACATAGTAAACCTCCTTATATGATAACAGTCGATCACCTTGCAATTTTCTTTCGACGGCGTTTATACTTATAAGATATCTGCCTGTCTTAGATAGAAATAACCCCATCCTTTCTTCATATTTTGACTCCACCCTCCATAGTTCCCTGTCATCCTGAAAATAGCGGAGTGTGACTTCACGGTAACTATCCCCTGACGGGGTCTTTTCATCAATTTCCACAGCCCCGGAAGTTATATAACCCCTGCCACTCCCAACAAAGAATGTAAAATGCAAACCTTTTCCCTCTGCTATTTTTCTCAGCCCCTTGAAATCATATTTATACAACTCCATACTCTCTTGTCGGGGACCTTTTACCGACAGCAGAATATAGCCTTCCGAAGGAGGCACAAAAATACTACTTGGATAATTAAACGCCGTGCTTAAAACGACCTGATTATTACTGTCGTAGATTTCCAGCCGTCTGTCCCGGACTGGATAGCCCTCTGTGATAGTCGCGATATACTTCGTCCCTATAATTTTCACATCGTCAAAATCCCTTTCACTGCCATTTTCAGGCTCCAGTTTTTTCTCAAACACTTTACTCCCGTTAATGTCGTACACCTTTAAATCCCCCTGTCCGGACTCGTCGAGATCAACCCTTTCAATGTACGCTATACGTTTACTCCTAGGGAAATATTCCGCCCGCCTATCGAATTTTACATCCACCTCCTCACCATTTTCCGTTTTCTCGCGCCGTGTTCCCTGACCTAGCTCATGAGGACCCGCCTTCTCAAGATGATTCAAGTCAACTTCGATTCCATCAAGCTTCACCATTCTTGGCTTAACGGGAACAGCAACAGGTTTCTGACCCGTGGTTATTTCCGTGGCCACCTCCACCTTATATCCCGGTTTATCCTTGTGGTTTCCACCATCACCGCCAGGCAGTTGCGCCGTTAGAGGCTTATTCATCAGCAGGTAGAACCCTGCCACGGCATCAGTTATACCCGGCAGTGTTTTTACTGTTAACTGCGCGGTTAACGGTCCTTGCCGCACTTCCCCAGGCATTTGCGAATACAACACCCCTCCCAGAGCCTTGTATGCCCCGGCTTTGTCGCCTATGTTGTAAAGCCGTTGTGCTTCTTCCGTCCCTGTCCCGCTATCATTCAGCCCATTACGCAGGTTTTGGTTTGTCTGGTTTTTCCTGTTTTGATTTTCCGCTTCATCCACGCCGGCGATTATATAGCCTTCATTGGCTTTCACTTCCGCGTATTCTGGCCCTAACGCGTTTATTGCTTCCTTTACCGCGCTTATATGCGGCTCGGTCCTGCCGCCTGCTATCTGGGAATGCGCCAGCCACTCTTCTTTCCACTCACGCAGCACGCCCATCTGGTGCAGCAGCCGGTTGCATTTCTCACTGGCGGGATTTCTATATATCCCTGCCGTGGATATTATCAGGTCGCTGTAGTCATGACCGCAGTCTTCCTCCCATTGCTTGTCGCCCTTTATATCGCTTTCCGCATAGGCTTTGTCCAGGTTAGACTTGGTGTATTCCAGGAACCATTCCTTTTCCTTTTTAGTGGCGCCAAATTCCTTTGAATATCCGGCGTCGTACTCGTTCCGTCTGAGCGTTACATAAGAACTGTCCAAGGCCAGTTGTTTCCAGCTTTCCGGCCTGAACAGGGTCACCGTGGCCGGGGAGAGGTCTTCTATAGCGCTTTTGGGGAATATCGTAGCCGCATGTTTTAAATACCCTCGCTGAAAAGCGTTCAGGGTTATCCTGGTTATCCTAGGCTGCTTCATTGCCTTTACGGCTTTCTTGGTTTCGGCACTGAAATGCAGTTTATCTAAAGTGAACCTGCCGTCCTTGTCACTGAAAGCGCGGGCGTAGGCCATAGGCAGGCCGCGGTCCTTCATGTCTTTGTCCAAAGCCGCATCCAGGTCTTTAGGCTTAAGGTCTTTAACATCAGGCCTGGGCCTGGCTTTATCACCGTCCTCTATCCAGACCATGCCAAGCACGGCGGCTTCCGGCACAGGCCCCGCCGTATCTATCACCCGCCCCGTAAGCTTTTCCTGCGGCAGGCAGCCGTAAAGCAGGACGGCAAAAACCAGCATGGAAACCGTTTTAATGGAATGCTTCATATTTACTCCCTAATTGGTTGGATGACTTACTTCGCAGTGTAACCCAGGATACAGTCCCGGCATGTTATACCAGAGAATCCTGCCGGTTTCAATCCCCTTATTTATATTTACCTCTTTATGTCCTGCGCACGTAGGTACCGGACAGCGGGGCCCCCCCGCTTCCACCGATGACCTCGCCGAAGAGTTTCTCTTTATAGATCTTCAGCTCTTTAAGGCCGGAACCCGGGTCCGTGTATCTGAACGTCACCGTGTTGAAATTTATATTGAACGGCGCGGCCTCGCTGCCGCAGCGCTCCGGGGTGTCGCCAATGCACGAACCGGCGGATATCCCCTGCCGGTCCTTCCAGGAAATCTCGGGCGGGGCCGCGTCTATGCGCAGCGGGTGGAACCTGTCCTCCCCGCCGGCGCCGCGCATGAGCCCGCCGTCGTCCCTGACCAGCTCGTGCAGGGGGTCTATGGTGCGCTCACGTCCGGAACTGCCGTCCCCGGCCCTTTTACCGGGGTCGAGCTGCAAGGCATCGTTCCGGCCAAGGTCCCTGCCGAATATTATGAACGGGCGCAGCTCGTCGCGCTGTGCGCCTGGCTGAACCAGAAAATTACCGCTGTAAACTGTCTTCTTCAGCGCGGGGATATCGGTTGCAATGGGATAATACCTAGGGCCTGTAGGGCCTATCTGCATCCAGGAGAAATCCACGAATTCGCTAAAAGTGATTATGGCGGCATACTCTGTTCCGGGGAGCAGAGCATCGTCCGTCTCAGGCCAGGTAGAAACAAGAACGCCATCCTCGAACTTCCAGCCGCGGCTGTATTTTACGTTCCCCTGTAAATCCTTCACAACTACGGACTCCACGTAGGGACGGAAATTGTCGAGGATTTTCAAGGAATCCAGACCTCCTGACATAGCCCCTGTGTAATTTGTCCGCTTTTTCTTTTAAACCGAGTCCGCAACCCTATAACGCAGCCTCAATCCGGTGCCGGGAAAAACCGCGGCCTGGGCGGTAAGTTCCACGCAAAGTGCCGATACCGCCCTGCTGCGGTGCGCCGAACTCATTGGCGCCAGCACAACCTCCAGTTCCGTGTCAGTCACAAGCAGGTCGGCTGTCGAAGCGAGCGCGCTTTGTATAAGCGTTCGTCCTTCGTCGCCCGCCCGGCGGTAGTGCCTGGCGATAAGGCCGGCCAACTCGCTTTCCGCCTGATAGGCCACCATCTTCAGGCAGTTGGTCAGGTGTTTGCGCTCCGTAGATAACCGAACCACAACCCCGTCTACCACCTGCGCAACCGGTACGCGCAGCGGTAGCCGCGCGCGGCGGCGCTCCAGCCGGGCGACGCGCAATTCTGCGGCCGCGATAGCCCGGCCCGTTTCCGAGGCGGCGATCTTAAACCCACGCATGGTGCGGCGTCTGGCTTCTACACTGGTAAAGGCGTCCAGGCCGTATTTGGAGGCAAGCTCCTGCAATTCCAGCTTCGCCTCCCGCAGCTTGCGGTCCATATTCTTGCGTAAGGGGTTGGGAACGGTGCGCTCCGGGTCAGCCGGGTCCAGTTGATAATCTGACAGGGCGTCGAGTGCGTATTCTTCGCGCAGGTACTTGAAGAAATTCTCCTGACGCCAGCGCTCGAACATCCGGTAAGCGACTTCGATAGCCGGAAGGTCCCTGCGCGAGGTGATTACATGTGTCTGGTGTCCGTCGTCACCCAGGCGCGTAATCTGGCGCAGCCGCAGCCTGCCGCCGAGCAGCCACACGCCCTGATCGGCCAGCTTGTAGGCGACCTTGCGATTATCAATAACTGCGGTGCAGTCGCGGAAGTGCCCGGGCGGGATGCGACGGAACCGTCCTTTGCGGTAGGTGAGGATGTCGAACCCCTGCGCGATGATAGCCATGAACAGCTTCGGGCTCCAGCCCCCGCGGTCAAAAACCACTGTCACGCGCCGCTCGCCCACAAGGCCGCGCAATTCAGCAAGCACGGGCGGCAGCATATGCGCCAACCCCTCGTCCGCTTCGGCGGTGACCACGAATAACGGTTCGCCGCCCTGGTCGTTTACCCAGTAATCCGAAGTCGCCGGCATAGATATGCGCATACGCGTCACATGCGCCTTCGGTATCTGGTGTTTGCCGTGGTAGACGCGGACATGGCCGTCCAGATATAGGAACCCCATAGCCCCGCCGTGCGTCCGGACGCGCCGCCTGGCCAGTTCCCGTCCGAAAGGGACGGCGCGGCTGAAGGCGGCCAGTACGGTAAGTTTACGGCGCAGTGTTTTAACCTCAGGCGCCCGGTCGAGCCCCAGCAGGCGGCCGAGTTGGGCCGGGGAGTGTTCTTTAAGCGCCTCCGGGCGCTTGATGCGTAGAAGCGCCATAAGAAGCATGGTCAGCACGGTAGTGCGCAGGCCATAGAATGCCGGGCCGATATCGCCGTAAACAGCCCTGGCGCAATCGAAGACGCCGGTTTTAAGCAGTGCGGGTAAAGCCAGCAGCACACCGGCGCGCGGCACTGCGGCGCTGCTGCGGAATACCGGGACGGCGTCATGCAGCAACCCTGACCTTGCCAGGAACCGGTCGATGGCGCGGTCAGCGGGGTTATGGTCGCAGGATGGCCGCTCAATGAAAGCGGACAGGTTTGGGTCCGAGGCCGGAGGCGCCGGCGTGATAGGGGCGCACAGGGGCACATCCTGTGAAGCGGACAGGTTTGGGTCCGAGCCGTCACATGATAAAAGAAACGGCTGAACAGGGCCTGGTTCCTGCCACCCGAGTTGTTTAAGCTGCTTGCGGATTGCCTTTTCAGTTACGCCGAAGCGGCGCGCAATTTCACCATTTGATCGGCCCTCCGCCTTAAGGCGGGTGACAGTCCGGCCGTGCGACGGCGGCAGCCGGGGCCGGCCCTTAGGATAACCGTTCGTCCGTGCCAGGGCGGGAAGGCCGCCGGCGGCTAAGCGTTCCTGGTAGCGTCTGATAGTGCGTGTAGAGCAATCGAACGCCCGCGCTACTTCGTTCTGCCCGGCATGGCCTTGTTCCACAAGGCTTACCATGGCGTAAGCCTCGGACATCAGGTCGCTGGTTGGATATTGCGCAAGGATAATTCCGGACACGCTGACCACGCGATGCCCGCAGAAGGTTTGTACCTGGCAACGCCAGTTGATGCGTGTGGAACCGGGCTGACTGACCGCCAAAGGGAAGAGTTCCGGTGGGTTGTCTGGGGTTGCCATCTATAGACGATGGCAAATCGGCGCCCGGAAAAAAAGCGGACAGGTTTGGGTCCGAGGGGCGAACTGGCTATAAAATGGTGTTACCGACGGAAGAGCTATACCCTATGTCAGGAGGTCTGGAATCAGTGCTGACTGTATGCCCGGTTATGTCAATGGCGCCCATTTGTATCATATACCTGCCGTCAGGATATTTTGCCATGCTATTAAGCGGAGCAGACAGAAACCCTGTGGCAGGAGCATTAAGCGCGCGCGTGTCCCATTTGTATTTGAAGAAATCGAGGCTCACAACATTCTTGGCTGGATACACGCCTTCCTCTGAGGCGGAGGCTATTGGCACCATCGAGCTTATATGGATTTTGCCGGCCGGCGCCCAGGTCGATTTAATAGACCCGCTTGTGGTCGCCGGCTCGTATGCCCAGCCGTTCAGCGTAGCAGAAGAAAAATCACCCTCCATCAAGTAGGATATTTCAACCTTATCGAGGTCTTTATCCCCGGTCACATCTACCCCGGCTTGCAATATAAGCGACTGGAATGTGTTAAAAATTATGTCGTCGGAAAAATCCGAAGCCTGCCCATCCAGGCCAATTCGTTTGAACTTAGGCCACAAGACCGCCACCGGAGTATTACTATCACTATGCAGCACATATTTAAGCGGGTTCTCTGCTCCCTGACGATATTGCAAGTGAAGATGTTGTTGATTCGGATGTGCTAAAAACACCCAACTCCTGCTAGAAACGTATGTTGTAACACTTTTTACATCAGGGGTTTTAGGGTCCTTGAAAGAACCAACTTCTGCTCCAAGAACGGTTGTCGTTCGCCATACTCCATTTTTCTCTTCTCGCAAGACGACAACATTGCTTGCAGGCATGGGATCGCCTTGCTCATCTACCCCAGCGGTTCCCGGGGCATAAATTTGACACCCCAATGTGTTTGTTGCAATATGGATATAAGACCAAACACCACCAATAGATATATAAGAGGCGGTCGGATTCTTTTTATCGATTTGCACATTAGTAACTGCTCCTCCTTCCACTGCCCGCCCTTTTATATTGTCCCGTATCTTATAATCTATACCTTTATGCGGATTGGAATCTCTGTCTGTTCGCTTGTCAAAATTTCTGGGGCCGTAATCGCTGCCAGAAATTTCAGTGAACGGCTCGTCGGTCATGCCGCCGGGGTCGGGCAATGTCGGCTGCGCCGACAGTGCGGTTAAAGACAGTAAACATAAAATACTAATCGCCAATGTTTGCCGAGCCATTTTATCCTCGCGACTACTTCGGTAGTAACTCAGCCTTGTACTGTTCTATAACCGCATCATCTCTTACACCCGCGGCAACAATCTTCCCCGTCGAGACTTCAATTATTTTATAGTATTCTTTCCAGGCAATTTGCTGATCCCTATCCCATGTTATTTCATTTAAATAGCCCACAATTAAATATTTACCTGTTTTAGACCACCCACCATACTTGACAAGAAAATCTTCGGCTTCAAGTGTGATCTCCCATTGCAAAATTGAATCACTGAAGAACATAATGTGTTTATTCCAATACTTTTTACCGGAAAGCGCTGTTTTTTCACTTTCCCCTTTATCGAAAACTAAAATCTTATTTGCGTCTTTTATGGTTACGCTAATCGAATCCCCAGATATATTCACGATATCTGTTAAGATTCCGCTCGGCTCTAATTTATAAAGATTGAATTTTTTATCAGAAACTTTCACCGTGAAAATCCCAAAATCAGCTTCTGGAGACATTGTGAATCGTCGTATATTAATACCGTTGCTTATTTGAAAATCCTTTATAAACAAATCGTACATTCCAGCCGTGTTTGCAATTTCCTTCAACAGACTTCCTCTTCTATCATAAATCTGATATCTATATATATCCACTCCAAGACTAGGATTCTCATGTGTGTAAATAACGCTTGTCCCGTTTTTAAATATCCAGGCTTGTTGAAAATCGCGATTTCCAAGATCCTTTTCAAAAAGTTTACCCCCTTTTATATCAAACAGCTCAAAAACGCTCTTCTCATAAGAGCCGGGCTCCTCATCACCCATACCACTTAAAACACTATGGCTGCGCAGCACATAATCGGCTCCCGTGCTCCCAAAGGCCTTGCGTTCGATAAATTTATCCTCCGGCCGGCCCTCAGCATCCTTATCCTTCACTTCGCGGCTTTCAAGAACTGCCCCGTCAGAGCCCTTATACAGGGCGCTGCGCTTAATTTTATCACCATCAATTTCGATGTCATCATCAGCAGCTTTTTGTGTTTTCTGTACATTAGCGGTTTCTGTTGCCCCCTCCACCCTATATCCCGGTTTATCCTTATGATTTCCTCCATCCCCACCTGGTAATTGCGCCGTTAGCGGCCTATTCATCAGCAAATAGAAACCAGAAACGGCATCAGTTATACCCGGTATTGTTTTTATTGTTAACTGCGCAGTTAACGGTCCTTGTCGCACTTCATCAGGCATTTGCGAATATAACACCCCGCCCAAAGCCTTGTAGGCCCCGGCTTTGTCCCCTGTGTTGTAAAGTCGCCTCGCTTCTTCTGTCCCTATGCTGTTATCATTCATCCCATTGCGCAGGTTTTGGTTTGTCTGGCTTTTTCTATGTTGGTTTTCCGCTTCATCCACGCCGGCAATTATATAGCCTTCATTGGCTTTAACCTCCGCGTATTCAGGTCCCAACGCCTCTAACGCCGCTTTTATCGCGCTTACAGCAGGCTCCGGTTTTTCAGTTCTCGCTAGTGAATGATCCAGCCACTCTTTTTTCCATTCGCGCAGCACGCCCATCTGATGCAGCAACCGGTTGCATTTCTCGCGGACGGGGTTGCGTTGCATTCCGGCTGTAGATATTATCACGTCGTTATAATCATGGCCGCAGTCCTCTTCCCATCTTTTGTCACCCTTAATGTTACTTTCAGCATAGGCTTTATTCAGGTTTGAATTTGTATATTCCAGGAACCATTCCTTTTCTTCCTTGGTGGCCCCGAATTCTTTTGAATAACCGGCATCATATTCATCCCGCCTGAGCATCCTATAAGAACTATCCAAGGCCAGCTCTTTCCAGCTTTCTGGCCTAGCCAGCATTATGGTGGCCGGGGGCAACTCTTCAGCAATTGGTTTTGGAAAGGTAGTTACCGCGTGCTTGAGGTATCCGCGCTGGAAGGCGAATACGGTTATCCGGGTTATCTTAGGCTGCTTCATCGCCTTGACCGCTTTCCTGGTTTCGGCGCTGAAATTCAGCTTATCAAGCGTGAACCAGCCATCCTTGTCGCTGAAAGCGCGGGCGTAAGCCACAGGCAGGCCGCGGTCTTTCATATCTTTTTCAAAGGCCGTGGTACGTTCCTCTGGTTTAAGATCTTCAGTATCAGGCGCGGACCTGGCTTTATCGGCGTCCTCTATCCATACCATGCCAAGCACAGCGGCTTCCGGCACCGGCCCCGCTGTATCTATCACCCGCCCTGTTAATTTTTCATGCGGCAGACAACCGGAAAGCAGGACGGCAAAAACCAGCACGGAAACCATTTTGATAAAATGCTTCATATTTTACTCCCTAATTGGTTGGATGACTTACTTTGCAGTGTAACCCAGGATACAACCCCTGTACGACTTTAAAAATAAAATACCGAAAGCATAAGCCGTTTAAGGCTTACACCTCCGGTCGCAAGACACATAAAGCCCCTTTTATAACCCAGTGTGACTTATATTACCCAGCCATGTTATAGCAGAGGAATAGCCATTTTTCAATACCTATTTTATGGTATGTTTTGGAACTGCCTGTTTTGGAACAGGGGTAGCCTTAGAATATATTCCGCGGCTGGTTTAACGTCGGGCCGAAATAAAAATAGCGGGCGCGGATATCCTCCGCGCCCGCCATTCATACTCTTGTTTTTTTACCAGCCCCTGCTGATATAGCCGATGATATAGGTCCAGCCGCTGTTATAGAACACCGGCTTCTCTATCACGATATTTCTCTGCGCGGCCATGGCCGAAGCGGTCTGCTCGGCGGAATTCCTGGCGTCGCTGGAGGAGGAATACGAACCGCCGCGGTACTGCTGCACGTAAAGCGGCTGGGGCGCGTTATAGACTATCTCGAAGCGCCAGCCGGAATTGTATTCCACGCGGGATTCCATGACCGGGATCCTGAAGTCGGACATCACGCGCAGGGCGTAATCCCTGGCGGCCGCGGCCTCGCTCGAGGAGGAATAGCTGCCGATGCTGGGCAGCTTCTGGAGCTGCTCGTTCTGATAGGGATACTGGTTCAGGCTGACATAGCCCACGATGTAGGTCCAGCCATTGCTGTAGAACACAGGCATCTCCACGATGACCTTTCCCTGCGTCTTCAGAACTTCCGCCGTCCTGTCGGCCGCCGCTTTGGCGTCGCTGGAGGAGGAGTAGGAACCGCCGCGGTACTGGGCGACGGGGAGAGGCTGCTGCGAAGTGTATTTGATCACATAGCGCCAGCCGGAATTATATTCGACGCGGGATTCCATGACCTGGAGCCTGAGGTAAGATAGAGCGCCCATCGCCATGTCCCTGGCACTCGCGGCGTCGCTATTAGAGGAATAGCTGCCGATGCTGTTGAGGGTCTGGAACTGGCCCTGCCAGGGGCCGGGCTGCGGGGGCCAGGGCTGGGGCTGCGGCACGGGAGGGTAGTAAGGGGGCCCGTTATGCCAGCCGGGGCCGGGATAGCCGCCATTGTGCCCGCCGGGATGGTTGCCGGGATAGCCGCCGTTATGCCCGCCGGGATTTCCGCCGAACGGGGACTGCCCGCCGTTGGCCGCATTGACGAGGGCTCCGAACAAGCCGAAGATCTGCGCCGGGGTCGGGTCATTGGAAGGCTGCTGCACGCCCGGATTGGGCTGATGGTTTCCCGGGCCTTGCTGGGCCGCCGCGGGAAAACTTAAACCGAAAGAAAGTCCTAAGGTTAAAAGCGCCGCTAATTTTTTCATTTACTTATCCTCCCCTGATTAAAAACCCTGCTTCAATACTATAAGTATACGAGAAGCGCGGCTTTCCCTCATCAGGCGAAAGTCCCAGGCTGCCTATGTTTTAGGGCCTATGAACACCATAGGCCTTATAAGCTTGCGGATATAATTTGAATCGGAGAGAGGAGGCTGAACTTAAAAACCGCCGCCGGCTATCACGTCCAGGAAAAGCTGGCCGTATTTTTCTATGCGCTTTTCACCCATGCCCTTCATCCCGCGCAGGGCTTCAAGGGACCGCGGCTTCGCGGCGGCCATCTCTATAAGCACGGTGTCATGGCAGATAACGTAAGGAGGGATACCTTTCTTATCGGCCACGCTGCGGCGCAGGGCGCGCAGTTTTTCGAACAATTCTTTATCGGCCTCAAGGAAGGTGACGCCGGCTTTTTCCGCTTTCTGGAAAGCCTTGGCCTTTTTCTTTACGGCTTTAGGGGGTACAGGCAGGCCGAGGCGCACCGTGCCCTTGTCCTGGCAGAGGGCTTTGCCTTCGGCTGTTATGCGGAGAAGCGGGTATTCATTATCCTCGGTCACTTCGAGATAATCCTGTACGATAAGCTGGTCTATCCAGGAGCGCACGGCGGGTTCCCCCGCCTCTTTGAGCAGGCCGAAGACCTTGAGCAAGTCGTGGCCGTTCGCGGTCATGCGGTCATTGATCCGGCCCAGAAGCAGGTTCACTACATAGCCGGTGCCGTAGCGGCCCTCGGCGCGCCAGGCCGCGCTCAGAACTTTCTTCGCGGTAAGCAGGGCTTCTTCGTCCGACAACCCTTTGGTCTCGCCGAGGCAGACGTCGCAGGCCCCGCAACCCTCCGCGGCCTGAGGGACCACGGGGTAAGGCGCGCTGAAATGACTTGCCAGCTGGCCGTGGCGGCAGACGGGGGCCACGGCATAGCGGCCTATATCCCGCAATTGTTTTTCAAGAGCGCGCTCGCGCTCGGCCGAAAGAGTCACGTCCTTCTTTGCCATCCAGCGGTGCGTGGCCAGATCGGCGGCCGAGAACAAAAGAGTGCAGTCGGCGGGAAGGCCGTCGCGGCCGGCGCGGCCGCTCTCCTGCTGATAATGCTCCACCGAGCGGGGAGTATTCGCGTGCACCACGTAGCGCACATTTGAACGGTCTATGCCCATGCCGAAAGCTATGGTGGCGACGATCACGTCGAGCCGCTCGTTCACGAAATTATCCTGCGCGCTGCGGCGCTCTTCGGCGTTGAGCCCGGCGTGGTAAGGCGCGCTTGAGACGCCCTCTTTCTTCAGGCTGGCGGCCAGGCGCTCAACGTCTTTGCGGGTCTGGGCGTAAACTATCCCCCCCTCGCCCGGGTGGCGGCGCACAACCTCCAGGACCTGTTTGGACTGGTCCCGGCGCGGGAAGGCGCGGTAAATAAGGTTAGGCCGGTCAGGGTGGCCGATGAGTATTTCGGGGTCGCGCAAAGCCAACTGCGTCCGGATGTCTTCCTGCACTATAGGCGTGGCGGTGGCCGTGAGCGCCATGCGGGCCGCCTTTGGAAAGAGGTCAAGCGCCTCGGTGAGGCGGCGGTATTCGGGGCGGAACTCGTGCCCCCAGTGCGAAACGCAGTGCGCTTCGTCCACGGCGGCGAGGATAAGGCGCGGGGCTATCAGTTCGTAAAGATCCCCGGTCAGCAGGCGCTCGGGGCTTACATATAAAAGTTCGGTAGTGCCGTTAGCGAGGTTCTGGTAGGCTTCCCTTTTGGGTCCGACCTTTAAATTGGAATGAAGAGCGTCGGCGGCGAGGCCGGCTTCGCGCGCGGCCGCCACCTGGTCGTCCATCAGGGCTATGAGCGGTGAAACGACGAGCACCAAACCGCGGCCCATCGCCGCCGGCATCTGGTAGCAGAGACTTTTTCCGCCGCCGGTGGGGAGGACGACAAGACAGTCCCGCCCGGAAAGCGCGGCCTCGATGGCCTCTTTCTGGAGCGGCTTGAAGGTGTCGTACCCCCAGCGTTTTTTCAATGTCTCTTCAGGGTTCACACCTATATTATAGCAGGCGAACCCGACAAGGGCTTGTCGCGGAATATTTATGGCGGCTTCACATATCCGTGGTGGCGGCGGGCGGGCCGGAACGCAAAACGCGTTCGGCCACACCATGGCCTCACTCCTCCTCCGGCCTCGGCGCTGCGCAAGCCTCGGCCTACGGAAGGTTTTGCTAACCCGGCCCGCCCGCTGCCACCGCGCACTCGTTAAGCTGGAGGTTCCAGGTATTCGCAGGTTTCTATGGCGCCGGATGGGCCGTCAAAAACCAGGGTGAAGCCGTCGGAGAAGGTCGCTTTATAAAAATCGGGGTGGTCCGGAGTTTCGGGAGAGAACATCCCGGTTACTTTCTCGTCGTACGAGGTTTTCCACTTGTCTATCTCGGTCCTGAGGGAATCCGGGTCGCGCTTGTCCGGGACCGGGACATATTTGTAATCCATAACTTCCTGGAATTTACCCCATTCCTCGGCCTGCACCATGTTCCGGGCGCCCCACCGTTTGGCCAGAAGGCGCATCTTCAGCCTGGCATAAGACCTTTCCGGGTAATAGCAGTCCTGCACGTCCCCGGCCTCGTCCAGCCTAAGCACGAAGCCGTCGGGGAAGTAGGCCTTGAAATAACCCTCGCCGGTCACGCCTATGGCCCCGCAGTCGGTCGCGGCGCAGAAAAAATATACCGTATTCACCGCCTCCGCCGGATAGGTTTTCCAGGCGTCTATCTCGAAATCGGCCAGCTTTTCCTTTCCGCCGAGCGAAACTATAGAAAGCCTGGTGGCCAGGCTGGCGGCTTTCAGCCTGCCGAATTCCGCCCATTCTGGGGTAGCGGAGGTTTTCACCCTTTGCTTCGCCAGGGCGCGCAGGGAAGCGCGCAGATTGCCGGGTTTGACCTGGGCGGCCCAGTCCCTTGGGACCACGGCCCTTCCGGCGGCGAGGCTCGCTCCGCTGTCAGTATTTACAAGCCGGACATTCAGCTCGGCGCGCCCGTCGCCAAGGTCGGCGGACATCCCGGTGATGACCGCGTCCACATCTAATTTCTTCCTGAGCCCGCGCAGAAGCTCCGGCCCGGCTCCAGCTTCCGGTTTGAAGGAAAACTCCGCCAGCTCTTTTGCGTACTGACCGGGATCTATGACGGTGAACTTGCCGAGGTTTATCAGTTCCGTCGTGAGCCGCTCGCCCAGAACCCTGCCGTCCAGGGAGGTCCCGGAACCTTCGGCGCAGGCGAAAGGCAGGACAGCCGCGGTTTTAATTTTTTTACCGGCCTGGACGGACAGCTTTTCGGCCAGAACCCGGTAAGGGTCCGCGGCGGCGGCGGCCCGTCCCATAAGCAGGAAAATGCAGGAGAAATATAAAAACCTCTTCATGCTCCCCCTTCCTCGGCCATATCAGGAACCCGCGAAAAGCCGGCCGCCTTTTCGCGGGAGTTCACCGCGCTGCCGCCTGAAAAGAGGCTCCCGGCCAGGGAGCCTCCTGCCCGGTTCCCTTTTTCAGGGGCGGTTATCCTGGAACATGTCCGCGAGCTTCTCTCCGAGGGCGAAGGTCTCGAGGAACAGCGAGCCTCCCACCGCCAGCACGCCGACCTGCGCCAGGGTCTGCGCGTGGATGCCGACCACGGCGATGATGCCGAGCGTCAGCGTCCCCATCCCGACCAGCACGCGCACATCCGAAGACGCCGCGTACACCGAGGCGGCCATCCCCCGGAGAAGCGGGTTCTTCGAGAAGCCGCTTGCGATGATCGAGTTTACCATCGTTATGGTGCCTATGCTGAAGAGCACCGCGGCGCCGAAAACCAGGACCGCCGAAGAGCAGAGCATGGCGGGATTAACGCCCATCAGGGCGAGCAGCCCCATCGTCACCCCGGCTATTCCGGCCAGGATCTCTATGGACATCCCGCCTGAAGTAGTGCGCGAGCCCTGGACCTCGCCCAGCTCCTGCATTACGGAATAGAAACGCCTTATCACCATCCTGGCCTCTATTATCATTGCGGCGCCGAGCACTACGATCGATACCGGGAGAAAAGTCTCGGGATACATCCCCGCCAGCCCGACTATCGACAGCACCGCCGCCGCGAGGCCGACCACGCCTTCCACGGCCGTTCCCCTGGCAATGGTCTTGAGCGGCCTGCGCTCTTCAAGGACCTTGTCCAATACCTGTGATGGTTCCATTTTACCCCCCTTTTTAACCCTTTTTCTATTATCGGGAAACCCCTTTCCCTTTCTCCCAGGATTAGATAATATCGGCGTTTTTTTGTCAATTACCCGAAAAGGCAAGCCTTTACGGGCCGGGGCAAAGCCGGAGAACCCGCCCTTAAAGGGAGAATTCTTTTATTTAATTTTAAGTTTGTACAGGAAAACCGGCAGGTATTTTTTGAAACCGAGCTTGCTGTTTATAGCGAGCATCGGGGCGTTGGAGTCGGCATTGCCGGTCGCTATATATTTAACTCCGGGGTAGGCCTTCCTGATGTGGAGCAGCATCAGGGCCTTGAGGACTTTGCCAAGGCCGCGGCCGCGGGCGCTGGCCCTCACTCCGGTAAGCATCTGCCAGACTTTGTGCCCCGCTTCTTTGATATACCCGGTCTCCGTCAGGCCGCTGACGCTGCCGTCCTTCTCCCTGGTATAGATGGTGATATTTTCAACCCCGTCGGCGCGGCTGTGCTCCTCGTGCAGGCGTATCTGCGCGGGCGTGATCACGATCCTGACCGCGATATCCCCTAAAGGCTGCTGGTTCATGGTCTCGGTATAGATCTCGCTGAAATTATTTATATCCGCTTCAGGGATGACACAAGTATTTATGAAAGTTGTGGCCGGGTTCTTACGCGCCCCTTCGGCGGCCCAGGCCTCTACCAGGGCCCAATCCACGTCCTTAAGGTAGAGGCGGTTCTCGGATTGCTGCAGGGAGACCGTGCCGCCTGAACGGTCAAAGAAACCCCGCCCGGAGTCCAGAACTACCGGCGAAAGGAATTCCGTGACGGCTGATTCCCTGGCGGCGAGTTCGGCGGTCAAGTGCTTAAGGAGTTTCGTACCGAGCCCTTTGCGCCGGTGCTTCTCAAGCACCGAAAGGTTCATATTGCATACATGCTTATTGGCCTGGTAAGAAGGAGACTTCTGATTCTCCGCCGACAGCGAAGCCAGGCCGCCGGCTTCGCCGCTTTCGGTCAGGGCCAGGTAGATATACTTGTTCACGTAAGGGATACTGAAAGCCGACCTGAGCAGCGCCTTGCGCTTCTCGCGCGGCAGCGGCGGGTTTTCCGGGTCTATCTCCAGCTGTATAGCGTCCGCATGGTCGAAATACGCCTTCCAAAGTTCTTCCGCGGCGGTGAAGACGTCGAAACGGGATATTTTCACATTCATATTCAAAATAGTATAGCAGACGAACCGGTCAGGAGGCAGGGTCTTTCAGGCGGTCTATAGGCCGGTAGTTTTCCTGCGCACTTCTTAAACATAAACTCTAATGTATAATATCCTCGTAAGATCTGCTGCGCCTTTTTAAGGAGACAAGATGAAAATAATATTTACGCTCGTATTGATATCCTTCGCGGCTTCGGCGATGGCGCAGGACGCCGCGCCCAAGAAGTGGAAAGACGCCGCCGAGCTCTCTTACGTGCAGACCTCCGGCAATTCAAAGACCTCTACTACGGCGGGCAAGAACCTGTTCAACTATGACTGGGAGAAAGCCGCGCTGGAACTGGCCGCCGGCGGCCTTGGAACCAAGAGCAAAAACACGGTGACCGCCGAGCAGTACAACGCCTCGGAGAAGGTCAGCTGGAAGTTTTCCGGCAGGAATTACACTTTCGAAAAAGTCTCCCTGGACAAGAACCGCTTCGCCGGCATCCTGAGCCGCTACGACCTGGGCCTCGGCTTGGGGCGCACCCTGATAGACCGCGCGGAAGATAAAATGTTCGTGGAAGTCGGCGGCGGCTATATCTTCGAAGACCGCATCCACGTGGAGAACCAGTCTTTCGGAACCTACCGCGGCTACGGCAAATATATAAGGAATCTCTCCGCCACGGCCAATGCCAGCCAGGACTTCGAGTACCTCGGCAACCTGAAAGATTCGAAGGGCTACCGCATGAACGCCGAAACAGCCCTGGTTGCCTCTATTTCCACCCACTTCTCGCTTAAGACCTCCTATCTCTGGAAATACTCGAACAGCCCCTCGGCCGGCTTCAAAAAGACCGACACGACGACAGGCATGACCATAATAGTGAACTACTAGACGATGGATAATTAAGGAGGAAAAACCATGCTCAAAGACTTCAAAGAATTTATAATGCGCGGCAATGTGGTGGATATGGCCGTCGGCGTCATCATCGGCGGCGCTTTCGGCAAGATAGTGGGCTCGCTGGTGAACGACGTTATCATGCCCCCTATCGGCAAGCTTACCGGCGGGGTGGATTTCTCCAGCCTCTACATAAACCTGTCCGGAACCGCCTATACAAGCCTGGCCGAAGCGCAGAAAGCCGGCGCCGCCACTATAAACTACGGCTTGTTCCTGAACACCGTCATAAACTTCCTGATAGTAGCCGGGGCCATTTTCATCATGATCAGCCAGATGAACAACCTTAAAAAACGCCTTGAAAAACCTGCTTCGGCCTCCGCGCCCACCACCAAAGAGTGCCCGCTCTGCCTGTCCACGATACCGCTCAAAGCGGTAAAGTGCGCGCACTGCGCTTCAGACCTCAAGTAAGACGCACCCCGGCGGTACGGCCGGGGGCTTCGGGAAGTCTCCCGGAACCTTTCCCTCCCCTTTATTCGCGGGGCCGATAGGCCTATTACACTTATAGCCCTTGGGCCCTGATATTACGGCCATCTTTGGCGTATCCTATTATCAAGGACCAGGTTAACTATATGAAACAACTTATCTTCCTTGCCGCGGCGCTTCTGGCGGCTCCGGCTTATGCCTTCGACCTGGGCGGCGTCAGCCTGAAAGACATACAAAGCGGCGCCCAGGAACTTCCGATACCGGCCCCGACCATGGTCCCCGGTTCCGAAGACGCGCTGGACGGGCAATTTCTAAGCGACAAAGCGGCGCCCTTCTATTCGATAACCACCGCCCAGACCAATGTCTGCTCGGACGGGAAAAAGCTCACCGCCGGGGACAAGAAACCCTGGGTAGAATACCAGAAGAAAAACGGCTTCAGCTCCGTCTGGAAGGACGGCTCGCACCAGAACGAGACCGCCACCGGCAAAGTTAACGCGATAGAGGTCCCCTACGTCGTGGTCCCGAGGGGACACAGGGAGCTGCTCTATAAAACGGCGGAAGTCTGCGTGGTGGCCACCGGCAAATGCGTTAGGGCCGAGGTGCGGGAGATAGGCCCGGCTTTCGGCGAGGTTTCGGTGGCGGTTATGATGAAGCTCGGGCTTAACGCCCACCCGGACTCCGGCCGGCACTACGGCAGGATCAGCTACAAATTCTATAAATAAGCGCTGGCCCCGGTTTTTCAGCGAAGGGCCTTGGCCGAGAAGACGCAGTCCTTGCCGGCTGCGGCGGTAAGTTTCTCGCCGCCGGGTTCGAGGATGAGTTCGCCCTGTCCTTCGGCCAGGATTTTCCCTCCCTCTTTCAGCAGCAGGGTGTACTGCAGCAGGAAAGTCCCGCCCTCGCCGGGGCTTTTAGGCAGCAGGCCCACCATGAACTTGCGCACCGTATCGCCCTCCTGGCTGTAAAGCACGGCGCTGTACTGCTCGTCCGGCAGGTAAACGAAATTGGCCGGGTAGGAGGTCCTTCCGCATTTCAGGCGGGTCTCCAGGGTCCCGGATCTTTCCTGCCGGGATTTTTCTCCGGCTTCCCCCTGCAGCTCCACGATAAATTTCCAGCCTCCGGCCTCGGCGGCGAGCACGGGCTTGCCCGGGCGCAGAAGCACTTTGCCACCGGCCTGGAAAGGCGGCCTGGCGCGCTGCTCGCCGGCGAGCTCTACCTGGTAATCGAGCCTGAAGAGCCCGTCCTCCGGGGTATTTAGAAAGGTATTAAAGATAATTTCACGCGCAGGGCCACCGCCGCGCATCTGCGGCTTGCCGTTAAAGTTGGACTGCTTTCCTAAAGGACTAGCCTGCGCGTGAGAGTAGGCCGCCCTGCCGTTTACGGCCTTCATCTTTACCGTCCAAGCCTCCGCCCCCGCCGCGCCGGTAAAGAGGAAAGCAAGGCAGAGAAAGATCAGCCAACCGGTAATTTTCATCATAAAAATAGCAGGCGCCTTTCCTCAGCGGTCGCAGGCCCAGGCGGCGGCAGTCTCCAGGCCGGGCAGGGCCGGGTCCAGCGCGACGCTGACGCAGCGGCGGCCGTCGGCAAGTTTGGCCAGGCGGTACCAGCGGTTCAGGAAGCCCGCGACGGGGTCGAACTGGAAAGCCATTTCGAAGGTCGGCAGGAATTTGTAGTTCCGGTCCAGCCCGCTGCGCGCGAAAGTCTGTTCCGAAAGCGGAACTATCCTGATAGCGCCGTCCGCCGCCCTGGCGCTGCGGTATTCCACCAGGGATTCAGTGGTAAGCGACAGGACCTGGCTCCCCAGAACCTTGCCGCAGTTGCCGCTGCAGGCCGCTGCCGCGGAACTCACGGGCGCATCGGCCCAGGCCACCCCGGTCTCCGTGGCGGAAAGCTCGAATTCCCCCGCCGCGTTCGCACCCACGCGCGCGGCGGCGATGATCTCGCGGTGTTCAGGGTCGTAAGCCGACAGCCAGAGCTGCACAGCCCCGCCTTGCTCCTGGGGCGCCTCGGTGAAAGCCAGAAGCACGGAGCCGCCCGTAGAGCCGAAAGCTGCCACGGCGCAGGCGCTGGAGCCGGGCACTTCCCGGAACTCCCCCGGGCCCACTCCAGTAAAATGTACCCCGCGGCCGTCGGATATCCACCAGGTGCGGGTCTTGGCCGGGTCGTCGCCAGGCAGCGGAAGCATCAGCGCCTGGAAGGACCGCCTGTTCCAGGAACAAGGCAGAGCCGCCGCCGCGGCCGTAGAGCTGAAGAGCTCGCCCTGGGAGATCCGGAAACCCGGGTCCAGCCGGTCGAGAGCCGCGGCCGCGAGCCAGCGGTCGGCCTCGCGGGGCGCGGAGAGCAGGGTCTGGAAAACGGGGATGGCCAGGTCGGCCATGGTTCCCTGCCGCGGCAGAGCGCTGACCGCCGCGAAAGAGACGGCTGGAAGGACGCGCCCAAGCTTGGCCGCCGCTGCCGCCGCTTCCGGGGATTGAGCCCGGCTCTGGAGGGCCGGGGCCGCGGCCGCGCCGGCAGCGCGCAGCTTCGGCCACCAGTAAGCCGCCAGGCCGGCCACGCCGAGAAGCATCGTAAGAAGGAAAAAAGAGCGGGCCAGGGACGGGACGACGGCGCGGCTCCTCTCTCCGTCTTCCCCGCCGGGCCGGCTGAAATCGAAACGGACGGGCGGAGTCTTGATAATGCGCAGGCGGTACAGAAGAGGGCTCAACCCGAAGGCGACCTCTTTGACTGTCATATAAAGAAGCGACCAGCTCATCACCGCCACCGTCAGCGCGGTCATCACATTGCCCCAGCCGCCGGCGGCGAAAAGTTCGAGCACGCGGTGGAACTCGACCAGCGCTGGCTGGTGCGCCAGGGAGGGCGCCCTGGCCAGAAAGAGGTAGGCGCACAAGCCCAGGAAGAAACCTATCGGCGTGTGGGGCTTAAGCCGCCTGGTGGAGCTGTCCATAAAGGTAACGCCGAGCATCACGTACATGAAGCCGAAGCCGCAGACCTCGCGCCAGAGCAGGGACGGATGCCAGGCCCCCGTCATGGAGGTGTAGAACATCATGGCCGCGTAGACGACGGAAAGGACGATGGCGTAGAGGATATAAAGCAGGGCGCTTACTTCCTCGAAAAGGAAGTGCTTGAGCGCGGCCATGAGCAGCCCGGACAGGCGCGCGAGCATCCAGAACATCGCGCTTATGCTGCTCAGGGTACGGAAAGGGGTCAACAGCGCCTGGAACTCGGGCGAGTTCCAGATAGAGAGCGCTTGCGCCAGGTACGGTTCGGTCACTTTTATCCCTTTACAGCGCCGTCATGAAGCGGCGCCACCCCCCGGTCTATCTCAATAAAGCAGGTACTTGCCGCGGAGCTTGTCGAAGTCCCGGCACTGGGCCTGGAAATCCGCGATGATCTTTTCCGGCGGGTCCTTGGATTCGAACACCGCCTTGTAAACGTTATTGCCCGCTATAAGCCGCAGGGCTTCCTCGTCGAACCGGAAATCCCGGTAATAAGCCTTGTCGCGCAGGGCGCATACGGCCCGCACGAAGATGTCCATGGGCCGCACCGCGCCCCGGTCCTTTATCTCCATCCGCACGCCATGGCACAGCTTCCCGGCGTAGATGTCTTTCTCCGGGGTTTTGTTTTCGGCGCGGAAGCTCACGCCCGGCAGGCCGGCGGCGTTAAGCGTATTGACCAGGCGCTCCGCGTCCAGCCAGGGCGCGCCGAACCACAGGAAAGGCGCGTCCGTGCCGCGGCCGACCGCCATATTGGTGGATTCGAAACCGCCAATGCCAGGGTACATGATGGCGGCGTCGATATTGCGGATATTAGGGGAAGGGTTCACCCAGGCCAGGCCGGTGTCGTCGTAAAAAGCGGCCCTGTCCCAGCCCCGCAGCTTCACCACGGAGAGGTCCACTTTGATACCGCGGAGGTCTTTATGCAGAAGCGCTATTTCCCCGGCCGTCATCGCGTGGCGCACCGGAACCGGGAAGTAGCCGGTAAAATCCTGGATATTGGCCGGAAGCACGGGCCCCTCCAGCACCATCCCGCTTATGGGGTTGGGCCGGTCCAGGACCACGAAAGGGATCTTGCGTTTGCCCGCTTCCTCCATGCAGAGCGCCATGGTGGTGAGGTAGGTGTAGAACCTTGCTCCTATGTCCTGTATGTCGAACACAAGCACGTCTATGCCGGCAAGCATCGCTGAAGTGGGCCGGTGGACGCTTCCGTAAAGGCTGTAAATAGGAAGACCGGTGACCGGGTCGGTGGAGTTGGAGATGATCTCGCCGTCGGCGGCATTCCCGCGGAAACCGTGCTCCGGGCTGAAGATGGCGACCAGTTTGGCCTTGCGGGAGGCGAACAGCGCGTCCACCGAGCTCCGCCCCTGCCGGTCCACCCCGGTCTGGTTGGTGATGAGCCCCACGCGCTTTCCTGCGAACTGTTCGAAATCAGTTTCCTCCGCCGCGTCCAGCCCGGTGACCACCAGCGCGCGCGCCTGCCCCGCGCAGGCCACAGCGGCCGCGAGCGCCAGGAGCGATATTTTGAAACTTTTCATCATAAGGTCAGCGCCTTAATTTTACCAAATGCCGGCGCGCCCTATGTATATGAAAGGCGCCTGGAAGCTTTTACGGCGTAAAAATGAGAGCCCCCGGGAACGGGGGCTCTTCATTATGGCACACGGGCCAGGACCGCATATACCGCAACCGCGCACACTACGTAAGGAGCGAACCGGGAACCGCAGGCGCGAAGCGCCGGAACCGGTACACCCACCCGGGAGCAGGACAGCCGTCGAAGGACGGGCGCCGCCGAACCAGGACCCCGGCAAACCGCGCCGCCCTAAGGGCGGGAGACGGACCGGAGAACGCCTGAACGCGCCGCAGCTGACCGAAAAACTCCGGCGCCCGCAAGAACGCCGAAACCGAAGCTGGCCGCGAAACAGGGGAAACCGCGCCGGGGCCGGGCCAACCCGCCACCCTCCGCAACCACACCGACGGCGCTCTTAAAAGATCAAGACTACAAAATTAGTATAACAGACGGAACTTGACTTGTCAAGGGGGGTCGCGATCTTTAAAAATATTCATCCGCTTTTGCTTTTATATTATAATTGTTGGATCCTGTTATAAAGGGCCGCCCGGTATCCACAAATGAAAATAAATAAAAATATTTGCGCGAAAGATCCCCACGCCGTCAATAAATTTGCGGACGCCATCCTCGAAACCTGCGCGAGAAAAAAACTCGGGCTGAAAGCCACGCTTGAAATTTTCCTGCCCAGGATCGCCGCGGAATTCGGCGCCGCGGCCGCCGCCCTCGAGACCCGCAACGAGGACCTTGAAAAAGAAATTTTCAGCTGGAAAGCCGCGCCGTCTTTCGACCTCGGAAAAACCCCGGGCCGGGCGTCCGTAAAAGCTTCGCGCGGGCTGAACTGGGTCTCCAAGCCGCTCGACCTCGACGGCCGCAGGGTCGGGACCCTGGCCTTCGGCCACCGCGGCCCGGCGGCCCTGGACGAAAATTATCTCGCCTGCCTCGACGCGGTCTGCGAGGAACTGGACGGGACCCTCTGGGGCATACACAGCGCGGCGCTGAAGCAGAAGCTGATGGAGCGGGTCACGCGCTGCCTGACCCGCAGCGTCCTGCGCGAAGCCATCGACGAGGCCGTCGGCGCGCTGCACGCCGAGATCCCTTTCCGCCACCTGGGCCTGGTCTACCGTAACGACGACGCCGCCGAGGGCGAGCGCATCCAGTACCGCATCTACCGCGGCAGCCGCTGCGTGCACGATTCGGAGCAGCGGCCGCATAAAGCCCTCAGCCTCGCGATCAAAACCCACGGCATACACCTGCTGGACCCGGACAGGCATATGGTGCGCAGGCTGCTCGGGCTGGACGAAGGGATGGGGTTCACGCTCAGCGGGCATGCCGCCGGGGCCGGCCAGCTCGGCAAGCTGGTCGCCGACGTGGAAGGCGGCCTTTCCACTTTCGGGCGCGACCTGATGAACATCTTCGCCAATTCGATAAGCCAGCGCCTGATAGACTATAACCGCGAGCGCCGCCACATGGCCAAGTTCTTCTCCCCCTCCACGGTGTCGGAGCTCCTGAGCGACCCCGACTATATGCGCAAGCATTTGTCGCCGCGGGTGAAGGACCTGGTCATACTTTATTCGGACATCAATTCTTTCACCAAGCTGTGCGAAAAAGGCCTCCGCCGCCCGGACAGGATAGGCGAGTTCGTGGACTTATGGAGCGAAGGGGCCGTGCGCATAGCCTGGGAGCACGGCGGGACTTTCGACAAGATGGTCGGCGACTGCGTGATCATTCACTTCGGCCCGCCCTTCTTCCGGGACTCGCCGGCGAAATGCGCGCGGGCGGCCGCGCTCGCGGCGCTGGAGATACAGAAGTTCACCGCGAGGCTGGGGACCCTGCCGCGCTACCGCGGCCTGGCGGCGAAGATAAAAGCGAAAGGGCTCGGCGTGGCCTCGGGCCTGAACCTCTGCCCCACCGCCGTCGGCCTGTTCGGCCCGAACCACGACTTCACCGCCTTCTCCAGCGGCATGAACCAGACGGCCCGCCTCCAGTCGAAAGCGGGCTTCCGCGAAACCCTGGTGATGGATTCGGTCAGGACGGCCCTGCAAAAAGCCGGCCTCGCCGCCGGCCTGCGCTTCGAGGGCCCGTTCGAGACCGAGGCCAAGAACGTCGCGAAGCCGCTGCGCTACTACAGGCTGAAACCCGCGAAGAGCAGCTGACCCGGAAGCCGCGAAAAAAGAGCCCCCGCGAAACGGGGGCTCTTTTTTTCGCGCGTACCGCCCGGACAGGACTATTTCATTGAAAAGTCTTCCAGCTTTATGAAATCATAGCCGCGCTTACGAAGCTCGGGGACGGCCAGCTGCAGCGCCTCGCGCTCCGCCCAACCGGGGTGGTTAAAATGCATTATGACCACGGCGCCGTGCCGCGCCCCTTTAAGAATATTGGCGCTCATAGTTTTGGCCGAGGAATGCGTAGCGTCCCCGGAAAGAATGTCGTAGCTCACGACTTCCATCCCGAGGCGCTCCGCCACTTTGAGGGAAAGCTCGTCGGTGTAGGCCGTGGCCGAGCGGAAAAAGATAGGGCGCCGGCCGGACAGGTCGTTGATCTTGCGCGCGCCCAGCTCCATTTCGTCTATCACGTCGCCCAGGTCGCGCGTAGAGTGCACGCCGTACATGGTCCGCCCTTCGGTGGAGCAGAGGCGGTGCAGCAGCCCGTGGTTCTCTATCTCGAAAAGCGGGTCTTTGGCCAGCTCCGCGAAAGTGTCCCTGTTCTTCTCTATCCAGAGGCCGGTGATAAAAAGCGTGGCCGGGATCTGTTCCCGGCGCAGGTATTCGATCAGCTTCTTATTATAGCCGCTGTGGCGCCCGCCGCAGGCGTCGAAGGTCAGGGCCAGGACCTTCTGGTTCTTATCGCCGCCCGTATCCCTGCCGAACTTGCCGCGCTTTACGAATTCGCTGAAGCGCCCGGGGCCGGCTTTGGTGAACTCGGCCATTATGCGCTTTTTGAACGCCAGGTACTCCGGAGTGTACAGGGACCTCAAAGTATTACGCTCGTCGCCGCGCGGGCGCGCCAGCGCGGGCGGCGCCAGCAGGCACAGGACCGCCGCGGCGGCGGCGAGCTTAAACTTCAGAGTTGACGTTCGCATGCTGCGCAGGCCCGCGCCTATTTAGCGAAATAGGGATGGCCCAGGTACGGTTTCTTCTCCGGCTTTTCTTCGGTCTTCTTGATCTCCATCTCCTGCACCAGTATGGAGGGCGTCACGATGGTGCCCGGCGTGCTCCAGGCCAGGTTGTAGACATAGGTCTCTTTTGAGACGGCGGTTATGTCGCGCAGCGCGCGCAGGCTGGTTCCGGTGAACTCGATACCGTGCACCGGCTCCTCGCGGCCGTCGAGGTAGACCTTCCAGGCGGAGAAAGGCCCGTACAGGCTGTCCAGCCCTTTTACCAGGATGCAGTAGTCGAGCTCCTGCTCTTTGCAGAGGTCGAGGAATTTTTTCTTCAGCCCCGGCATGGGAAGCACTTTGGCCGGGTTGTCCTCGGGAATTATGAAGACATTGGAGGGAGAGCCGGCGGGATATTCGCTGAAGTCCCCCCTGCCGTGGCCGTTGGACTTGTTAAAGTCCCGGGTCGCCGCCCTGGACATATAATACTCGGTCAGCTTGCCTTTGGTCACCAGCTTTATCTTCTGCGCCGGCACGCCCTCGTCGTCGACTTCGTAGAAGCCGGAAAGCGGCACTCCCTCGTGATAGCGGACGGTGGGGTCGTCCACGACGTTGAGGAAAGGCGAGGTCACGCGCATCCCGAGGCGCTCCACCAGTTCCCCCGACCGGCGGTAGACCGTTTCCTCCGACCAGCGGCTTTTCTCGGTCCACACTTCGCGCGGGTTGGCCACGTTGTTCACCAGCAGGGTCTCGAAGAACTTGCCGGCGGCGTCTTTCTCGAACAGGACGGGACCGATATAAGCCTTTATCGGCTCCGACTTGCTCATGCGGGCCAGGTTCTTCCCTATCTCGTCGGCCTTGGCCAGAAGCGTCTCAAGGGAGGGCGCGTCCTTGGCCAGGCAGAAATCGTAGACATGGGAAGCTTTGAGGCGGAAGCCGTCGGGCGCGTAGCCGGAAGCCGTTATGGAGACGTCCCCGTCGCAGGAGGGCTGCCTGTTGGCGGAGCCCTCGCTGTTAAGGTAGCGCACCCCGCCGGAATTGAAGTGCAGGCGCACGGAGGAATACTTTACCTCGGGGTATTTAAGGAATACGGCGGAAACCTTGCGGACGTTCTCGCCCCAGAGCTTCTCGTCCAGGCGCTCGACGGCGAAGGTCCGGTACAGCTCGTACGGCGCCTGGGGGGTCATATCGTCGTAAAGCTCGGTCATGTTCTTTGATTCCACGAAGGCCTTCTTCTTGGAGAGCGTCTCCAGGGCCTTTTTATAGGCCTTGTCCGTGGCCGACCAGACGGCGAAGCGCAGCGCGTCGTAATTATCGTCCAGCGCGATATTCCAGTCGGTCTCCGCGCGGTAGCCCTCCCACATGTTGGGGGCGTAGTTGCTGTTATCGAACTTCGGCGTGCCGGCGCGCAGGTCCACCTTGAGCCGGCGGTAATCCGAGGAGTTGAGGTTCTCGACCGCGCCGAAGTCCGCCGTGACGCTGAAGGAGTGGCCGTCCCCGATATGGTAGGACAGGAAATACGGCTTGCCCAGATTGTCCATATTGAGCTTGGCCATGGAGCGGGCCATCTCGTCCTTCATCGCGGCGAAGACCTTGTCGTCCGCGGGAGGGGCGGCGTTCGCGGCCTTAGCGGGGGCGAAGAGCGCGGTAAAAAGCAAAGTTATAATTATTGATTTTTTCATGGCCTTGTCCTTCACTTGGCCGCCTGAGGAGCATAGCTCTTATTATGCGGCACTAGCATAGCTTCGTCGTGCAGCGGCGGGTTCAGCACCGGCGGCTTTTCCTGCGATTTCTGGGACTTCTCCACTTCCATCTCGCTGATGAGCACGCTGGGCGAGACCGAGGAGACAGGAACCCAGCCGGACTCGGCGCCGCAGGTCCCGTTGAAGACGGCGTCGTCGTCGGCCGCGGCGGCGATCTTGCTGAAGCTGGTTATGGGCGTGCCCACTATGTCCACCCCGCGCACCACTTGGTCGGGGCGCCCGTCGGTGTAAACCTTGTAGACCAGGAGCGGGAGCACCTTGAAAGCCTGGGCGTTGCCGCGGTCGGTATTGGTAAACCCGCCGGAGATATCGTCGAAGACCAGCCCGAAAGGCTTGTTCTGTTTTTTACATTCCTCTATAAGCTTCTCCCGCAGCTCCGGGTAGGTGCTGGTCACCGAAGGCTTCATGAACAAATTGCCCATGCGCGCGACTATAGGTTTTCCGGAAGAGCGCCGGCCGTGGCCGTTCGAGGCCGGGAAGCCGCGGATAGGGGAGCGGCTCATCAGGAAACCCTTCAGGACGCCGTTCTCGACTATGCTGACCCGCTGGGACCTTACGCCTTCGTCGTCGTAGCGGTAATAGCCGCGCAGCGGTATGCCGCGGAATTCCTTCACGTTGGGGTCGTCGTAAAGAGTTACGATATCGGAAGTGATCTTCTGCCCCACTTTCTTGGCGAAGGTCTGGCCCGAGTCCTCCAGCTTCTGGCGGTGGCCTTCCATGCGGTGGCCGATTATCTCGTGGAAATAAACGCCGGCGGCGCGGGCCTTAAGGATGGCGGGGCCGCTGTAAGGCTCCACTATCGGGGCGTCTTTCAAAGCTTTAAGCTCGGCTATGGAGCGGTCCATATCGGAGTTCACCTTCTCCTCGGAGGGCAGGCCGGCGAAAGAATCGGTATTGTAATATTCGCCGCGGCTCAGTTCCATCCCGTCAGTGGTGCGGCTGGTGAGATAATAGGTCAGCGTAATATAATTATTGCCGGTCTTCACGCGGGTGCCCTCGCTGTTCACCAGGTAGCGGTTCTCGTTTTCGTAGCTCAGCGTAAGGCCGGAATCGTAGATATAGCCGTAGCCGGCCAGGCGGGCGGAATGCTTTTTAAGGCGCTCGCGCCAGGCGGCCAGGTCCGGCTCCGGCAGAGTTACGGTCTCGTAGAAATCCTCCGGCTTTGACGGCGAGAAGTCGCCCGAGGGGTCGTCCTCGGCGGCGGTCACGGCCTTGTTCATCTTCACCTTGGTGAAATTCTCCTGCGCTTTCTTGTAGGCCTTGTCGGTATATTCCCAGATGCGGGCCCGCAGCGCGTCCTCGTTCCCCTCCATCGCCACCGGCAGGTCCAGGGACTGCCCGCCGCTGGTCCAGGCCATGTTCCCTTTCACCTGGTGGGTATTGTCCAGGTCCATCGTGTTCACGCGCATGTCTATGTCGAGCTTGCTGCTGCTGTAGTCGGCGTCGCCGTCGAGAGCGCCCAGCTTGGCGGCCAGGTAATGGTACTTGGAAACCGTCAGCTCGTAGCCCAGGTAATAAAGCGGGGTTTTTTCGGAATTTTTAAGGCCGGTAAAGGAGCGGTCCAGCTCTTTTACCAGGGCGCTCATGTACGGGTCTTTCGCTTCTTCCGAAGCGGAAAGGACCGCGGGGGCGAGCAGGACGCAAAAAGAGAGAAGAAGTTTGAACATTGAACCTCCGTATAGTCTGCAGTTAAATTGTATAAAATAGCGCCCCGTTCTAAATAATTAATTTCGCCGGAACCAACCCGACAAGCCCTTGTCGGGTTCGCCTGCTATGCTATTTAAGGGATATACGCTGCGGGGGAAGGAGGCTTTATGAAATGGACGGTAAAGGAATGGCTTACCGGGGGTTACCGGGCGAGGAAGGCGGGCGCGCTCACCGCCCATATCTACCGCTCGCTGAAGTGGCCGGAATTTTACAGCGACGGCGCGCCGGCTTATGAAGTGAAGTACGGCGGGAGCGCTATCGCCCTTATCCGCTTCGAGGGCAAGGGGGCCACGGTAAGATCATTGCCCGCGGCGGGCCGCTTCCCGGAGATAAACGACCTGGACCTGGTGGAAATAGCGCTCTGGGTGAGCAAGCTCAGGAAGGCTTCTTCAAGCCTTAACTGATGGTCCGTCGTTTTCGAACAGGCCGGCCGGCAGGGTGAAGCCGAAAATTATCCCCGCCCCCAGGCCGCCGAAATGGGCCCAGTTGTCCACATAGGGCGTAAGCACGCCCATGATAAGCTGGAAAGCCCCCCAGGCCAGCAGCGCGGCCCCTATGCGCCTGTCGCGCAGGTGGAGCGAGCCGCTGTAGCGGTAAAAGAAGACCACGGCCGCGCCGAGGAGCCCGAAGATGGCGCCGGAAGCGCCCACGGCCGGCTTGGGCTGCATGAAAGCGCTGATAAAGGAGGCGGTAAGGCCGCTGAAAAAATAGATGAACAGGGCCCGCATGCGCCCCCAGGCGCGCTCCGAAGCCAGGCCCAGCACGTAAAGCGCGAGGCAGTTGCCTATAAGGTGGCCGTAGCCGCCGTGCAGGAACATGCCCGTCGCCAGGCGCCAGCTTTGGCCGGCGAAGACCTTTTCGCCGTAGATGGCGCCGGCCGCTATTATGGCCGCGCTGCTTTTAAGCGCGCCGGTCCTGATCTCCCAGGCGAAAATTATTATATTGGCGGCGATAAGGAACATCGCGAAAACGGGCGCCGCCGACATCCCTTTCTCGAAATCCACCCTGGACGGGTGGAAGGGGTCTTCCGCCAGCATCTCCGCGGTGATCTTCCTCGCGCTTTCGGGCATCAGCGCTTTTCCCCCGTATCCAGCAGCACGCCCATGGCCAAAGCCGCGCGCCGGTCGATCGAGCGGCGGGAATCCGCGCTCATGTCCAGCACATAGCGGTCCAGGATGGTCAGCTTGCGGTTGAACTCTCCCAGGATATTCCCGCCCCGGTCATAGATCATGTAGTTGGTGCGCAGGAGCCCGAAAAAACTGCCGAGGAAGAAGCGCAGCATGGAGAGGATCATCGAATCCTCCTTGGCGGTGAAGAGGGCCGCGCCGGCGCCGTCGTGGCAATACCAGCGCTTCCGGAGGATATTCTGGAGGCGATTTTTAAAGATCCTGGCGACCCGGACTCCCTGCGGGTCCAGCACGGCGAAAGAAGCGGTAAGGATCTGTATCTTGCTCTCCTGCAGCACCCGGAGGAGCGTCTCCGCCTTGCTTTCATCGCGGTAGATAGTGATATGGCGCTTTTTAGCGAGGCCGGCCGCCACGAGGTAGACCACCAGGAAACTGCCGTAGACGGCCCAGAGAGAAAGGAGGATAACCAGCAAGGGATCGCCGCCGCCTTTTTTAACGCCGGTCCCGAGCGCCCCGAAGAAAACCAGATTGGCCAGGCCGGCGAAGAGGCCGGCGAAGATGGCTAGGACGTTAAGGAAAATATAGCGGGGGCGCTCCACGAACATCAGCGGGGTCCCGGCTTCGTCGGCCACGTCGTATTTCTCGCGGATGGCCAGGTGCTGCTGGTTCAGGAGGAATTTGTCGCGGGCGAAAGCGGCGTCCCCGCCCTGGGCATGCACCGGGGGGGCCGGCGGGAGCGCGGGCACGGCGATGGCCGCCCCGCATTTGGGGCAGGCCAGCCGCGAGCCGGCGTATTCGTCTTTAAGGTTGTAGACGGCGCCGCAGGCGCAGGTAACGTTCACGGGCATTTGCGGGTTCCTTGTCCGGTCAGCCGGCGTTCTTAGGCAGTATAAGGTAGAACGAGGAGCCCTTGCCCTCCTGCGACTCCGCCCAGATGCTGCCTTTGTGCTTCTCGGCGACTTCTTTGGCGATGGAAAGCCCCAGGCCGGTCCCGTTCCGCTCCGTGGCCCTGGCGTTCCTGGCCCTGAAGAATTCTTCGAAAAGATGCGGGAGATCGTCCGCGGGCACGCCTATGCCCGTATCGGTGACGCGTATCCGCACCTTTTCCCCCTCGTCCTTTATGCTGAGTTCCACGCTGCCGCCCTCGGGGGTGTACTTGATCGAATTGGCGAGGAAATTAGCGATAGTTTCCTCGATATAGATCTGCGCGCCGTTGATGACATCCACGCCCGGGGCGACCGACCAGGCGAGCTTTATTTTTTTCTCCGCGGCCCGCTCCTCGACCAGGCGCACGGCGTTCTCCGCCGTTTTCAGCAGCGAGAACGGCCCCGTCTCCATTTTCTTGCTCAGCTTCAGGCGCGTTATCTCGAGCAGAGCCTTGACGAAAACGAGCAATTTTTCGGTCCTGGCGTAGGACCTGCGCAGCAGCCCTTCCTGGGCCGGGGCCAGCGGCCCGGTAAGGCCGTGCAGGACGGGGTCCAGGCAGGCCTGGATAGCGGCCAGGTGCTCTTTCACGTCGTGCGAAACGCGCAGGACGTAGTTGCTCTTTATCTTGTCTTTTTCTTTCAGCTGCAGGTTGGCCTCGCGCAGCGTGGCCTCCTTCCGCCTGAGCTTGAGCGAGACGGAGCTCGCCATGTAGACCGCGATGAACAGGGTGCTGACGAAAGCCGCGGAGGAGCCGAGCAGCGGCAGCGGCCCCGCGCCGAGGAAGCAGAGCCCCGGCCCGTTTATGCAATAGTGAGCCCACCGCCCGCTGTACTCCAACCCGCTGACCGAAATAAAAAGAACGGAGGCGAAAGCGGCCTGCAGGTAGCTGGCCCGCCGCGAGAGCAAAATACTCGCGATTATCATGTGGAAGAAAAAATAATAAGCGAAAGGATTTTCCGGCCCGCCGGAAAAGTGCAGCAGGGCCGCCAGGCACAGCAGGTCCAGCGGGATCTGGGCATTGGCCAGGCGGTTCGTTATCACAGGGAGGTCGGACCTGGCGGCCGCCCGGACCCGGTTCAGATACAGGAGAAAAAGGAAGTTATAAACGCCCAGCCCGGCCGCTATGGAATAAAGCACCCCGTAGTTCAGCCCCGCGTGGAGCGCCCGGCCGGCGAGGAGGGTGGTAAAGACCACCCCTCCCACGGCGAACCAGCGCAGGCGGATGAGCCAGTAAAGGCTTTCTGCCAGACCGTCCTGCTGCTCCTGTGCGGCGTCCGTCAAAGCGTCATTTCCCTTTAGGAACGGCGCCCTTGAGCAGAGCTTCCACTTTGACCAGGAGCTCGTTCGGCTTCAGCGGTTTTTCCAGGTAGGCGTTGACCGGCAGCCAGTCCTTGTCCCCGACCTCGCTGTTGAAGTCCAGGCCGGTGCTTTCTTTTATCGCGGTCAGCATCAGGATCGGCACGGCTTTATTGTCGCGGCTTTCCCTGAGGCTGCGGGCCACCTCGAAACCGGTGCTCATGGTCTCCATCATGACGTCCAGGATGATCAGGTCGTATTTGGCCGCCTTGGCCTCTTTAAGGCCTTCAGCCCCGTTCTTAGCCACCTTCACTTTGTGCCGGCAGCTTTCCAGGATTATGCGCATCGACTCCACTATATCGGGATCATCGTCAATTATCAATATTTTAGCCATAAGTCCTCCTGAAATTATTATATCTAAATTACGCCGGTATTCGTGGGCCTAATGGCCGGGCACTCTAAGTGGTATAATATATATAGTGAACGCGGGAAGCCGGCGTTCGGAGGGAACTATATGAGGATACTAGGCATGGGCACACCAGAACTGCTTTTTATAGGTTTTATCTGCGTTCTTCTTTTCGGGGCGAACAAGCTTCCGGAGCTCGGCAAGTCCGTGGCCACCACGATAAAGGAATTCAAGAAAGCGATGCGGGAAGACCCCGCGGACGAGAAGCCCTCCCCGAACGACAAACAGCCGAAGCAATAATTTACGGACAGACCCGGCCCCGTAATGGACCCCACCCTTTCTTTGTCCTCCCACATAGACGAATTAAGACGCAGGCTTATCTCTTCGCTGATCTTCCTCGCCTGCGCCTTCGGGGTTTCCTTCAACTATTCCTCCCTGCTGTTCAGGATCATAAAGCACCCGATAGCCGGGACCGTGGACAAGCTGGTGTTCTTTTCCCCCACTGAGGCGCTGTCCGTCTACCTCAATATCTCCTTTACGGCCGGCCTGATAATTTCAATGCCGTTCCTGCTTTACCAGGTCTGGAAATTCGTGGAGCCCGCCGCCGGCCCCGGGCTTAAAGGCAATGTTTTCGCCTTCGTGGGCTGGGTCATGTTCGCTTTCTCGGCCGGGGTCCTGTTCTCCTATTACATCTTCATTCCGCCCGCGCTCAAATTCCTCCTCGGTTTCGCCGGGGAGGACCTGCAGCCGCTTATCTCGGCCCAGAGCTATATTTCCTTCATTACCTGGACCATACTGGGCACCGGGCTCGTTTTCGAAATGCCGGTCCTGAGCTATATCCTCACGAAGGCCGGCGTCATCAACCACCGCCTGCTCCGGAGCAAGTACCGCTACGCCATAGTGCTGATCTTCATAGCCGCCGCTATCCTCACCCCGACCCCCGATATTTTCAATATGATGGTCTTCGCGGCCCCGATGTTCGGCCTGTACGAGCTTAGCATCTGGGTCTCGCGGTTCGCGGCCGCCGCCCCCGCGCCCTCCGTCCTGATAACCGCCGGCCGGATAGGAAACGAAAACCCCGGGTTGTAAAACCGTCCTGCGATTTATTGTAAAATATCAATATATGAAAGATTTCCAGCATTTAATTCGCGTCGTCATAATATTCGCGGTCGCCTTGGTCGGCTTCCTGTTCGTGCGCAGCCTGCTCGTTCCGAAAAGCTTCGGCAAGCTGGGCCATTACCGCGCCGACTCGGTAGATGAGATCGCCGCCCTGCCCCTTCATTACGCGGGGCCTGACGCCTGCAAGAAATGCCACGCGCAGCAGACCGCCGACAAAGCCAAGTCCAGCCACCGCGGCATCAGCTGCGAGAGCTGCCACGGCGCGCTGCTGGGCCACGCGGAGAACCCCAAGTCCGACAATAAGCCACGCAGGCCCAAGGAAGCCGAGATGAGGGCTTTCTGCGGCCATTGCCACGAAAGGACCATCTCCAAGCCCGCGAAATACCCGCAGGTAGACCTTAAAGAGCACAATCCCGACGCTCCCTGCAATATGTGCCATCAGCCTCACCAGCCCAAATGACCATTATGAAAAACTTCAGCCGAAAACAGTTCCTGAAGACAGCCGCCGGCGCCGCGCTGGTGCTCGTGTCGAAAGCTTTCAGCACCCCCGTGCAGGCCGCGGAGAAATTCTTCCGCGAGCCCGCCTGGAAGAGAAAGAAGCCTTATTGGGGCTACGCCATCGACGTCAACAAGTGCATCGGCTGCGCCCGCTGCGTGGACGCCTGCAAGACGGAGAACGAAGTTCCCCGCGAGCCTTTCTATTTCCGCACCTGGGTAGAGCGCTATATCCTCAGGCGCAGCGGCGAGGTCAACGTCGACTCGCCCAACGGCGGCCTGGACGGCTACCTCCCGCCCGCCGACCCGGAAACCGTCACCAAGAGCTTTTTCGTGCCCAAGATCTGCAACCACTGCGAGAACGCCCCCTGCGTGCAGGTCTGCCCCGTTGGCGCCACCTTCCTGTCGGAGGACGGCGTGGTCCTGGTGGACAAGAAGTACTGCATCGGCTGCCGCTACTGCATCCAGGCCTGCCCCTACGGGAGCCGGTTCTTCAACCCGATTACCCACACGGCCGACAAATGCACGCTCTGCTATCACCGCATCAAGAAGGGCCTCAAGACCGCCTGCGTCGAGGTCTGCCCCACCGGCGCGCGCATGTTCGGCGACCTCAGCGACCCGAAGAGCGCTATTTCAAAGTTCTTCGAGACCGAGAATACCCAGGTGCTGAAGCCCAACCTAGGAACGCAGCCTAAAATAGTCTACAAGGGACTCGACAAGGAGGTCCGCTGATGGACATGGCTATAATCGAAATGCTGCGCGGGGCCCTGGGCAAGGTTTCCGGCTTTATCTACCCCAACGAGCTGGAGCTCCAGTGGAGCGTCCTCATCGTTCTTTACCCTTACATCACCGGCCTCGTCGCCGGCGCTTTCGTCCTCGCCTCCCTGGAGCGGGTCTTCGACGTAAAAGCGATAAAGCCCATCTACCGGCTTTCCCTGCTGGTAGCCCTGGCCTTCCTGCTGGTGGCGCCGCTGCCGCTCAACGTGCACCTCGGCCACCCCGAGCGCGGCATCGAGATCTTCATGACGCCGCATACCTCCTCGGCCATGGCCATGTTCGGCTTCGTCTACCTCTGGTACCTCATGGTCGTCCTGCTGATGGAAGTCTGGCTGGATTACCGCAAGGAGATCGTGGAATGGTCGCTCTCCGAGAAGTTCTGGCCCAAGCGCCTTTTTTACAAGGTCCTCACCCTGGGCGTGACCAATATCTCCCCCCGCTCGCTGGAAATTGACGACAAGCTGGGCCGCATACTCACGGTGGTCGGCCTGCCCTCGGCCCTGCTCCTGCACGGCTACGTCGGCTTCATCTTCGGCTCCATCAAGGCCAACCCCTGGTGGTCCACGCCGCTGATGCCCGTGATCTTCATCTTCTCGGCGATGGCCTCCGGCATCGCCGGCGTGATGCTGGTCTATATGCTCGCCTGCTGGGCGCGCAACGTGAAGATAGACATGCCCTGCCTGGACACCATCGGCAAATTCCTGCTGACGGCCATCATCGTGGCTTTCTCCCTTGAAATGCTGGAAAGCCTGCAGACCGTCTACGAGGCCGAGGAGCACTTCGACATCATCAGCCTGCTGGTGGAAGGGAAGCTGTTCGTCAGCATGATCCTGATCCAGATCATCATGGGCTCGATCACTCCGATCTTCCTGCTCGGAACCGTGCAGCTGGTGGAGCTCCCGGAAAAAGCGCGCAAGATCTTCTACGCCCTCGCCGGAACCCTCGCCCTGATCGGCATCCTGGCCATGAGGTGGAACGTGGTGATAGGCGGGCAGTTCTTCTCCAAGAGCTTCCTCGGCTTCACCACCTATAAGATGGAATTGGCCGGGCGCGAAGGCCTGCTCAGCGCTATCGGGCTGGGGATCCTCCCGCTCTTCATTCTCGCCGCCCTTCTCTATCTTCTCCCCCCCTGGGAAAAGACAAAGGAATCAATATGAAAATAAATATCGTAGCGGTCTCCGGCGTTCTTCTTTTTTGCGCGCAAGCCCTCCCGTCCTTCTCCGCCGAGCCGGCCGCGAATTTCGGCAAGATGTGCGTTTCCTGCCACGCCAAGGACAGGAAAGGCGCTCCCGCCATGGTGAAGATGTTCAAGGTGGAACCCGCGGCCATGGACCTGACCGACAAGGCCTTCCTCGCGATGAGCGACGCGGATATCGCCGCCATAATCTCCGCCGGCAAAGGCAAGATGCCCGCGCATAAGGCCAGGCTTACCGCGGAAGAAATAGCGGCCCTCGTTTCCTACCTTAAAGCTCCGGACGCGAAAGCCGCCGAAGCAAAAGCGCCGGAGGCCGCAGCCGTCCCCGCAAAGGCCCCTGAGACCGCGCCCGCCGCCAAGGCCCCCGCGGCCAAAGCCGCCGGCAACGCCGACTATAAAGCCAAATGCGCTTCCTGCCACGGCAAGGACGGGAAGGGAAACCCGTCCATGGCCAAGATGTTCAAGCTGGAGCCTTCCGCCCTCGATCTTACCGGCGCGGCGATCCAGGAAAAAACCGGCGAAGAGCTGGCAAAGCCGATCCTCGGCGGCAAAGGCAAAATGCCCGCTTTCAAAAGCAGGCTCACCGAAGCCCAGGTCAAAGAACTTGTCAAATTCATCAAAACCCTTAAGAAATAACCGGCCCGCTTAAATCGGGTAGGAGGCGGGTGATTAGTTCACCCGCCGTCCTCACCACACCACCGTACGTACCGTTCGGTATACGGCGGTTCATCAGAACTAATAGGCCGAGGAAAGCCGCCTGCTTAAGCTAGGGAAT